>NZ_JACVAW010000024.1:0-43605 GCF_014851995.1 Paracoccus sp. PAR01
CGCGGGTTTCATACTCGGCGATAACGCTGGCCTCGGCCTCCTCATCGTTCAACTCACCCCGATCAAACTGCGTCAGCCACAATTGGATGAGGTTGGCGGAGATCTGGTGCGTGCGCTGCGCATCCCGGCGGCCGATCACCCCGGCACGGATGTCCTGGCAGAGTTGCGGCTTTAACGGGGTCGAATGCCGACGATAGGGGACCTCGTGATGTCATGAGCCTTCTCCGATCAAGGCCCGTTCCGCGTATCAGTTTTTCAGGGTCCCGTGGTCCAGCCCGAGGGGTTCACTCCAGGGTTCACTCCATATTTGACTTCTATATTGAGACGCTGAAGCGGCTTGCCCCCGACGCGCAGTGGTGTGCGGCGGGGATCGGCCCTGCGCAACTGTCCATCAACGAATGGTCAATCCGCAAAGGGGGGGCACACTCGTATAGGGCTTGAAGGCAATGTCCGCCTTGATCGCGAACGCCTCGCGCCGTCGAATGCGGCACTCGTGCGCCGTGCGGTTGGTCTTTGCGAAAAATATGAGCGTCCCGTCGCCAGTTGGCAGCAGGCCCGTGCCATTCTGGGCCTACCGATGCGAGGGGGATGAAGCTCTCCCTCGATCTCTTCTGAAATATTCTTGGAAGCCCGGTGGCGAAGTCCCGAACGGTAGTCATTCCGTTTTAACGGGCTGCTGTCGCGCCCGATGATGTTGTCATAACCTCGGCTGCCGTCCGGGGTTATGCCATGTGATTGCGCTTTCCGTGGCGCTTGAACCGCGGGGTTTCGGCCTGTCATGGGTCATACTGCCTGCCTGGCTCGGACCATCAGCCTGCTTGGGCTAGATGGCGGGCTGATCGCGCCCCCCGGCCTCAGACAGGTTCCGCCATGGCTTTGACCGCTGCACGCAGATCGAAGCCGTGGGCTTGCAGCATCTCGAATGACGCGCTGATCAGACGTCGGCCCGCCATGTGAAGGGCGGGTGCGGATAGAGTTTCGACGGCGATCAGTCGGCCCGCCCGGAAAGCCAGCACCAAGGGCTCGGCCTGCGGCTGGGGCAGGGACATCACCCGGTCGGCCCCGGTCGAAAGCCCAGCGATTTGAAGCTTGAACTTGCCCTGATCGGACCAGAACCACGGCAGCGCGGCATAGTCTGCTGCGGAGCCATGCACCAGACACCGGGCGATATGGCGGGCGTGATCGACCGCCGCCTGGACGGATTCCAGACGGATATGCACGCCATCCGGATCGGGGAAGGACGCGACATCCCCCAGCGCCGAGATGGCCGGGTCCGAGGTGAGCAATTGCCCGTCCACGCGGATGCCATTGTCGCAGACAAGCCCTGCATCCGCCGCCAGTTCGACGTTCGGACGCACCCCGGTCGCGACCAGCACCAGATCCCCTGCGATCTGGCGACCATAGCGCAAGGCGACACCGGCGGCGGCCCCTTGCGGGTCGTGCAGGATCGCATCGGCCAGCGCGTCAAGGATGACCTCGCTGCCCATCTCGCGGTGCAACTCAAGGAATCGCGCCGACATCCCGGGGGAAACCGCGCGGGCCATCAGGCGGGGGGCAGCCTCGATCACGGTGACGGCGACGCCTGCCGCGCGGGCCATGGCGGCGAATTCCAGACCGATGAAACCGCCGCCGATCACCACGGCATGACGTGTCGCGGCCAGCCTGTCGCGGATATGGGCGGCGTCCGACAGGGTGCGCAACTCGACCACGCCCGGCGCGTCCAATCCCGCGATTGGCGGGCGAAAGTTCCGCGCGCCGGTGGCGAGAATCAGGTGATCATAGGCGTGGCGCGCGCCCGCTTCCGTCACGACCTCGCGGGTGGCGCGCTCAATGCGGTTGACGCGGGTGCGGTCCTGCAAGCTGATGGCAGCGCGGTCGTAGAAGCTGGCGGGTTTCAGCGTCAGCGCGCCTGCATCGCCATTGGCCATATAGGCCTTGGACAGCGGTGGGCGCTGATAGGGCAGGCCGGGTTCCTCGCCCAATAGCAGGATCTGGCCCTGATAACCTTCCTGTCGCAGGCTTGAGGCAGCCTGTTGGCCGCCCTGACCGCTGCCGATGATGACGATGCGTTCCATCCCGCCCCCGTTACAGCTGCGATTCCGGCAGGTGGATCACCAACCCGTCCAGTTCCGGGCGCATCTTGATCTGGCAAGACAGCCGACTTGACGCCCGCACCTCGGAGGCGGCGCAATCCAGCAGGTCGCTTTCGCCATCCTCTTGCGGACCGACGGCGTCAGTCCATGCGTCGTCGACGTAGCAATGGCAGGTCGCGCACATCATCGAGCCGCCGCATTCGCCGATGACGCCATCGACATCGTTCTGGACGGCGGCGCGCATGATGCTTTCGCCTGCGGTGACCTCGACAGGGGTGACGGTGCCATCGGCGGCGATGAAGGTGATTTTCATGGTCATTCTCCTTGCGGGACGCTGGGGTCAGCCCAGTTTGACGGGCAGGTTGATCGGGCCGCGAAAACCAAAGCCGCGCCACAGCACGGCTTCGGGTTCGGGCAGGGTCATGTCGGGGAAGCGCTCGAACAGGGCTTCCAGCATGATCGCGCCGACGGTGCGCCGCGCGATATGGGCACCGCCGCAATGATGCGGCCCCGAGCCAAAGGACTGGTGCAGGTTTTTCGCGCGGAACGCGTCGAAGCGCTCGGGGTGGTCGAACAGGTCCTCGTCATGATTGGCCGAGGCCTGAATCGTCATCACCGTATCGCCCTTGGGGATGTGAAAGCCGCCGATCTCGACATCCTCGGTCACCAGCCGGGACGAGGCCTGAATGGGTGCGACCCAGCGGATGCCTTCCTCGAAGGCTTGCCCCCATTTGCCCGCGCGCCGGACCTCGGCCAGTTGCTCGGGCTCGGTCAGGAAGCCATAGACGATGGTCGAGAGCGCATCGCGCGGCTCGTTGATGCCCCCGCCGATGGCGATCTTGAT
This sequence comes from Paracoccus sp. PAR01, assembly GCF_014851995.1. Taxonomy (NCBI): domain Bacteria; kingdom Pseudomonadati; phylum Pseudomonadota; class Alphaproteobacteria; order Rhodobacterales; family Paracoccaceae; genus Paracoccus; species Paracoccus sp. PAR01. Next base: position 2,938 of record NZ_JACVAW010000024.1, read on the forward strand.
ATTGGCGATGATCTGGCTGGTCGGGATCGGGTTTTCGGCATTCACCATCACCGACAAAGCCGAGCGATCGGGTGCCACACGCACCCGCGCGATGGCCTTTTCCAGCAACGCGTCCATTTCGGCATTGGCCCGGTCCGAGATCTCGAAGGGCTCGGGTCGCCAGCCGAAATTCCCCGCGCCGTCGATCAACGCCTGTGACCAGAAGATCATCTGCTGGTCGCTCGCCTCGGGGATGCCAAGGATATGGGCAAGGATGCGGGCGGCAATCGGGCCAGAGAGATCGCGATGCAGGTCCACGATCTGCCCTTTCGGCAGGCGGTCCAGATATTCATCCGCAAGCTGGCGATATAGCGGGGCCCAGACTTCCTGAATGGTCTTGGGCATCAGGGCAGGGGCCATGGCCATGCGCTCGGCCAGATGCTCCTTGCCGTCCTTGCGCATCAAGGTATGGGCCAGAAAGGCGCGCTTCATCGGCGTGTTCGGATCGTCCGAGGAAAAGATCTCGGGCGTGTCCTTGACGAATTTGCAATCGGCGGCCTTGGTCAGAAAGGTCCGGCCGACCGATTTCACGCGCAGAACCGGGGTTTCCGCCCGTAGTCGCTTGTAGATCGGATAGGGCGCGACGGTCAGCTGGTCGATGGTGATCGTGTCGTCCAGCGGTGCAAGAAGATGATCCAGCATGGCGAGCCCTTAGCGGATATGCAGCGGTAGAGCTTTCAGCCCGCGCAGCGTGTTGTTGTAGGACCGGACGGGCGTGCCCGCGATTTCGATGGCGGTGGCGTGGCGGGCCAAGGCCTCCAGCACGACCTCGCCCTCCAGCCGGGCGACAAGCTGTCCCACGCACATATGGACACCCGAACCGAAGCCGACATGACCGCTGGTCTTGCGGGTGATGTCATAGGCGTCCGCACGGTCCCAGCGGCGCGGGTCGCGATTGGCCGAGGCCAGAAACATCAGCACCTTGGCCCCTTCGGGAAGCGGCACACCCGACAGTTCGGTCTCGCGGGTGGTGGTTCGGAAAAAGGTCTGGACCGGGCTTTCAAAGCGCACGGCCTCTTCAAAGGCATTGCGGGCCAGTTTCGGATCGGCGCGCAGCGCCGCGAATTGATCCGGAAAGCGTGCAAGGCAGTAAAGCGCCGCGCCGATGCCATTCACCGTGGTGTCGATGCCCGCCGTCAGCAGTGAGCGGACCAGCAGCGTCGCCTCATCTGCCGTGACCTCGCCGCTATCGGCGGCGGCATGGATGCGTGCGCCGATACTGTCCGGGGCCAGATTCTCGCGCCGGCATTGCTCGGTCACCCAGGCGATATGGGGGGCGGCACGCGCCATCGCCTCGCGGCGCAGGGCATTGTCCGGGCCAAAGGCGTTGAAGGCCAGACCCGCATAGGGCAGCAAGTGTTCGCGCCCGTCTTGCGTCAGCCCGATGCGGTCTGGAAAGACCGAAAGCGGAAAGGCTTCGGCCAGATCCGCGATGCCGTCGAGCTTGCGCCCGATCAGCCCTGCGACCATCGCATCGGCGGCAGCCGCAAAGCCGTCGCGCAACTCGCGCATGGTGACGGGCGACAGCACGCGGGCCAGGACCTTGCGGGCGCGGTCATGTTCGGGCGGATCGGTTTCCAGCACCAGACTGGGCTGGCGCCACGGCTTTTCGCGGCTGAAATCCTGCAAGCCCACCCCGCGCGAGGAACAGAAGGTGCCCCAGTCGTTCAGGACCTGATGCACCTCGGCATGGCGCGCGACGGCATAGATGCCATAGCGTTCCAGCCAGACCACCGGCCCGGCCTCGCGCAGCCTTTCATGATCGGGAAAGGGGTTGTCGAAAAAATCGATGCTGAACGGGTCCAGATCCGAGCTTGGCAGGGATGCGATGTCGAGGCTCATGCGGCGGCTCCTTTGGCGATGACGCCCAGATGCTGTTCAAGTGGGCTTGGATCGGCCAGCAGCGCATCGCTACGGGCCTGATGGACGATCTCGCCCCGGTCGATGATCACGGCCCGGTCGGTGACCTTCAGGATCTTGCGGGCATGCTGTTCGACGATGATAGTGGCCAGCCCTTCGTCCCGGATGATTTGCCGGATCGAGGCCAGCAACTGCTCGACGATGATCGGGGCCAGCCCCTCGGTCGGCTCGTCCAGCAGTAACAGCCGTGGATTCAGCATCAGGGCGCGGCCCACTGCCAGCATCTGCTGCTCGCCGCCAGATAGCTGGTTGCCCATATTGGCGCGGCGTTCCTGCAGGCGCGGGAACATCGCATAGATGCGGGGCAGGTCCCATTTGCCGGGGCGGGCGGTAGCGGTCAGGTTTTCCTCGACCGTGAGCGAGGGGAAGATGTTTCGTTCCTGCGGGACCCAGCCGATTCCGGCATGGGCGCGGGCCTCGGGTGTCAGCCGGGTGATGTCGCGCCCGGCCAGCGACAGGTTGCCGCCAAAGCGCCGGGTGACGCCGATGATGCTGTCCAGAAGCGTGGTCTTGCCCACGCCATTGCGGCCCAGCACGGCCAGCGCCTCGCCTTGGGCTAGATGCAGGGACAGGTCGGGGATCACGACGGCATCGCCATGGCCGGCGCGCAGGTTCTGGATCGTCAGTAGCTCAGGCATGGGCATCGCTCCCCAGATAGACGGCCTGGACGCGCGGATCGGACATGATCTCGGACACGGTCCCGTCGGCAAAAAGTGCACCGTTGACCAGAACGGTGATGCGCTCGGCGAAGGCAAAGACCAGATCCATGTCGTGCTCGATCAGCAGGATCGACACGTCACGCGGCAATTGGGCGAGGGTTTCCAGCAGCTCGCCACGCTCGGCCTCGGGGACACCGGCGGCGGGTTCGTCCAGCAGCAGGACGCGTGGATTCGAGGCCAAGGCCAGCGCGATTTCCAGCAGGCGCTGTTTGCCATAAGGAAGCAGCCGCGTCGGGTGGTCCATGACCTCGGTCAGGCGGAAGCGCTCGATCAGGCCGGTGATCTCGTCAAGGATATCGGCGCGCGTCCCGACCCTGCGCCAGAAGTCGCGCCCGCCGCCCATGCGTTCGGACACCGCAAGCCCGATGGATTCGACCGGGGTCATCGCGCCGAACAGCTGGTTGATCTGGAAGGTCCGGCCCAGACCCAGCCGGGCGCGCTGGATCTGGCTTTTGCGGGTGATGTCATTGCCATCCAGCAGGATCTGCCCGCCATTGGACGGCAGTACCCCGGTCAGCAGGTTGACGAAGGTGGTCTTGCCCGCACCGTTCGGCCCGATCAGCGCATGGCGCGCGCCATGTTCCAATGTCAGCGACACCTTGTCGGTAGCAATGAGCCCGCCGAAGCGCTTCTCCAGCGCGATGGTCTGCAATGCGGCGCTCATGCCCGGTCCTCCCGGCGCAAGCGGCGCATCAGCGTGCGGGGCAGGGCGTTGAGATTCTCGCGCCCGATCAGCACGATGACCATCAGCACGAGGCCCATCCAGAACATCCAGTATTGCGGAGTAATGGCCGAGAACCAGTCCTGCAGCAGCTTGAAGGCAATCGCCCCGATCAGCCCGCCATACAGATAGCCGACGCCCCCCAGCACCAGCACCAACAACACATCGGCCGAGCGGTGAAAGGCCAGCACGTCCAGCGACACGAACATCGTGGTCTGGGTCAACAGCGCCCCCGCGACCCCGGCAATCAGCGCCGAAAAGGCGTAGATGCCAAGGATGCGCGGTCCCACCGGAATGCCCATGCTGCGGGCGCGCAGCGCATTGTCCCGGATCGCCAGCAGCGACAGACCGTAAGGCGAGGTCACGACCCGGCGCGCCAGCAGGAACAGCGCGAAGGTCACGATCAGGCAATAAGCATAGGCGGTGGTGCCGAACAGGTCGAACTCGAACCGGCCCAGCAGTGGGTTGATCGTCACCCCCTGCAAGCCGTCCGCGCCGCCGGTCAGCCATGCCGCGCGGTTCGCCGCCTCAAGCAGCAGCATGGCCACGCCCAGCGTCACCATCAGCCGCGTCAGGTCCGAGGCGCGCAGCAACAGCAGCGGCCCCGTCGCCAGCCCCAAAAGCCCGGCGGCCAGCGCCGCAAGGATCAGACCGGTCAGCGGCTCTCCGGTCAGGTGGACCGAAACCAGCCCCGCGACATAGGCACCAAGCCCGAAAAACGCGCCATGGCCCAATGAGACCACGCCCGCATAGCCGATGATCAGATCCAGCGAGAGCGCGAAAAGCCCAAGGATCACGATCTCGGACAGCAGCAGATGCCGGTCGGGCAGCAGAAAGAAACTGGCCGCCGCCGCCAGCCAAAAAACGATCTCGGCTGGTTTCAGTCGGCCCCGGCGCAGCAGGTCGCGGCTGGCGCGCTGGCCTGCATCGGGACGCGTCGCGGTTGCCGGGTGGGAAAGGGTGGTGTCACTCATCAGGGTCATCCTTCAGCGGGCGCGGGCGATCAGGCCCTGCGGGCGCAGGATCAGCAGCAGGATCATCACGAGATAGATCAGGAAGGCGCCAAGCTCGGGCAGGTAGTATTTCCCGGCGACATCAGCCGTGCCGATCAGCAGCGCTGCGATGAAGGGGCCGGTCAGGCTGGCCGTGCCGCCGATGGTGACGACGATCAGCACATAGACCATGATCTTCAGCGGAAAGGTCGGGTCGAGGCCCATCATCTCGATCCCCAGCGCGCCACCCAGACCGGCAAGGCCCGAGCCAACAGCGAAGGTCGCGGCAAAGATCCCGCCGACATTGATGCCAAGACCGCGCGCCGCGCGCTGGTCATCGACCGCCGCGCGCAGCCGCGCTCCGAACCGGGTGCGGCCAAGGATCAGTTGCAGCCCGACGACCAATGCCGCGCAGATGACGATCAGGAAGGCTCGGTAGCGGCCGATGCCGACGCCGAAGACCTCGAACCGGCCCTGCAACCAGCCGGGCAGGGTGATCAGTTGCTGACTGGAGCCCAGAAGCCAATCCGTCCCGGCCATGGCCATGAAGACCAGCGCGATCGAGAACAGCACCTGATCCAGATGGCTGCGACGGTAAAGCCGGGCGTAAAGCAACCGCTCGGCGATCACGCCCACCAGTGCCGGGACCAGAAAGGCAAAGGGCAGCGTCAGCAGGAACGGCATGCCCAGACGGTTCATCGCCAAGGCGGTGACATAGCCCCCGATCATGGCGAATGCGCCATGTGCAAGGTTCACGAAATTCATCAGCCCCAGTGTCACGGCCAGCCCGGCAGCCATGACAAAGAGCAGCATTCCATAGGCGATCCCGTCAATCAGGATGGTCAACATGGGCGCGTTTCCCTGGCATGCGGGTAGCGGCCCTGCGCCGATCGCCCGGCGCAGGTGAGGCTCCCGCAGGGTTGGATGGGTTCAGGAGCCGGTCTTGCCGGGGTCCTTGACCGCCTCAAAGGTTTCGAACTCGATATTCCAGAGCTGGTCGCCCTGGCGTTCGACGCGGCGCAGATAGACGTTCTGCACGATGTCGCGCGTCTCGGGGTCAATGCTGATCGGGCCGCGCGGGCTTTCCCAGGCCAGACCCTTAATCGCGGCGATCAGGGCATCGCCAGAACTGTCGCCGCCGGTTTTTTCCAGCGCGGCATAGATCGCATGCATCCCGTCATAGCCGCCGACCGCCATGAAATTCGGCCGCATCCCGTCATTGGCGCTTGCGAAATCGGCGACGAATTTCCTGTTCAGCTCACTGTCATGGGCCGCCGAGTAGTGAAAGCCGGTGATCGCGGCCAAGGCGGGGTCGCCCATGCCGTTCAGGATGTCGTCATCGGTGATGCCGCCATCGGCCAGCAGCTTGACGCCGGTCTTGTCGAGGCCCCGTTCGACGAATTGCTTCATGAACTGCGCGCCGACGCCCGAGGGCACGAAGGCAAAGATCGCGTCAGGCTTTTCATCCGCGACCTTCTGCAGGAAGGGCGAGAAGTCGGGGTTCTGCAGCGGCACGCGCAGGGTTTCTGTCACCTCGCCGCCCGCCGCGCCAAAGACCGCGACAAAAGTCTTTTCGGCGTCCAGCCCCGGACCGTAATCCGACACCACCGTCACGACCTTCTTCATGCCCTGGCCCGCGGCCCATTCGGCGATCTTGGAGGTCACCTGCGGCGTCGTGTAGCTGGTGCGCACGACATAGGGCGACTGTTCGGTGATCGACGACGTTGCGGCGGCCATGACCACGGCGGGAACCTTGGCACGGGTCGCCAGCGGCGCGGTAGCCATGGCCAGCGGCGTCAGGCCAAAGCCCGCGATGACGCCGACCTTGTCGCGTACGATCAGCTCCTGCGCCAGCCGCTTGGTGGTATCCGCGACCGAGGCATCGTCCTTGACGATCAGCTCGACTTTGCGGCCCGCGACCTCGTCGCCATTCTGCGCCATGTAAAGCCGCGCCGCCGCCTCAATCTGGCGTCCGGTCGAGGCAAAAGGCCCGGTCATCGGCAGGATCAGCCCGATCTTGAACGGATCGCCCGCGGCCAAGGCTGGCATTCCGGCAAGCGCAGTCGAGGCCACCAGGATCGCTCCCAGCAGCAGGTTTCGTCTTTGCATCTGATATTCCTCCATTCTCTGGCTTGCGGCAGCCCCCTCTGCTGCCGTTGACTGGTTTCAGCCGGTTTCCTCATCCGGCTGACGGATCAGAGACGCGCCACGAAGCAGTTCCAACGAACGGCTGGATTCGACGGCGCGCATCAGGTTTCTTTGCGACAGGCGGGCATGTTCGCGCATGATCGCTTCGGCCCGCGCGCCCTGACGGCTGCGGATGGCCTCGATCACGGTGCGGTGGTGATCCTGCCCGATCAGCAGATGCTGGCGCGCGGCGCGGTCGTTCTCATACATGCCAACCAGCGAGCTTGCCGAGGCGAAGGGCCGGTTGTTGGCCCGCGCCAGTTCCTGGATCAGCAGCGTGCTTTCGGTCGCCGCGACCAGCTTCTGGTGAAAACGGCCATTCAGCCGCTCATAGGTCGGAAGATCCGCGCGCGAGAAGCCGTCATCGGCCAGCAGCGCCTCGATCTGGGTGGACAGCGCGACAAGTTCGTCCAAAGCCGCGCCCGGACAGCCGCGCTCGGCCAAGAGCCGCGCGCAAAGCCCTTCGAGAACGCCGCGCAGCTCGATGGTTTCGGAAATTTCGCTGGGCAGAAGCAGGCGGATGACATAGCCGCCCGCCGGCATCGCGGTCAGCAGCCCTTCGTCGGTCAGGCGCTGAAGAGCGGCCCGGATCGGCGTGCGCGACATCGACAGCAATTCGGCCAGCTGCGTTTCGGTATAGCGCATCTCGGGCTCAAGACGGCCATCGATGATCATGTCGCGCAGGGTCATCGCCGCGCGAACGGTCTGGCTTTGGCCGATTCTTGCACTGTCCTCGGAAACCATCAAAACTCTCCTCCTGCAGCAAATGTATACAAAGAATTTTCGATACGAAAATAATTGATCATTATTCTACACCATAAGTCGTAATTTGATGATAAATTCGCCCGTATGTGTATACAGAGATAACTCGAATCCGCAGGGCCGACCGTTCCACGAATGGCGCCGGCGAGGCCAAAAGCGTGTCCGCCGCTCGATGCAGATGCCGCGCCATGATCGCGCTGGCACGATCCGCATGCCACGCGATCGTCGCATCGGCCAAGGCGCGATGTTCGTTGTCCGCGCCGCACCCGACGAGCGGGAAATGGCATCCGGAGATGTCGATGGGTTCGACCTGTGTGGACAGCTGATTGTGCAGGCGTGACCACCAGATGCTGTCGCAGTCCGCGACCAAAATGTCGTGGAAGGCTCGACCGTGCTTTTCTGCCGGGGCGATTGCCGTTCACAAAACCAAGTCGCAACATCGGATAGGGCCATGCCAAGAACACGAGTCCTCGGTCAAAGCTCATCGAGCGGCGGGCATGGGCTGGCAGGGGGCGAGGCTGGTGATCAGGCCGTCCAAGATCGAGCGAGAGTGGCGATGGGCATTTTTTAGCTGCACTGTGAGGCGGCTGACCCGCTCGACCAGTGAGGTCAGGTCGGTGGCGCCGAATTTCTTGCGGAACGGGATGTTAGGCAATCGAGGCGTTTTGGCTCACCGAATGTTTGGGCAGAATACCGCCGTCTTATGCCCCACGGGTAGAAGCGTGACGACTTCGCGCAGCGTGCGGTTCGGGAGGAATCTTGGCGAATAGGCGCATCTGGCCCGCAGCAGGGCCTCTCTCGCCGCTGATCGTCTCAAACAGTTCGGTAGCAGGCCAAAGATCTCGCCGCGCTTGACCTCAAAAATTGATTTTGGACAGAAGCTGACCGTCAGCCAGGTCCAGCAGGGTCAATGCCGGCTCGGTGTCATCGCGCTTGCGCGAATGATACCGAAACAGGCTTTGCTTCCCAAGGTCGCGATGAAGGGATTAATCCTCAGGCCTGTGATGATAAGGCCGTAGGAGTCCGTGCCTGTTCCCGCGCACTGCCCCCTCATTAGCGCCAGTGCGTCCGATCCGATCACACGCATTACCATGGCCGAGCAGATTGCCGACCGTCCGATAACAGGACCGACCGAAAGATCGATCCCGCGCGATGATGACGAGTGCTTGACCCAGCGCCACAATGATCTTGTCGCTCGACATTCATAAAGTTGCGCTGGGGCGGGAAATATTCGCTGGAGAAACTCGGCTAGACCGCAACCAGAAGTAACATCGCAAGTGCTGAAAACTTGCGCTGTCGCAGGATTGCCCGCAGCTCCAATGTCATGTCAGCGCCTCCGGAACAGCGGCTGGCGCTTGGCGGCAAAGGCCGCGCGACCCTCGTTTGCGTCTTCGGTCGCAAAGCAGATGGTCTGCAGGTCGCGCTCATAGGCGATGGCCTGTTCCAGCGGCATGTTGAAAGCGGCGGCAAGGTTGTCCTTGGCGGTCTCGGCGGCGATGGGCGCGCGTGCGGCAATGGTTGCGGCGATCTCGACCGCGCGGGCACGCAGGGCGTCGGTCGGATGAGTTTCGCTGACCAAGCCCCAGTTCAGCGCCTTTTGCGCGTCGATCGGCTCGCCGGTCATCACCATCATTGCAGCGTTCGAGGGACCGATGGAATGGGCAAGCAGCGCTGTCATGCCGCCGCCGCCGATCCAGCCCAGCTTGATCTCGGGGGCGGCCATGCGGGCGGTCTCGGCGGCGATGCGGATGTCGCAAGACAGTGCCATTTCAAGGCCCCCGCCGAAGGCATAGCCGTTGATCGCCGCAATCGACGGTTTACGCAAGGCGCGGAGGGCATCGCAATATTCGGTGCGATTGCGGAAATCCCAAGGCGTGGCATAGCTATCGAGCAGCGAAATGTCCGAGCCTGCGCAGAAAGCCTTGCCCGTTCCTGTCAGGACAACGGCGCGAATGACGTCGTCGTCGTTGCAACGGTTGACGGCATCGACCATCAGCTCGGCCATTTCCGGGGTCATGGCGTTCAGCTTTTCCGGGCGGTTGTAGGTGATGATACCGACCTGCCCCTCGATTTCGAATATCAGCGGCGCGGTCATGCAGGCATCTCCGTTTTGTGCGAGACCTGGAACAGGTCGGCGATTTGTGCGGCAAGGGTTTCGGGGGCGGTGTCTGCCGCGAACCCTTCGCGCAATGTGGCCGAGGCTGCGGCCTGGAATGCGATGAAACCGTCATGGCGCGGTCGGATCGAGGCAGCCTCGAGCGTCGCCGCGGTCGCCGCGAAGAAATCGCCTGTCTGGCTGTTCACCCGCGGATCAAGCCATGCCTCTCGGGTGCCGGGCTGGCCATCGTGGTCGGGGATGAAACCGCGCTGGACCTCGGGGCTCATCAGCCACAGCAGGTGCTGCCGCAGGGGTTCGTTGACCGTGCAACGGGTCGAGATCGCGATGCCGGTGCCCCCAAGGATCGAGCCGGGGCTTCCATCCGCTGTGATCCGCGGTGCGTCGGAAAAGGCCAGCGGAACGGCACGCGAGGGTGCGGCGTAGTTCACATATCCATAGATCATCGGGCACAGCGCCACATCGTCGTTCCCGCCCGACATATGCTCAAGAATGCCGATGGGGTTCAACGCTGCGACTGCAGCAGGGCTGTGCGCGGCCAGATCGGCGAGCAGCGCGATGGCGCGGATTGCGGTTGTGTTGGCCATCCAGCGGTCGCCGTCGCGCAGGTTCAGGCCCGGTTCAATGGCCTGCACGACCGAAAGGAAGGACAGGAAGGCATGCGGCCCGCCCAGCGACAGCGCGACCTTGCCGGTCTGGCGCGACAGTTCCGCAACCTCGTCCCAAGTGCGGGGCGGGGTTTCGACCAGATCGGGGCGGCGGGCCATGACCTGCGTCGCCGCATCCAGCGGCAGCGCCCAAGGCCGCCCCTGCATCACATAGCTTGCCATGCTGGGGCCGATGGCGCGATTGGAGATTGCGTCCAGTTCCTCGGGTGAGAACACCTCGTCCAAGGGGCGCAGGCAACCAAGCGACAAGGCTTCGCCCAGATGCGGGTGGTCGAGGACAACCAGATCATAGCGCGCGCAAAGCTCGCCGATCGGGGCGCTTTCGAAGCCCTCCAGCGGTTGCGCGTCCCAGCTGATCGGACCGCCTTGGGCCTGCGCGGCTTCCAGCGCGTGGCGACCCCGCGGGTGGTCCCATGTCAATCCGCGAAACATCAGACCTCTCCCCGGCCGACGGCACCCTGGGCGACGAGCGCTGCGATCTCAGCCGCATCATAGCCTGCGGCGGACAGCACCTCGTCGGTATGTTGCCCGGTCAGTGGTGCGCCGTAGCGCAATTCGGACGGGGATTTCGAGAAACGGATCGGGAAACCGGGTGTTTTGACCCGACCTTCGGTCGGGTGGTCGTATTCGATGAACGTGCCATTATGGGCGATCTGCGGATCAGCCAGCAGGTCCGAATAGCCATAGACCGGACCGACCCAGATGCCCTCGGCCTCCAGCCGGGCCAATGCATCGGACTGGGTGAACTTGGCAATCGCGGCGCGGACCAGAGCAAAGGTCTCGTCGCGTTGCTCCCATCCGGCGCTCGTCTCGTCGAGTTCCGCAAGGTGCGGGGCGTCCAATGCACGGGCAAGACCAGCGAAGCTCGGCATGGCGAGCGCGATGAACTTGCCGTCATTCGTCCCGAATATGCCGTATGGCGAACGGATATAGACATGGGCATGGGGCTCAGCCGAACGGGTCTGCGGCTTTTGGCCGATCGTATAGACCGAGAGTTCTTGCATCTGGATGGTGGTGATGGCGTCGAGCATATTGACCTCGACCTTCTGGCCCTCGCCAGTCCGTTCACGATGGTAAAGTGCCGCCAACGCGCCCTCGAAGGCGGTATAGGCGGTGATGGCATCGACCAGATATTGCCCGGCCGGGGTAGGGGCCTCGCCCTCGCGTCCGGCGGACAGCATGGCACCGGACATGGCCTGCAGCAGCAGATCCTGACCGGGGCGCTTGGCGCTGGGGCCATCCTCGCCATAGCCAGACATCGAGACATAGATCAGGCGCGGATTGATCGCGGCAAGGCTGTCGTAATCGACCCCCAGCCTGGCCGCCACGCCGGGCCGGTAGTTCTGGATGAAGACATCCGCCGTCTCGACCAGCTTTTGCAGGACCTGCTTGCCGCCTTCGGATTTGAGGTCCACCGCCAAAGAGCGCTTGTTGCGGTTCAACGACAGGAACGAGACATTGATCTTGTTGCCGGTGATACCGCCTGCTGGGGCGTGACGCTGCCATTCTCCGGTCAGCGGTTCGATCTTGATGACGTTAGCGCCCAGATCGCCCAGCCGCTGCGCCGCAAAGGGGCCAGCCATGGCGATCGAGCAGTCGAGGACGGTAATTCCGTCGAGAATGCCCATGATATGCTCCTTAATGCATGGTCCAGCCGCCATCGACGGCGAGGGACTGTCCTGTGATGAACCCGGCCTCATCGGACAGGAAAAAACGAATACTGGCGGCGATATCGCCGGGATGGCCGCGGCGCTTGATCGCCTGCGAATCCATGATCCGGGCGGTATAGCCCACGGGATCGGGATGGATCTTCTCGGCATCCGTCGGGAAAGCGCCGGGGGCGATGGCATTGACCGTGATGCCCCATTTGCCGAATTCCCGCGCCCATGCCCGGGTCAGTCCCAGCAAAGCGCCCTTGGACTGGACATAGGGCACGAGGTTCTCCCACCCGCCGGTCAGAGTGATCGAGGTAATGTTGATGATCCGGCCCCAGCCCTGCGCGCGCATTCCCGGCAGGGCGGCGCGGGTGCAGATCAGCGCGGCTTCCACATTGACGGCATGGACCAACGCCTGTTCCTCAAGGCTGTATTCCTCGAACGGTTTCGACGGATAGATTGCAGCGTTGTTGATCACCGCATCCAGCGCGCGCGTGGTGGTCAGCTGGTCCAGCAGGGATTGCAGCGCGGGCTTATCGGTCAGGTCGCATTCGATCAGATGCAGCCGCGCCTTGAGATCGGCTGGCGTATCCGCGATCAGGCTTTCGTTCTTGCGCGCATCGCGATCCAGAACGATCACTTCGGCCCCCGCAGCCAGAAGTTGCAGGGTCGTCTCATGGCCCAATCCACCCGAGGCCCCTGTGTAAAGAATGCGGCGTCCGGTCAGGTTGCTCATCAGCGGCCCTCGATCTTGCGGAAGTTTCCGGTCGGTTGCGGATAGTCGGTGTCGGGCTGGGAATGGATGCCGCGAATGCGTGCCTCGGCTGCGGTGACGGCCTCGGCATCGGGCAGGATGACGAAGCGGCTGTCATAGGCGCGTTCTTCGCCATGGTTCAGCCAGATCATTTCGCCCCGCTCGCGTGCGGCAAGATTGCCCAGAACATGGTTGGTCGAGGGCTCGATCCCCAGCGCATATTGGCCCGATTGCAGGTTCTGCCATTCGTACTGGCAGGGGAACTGGTCCTTGCGGGTCACGACCATGAAGCCAAGGCCAAGCCGGTCATTGACCAATGCCACGGGAACCTCTCCGGCGGCATCGGCGACCAACTCGTGTTGCCAGACCTGCTCATGGAAATTCATCTGCGGCGCCGGTAGGCTGCGATAACCCACGCCTTGCGCCTGATAGCTGCCCTCATGCGCGGCCCAGACGGTTTCGGCGACGGGGGCGAGGTAGCGCGCGCCTTCCTCCAGTACGGGATGGCCGACATTGATGTGATAGCAATACATATGCGGCGTGCGGTAGAAGCCGCGGTTCACGACCCTGTCGGACAGGCGGATTTCATCCGTGCCGACTTCGATCTCGATGCGGCGATGTAGTTCCAGATGTTCACCGAAAACGGCGGATTGGGTGATAGTGCCCTCGGCCCAGAGGAAGCAGCGGTCGCCTTCCCACCGCTCACCGTAGCCGGTCAGATGCGCGGGGATCGTCCCGGCGCGGCCGTGCAGCGAATGCGAGGCGGTCTTGCGCGGGCCATAAACATAGCTGTCAGTCGGGACCTCGTTCATGAACAGGATATGGTCCAGCCCGCAGGTCACCATCAGCCCCGAAAAGCTGCGCATCCAGCCAAGGCCGCCTTCGCCCTCGTATTCCGCCAGCGAGGGGTGGCGGAAGCCCGAGGGCGAATGCCAGCCGATGGCACGACCGTTATGCTCGCAATCGGCGATGTCCATGCAGCGATCAATGAGGACGGTGAAGCGCAGGCCCGATCCGCTGCGGAATTCCAGCATCCGGTTGCCCCGCTCCAGCCCGTTGGACAGCTTCATCAGCCGGACGCCTGCGGCATGGGACAGGCCACCGCTGGCGGCCTCGATGTCGCGCCGGGTAAAGGTTTTGCCGTAAAGTTCTACCATTATTCCTTGTCCTGCATGATGCGAGGTCCGTTGGCAGGACGGGAAATCGTCCGCCCTGCCAAAGACTGCCGGGAAGGGTCAGCAGCCGTTTGCGCGCAGCTTGCCGTCAAGGAATGCCTTGGCGCGGGCCACGTCGGATTCGTCCAGATGCTCGATGATCATCGGGATGTTGGGGTGTTTCTGTGCCAGCCGCTGCAGGTACAGGTCATAGTTCAGCTCACCCAGACCGGGGGCTGGCAGCTCGATCTCGCCGACGCCGCGGAAGGTGTGGCTTTCCGCCGCCGAGGCATCACCGATATCCGAGTGCTTTTCCGATTTGTCGTCGCCCGAGCGCTTCACGTCCTTGGCATGCGCGATCTTGATCTTGTCCGAAAGCGCGTCGAAGACGTAGTTCAGCGTCTTGTCCATCTGGCCGATGTTATGGGCCTCGAAATAGTTGGTCGGGTCCATCAGCAGGCCAAGGCCGGGATGATCGACCTCGGCGAACATGCGCAGGGTTTCCTCAACCGAACCGACGACGTTGTTCACATAGGTTTCCAGCAGGAAGACCGCGCCGTGATCCCATGCGAATTTCGCCAGATCGGTGATGACTGCGCGGCAGTCGTCCCAACCTTCCTCGGTCTTGTTCTTGGGGTGGTGGACCCAATCGCTGCTGGTGTCGAAGGTCCCGGTCTCCGAGATCACATAGGGCGAGCCGAGATATTGCGTATGGGCCAAAATCTCTTTCAGGCGGTCCAGACGGACCTTGCGAGTGGCCGGATCGGGATGGACGATATTCGTATAGGCCGAGGTGCAGCAGATCGGCAGGTGGTGGTCGCGGAACGTGTCGCGGATGGTGCGGCATTTTTCGGGCGTCACTTGACCGTCCGAGACATCGATATCGCTGAAATGCAGGTCCAGCTGGACTGTATTGAAATTATGGGCGCGGATCTTTTGCGCCGTGGTTTTCAGATCATAGGGGAAATACCCTGTGAAAATCCCTGCTTGCATCATGACTGGTTTCCTCCCGTTTCAGTCCTGAGAAATATCGTGGGCGACGGTCCGGGCCTCGTCGATCGAGCGATAGGCCGCCTCGACCAGCGCCATGGTCCGAACATTGTCGGCGACCGAAAGGGCAGGGGCCTCGCCGCTGTGGATCGCCCATTGCAGCTGCTCCATCACGCCGATGAAGGCATGTGGAAACCACATCGTGTCCCATTCCGGGCTGACCCATGCGCCGCCGGTTTCCTTGCGCGAGGCATAGGTCAGCGTCGAAGGTGCGCCGGTCGGCCAGCCGATCGTGCCCTTGGCGACGCCCTCGGTCCCTTCGACGCGCCAGTTGATGTGCTGGTCGTCGGCGTAGCCCTCGGCGCTCGGACCGGACCAGACATCTTCAAGCGACAGCGCCAGCAGCCCCGAAGGAAAGCGCAGCATGGTCGAGACGATGCCGTCCTGATGCGCGAACTCGGTGCGCGGATCGGTGCGGGTGACGGTCGTGACCTCGCTGGGGTCGCCGAACAGGAACCGCAGCACGTCGAGATGATGAACGCTCATATTCGACAGCGTCAGCCGGTCGTAACCTTGCAGGAAGCCCTGCCAATGCGGGATGGCGTGCATGTCGATCTGGGCAAAGACCGGCTCTCCCAATGCGCCGTGATCCAGAAGCTGTTTCAGCACCCGCATCGATTGATCGTAGCGCATGTTCTGGTTGACCGAGAGGATCTTGCCCGCGGCCTTGGCCTCATCGCGCAAGGCCCGCGCTTCCTCCAGCGACAAAGCCAGCGGCTTTTGCGCAAGGATGCCCTTGATATGCGGCTGCCTCAGGGCGTGGCGGATCAGCGCGGGCTGCAGATGCGGCGGATAGGCGATGTCGATGATGTCGAGCGAGGCATCCGCGATCAGCGCCTCGGGCGTGTCGTGCACGGAGGCAATACCGTAGCGCGTGGCGATTTCTTCGGCCTTTGCCCGGGTCCGCGAGGCGATGGCCCCCACGGTAAAGCCACCAAGGCGATAGGCTTCCAGATGGCACTCGGCCATGATCATGCCCGCGCCAATAGCACCGATACGATAGTCACGGCAGCGGATCACCGGGTCCGCGGTCAGATTTAGGGCTGTCATGTTCCTCCTCCGACGGGCCTCCTCCTGCCCGCAGCTTGCCGAAAGATGGCACGCAAAAAACGTCACCAGCAATCATCTATTCCCGTCATTTGCCATCATTTTACGTCATTCGTGAGGTTAATCGGCAGATTCTGTCTTGCGTGATGATGGAAATGAGGTTTTTGCTGGCGTGCATCACCGCCCTTTCAGGACCGAAATGCGCACCACCATCATTGAAATTGCCGAAAGGGCCGGGGTTTCCCCTGCCACCGTGGACCGTGTGCTGAACGGGCGCAGCGGCGTGCGGGAGCGCACGCGCGAAATCGTCCAGACAGTGGCGCGCGAACTGGGTTATTTCGGACCTGCGGAGGCACAGCAGTCAAGGCGCGTGCGGCTGGACTTCGTGCTTCCCGCGGGCAACAACAGCTTCATGCGCAACCTGCGCAGCCAGTTGATAGACGAGGCCGCGCGGCACGCGGATGTCCAGTTGCGTATCCATGATGTCGAGGACTGGGGCGGTGGTCGCATCGGTCGCCGTCTTGCCGAGCTACGCGGCCAGACCGATGCCATTGGCGTCGTCGCCCCCGACCGTCCCGAGATCCGCGAAGAACTAAACGCCCTAGCCCGCGAAGGTGTCCGCATCGCGACGCTGGTTTCCGATGTGCCGGCCATCGACAAGGTCGGCTATATCGGGGTCGATAACCGCGCTGCGGGACGTTTGGCGGGGCTGCTGCTGGGGCGCTTTCTTGGTCCGGCAATGAACCGCAATATTGCGCTGTTCGTCGGTTCGCGCGCCTATCGCGGCCATGAGGAGCGCGAGATGGGGTTCCGCTCGATATTGGCCGACGAGTTTCCCGACCTGCGCATCACCGGCTATGCCGAGGTGGGCGATGACCGTGAGCATGCCTATGACGAAATGCGGCGCATTCTGAGCACGGGTCAGGTCGACGGCATCTATAATATCGGCTCGGGAAATCAGGGTATCGCCCGCGCCCTGCGCGAGGCCCAGTTGAACCAGCGCACCGTTTTCATCGGGCATGACCTGACTGATGCAACCCGGCTCCTCCTGCTTGACCGGACGATGGATGCGGTGATCGACCAGAACCATCGTGTTCAGGCGCGGGAGGTTGTCAGGCTGCTGGTTTCAGCGGTCCGCGGCACGTCCGAGCAAGAATACCCACCGCGACTTCAGGTCGTGTTTCGAGAGAATATCCCTTTGAGTTAAGGGCGCTTGGATCGCCGTTGGAGAGGACATCGAGTCTGGGTCCATTGATTTGATGCGCTGGCATAGTTCGGATTGTCGTGGGGAGGCCTGACTACTGATCAACCCGCTCTGACGGTCTATGCTAAAGCGACCTCGCGCGCTTCTCTGCTGACAGACACAGCCGTCCGCGTGTCGCGTCTTGCTCAACATAGTTTCACCAACCGCAACGGGTGACCTTAAGCGCTAACTGGCAGTTTTGTTTCTGCCCTCTATCTGGGGGTGATCCGCATGCCTTTTGCCCCCGAGCATGGCCTGCCGGGAGCCGCTCACTCCTCGATCTCGGTGATCCCGGTCCAGACTCTCGTGTGAATGAGGACATGAGGTCGTTGCGCGACCACAGGATCGAAATGAGCCCTAGCTGGTAACATTTACTGATCAAAGGCCGGGCCTCTTCGGATGTGCTTGGGAGCGTCGAGGCCGAGATCGCCTATGGGGAATTGATGAGAGCGGCGAGAGTTTCAACCAGTCCGATGTTTGCGCTTAATGGTGCCAAGGTGCGGTTCCTGGGGACGGACCGTTTCGATTGACTGGATGGATCGCGCCTGCATGTGGCGACAGTGGCCGGTCTGATCGACAGTGGATTGCGGCACCGGATCGTCGACTATATCGACTTGATGCGGATGGTGAAGGCAATTTGTCGAAGGTCGGCCGCAGTCGAAGAGATGTTCCGGCGTATGGTCTTCAGTGTTCGCGCCCTGAATCGCGACGATCACGTGAGAAACCACGCCTTTATCATGGATGCCCCAGGATCCTGGTCCTTGGCGCACGCCTATGACGTTTCTTTCTCTGAAGGACTGGGTGGTGAGGCCGGGGAAGGGCGGAAGCCTGATTTGGTGGCATTTCCGGAAGTGGCGCGCATTGCCGGGATCCGGCCAGCAAGGCGTGATGACATCATTGCCGAGGTGGATGGCGCAATTAGCTCAATGGCTTGAGACTGGAAGGGATTTGGATGTACCCGAGCGCTTGCTGACGCAGATTCGAGAGAAATGGCGAATGCAAGACGCTGGAAATGAACCAGATCATGAAAGGACCCGGCCGGTTTGAGCCGGTTCTTGGAGACTAAATCACTGCGTGGTAGCGTGCGGCGCGTTGCATTTTCCTCCCAGCGATCAGGCGTCGCAGCGCTTCGCCACTGCTCGGCTCCACTCGCATGCCGACGGTGGCGGTCCATGCGTCACCAGCTAAAGTGCGGAAACCGACATCGCAAAAGAACGGTACCTACCGCCCCGCGATCAGAATATGGGCTGATCCCTCATCGGCGGGCAGGTGAAAAAGACATGCGGTCTTACAGTTGAGAAGAATCCCAGAGCGGAGCAACAATGAGTATCGCAGCTTAAAGTCCGAGCAAACGACAGGACTCCGGCCCATTGCCGCCGATTGGTGGTGGCGAATATTGCCCGGCGGCAATCACCACAGCGGCCAGTCAGACGTGCGGCAGCGAAACGCTCTCAGCTAGTTACGGTGCGGACGGTCTTTGCCCCTGAAGAGGTACTCGCCGCGCGTCTTCAGGCCAATATTCCAGGGTCGTGGATGATGCGGCCACCGCAGATCGTCAGGATTACGCCCAGATCGGGGATCTTGATTGGATCCACGGCTTCGATGTCCCCGCCCAGTATCACAAGGTCGGCGGCGAGCCTGGTGCGCAGGGTTCCCGTCACCTGGTCGCGATGGGCCGCCCAGGCGCCGCCCGCCGTGTAGGCGTGCAGCGTCTCTAGCAGCGACAGCCGCTCATCGCGGGCACTGTCATAGGGCTCTCGCGTCAATGCCGCAGCGATCCCACGCAGCACCGAGACATCTGCCACCGGCCAGTCACTGGAGAAGGCGACTGCGGCGCCTGCCTTAGCCAGGCTGCGCCATTGGTAGGCATCCGCCCAACGCGCTGCGCCGATCCGCGAAAGCGTCGGCTGCAGCGGGAAATCCATCGCCCCCGGCGCGTGGGGCGGTTGCAGGCTGGCGGTGATGCCAAGTGACGCCAGCCGGGGAATGTCGGCGGGGTCGATCAGCTCGATATGTTCGATGCGGTGGCGGCTGTCGCGGGGACCGTTGGCGGCGCGGGCCGCCTGATAGCCATCTATCACCGCCCGCACCGCGCCGTCGCCGATGGCATGGACTGCGATCTGCAAGCCGCGCCGGTCGATCTCGGTGGCGATTTCGTCGAAGCGCTCCGGCGGGAACAACGGCTCGGACCGGTGGCCGGGCTGGTCGGGATAGTCTTGCAGCATAAAGGCGGTTCTGCTGTCGATCACCCCGTCCATGAACATCTTGACGAAGCCGGAACTGATCCAGTCATCGTCGAACTCCGCCGTCATGGCCGAGGCGCGGTCGAGCGCGTCCAGCCCCATATGCGGCTTGAAATGGAACGGAACCTTCACCCGAAGAGGCAGCGCGCCCTCGGCCTGCATCTCGGACAGCAGTTCCAGCATGTAACGGTTGCCGTCCATATTGACGAGGCTGGTCACGCCATGCGCGGCGCAATGCATCATCCCCTTCAGCAGCAGCGCCTTGTCCGCGGCGCGCTCGGCCTGCGTGGGCCAAGGATCGGGTTCCTCGCCGGTGGCAATGCCAAGGTTGACGCGCCCTTCGCCCGCAAAGGCGATCAACGGACCGAAGGCTTCGAACTCGCGCAGCTCGCCGGTGGCAAGGCCGTCTTCCCCCATGACGACCTCATGGCCATGCGGCATCTTGGCACCGTGGAGCAGCCCGGCAGCCTCCAGCGCGGCGGTGTTGGCCCAAACCGTATGCAGATCGGGCGACATCATCGCGATGGGGCGGTCGGCGATCATCTCGTCGAGATCTTGGCGCGTGGCGGGTTTGTCGAGGATGGTGTAATGCGCCTCTTGCGCCATGAGCAGCGGCATATCGGGGTTCGCGGTGGCAAAGGTTCGGAAGGCGGCACCCACCGCCTCGGCCCCGTGCAGATGACCGATATGCAGATGCGTCAGGTCCGCACCGCCAAGACCCACATGGACATGCCCTTCGAAGAAGCCGGGCAGCACCGTCCGCCCGCCTGCGTCGATGATCCTTGTCCCCGGCCCGGCCAGCGCAGCCACCTCTGCTGCGCTGCCCACCGCGAGGATGCGTTCACCGGCAATGGCCACGGCCTCGGCGCGGGGGTGGTCCGGGTCCATGGTCAGGACGCGGGCATTGGTCAGGATCAGGTCGGCGGTGGTCATGAGGTGGTTCCCGAGAGCGGCAGTCGCAGCGATGCGGCTTACTTCAGCTTGATGGCGAAGTGCTTGCGCACCGGCTCCTCGATGGTCCAGGTGCCCTTGAAGGTCGGCTCGACCACGAAGGCGTCGCCAGGTGTCAGCGTGACCGGGGCACCGCCGTCGGGGGTGATGGTGATGCGGCCCTCGATCAGGTGAACGAACTCATAGAACTGGTAGCTCGCGTGCCAGGTGCCGGTCGTCGCCTCCCAGGTGCCCGAGATCATGCTGCCATCGAGCGAGCTGTGCTGCACCCAGTAGCGCATGGTCGGATTGCCCTCGATCTTGGTCCAGCCCTCAAGGTCGGTGGTGATGGGCTCCGGGCCCGGTTCGGGGAAGCGGAAAACCGTGTCGTTCATTATCTGTCCTCGTGAGGCGCTTATGGGGTCGCACCACTTGGTAGGCGGCGCCCGCGTGGCGCGCAAGCCAGACCATCGGAGCAGGCACGCGATCCCCAAAGGGGCTGGCGAGAGGGCGCTAAATCGTCAAAGACTAAAGCGCGCGAAGAAAGTAGGCAGGGATACGATACGAATGGACATTCGCAAGGCCAGGGCATCGGATGCCGCGCATCTGGCGCGCTTCATCAACATGGCGGCGGACGACCTGCCGCTGCATTTCTGGCGCAAGACGGTCGGCCCGGAGGGCGACCCCTGGGCGCTTGGGCAAGAGCGCGCGGCGCGCGAGACGGGCAACTTCTCCTACCACAACGCTTGGCTGGCCGAGGTCGACGGTGCGGTGGCCGCCTGCCTGCTCGGCTATGCCGCCGAGGACCAGCCCGGCCCGATCGACCCGGACACACCGCCGATCTTCGTGCCACTGCTGGAATTGGAAGCGCTGGTGCCGGGATCATGGTACCTGAACGTTCTGGCCACCTACGAGGCCTTTCGCGGCAAGGGATTAGGCAGCGCGTTGCTGGCGTATGCTGAAGCAATCGCCGTCGCCGCCGGTCACGACACCATCAGTCTGATCGCCGAGGACACGCATCAGGACGCTCTCCGCCTCTATACGGCGAAGGGCTACCGGCAGGTCGCCCGCCGTCCGGTCGTCAAAGACGACTGGGATGTCGATGCAAGCGAATGGATATTATTCACGAAGCCCGTCGGTATCACCTGATCTGGCTACGCAAGGCCGCACCCGGAAGAGCCGGGTCAGTTCTGCGCCCCGGTGCCGATGAGGGGGTGGCAATGTTGCCGTGTCCACGCACACAAAGTGCTGCATCGTGCCAAAGCAGACAGACCTCGCTTTCCGCGTCGTCGCAGTCGTCGCAAACGGTAAAAACGAAATCCATTCGTGGCGCTTCGGGACGTTTGAACGCGTCCCAGCTTTTCGAACGGAGGCCGTCGGCTTCATGTTCGAGCCGTTCGAGCCGCTTCAGGGTAAAAGGATGCATCTTGGCTTTCGGCATCGAACCAGCCGTGAAGCGTTGAAGCGGCCCTTGCCTTCGGTTTTCAAAAATGGCCTCGGCCATGATGGAGCGGGCTGAGTTTCCGTGGCAGAGAAACAGGACGTTGTAAGCTTGGTCGGACATGGCATCCGCAGCAGATGCGGGTGATTAGGTCCAGATCGCGCAGTCAGGGCGGCCTGACGTCGCAGTAATCTGGCATGAAAAGCCGGGCGGACCTTGTGACCTCGTCCCGAAATTCTGGACTTTCGTACTTGTTAACTGCGGCCCTTGCTCCGTCAAAGAAGGTGGGCCGACATTCTGCGCGCAGGAAAGTGGGTTGATATGGCCTGACCTTTAGACAGCTTTCCAGAAACCCAAAATACGTGTGAGCTCTGCGCACGAGACCTCACTTGCGGTCGTAGAAGACCGATGACATCATGACGTCAAATAGTGCTCGTGGTGGGATATGCCGAAAGCCAAGAAAGCCAGTACTTCTGAGCCAAAGGAGGATAAGATCAACACCTCCCTTCGCCTTGATCGTAAAACCCTGAAGGCGCTAAAGGTCCGCGCTATTGAAAACGACACCAGCGTCCAAAAAATCATCGAAAAACTGATCACAGCCTATCTCAAGAAGACGGCAGAACGGTAACCGTGACCAAAGTGGCAAGTGGCATCATCGTCCTCGACGGACTCCCGAACATAGAGGAACGCATCGGGAAACTCACAGCACGGGTGAACGAGTCAAAGGATGACATACCCTTTGTGCTGCTTGACTGTCATGACGAGTCGATCCGAAAAATCGACCGGGCTCTGATGGAAACCGGCGAGACGCTGACTTTGCTCAGTAACAGTGAGGTCCTGACCCAGCCAGGCAAAGGCTCGGGGCGGTTTGTTGCGGATCTGGCCGACGGTCCGACGAAACGCGCGCTGAAGGGAACCTCGCCGCTAAGGAGCCTGCTGGTCGTCGGCTCGGGCATGCTCAACCATGCACAGCTTGCGCTGGTGGATGACGAGGGCAAGACCCATGCGCGGGCTGATCTCACTGTGCTGACACCGGACGGCGCCGGCCGCACGGTGACGCTGGTCTCGTTGCAGGGGCTCCGGGGCTATGACAAGGCGCTCGCGGCGTTGTCGGCATATCTGCGCGGCCCCGCCCCGGAAAAGGACCATGGCATCGCGGACCTGGTGGACATGCTCTTTCCCGAGCACGAATCCTATGATCCGAAGCCCGAGACCGCGATCGCACCGGACGAGATCGCCTATGATGCCGCCAATGACATCATACGGACCCATCTTGCCGTGGCGCGCCGGAACGAGGCCGGGATCATCGCCGACCATGACAGCGAATTCCTGCATGACTACCGTGTCGCCTTGCGCAAGATCCGCTCGGTCATCAGCCTGTTCCGTGGCAGCTATGGAGAGGCGCAGACTGCGGACCTTAAGCGGCGGTTTTCTGATCTCATGGCCCCGACCGGCCGGTTGCGCGATCTGGATGTCTATCTGCTAGGACGCGATGCCTTTTACGACTTGCTGCCCGAGTCCCTGCATGACGGGCTGCGATTGATGTTCGACATCTTCATCCGCGAGCGCCGACGCGAACATCGCAAGTTCGTCAAGCTTCTGGAAAGCCCGCAATATCGGATCGCGCTGACCGAACTGGAGGTCATCTTCGCGCAAGGCTCCGGCCCGGAACCCGGTCCGGAGGCCGCGCATCCGGCGCAGGACTATGCCTGTGGGCTGATTTGGCATCGCTATCGAAAGGTCTGCAAGATAGCGGCCAGGATCACCGAGGAAACGCCGGACGAAGAGGTGCATGAGCTGCGGATCAACTGCAAGAAGCTGCGCTATCTGATCGAGCTTTTCGCGCCGCTTTTCCCGCGTGGACGACTCAAGGCGCTTCTGTCACCGCTCAGGGAACTTCAGGAAAACCTTGGTCTTTTTAACGACTATTCAGTCCAGCAGGCCGCGCTGCAGGACTTCCTTGCGCATCACCCGCTCAAGGCACAGCAGGATGAACGCGCCATGGCCACCAGTATCGGCGCGCTGATCGCGATCCTGCATCAACGCCAGGCACAGGAACGGGCGCGTGTTGTCAAAAGTTTCGAAGCTTTCGACAG
Organism: Paracoccus sp. PAR01; assembly: GCF_014851995.1. NCBI lineage: Bacteria > Pseudomonadati > Pseudomonadota > Alphaproteobacteria > Rhodobacterales > Paracoccaceae > Paracoccus > Paracoccus sp. PAR01. The sequence continues at coordinate 26,675 of NZ_JACVAW010000024.1, forward strand.
CCCGGCCACCCGGCGCGAGTTCGCCAGCCTGTTTCGTAGGAAAGGAGCGTGATGTGAAGATTATCGCCTGTTACAGCAACAAGGGCGGCGTCGGCAAAACGGCGACAGCGGTGAACCTTGCCCATGCTTTTGCCCGGTCTGGCGCGCGGGTGCTTCTGTGCGACCTGGACCCGCAGGGGGCGTCGGGATTTTATTTCCGCGTCAAACCCTCGAAGAAGCTGCTGGATGAGGCCTTCTTCAAGGATGCCGAACGCTTTGCCAAGGCGATCCGCGGCAGCGATTTCGACAATCTCGACATCCTGCCCGCCAACATGAGCTTCCGTGATTTCGACGTCTTTCTGTCCCGCATGAAGCACAACCGCGAACGGCTCGGCCGATCACTGAAATCCGTGGCGGGGGATTACGACATTGTCCTGCTGGACTGCCCACCGAACATCTCGATGCTGGCAGAGAACGTCTTCGAGGCCGCCGATCACATCGTCGTCCCGGTCATCCCGACGACACTGTCCGAGCGGACCTTCGAGCAGCTTCTCGATTTCCTCGATGACCATGCACAGGCCGACAAGATGAAGGTCGTGGCCTTCTTCTCGATGGTGCAGAAGCAAAAGACATTGCATGCCGAGACCATGGCCCGCATGCGAGAAACCTATCCTGATCGGTTTCTCGCGGTCGAAGTCCCGTTCTCAACCGATATCGAGCGGATGGGCACACATCGCGCGCCCGTCTCGACCTTCGCCCAGACGCGCCCGGCAGCAAAAGCCTATGACGAACTACAGCGCGAATTGCGCGCGCGCATGGAAGGAAACGACGGATGACTGACCGACCGCTGGAAATTGAGCGCAAATTCCTGCTACGCGTCCTGCCCGACCTCGACGGCGTCCCGTCAGCCGAGATCCGGCAGGGCTATGTCACCTCCTCCGAGGATTCTATCGAGTTGCGGCTGCGCCAATCCGACGAAAACCATTTCCTTTCGATCAAGGGCGGTGAGGGCCTTGTCCGTTCCGAGCGCGAGGTGGCGATCACCGCCGCGCAATTCGAGGCGCTTTGGCCGGAAACCGAGGGTCGGCGGGTGGAAAAGACCCGCTTCAAGGGCGGGCTTCCCGGTGGTCAGACCTATGACCTCGACATCTATGCCGGGGCATTGAAGTCGCTGATGACCGTCGAGGTGGAGTTTCCTTCGGAGGCCGCTGCGGAGGCTTTCGTGCCGCCGGACTGGTTCGGCATGGATGTGACGCTGGACAAGCGCTATCGCAACAAGGCGCTTGCAGTAGTGGATTCCGAAATGCTTGCGAAGCTTACGGGCTGATGAAGAAGCGTTATGGGGCGATGTTCCGTGCCCCCGGTAAAGCATGACGACGTGATCGTGGTTGCCAACCGGACAAGTGCCGGATCGCCAGCATGTCCGGCGCGCATTCGGCCAAGCGTATGGCCTATGAGGCGGTACACCAGCGTCGTGACATCGAAAAACGGCACCTCGGAATGGGCGCTTCAAGCCCCAGCTGATCAGGTGCCATCCCTGTTTACGCCTGCATAGCGTCAGGTCACGTTTGGCACGACATTGCGAAACAGGATATCCTTGGCGAAGCCTTTCGGCCGCTCCTGTCGCTTTCCGAATTCGGGCTTCCTGAACTTGACCCTCTCATAGGGGATGGACGCCAGCAGATGTGTGATCGCATTGATCCTCGCGCGTTTCTTGTCGTTTGAGTCGATGACCCACCACGGTGCCTGCTCGGTGTCGGTCATGCGGATCATCTCGGAATAGGCCGCAGTATAATCCCACCAGCGACGGTAGGATTCGACATCCATCGGGCTGAGTTTCCATTGCCGCACGGGGTCCTCGACGCGCTGGCGGAAGCGTCGCTCCTGTTCTTCCTCCGAGACATCAAGGAAGTATTTCAACAGGATCACCCCCGACCCGACCAGCCAGGCTTCCAGTTGAGGCAGACCTTTCAGAAAGTTTTTGACCTTGGCTTCAGGGGTAAAGCCCATCACGCGCTCGACACCAGGGCGATTGTACCAGCTTCGGTCGAAGATCACGATCTCTCCGGCGGCCGGAAGCTGACTGATATAGCGCTGCATGAATATCTGCGATTTTTCGCGATCGCTCGGCGCCGGCAGGGCCACGACGCGAAACACCCGCGGACTGACCCTTTCCGTGATGCGCTTGATCAAGCCACCTTTGCCTGCCGCGTCACGACCTTCGAAGATCACCACGATGCGCGCCCCGCTGTGTTTGACCCAAGCCTGCAGATGGGCAAGTTCGACCTGAAGGCGGGCGATCTCTTTCTCGTAGGTCTTGCGATCAAGCTTGGCCCCCTGATCCGCTTGTACTGTGTCGACCGGGATGTCCTTCTTCTTGCCCATGACCTTCTCCTGTTCGTCGATTACGCGGGCGCTGGTTCATTCCTTGCGTCCGCCGCTTCAGGTGCCGCGGCCCTGAAGGCGCGCAGCGCGTCATCCAAATCGTCAAAGATCATCGCCGGACCAAGTCGCGAGCTGAACCGGCAGCGCTCAAGCAGCGTCCAAACGCTTGATTGCACCTCGCTTAGGCCCATCCGGATACCAAGTCCCTCAAGATCGCGATGCATGTCCTCAAGCATGGCAATCGCGGTGCTGTCGATCTGCGTTATCGCCGAGGCGTCAATGATCAGCCAGCGTGTGTCGGGGGCGTGTTCGGCAATGATCTCGCGAAGCTGGCCATCGACGTGATCTGTATTGAAAAACAACAGATTGCCCTGAACAAAACAGATCAGAAGCCCGGCAACAGGCTGCACATCGGCTGAGCGGTGCAGCTTGTAGAACCCCAACCGTCCGGGGATCTGCCCCAGCAATGCCACCCTTGGCTGGATCTCCTTGAGGATGACGTAGACAAAGGTAGCGATGATCGCCACGACGACCCCTTGCAACACGCCGAAACTGATCGCGCCGGCCATGGCGATCAAGGCAAAGCCGAATTCGACCCGGCTGATGCGCCATATCTGTCGCAATCCGTCGAGGTCGATCACGCTCAGCGCCGCGGCAATCAGGATTGCCCCCAGCGCCGGGATCGGCAGGATCCGCAGATAGCTGGCAAAGAAGGCGACAGCGATGGCCAGCACAATCGCCGCCGCCAGCCCGGCAAGCTGGGTCTTTCCACCGACCGAGAGGTTAACGGCCGTTCGGGAATCCGATGACGTGACCGCAAATCCGCCCAGAAGGCCGGACACGATGTTTGCCGCGCCAAAACCACGCAGTTCGGCATTGGGGTCCACGTCCTCGCCAGTTCGGGCGGCAAAGCTGCGCGCCGTTATGATGCCGGCGCCGAAGCTGACGACAAAAATCGCCGCCGCGCCCAGCATCAGATCATCAAAGGGTAGCCCGGAATGAACCGGGAAACCGATAGATGGCAGTCCGGTCGGCAGGTTTCCGACGATCCTGATCCCCTTGGCCTCGAAATTGAAGATTGCGGATAGCAGCCCGGACAGGGCGACGACAATCACCGGACCGGGTATGCCCACCGGTCGCATCCTGACAAATTGCAGGATCGCGAACATGATGAGGGCAAGCAGAAGCGAAGGCCAGTGGATGCTGTGCGCCTTCTGTATCAACTCGGTCAATGGCCCGACCAGCCCGTCGGATTCGATCTTGAGCCCGGTCACGCGGCCGATTTGGCCGATGATGATCGAGATCGCCACGCCGATGAAGAAACCAGCGAGGATCGGCCGTGAAAGCAAGCTCGCGATATTGCCCAGCTTCAATGCGCTGGCCGCAAAGCAGATGAGACCGACGCCGATCGACAGCAGCGATGCTGCGCCGACAAGATCGGCCTGCGACAATCCCGGCATTTGCTGAAGGACTGTCGCCAGCACCGCCGCCATGACGGCCATGGTCGCGGCATCCGGCCCAACAATCAGCCGACGTGAGGGACCAAGCAGCGCATAGCCGATCACCGACCCGATACTGGCATAAATCCCGGTTTCAGGGGGCAACCCGGCAATTGCCGGATAGGCGATGGCGCTGGGAATGCCCACAGCGGCAATGGCAAGCCCCGCTGAAACGTCAGAGGTCAGCCATCCCGGTCGATAGCCTTGCAGGCTTGGCAAAACGCGCAGCCAAGCAGAGGGTTCGACTTTCTTCCGCTCTTCTGGCGATAGTTTCGGTGGGATGCCTACCATTCACTGAGACCTCGCCACTCAATCCTGCTCAGGCAATGAGAGGCAGCCGATTGTCCTGCCCGTCTGGCCGGATGCTCTGGCAGACTCTCTGGTGTCCGATGCCTCGCTGGCATGCAAGTAATCCCAAGCCGAAATCACACCGCCTTCGGTGCCCAATCCAGATAGAAACCCACGTCTCCGGGCATGCCATCGGGAAAGTTGATGATCATCGCTTTCAGCTTGTAGCCCTTTGGCTGCAGGTTTGTCTTGAACCTGTCGTAGAAATCCCGCGCCTTGCCTTGCAGCGTCTCGGGCCAGTCACGTTCGGCATTGTTGATAGCCCGGCCGTTATCGGTGCAAAGCTTCGAGGGGAAGCTGTAGACCATCACCTCGAACTGGCCCTTCTCGACCGCATTCATGACAAGGCGGCGGATCAGTTCGCGTTCACGCTCGCTGACTTCACCCTTGAGGAACTCCTCGGCGGCACGGGCGCGCTCCTGACGCTCGGTGTCGAGAAGCTTGGCGCGGCGCTCCATTTCCTCCAGCTCTTTTTGCAGATGCAGCAGGCGCAGCTCATCGGCGGTCGGGACGGCGGCTTTGGGGTCGGATTGGGTCATGGCCCTGTTTCTCCTTGCGCTGGATTTGTCAGGAAATGCTGCTAGCCTCCGGACAACCGGCTCCCCGGAAGATGCCACATTTGGCAGTAGTCCGGCTCGTATCGGCAGGTAATTTACAGTAATTAACGCCGCCGGTTTGGGGCAGATTGCCGCATCGCGGCTAAAACTCGGGGAGGCCGCGCTTCAGAGCTGCTTGGCCCGCACAGGCCGCCCTTGACCCAGCCCCAGTCATGAGAGCGATATGACGCAAGGCACCAACCCAAAGCGTCCCCGATAGCCCGATCACGTTGCCATGGGCGCTGCCCTTGTCAGCGGACTCCATCGTCGCCAGAGCGCCCGTCCGAGGTATTATGATGCCCCCAAGGCCTCGTTACGCGCCACGGCACCGACGGCGACGGCCTACCCACCGCGCATTCTTGCGGGGTGGAATGACCTCATGGGCTCCACGCTCGGCGATCGGAACCATCGGCGGTAAAGCTACCAATCACCTCACCCGTCGGAATCTCGCAAAGCAGATCGGGCAAAGAGGAGGGTCAGAAAACAGTCCGGCGGACTGTTCTCCCGCCGAATAGGCCGTCATCGAAATGGATCCGGGTGACCTCAACAGCCAAGACGTTCAATATTTGCTCATCCATCGCGAGGTGGATCTTACGTCAGACCCGCCGCTTGGCGATGCCATGCTTGCGGGCGTGCCGCTCGCCCTTCACTTCAGTACCGGGGCTGTCGATCAGCAGTGCAGCTGCCCTCTGGAGCCGCGATACAGGATGGTCACGGCAAGCGTCTTCTGGCGACGTGAGAGTGCTGAACTGAGGAGGGCAAGCGAGTCTTTCCGTGGAAGGATCGCCCGACGAAGGGCACCTTCCAGTTCACGCCGATCAGACGCAGGAATCCTTCCTCAAAGCCGGTCGTTTCCCGCAAGGACATGCCAAACAGCACCTTCCTTGTCAGGCACGTCGTCCGAGATCAACGGAAAGTTTGATGACAACACATCGTGCTAGTGCAGCGAATGGCGGTTTTCCGCACGGCTGCCAGCTCATTGGGGATTTCGTTGTTCACAGATCAACTCCCTCTGACAAGGTGAGTGCGTCATCAAGATCGGCGCCACCTTCGTTCGGCGCATCGAATGGGTGCCATAGGCACTGGGTTCCAGGCCTATCGAATTCACCCATTCCCGCAGGATCCGCGCGTTCTGTCGTGTCGACAGGTGCGGCCTGTGGTGCAGACGACTGGCCCATAAGTACTTAAGGGTAACTGCAGAATGACAGAGAATATGAGGTGCATACCGCTAAGCCACCCTGCTTATTTGGCGCGGCACAGCAGCGATGACGAATACCGAGGTTAATGCGAGGAGCACGGCTCCGAATAGGATCGGCGCCAAGGGGCCACCCAGATCAAGTGCGTATCCGCCCAGGCCAGCTCCAGCGGTATTGGCCAACTGGATCACCGCGACCTGCAAGCCTCCTGCGCTTTCAGCGTCATCGACCAACTCGCGCGTCACCCATGTAGACCATGCGACCGGGACGAAGCCAAAGCCAAAGCCGTAGATCGCGATTAATGCGACAACTGCGAAGGGAATAGTGCCGAACGTGGCTAACCCGATCGCACATCCGGCCAGAACCAAGGGTGCAAAAGCCAAAGTAATGCGAAGACTGTGGCGCAGAGCAATGGAAGACAGCGACGTTCCGACGAAGTTCGCTACGCCGAAGACTAGCAGCACGAAAGAGACACCCTCAACACCGAAGCCAGAGACACGCTCGAAGAACGGCTGCAGATAGGTCAAAACGGAAAACTGTCCGGAAAAGACGGCGAAGATCGCGAGCATTGGCAAGCATACGCCAGGCCGACCGAGGAGCGCGACGACTGCCGCGAAGTTACCACTCCCACGGGGAGGCATCTTGGGAAGCGTGATCGCCTGCCAAATCAGGCAGATGACTCCGAATGCCGCCGCCACGATGAACACGCCACGCCAGCCGATCAGGCCGCCGAGGAAACTACTGAGCGGGGCCGAGGCAACCATCGCAACAGACACCCCGCCAAACACGATCGACAATGCTTTGGGCACGTCCGATGCGGGAACCAGTCGCATGGCGAGAGACACCGCCATCGCCCAGAAGCCGCCCAGTGCCAGGCCGAGCAGCACACGTCCGACCAGCATCCATGCATAGTTCGGTGCAACAGCAACAATCAGACTGGATGCGATCAGAAGCACCGAAAAGCCCATGACGACGAAGCGTCGATCAACGCCTCTGGTCGCGGTGGTGACGAACAAGCTGGCGAAGATGGCGACGAAGGCCGTGACCGAGACCGACTGACCGGCCATGCCCTCACTAATCGAGAGACCTTGCGCCATAGGGGTGAGCAAGCTTACCGGCAGCAATTCGGCGGTAATGAGCGCGGCCACGCCAACGGCAATGGCAAAAATTGCGGGCCAAGCGGCGGTTTTGGGTGGGCTATTGTTTGGCATTCTACGGTCCTTGCCTTCGGGCCTCCCAACCCGGCGTTACGTTGAGAGCGAGATGTAGGGCTGGACCGTCTGTTGCACTACGTGTTATTAATTTGATGTAGTGTGAAACAGAGTTTCATAATGACACGGCCGAACCTGAACGATCTGAGCACTTTTGTTGCGGTCGCCGATGCGGCTAGCTTCACAGGCGCGGCAGCGAAACTGGGCCTGTCGACGTCGGCGGTTAGCCACACCGTCAGAAAGCTGGAAGCTGAGCTTGGTGTCCGGCTTCTCAACCGGACCACTCGAAGCGTCACCCTGACAGCGGCGGGGGAGCGGCTGATGTCGGGCTTCGCCCCGATGCTCAACCAGCTTGACGAACATTTGGCAGCGCTGGCGGATCTGAGGGAGAAACCCGCCGGCAACCTCCGGATCACCAGCGATGAGTATGCCGTCGAGACAGTTCTGATGCCCGCGCTTGCAGAGGTGGCCCGTGACTACCCTGATATCCACGTTGAGATCGTTGTCGACTACGGCCTCATCGATATCGTAGCCGAGCGTTTCGATGCCGGAATTCGCCTTGGCGGCATTATTGCCAAAGACATGATCGCCATGCCGATCAGTCCTGAGATGCAATCCATAGTAGTCGCGGCCCCCAGCTACATGGCAGGTCGACCCGTTCCTTCCGTTCCAGCGGATCTGATGCAGCACCGTTGCATCAATTTGCGCCTACCGACGCACGGTAATATTTATGCTTGGGAGTTCGAGCGAAACGGCCGTGCCATGGAGGTCAATGTCAATGGCCCGCTGGTTTTCAACAGCCTGACTCCAATCTACTCGGCAGCCCTGCGTGGCCTTGGTTATGCATACATGCCTGCACTTCTTGTCAGAGAAGATCTTGCCGCCGGTCGACTTATCAGGGTTCTCGAAGAGTGGACGCCGCCCTATGAAGGATATCACATTTACTATCCCAGCCGCCGCCAGATGATGCCCGCGTTCCGTGTGCTGCTGGATACACTACGACGAAACCGGATTGCTCACTGTTAGGTTCGTCGAGTGCGTCGCAAGTTGCCTACGCGCCCTTTTTCTGCGGAAAGATCGAGGGTCCGACAAGGACTTGAAAATGCAGATTTCGGCGGTCTGGCGGTCGGAATCTCGGGAGGAGATCCGCTTGCCACAGGATTTGAGGCACCGCATCCAATCGCCGGGAAAACAGTCCCGCGGACTGTTTTCTGGCCGTATATGTCCGGCGTGCCCGCACTGACGGTGAAAGTCCGCGGTTGATAATGTTTATGATCCAAAATGGACATCGGCGGGCATGAGGGGCCAGCGGCGGCGGCTTTGATCTCATGAGGAGTAGCGCTCGATCTGCATGCAGACACGTGCTGGACCTATACCGGTTTCGTTCCTGTCAGGTGCTCATGTTATGCAGACCTTCTGCTCGAAGGTCGCTGGATCACACCACCTGCAGCGTGAGGGCAACGACGTGGAACAGCTTCCTGCCGATGTCGATGCCGAAAGCGGCAGTCTCAGGAATTGATCTGGTTCCCATCCTTTCTTTCCATTTGATGGGGGCTTCCCTGACGCCAGGGTAGAGTGCAGGGCGGACTATCCTAATTGATGCCGCAGCCAGCTCAACACCGCGAGAGGGCCGAGAAAGCCGTGGCGACAAGAAGGGTGAGCATTGCGCTCGACCATTGTCCCCGGACCAATGGCGGACATGGTCTCGCCCTGTCGGGCGTTCGACGTCAACGAGACTTGCTTCATCACAATGCGCGACATCGCTCACGACATGCAGGATACGCCGGGTCACCGGCGCTTCCTTCACTCTTCGCCGCGCCGGCGCAGCCAGCTGCGATAGCCACGATTGCGCCGCCGGGTGCGCAACAGATCGCTCAGCAGGACGCCCGGCGCCCAGGCCGCAGCATTCGGGACCTTGCCCTGGCCCATCCGCCGCAACTGCAGCTTGGTCATCGCCATCGTCGCAAGGCCCGCCAGCGCGCGCCGCCTCCAATGCACTGCGGGAACTGTCACTGCCATTTCGGCAGTAAGCCAGCGTTTCGGCAAGTCGGGCGCATAGGCCAATGCCTGGGCGATGCCGACCATCGCCACGCCCTCCCGCCCCTCCTCGGGCGAAAGGGCGTCCTCGGCGGTGCCGCGGCGGCGGATACCGCCGGTGACCATGACAGGCATCTTGGCCACCGCCACAATGTCGCGCGCGAAATCGAGGAAATAGGCCTCTCGGGTGCGGGTGCTGGCGCGCTTCGTCTCCTCCTGTGGGCGCCCGTGCATGGCCGGGCTTTCATAGCTGCCACCGGAAACCTCAACCAGATCGACGGCTTCGGCATTCAACATCTGGACCACGGACATCGCATCCGCCGCCTCGAACCCGCCCTTCTGGAAATCGGCTGAGTTGAGTTTGACGCCTACGCCAAAACCGGGGCTGACGCGCACTCGGACGGCGCGGACGATTTCGATCAAGAGGCGTGCGCGGTTTTCGAGGCTACCGCCCCAAGGGTCATCGCGCCGGTTGGTCAGAGGCGACAGGAACTGGCTTAGCAGGTAGCCATGCGCGGCATGGATCTCGACGCCGTCGAACCCCGCTTGTTCTGCCAGCGAGGCGGTCTCGGCAAACTGACCTATGACGCGGGCAATATCCGTCTCGGTCATGGCGCGAGGTTGCGCGAAAAGTTGCGAATATCCCTCGATCTCGACCTGCACGGCCGAGGGGGCGATCGCTTGCGGATTGGTGGCGACATAGACCTGACGGCCGGGGTGGTTGATCTGCATCCACATCCGCGCGCCCTGCGCCTTGCCTGCCACCGCCCATTCCCGGAACGGCTGCAGCGATTGGTGTCGATCCAGAACCACCCCGCCCGGTCCGGTGACCGCATCTGCCGCCACCATCACGTTTCCGGTAATCAGCATCCCGGCCCCGCCTGCGCCCCAATGCCGGTAAAGCCCCCGCAGCGCTGCACCCGGCAGATGCTGGCGATCCGCCATGTTTTCTTCCATCGCGGCCTTGGCGATGCGGTTCGGGACGGTCTGTCCGTTGGGCAGCAGGAGTGGCTGGAAGAGGGTCGATTCGAGTTGTTTGTCGAACATGTCTGCGATCCTTGCTATCGGTTCGCAGCCTATATAAGGTTTGAACCTATGTTTAAGGTCAAGGGTCCTTCGCATGAAAATAGGAGACATCGCGAAAGCTGCCGACGTGACCACCTCGCGCATCCGGTTTTACGAGCGAAAGGGGATCATTCCGCCCGCAGATCGCGGCAAGAACGGCTATCGTGACTATCCCGAGGATCTGGTCGCCCTATTGCGCTTCATCGAACAGGCGCAAGGCCTTGGCTTCACCCTGCGCGAGATCGCCGATGTGGAAATCGGCATCGGGGAACACATCGTGTCCTGCACCGACGCCTTGGCATTGTTGGCAAAAAAGCACGCGGCCGTCGTCAGCATGATCGCCGAAGCCAAAGACAGGAAGCATCGAATTGAGTCGCTGATGGCCGAACTTGAGGCGAGCAGGCTAAAAGAGAAGGTTGTGGCGACCGACTAAGTCGGAACGTCACTGGGCTGCTAGTTCCAAAGCAGCCTTTCGTTTCCTTTGCAGCGAGTGGCAACATCCGTCCTCCGGGCGCTTGATCCCGTGACTTCGAGATTGGAAGTCCTGCGCTGGCGAAGGGTGGAAATGTCCGCATCGTGTGGCGGCAACCGGCAGTTCGAATGTCGACTTGTCCCAGAAGTTCGTCGGGCGCTGCCCCGGCGGCCTTCGCGACGAGCGGCAACTTCGTCCTGCATTACAGGCGAAGCCGTGTGCTCTTGGTTGCGCTTTCCGATAGCAGGGCAGCTAGCTCGATTGTCGTGTATAGTCGCCACCAGCAATCAAAGGAGCAAGTAAGACGCATGACGCAGACATCTGGCACGCTTCGGCTGGTGGTGCCGCAATGGCAGGGTGGCGAGAACCACGCCTATCCGCTCGGGGCGCGAATGCTTGCATGGCTTGCGCCGCAGAACGGGGACAGGACAGTCGAGATCGCTGTGCCCGATCCCTCTGCCATGCCACTGCCACTAGAGGGCGGGATTGCCGGACGCGCTGCTCTGATGGAGCAGATGAAACAGATCCGCAGCGTTCTTGAACATCATGCGCCGGAGCGGGTCGTTATCTTTGGCGGCGATTGCCTCGTGAACCAAGCGCCCTTTGCTTGGTTGAACGAACGTCACAACGGGAAGTTGGGAGTCCTCTGGCTCGACGCGCATCCCGACGTAGCGACCCCCCGCGACCGCTCGCGCGCGCACACCATGGTGCTTGGCAACCTGCTGGGGCGCGGTGATTCCGAAATGGCGAGCGAAGTCGCGGTGCCGCTCGACCATGCGCGGGTGATGATGGTTGGCCTGTCGCGGCTTTTGCCCTACGAAGCCGAGGAGATCGAGGTTTTGGGACTGCTGGCGCTCGGCACGGATCAAGTTGCGTCATCCTCCGATCAGATCCTGGATTGGATCCGGGCTGAAAGCATCACTCACCTTGCTGTGCATTTGGACCTCGACGTGCTGGATCCGCAGGTCTTCCGGTCACAGGGCTTCGCGGTGCCGGGGCAAGTGCTGGAGGGCGTGATGGCCGAACGCGTTGGGTCGATGACATTCGAGCAGGTCCTGCGCATCATCCGCGACGTCTCTGCGGCTTGCGACGTCGTGGGGCTCGGCATTACCGAGCATATGCCGTGGGACGCAATCAACCTGCGCAACACATTAGCTGGCATACCGATCCTCTCTGGACTGTGAAGGAAATCGGGCGGTGCAGGACAGACTTCACGGACGACCGGTTAGCCGGCGCGAGGTTTCACTGGCGCAGTATATACGTCTGATCATGCGCGATCCCGTCAGGGTGTTTGCTATCAAAGCGCCGCAACGAAGGGCAGCTTAGTCGACGATTTTCTCGCCGCAAGGCGATCGTCCTGACGGTCACATCTTCCACGTCATAACCGAGTTAGCGGACCGTGCTATCCATATTCGAGTGACCGAGCAACTGTTGCTCAGCCCGACGGTTGGGGGTCCGCAGACAGACTCTCGTCGGCGCGAAATGCCGCCCAGCATCAATAGTGCTCGACCGTCGGCTATGGGCCGACGCCTATCGATCAAATAGGGCTGGGGTGACGATTTTGGGAAACCGCGCAAATCGCCCTAATGTGATAGCGACGGCCGCTCGATATTGGTCCCGGCGGCTCGAAACATTGTTCGGGGGGGGCCTGTCGTTTGCTCGGACGTGGAGCTGCGACACTCAGTGTTGCGTCGTTCTAAGATTCCCCCCAACCTACACTTGGCGTAATTACTGAGGTCCGGTTGGTGGCGATGAAGAAAAGAGACCTCAGAAACTCCAGCCGTGGTGCCATCGCGGCGGGCGCGGCAGCGGCGGGGGTCGTGTCTTTCGGCACGATTTTGCTTGGCGCGGCCGCGCTTGGTGCCGTCGCCGTGGGAGCGCTCGCGGTCGGGCGGCTCTCTGTGCGCCACACAAAGCTGCGACGGGTCGAAATTGATAATCTTACTGTCGGTCGCCTCAATATCGGCGGTGACAGGCGAAGTGTCAGCGTCCGGGTGCGGGCGCAGCCGGGCAAGGGCGAAGCGCTGCAACGCTTGATCGCTGGGGAGGTCGGTGCAATCGCGTCGAACGCTACCCTTCTGGCGCATCGCTCCGAGGTAGACCCCGAGCTTTTTATGCTCCAGGCCTCGTGGTCCGTCGCAGACCGCGACACTCCCTACGAGCGCCCGTTAGTTCTCGATGCGTTAATTCGCGAAGCCGCTGCGAACGGGCTCATCGCCACGTCGTCTGCGGAACCGGTCGCCCTCGAAGTCTTTCGGTCGATCTGACCTGGCCCGGTTGGCGCTTGATCGACCCCCTGCTTGACGACGCCAATGGTCCACTCATCGCTACGTTTTACTCCTTGTAGCATGAGCGAGCTTCCACTCAGTCAGTACAGGAAAGTGGCGCAGAGCGACGTTGTTTTTGAGCCCATAGCGGCCATTCCGCAGCGGGCGATATCGCTGCAGTGCAGCATTTCCGAAGCAGACCTTCAAGCCTTGGGCTTCGGGGCGAAGAGGTCGTCAAACCAAGTATGGCTCCAGTCGCAGCTTGGCTAGCGCTTTGGCATGTTGATATCCGACGAATGGTACTTAAGCGCGAACCAGCATTGTTGTTCCGTCAAGGTTTGCTCAGTGCCCTATCGTTGGACATCAGGGCGGAGGTTTTGCGTGCATACGTTCCTCAATACGCAGGCAAGGGATGGTGTCGCGCCGGCATCGGGCACGGAGAGTTGAAGCGCGTAGCGTATCCCCAACTTAGCCAACTCGTTCGAGAACTGTGGGATGATGCATATACTGGCCATGATAGTCGGGAACTTCTGCTAGAGATGATTTGGCTAACGCTGCTGCCGAATTGCGCGGATCTATCGCTTGCAGCGGCTCTGGACAACACATTGGAGCCACATCATCGCACCTACGCGTCTTGGGGCATATTGGCCGCGGGAAATCTGGACAAAAAACAAGAGCTGGCACAAGCCATTTTGAGTTGGGCTCTCCCACAACGCATTACAAGGAATGTTCTACTAAGAATGGTGCCTTCGTTGATCGGGATAAGCGACTTCTTGCAGCTCGTGGATGGACTGGACAGCACGCCAAACGATGTCCACGGGCTAAACTGCACCATCTGTCGTGCAGACAAATCCTACGACCTAAGCCGCGAAGAACAAATCACTTTACGGGATGCACCGGCAGAGGCCATCTGAACAACACGACAAGTTGATTGCCGTATGTACTGCGCTCGATCTGTAAAGGACCACTACCAAGACGGACTGTATGCGAGTTGTCATGCAACAATTCCGAAGAATGACGAAGAGCCGACAGCTTGGGCGAAGGCGCTGGCAGTCCATTTCGGGGAATGACGAAGTCGAGACGGGTCACGTAATCGGCCAGTCGCCCTTGCTTTCCGTTGCGGGTTTCTGTTTCCAGCCGGTGCACCAGATCGACGACGTTGAAGAAGCGGCCACGGGTGCCATTGCGGATCAGGGCGCGGGCAACTGCGATGGCGAGATGCGTCTTGCCGGTGCCCGTGCCGCCGATCAGGACCACGTTGCGCTGATCCGCGACAAAGTTGCCCGTCGCCAATTCCCGGATCAGGCCCTCGTTGATCGGAGTGCACGTAAAATCGAACTCCTCGATATCCTTGGCCAAAGGCAGCTTGGCCACCGTGAGTTGGTATCGAATGGACCGGGCCTGCTTCTCGGCAATCTCGGATTGCAGCAGGTCGCCGACAATACGCAGTGGCTCATGCTGGCGCTTGATCCCGTTCGCCATGACTTCGTCATAGGCGCTGCGCATGCCGTAGAGCTTGAGCGTGCTCATCAGATCAAGGACTTGAGTGCGTTCCATGCTGAGATGCCCTCCTGAGGCTGTCGTGAGCCGCGCGCAGTCGGCCACAGGCTCGTGGGTCAGGCGCAACGCGGCTGGGGTGAGCAGGAATGGCGGCGGTGCGGGCTCGCGCCGCCTGGCGAGGATATTGATCACGACCGGGGCGGAGTGGACGCCATTGTCGAGAGCCTCCCGGCAGGCGCCCTCCACCGCGGGCAACCCATCATCGGCAACGCAACTGAGGATCTGGATCATCTGCTGATCGCCATCGTCAGCGCCCTGCAACTTGCGCCGGATGGCTGCCAGTGCTGGCGGCAAGAGCCAGTTCCGGAACGGTGCACCATTGCGCAGGGCACCCGGTTTGCGCGCCAAAACAGGCACATAGTGCCAAGGATCATAGACGACCTCGCTGCGCCCGAAGGCCCGGATATGTTCGCCCACGATCACGCCATTCTGCCGGATCACGATGCGCTCGGCATAGGCATAGACCTCGACCGGTCGCCCGACAGCCGTCGCCAGAACCGAATACCTGTTCCTCAGGAAAACGATCCCCCGGATCGTTTTCTGATCTTCGTCACTTGTCGAACCGGACCGAGCAGGTCTTGGAGAGCGAGACCATGTCCACCATTGGTCCGAGGACAATGGTCGAGCGGCCGGCACGCTGTGGAAGCCGTCAAAGTGGCCAGCATAGAGAACGAGTTTGGGCCGTTCGGCCTCGAACATCTCCCACACGGTCTTGTCCGACTGCTCGGGATGGCGATGTGCCTTGGCATAGGCCACGCATTTGTCGATCAGCCAGGCGTTCAACTCATAAAGGCTTTTGATCCGAAGCCGCGGCGTGAAGAAGCGCTCCCGCACCAACCCCACTTGGTTCTCGACCTGTCCCTTCTCCCAGCCAGCCGCAGGTGTGCAGGCTACGGGATCAATCAGGTAGTGGCTGAACATCTGCAGGAGTGAGCCGTGAACGCCATCGGTCCGAGTGAACGGGCGAACACGGTTGTAGAGGCGCTTCTTTCCAGTGAAAACCGCCTCCACCGCCGTCTTCATATTGTCGTAGATGCCGCGCGTGCAGGTGCCCCGGAAAAAAGCGAAGGCGCGGTCATGGGCATCGAAGACCATTTCCTGGCTCTCGCGCATATAGGCGCGCACCAACACATCCGGCTATGGCAGAGCCGGACATGCGCGACCTTCACCGTGACCGTCGCGCCTGCTATCACCACGACCTCATGGCTCCAGTCGAATTGGTAGGCCTCGCGCGGTTCGTAATAGAGCGGCACATAGGCTTCGGTGGTGGTGGTGCCGCGCCCCTGCGACCAGGTCTTGGCGAAGCGGCGAATGGCGTCATAGCCACCCTCATAGCCAAGCGCCCGCATCTCCTCAAAGATCCGGATTAGGGTCAGCCGTTCTCGTGACGGCTTGCCTGCGTTTGAACTCAGAAACTGCTCGAGCTGCTCCTGCCAGGGGCCGATCCGAGGCAAGGGCTGGCGGGTTCGCTCGTAGCTGAACTCCGTCTCATCAGACCGAAGGATCTTCCGCACCGTGTTGCGCGACACATGCAACTCACGCGCGATCCTCTTCATCGACCAACCCTGGACGTAGAAGGCCCGCCGGACCCTCGCGATCGTATCCACCCCCTTCATCCCCTTCTCCGTCTGCTGACCCGCAGCAAACGGACTGACGAAAAATAAAAGGGGTCAAAATTCGGCGCCGATGTCTCCGTTCAAGGGGACAAAGTTGCACGCCGAAACACAGCTCTATAGTTTTCCGGCTGCGCAAAACAGATCGCGGCGTTTTTGATTTCACACAAGAAGCTGTTGCGGTCGATAAGAATCGTACAGATATTCGGCTTCACCACGAACCATGCCCGGCTATGCAACAGTCGAATTGGGAAGAGAGACATGGAGCTTGCGCGAACTGGAGCACGCTCTAAACAACCAGCTAGTCGGTAAATACCTACAGCACGACAATTGCCGTGCAGGGTGTCTACTGATTTGCCCAGCTAATGCGAAGCGATGGCGACACCCCGATACAAATGCATGGAAGTCTCTGGCGGACGTAGTCGAATATTTGGAAATGATGGCAAGAGAGGTGATGGCTGCACGCCCAGAACTACATGTTGCGGTAAAGGGGATTGATTACTATCGAGCCTGAGAGGTTTCGAGCTATCAAAAACTGATGTGATCAATTCAAGAGTGCCCTGCCTACCAATTTTGGACCATCTAAAGCCGGAGTTTCCGGCCTTGGTCATGGCGGCGGGCTGGTGACGCGGCCGGGAAAGTGCAGCGCGCTCGGGACGTTGTATCCGATGGCGCTGTGGGGTCGGTCGTCATTGTAGTGTCT
>NZ_JACVAW010000025.1:0-40986 GCF_014851995.1 Paracoccus sp. PAR01
GGATCGCCAACTCGTATTCCGGGAAATCACCCGAGGCGATCGCCTCCCACAGGTCGCGGCGGTGATAGTCATTATCCGCGCCCTGAATCTTGGCGCTCTCGTCCCAGACCAGCGACTGGATGCCCAGTTTCGGTCGCCAATGGAATTTGACGAAGCTTTCAGCCCCTTCGGCAGTGACCAGCTTGAAGGTGTGGACGCCAAAGCCCTGCATCATCCGATAGCTGCGCGGGATGCCGCGATCGGACATGGCCCAGATGACGGTATGCAGCGTCTCGGGCATCAGCGAGACAAAATCCCAGAACGTGTCATGGGCCGAGGCCGCCTGCGGAAAGCCGCGATCAGCCTCCATCTTGACCGAATGCACGAGGTCCGGGAATTTCAGGGCGTCCTGAATGAAGAAGACCGGGATATTGTTGCCGACCAGATCCCAATTGCCTTGGTCGGTATAGAATTTGGTTGCAAAGCCACGTACGTCGCGTGGCGTGTCGACCGAGCCTGCGCCGCCAGCCACGGTCGAAAAGCGCACGATCACCTCGGTCCGCTTGCCTTTCTCGGCAAACAGACTGGCGCAGGTAAGGTCGGGGATCGGATCAGTGCATTCGAAATAGCCATGCGCGACCGAGCCGCGGGCATGGACGATGCGCTCGGGGATGCGCTCATGGTCGAAATGGAAGATCTTCTCGCGCAGGATGAAATCTTCCAGCAGCGTCGGGCCGCGCGCGCCAATCCGCAGGCTGTTCTGATTGTCGGAAATCGGCATGCCGTGGTTGGTGGTCAGTATCGGGGTTTTTCCAGTGCCGATCTGCTGGGTCTCGCCGCCTGTGCCAGTGGTTTGATCATAGGATTTTGCCATCTTCCTTGCCTTCCGATGTGGGTGGGTAAGGGGCGCGCCATGGCTGACGTGCCCATCCGTTCTGGCCTGCCCGCTTAGAATTTCAGGTGGAAATGGTCGCCGATATCGGGCTCGTCCCCGGTCAGGTTCGCCTTGGCGATCTGATAGAGGAAGCCGATCCCGCCCGTCGTGGACCAGATATCGGCTTCTGACAGACTGAATCTGAGGAGGCGCAGGTCGGGATCTTCCTTACCTCCCTCGAACCAGGCCGCGGCGACTTTGTTCCAGATTTCGTCAAGCTTCGCGCGATCGGGCGAGAGTTCAAGCTGTCCTTCGATCTGGGCCCAAAGCTTGCCTGCCGCATCGCCGATGACATGAATCGCGGGCTTGGAGCCATCTTCGAGTTCGCTGACCAGATCCGTGCCTTCCGCGGTGATGAACCACAGGGCTTGCTCGCCGGGATCGGCATAATGTGACATCGGGACCAGCTTCATCCGCTCGCGCGTTCCAAGCATTCCGGCATTGATACCGTCCAGACGCTTCCAGAAAGTCTGCTGCTCATTCGCCATCGCACTTTCCTTCCCATCGCTGTCAGAAAGGGTCGATCCCGCCGAAGAAACCGTAAGGCAGGTGCGCCCTGGGTCGGGCCACAACCCCCTCAGGGGATCGGGGTTCCATGGTGCCGAATCTTCGCGATGCCGGAACAACCCCCTCGTTCAGCGGTTTTCAGCGGGGCTTTACGGCTGATTTTCCGCTGTGAGGAGGTTGCGACCATCACCGAAAACCTTCAGATTCCTGCAATCGCGAATGGGCTGCAATTTGAGGAACACCGCGATTTTTAGGGACGTTATTGGCGTGCCCAGAGTCTGGCTTGGCTATGGCCTTGCCCTTTGCGCTTCTTGGACTGACTGGCAGCGGCGGCGTTAAATATGCAGGAGATGCGCTTGTCCGGGACCGCGGCCGAAATACCCCGTGTCGCGCGCTGGGAGCGAATGGGACGAGACCCGGATCACATTCGGCAAGGGGAGAAACACAGGCTTCGCAATTGACCGCATTCAGCCGGACCCCGAGAAAAGAAGCCTAGGCTACCCGACGCATGTGATGAGATTTACCGCACAAGCCGCGAACCCGAGCAAGGTCCGCATCTCGACCCGACCGATGCATTTCGGCTGGACGAGAGCCTTGATGGCGAAAATGGAAGCGCTCGCATCCTATCTCTACCATAGGCGAAAAATGGATTCCGTCGTCAGGGGCGTCGCTATCTATACGATCCTGCTGATCATCACGCGGCTTTCGGGACGCTCAACGCTTGCCCAAGCCGAAACCCGGTGACCAGCATCAAACCCGACCATATCTCGCGCGCGCCTCTGTGAAGGAGACCAGTTTACCCTCGATTTCATCCCACAGATGCAGCCGCGCGGTCGTCAAGCTTTCTCCGATGGTCAGGCGTTGCGCCTCTGCCAGTTCGCGATGATCCCTGAGCACTTCGGGCAGCCGGTAGAACGGGATCCGGGAATACAGGTGATGCACATGGTGGATGCCGATATTTCCGGAAAGCCAGCGCAACGGCTGCGGCAGGACATAATGTGAGCTGCCTTCCAGCGCCGCGTGATGGAGCTGCCAGTTTTCGCCCCGCGACCAATGGGTCTCTTCGAACTGGTGCTGGACATAGAACAGCCACACGCCGATCGTCGCCGCAACGATCGAGGTGGGCAGGAAGACCAGCAGAACCGGCATCAGCCCGCCGAACCAGGCGATCAGCCCAAGCGCAATCCCGATCATCGCATTGGTGCCCATAGCAGAGGCCCAGTAGCGCCAGCCGGATTTCATCAGCCCGATCGGCAACCGGTTCTGAAGGATGAACAGATAGCTTGGTCCCAGCACGAACAGGACCAGCGGATGGCGATAAAGCCGGTACATGAAGCGACCGAAGATCGAGCGTGCCCGGTACTCATTGATCGTCAGCGTCAGCACGTCGCCGATCCCCCGCTGATCGAGGTCGCCATGATGCGCGTGATGGATGGAATGCGTCCGCTTCCAGACCGCATAGGGCGTCAGTGTCAGAACCCCGAGGCTGCGACCGATCCAGTCCTGCGCGGTTCTGTTGGCAAGAAACGAGCCATGTCCGCAATCATGCTGGATGATAAAAATCCTGACGAGGAATGTCCCGTTGAACAGCGCCACGGCAAGTGCCAGCCAAGCGTTCACTGACAGCAAAAGCCATGCCAGCGTCCAGAGCGCGAAAAACGGCACCAGGGTTACTGCCAGCTCAAAAAGGCTGCGCGCCGTCGTCGGTTCGCGATACCGCGCCAGAACGCTGAGCCAGGCGCGCGCGTTGCGGGAGGGCGCCGAATCGGGCTGGCCGGTCTGATCTGTCATCTGTGCCTGTTCATCCTCTTCCGACAAAATGCCAGAGAGTTCCGCAACCTCGGCAAAAGCCATCGAGGCAGCGGTTTGTTCAGGCCCTTTGCGGTTAGCTTGCAGAAGTGGGGTTTTCAACCACGAATGCGTTGTCACACGCTCATGCTGACGAACAGATTGACGCGGCGGCAGTGTTCGCGGCTTAACTCAGCAGAAATTCCGGCTTGATCAAAGGTGAGCAACTCTGCCTACGATCAAGACATTGAGGGTATGCTGCGCCGACGCGGAATTGCAGTTCCGAAGGTTTCTCTTGGGGGGCTGGGTGGCGGCCATAGATCGTCGCTGATCAAGCGGCCCGTGCCATCGACAAGGGCGGCCGACACGGGTGGGCCATGGTTGCGAACCATTGCGGGTACTTATACCTTGCGCAGCAAATGCCTGTTTCTTCGAAATGGTCGAGCCATGGCCGTGTTGCGCCGCGTTCCGAAACATCCGCTCATATCGCGTGCAGCGAGGCCAGCGTCTCGAATTTGGTAAGGGCGTGATGACAGCAAGCCGTGGGACAGCATCATTGATGCGACCGGCAAGGCAAATCACCCGCCAGACTGTCGATCGTCTTGCCGGGCTATGAATGCCGCCGGCCCTTGCTCGGACCAAGGCGTTGTTCAGAGATGGGCGGTCAGGAACACGCGCAGGCCTTGCTTGGCGAAGTGAGTGCCGAAAACAAGTAGGAGGACGGAATATCCGCCCTCCTCGTCATGTGCACCTTCCCAATCGCACAAGGCCTCTGCCTTGCCCGTGGACGTCAGGCCTGGTCGGCCGTCCGGAAACCAGCGGACCGTGCCGCGTTTTCGAAGGCCTTCCGAGCGACCTGCACCGGCAGCATGCATTCCATGGCGCTTTCGACCGCCGCGAGAGCGCGCTGGCGGGCATCATCTACAACCGGCCAGCGCTTCCGCAGCCAGTATTTCGCCTGTTCGATGGTCGAGATCTTCTGTGTGTCACCGCTCTCAGTGACGACGAGTGTCAGGGGTTTGCCCCAGCTTATTTCTATCATTGATAGGAAATGGTGGCCAAAGCCCTCGAACACAAGGGCGCGATGATCACGATCCGTTCCAACCTGGTTCAGACGGCACGGAGGGGACCGGGGCCAAACTTCCCGCTTGGGGAGGATCGAGTGGATGGGAACGGAAGGGTCGCCGGATCATGCAGTAGTTCGGCTATGTACCTTTGACTACACATCTAGCCATGAAACAGATCACCACACGGAGCAGCCCTGACGCGGATGCCGCGCAACATGGATGACCGCGTCCGCGAGAAGAACGCTGAATACACCGCCGACCCGGCATCGCAAGCGAACAACGTGAAAGCGCTGAAAGGCCGCGAGGGCATCCGGCTTCGGGTTGGTGACTGGCACGTCGATCTGACGTCCGAGTGCAAGCGCGTGAAATGAGAAGCGCCCGCGAGGGGTTTCCTCCGGGCGCTATAAGTCTTCCGAACTTAGCAGGGGCAGCGTTATGTATTTATCGGACTTCTGTCCGCCTGCCGGATCAGATCATTGCGAAGCTCAGGTATACCGCCGTTGATGTTGCGCGCGCTGTAATCTGCAGCATCGTATGCCTTGCCGTCCACACCATAGAGGGTAATCGATCCGTCCGCCGCGATTGCCCAACGTGCCGTGGCTAATGCTGAAACCCGTGAACGCGAACTCATAGGCCGGTTTGGTCACGCTGGCTGAATCGAAGCTGAACAGATTGGCAAGAGAGGCGGCGTTTCTCTCCATGTATAGCATGTCGCCCACAATGGCACTTGTGCCGTGAGCATCTGCAGCCTCCATCGCATCCCAACTGCCAAGCAGTCTACCGCTTCGTGTAATGCCTAGAGTTGGCCCGAAGCGTCTAGCATGGTGTCGCTACTCGCCTCAATTTCGAGCTTTGCGTTAACTACCCTGCTTATCGTTTCAAAAAGCGCTTTCCCGAAATGATACGCATAAGCGATGGCATCCGACCGCGCCGGGAAATTCGCATCACGCTGCGGCGCGGTCATACCCATCGCCGCTTCGTATGCGGGCACGAAGCTTCCCTTGAACTCCAGCCGAGTATCGCTCCGTTGTTGAAAATGGACATTGCCGCCTATGGTCTGAACAATTTCATTATCGAATGGACTAACCTCGCCTGATAGAAGCGTGCTGATGGCCTCGGATCTCCTGTCGCCCAACGCCAGCATCATTCTGAACTCAGGATCGTCGAGTTCATGATAGGTGTCAGATGACTGCTTCTGCAGCGTGGTTATTGCGGAAACCCTCTCCACTGCAGTCAGACCCACCACGTTCGAGGTCGCGCGCGAGGTCAGGCTGCCAGCCGTGGGTCCGTCGTTCCTCAATAGCGTAAGCGCAATACCAGCGGACGAGATCTGCATTGCAGCACCAAATGGGTTATGATTAAATTATAAGTTGTTACGATAATATGATCGTATCATCTAACATATATTACGTATAATTCTTGGTAACTAGATCGGCTGGAATGTTATTGTGGATAATTGTACTGAAATATCCGGAAAAACATCTAGGCTTTTTATTTAAATGAAATGCTAATGAAGTGGCTGACCTGGGCCGATAAGATAAATATTAACGGAACCCGAAGGGCGCATCGCAGCGGGAGCCAGAAGTTAGCTCTTTGCTCGAATACGCCTACCTGCGCGGGGACATACAGGAGCGACATAGAGCCATGATGCCGGTTGGTCGGACTTCCCACTAGACAATTCGGACCCTGCTTTGATCGATCTTGGCTTCTCTAACGTGCTGAGCGAGGATCGCCCTGCGGCTCTCGTCGTTCATGCGTGGCTTGCGGCTTCCATCGGTGCGGCGAAAGCAGCTTTCGCGATCTCGGCATTGCGCATGCCTCAGCGGTCTTGATCCGGTGCCCAGCCTTCCAGCCCGTCCATAGGGCCGAAGAAGGGCCGCGCCACCGTGCCGATAAACCACACCGCACGAGTCGCTCTGTTGCAGGTGAAAGAAGTGGCGCTGTCGCCTTTTACTACCGAACGCACCGGGCGACGGATGGAGAGCATCAGCACGGGATTCAATGCTGCTGTGACGCGGGCCGGAATAGCACGCGGCACGACCTGCGCCGCACTGCCGAGCGGTTCATGGTCAAAGCCGGGACGCCGATGAGGGAAACCCAGTTCCTCGTGCATATGAACCCGAACATTACATGCTCTGTCTATGCTCAATTCAGCCCCTCGTACCTGCGTGGCGCAGCAGGTTCGCTTGAGTTCAGTGGACCGCGTTTGGTTCATCGAACCAGAAAGACAAGACCAAAACACAGGCTAATTGATTGATTTAATTGGCGGACCCGGGAGGGCTCGAACCCCCAACCTTGGACTTAGAAGGTCCCTGCTCTATCCAGTTGAGCTACGGGTCCGCATCGGGCGCTTTCATCGCAAAGCTTCGCGCCCTTTTCAACCGCTCAATCTGCTTTTGTCAGATCCAGCGTCATGAAGACACTGTAGGGATCAAGGCGGTAATCCGCAAAGGGGCCACATTCGACAAAACCAGCGCGCTCATACAGCTTGCGGGCGGGCAGGAACATCTCCTGCGTGCCGGTCTCAAGGCTGAGGCGCGCATAGCCGCGGGCTTGGGCGCTGTCGATCATGCGATCGACCAGCAGACGGGCCAGACCGCGGCCGCGTTCCTCGGTCAATACGTGCATCGACTTGACCTCACCATGGCCGTCCTCGATGCGCTTGATCGCACCCATGCCGACGGGGCGACCACCATCGCGCAACACGAAGAAATCGATATCCGGATGCACAAGAGTCTCGCGCGGCATCATGTGGATGGATTCAGGCGGCGTCTCGGCATGCATGTCCTGCGTGTGACGTTGGAACAGCAGCTCCAGATCCTCGGTCAACGGGCTTTCCAGCGCCAGAATCAGCTCATCCTGCATGGTCATCGCAACTCCCCAGTCTTTGCGTCGCTGCCATAGCAGAGGCAAAATCGCGACTAAAGCCCAATTGGCGTATGGCGCGGCCATGGTGCAGAAAAATAAGGATAACTGCCGCGATAGCCGCCCCGCTGCCCGAAGAATATCCCCGCCGCTTGTGCCGGGATGGAAAAGCGGTCCGCCCTGCGGATGGCAGCGGGAAATCCTTCGCCACAGCCCGGCGCATCAGGCAGAACCTGAACTTGCCGGTTCAGCAACGCGGCGATACCTCTGGCCGGAACGCGGAGATGTGCATGTCGATCACCATCGAGAACATGACCAAAAGCTTTGGCAGCACCGCGGTGTTGCGCGGGATCGATCTGACCGTCGAAGGCGGCGAGCTGGTGGCGTTGCTGGGGCCGTCAGGCTCGGGCAAGACGACGCTGCTGAAGATCGTCGCCGGGCTGGAATGGCCGAATTCCGGCGGGTTGAACGTGAACGGTCAGGACTGGCTGGGTCTGGCCGCGCAGGACCGCCGCATCGGCTTTGTCTTTCAGCATTACGCGCTGTTCCCGCATATGTCAGTGCGCGACAATATTGCCTTCGGCCTGACCGTGCGCCCCCGCGCCGAGCGTCCGGGCAAGTCGGTCATTGCCGCCAAGGTCGAGGAACTGCTGCATTTCCTGCAGATCGCGCATCTGGGCGACCGCTATCCGGCGCAGCTTTCGGGCGGGCAACGGCAGCGGGTCGCGCTTGGCCGGGCGCTGGCGATCCAACCCACGGTGCTGCTGTTGGATGAACCCTTCGGCGCGCTGGATGCCGCCGTCCGCCGCGATCTGCGCGCCTGGTTGCGCCGCGTGCATGAGGAAACCGGCTCGACCACGATCTTTGTCACCCACGATCAGGAAGAGGCCTTTGAACTGGCCGACCGCGTCGTCGTCATGGGCGAGGGCCGGATCGAGCAGATCGGCAATGCCGACCAGATCCACGACCACCCCGCCAGCCCCTTTGTCGCCCGCTTCATGGGCGCGACGATCGAGCTGCCGGTGGTGCTGAGCGCAGGCCGCGCCGAAGCGCCGGGCCTTGATGCCGGGCGCCTGCCCCGCCGCGCCTTGGCCGACGGTCCGGCGACGCTGTTCCTGCGCCCCGCCGACATTACCCCCGTGGCCGATCCTTCGGGCCGCTGGCGGGTCAGCCGCTGCACAAGCAATGGCGCGATCCTGCGGCTGGAGTTGACGGACGGCGCGCAGACCATTCCCGTCGACCTGCCCCGCCGCGCCCTCGAGGCGAAGGGGCTTGAGCGTGGCGCGCGGGTCATCCTGCGTCCCGAAACCGCCGCCATTTTCCCCGGCCCGCGCCCCAGTCAGGCCGCGTCCGCCGCCACCGAATTGCCCCGCAAGGAGAAAGCCCAATGATGACTTCGAAATTGCGCCTTGCCGCGCTGGCCTTGCTGCTGGGTTCGACCCCGGCACTGGCTCAGGACAAGATCCTGAACGTCAGCTATGACGTCGCCCGTGAATTGTTCGAGGCGCTGAACCCGGAATTCCAGGCTTATTGGAAAGCCAAGTCTGGTAAGGACGTGACCATCGACCAAAGCCATGGCGGCTCGTCGAAACAGGCGCGTGCGATCCTTGAAGGGCTTCCGGCCGATGTCGTGACCTTCAATCAGGAAACCGACGTGGACGTTCTGGCCAAGAACGGTCTGGTTGCCGAAAACTGGCGCGAAGCCCTGCCGAACGGCGCCTCGCCCTATTATTCGCTACCGGCTTTCCTTGTCCGCAAGGGCAACCCCAAGGGCATCAAGGACTGGTCGGATCTGGCCCGCGACGATGTGCAGTCGATCCTGCCCAACCCCAAAACCAGCGGCAACGGGCGCTACACCTATCTGGCCGCCTATGCCTATGCGCTGCAGCAGAATGGCGGCGATCAGGCCAAGGCGCAGGAATTCGTCGCCAAGATCTTTGCCAATGTCCCGGTCTTCGACACTGGTGGGCGCGCTGCGACCCAGACCTTCGCCGAGCGCAACATGGGCGACGTGCTGATCACCTTTGAGGCCGAGACGCAGGGCATCGCCAAGCAATATGCCGATCAGGGTTTTGAATCCGTGACCCCCGCGACCAGCCTGTTTGCCGCCTTCCCGGTCGCCGTCGTGACCGAGAATGCCGAAAAGAACGGCTCGCTTGAGGTTTCGACCGAATATCTGAAATGGCTCTACACGCCCGAAGCGCAGGACACCCTGGCCGAGAACCACTACCGCACGACCGACAAGGATGTGGCCGCGAAGCACGCCGCCGAATTCCCCGAGGTCAAGCTGCTGACCGTTGAGGACGTCTTTGGCGGCTGGGACAAGATCCAGTCCGAGCATCTGGCCGATGGCGGCATCCTCGACAAGGTCTTCGTCAACAAATGACGGCAACGGCCATCAAGCCGAAACGCGTTTTGCCGGGGTTCTCACTGAGCCTCGGCACCACGCTGCTTTACGTGGCACTGGTCATCCTGATCCCGGTCATTGCGCTTATCCTGAAGGGCGCGCAGATCGGGCCGGCGCAGTTCTGGGCCATCGTCACTTCGCCGCGGACGCTGTCGGCGCTGCGGGTGACGGTGACGGCGGCGGCCATCGCCACGGTCTTCAACGCCTTTTACGGGCTGCTGATGGCTTGGGTGCTGACCCGCTATGATTTCCCCGGCAAGCGTATCCTTGACGCGCTGATGGACGTGCCTTTTGCACTGCCGACAGCGGTGGCAGGAATTTCGCTGACCGCGCTTTATTCCGCGAATGGCTGGTTTGGCGCGCCCTTGGCGAGTGCGGGCATTCAGCTGGTCTATACGCTGGCTGGCGTCACCATTGCGATGGCCTTCACCTCGATCCCATTCGTGGTGCGTGCGATCCAACCGGTTCTTGAAGACCTTGACCCGGCGCTGGAGCAGGCGGCGATGACGCTGGGGGCAAGCCCTTGGCAGATTTTTCGCCGCGTGGTCCTGCCCGCGATTTTTCCCGCATGGCTGGCCGGATCGACCGTGGCCTTTGCCCGGTCCTTGGGCGAATTCGGCGCGGTGGTCTTCATCGCTGGCAACCTGCCCTTCAAGACCGAGATCGCGGCGCTTCTGGCCTATATCCGGCTTGAGGAATACGATTATCAGGGCGCTGCCGCCATCGCGCTGGTGCTGCTGGCCTTCGCGCTGGTGCTGCTGATCCTGTCGAACTGGCTGCAATTCCGCGCCGCCCGCCATCTGGAGTCCAAGGGATGAGCGCGACCGATCTGACCCATGCTCCGGGCCAAAGCCGAAGCGTGCCGCGCCTGCTGATCGCGCTGGCATTTGTGCTGACGGCGATATTCGTCGTGGCGCCCTTGGCCTTCATCTTCTGGCGCGCGCTGGCCGAGGGTTGGGGCGCTTACGTCGCGAATATCACCGACCCGATGACGCTGCACGCCATCGGGCTGACCACCTTGGTCGCGGTGATCGTCGTGCCGGTCAACATCGCCTTCGGCATCGCCGCCGCATGGGCTATCGCTCGGTTCCGCTTTCCGGGCCGCAAACTGCTGATGACCATGATCGAGATACCCTTCTCGATCTCGCCCATCATCGCGGGGATCTGCTACCTGCTGCTTTACGGCCGCCAAGGGCTGCTGGGACCGTTTCTGGCCCAGCACGACCTGAAGGTAATGTTCGCGTTGCCCGGCATCGTCCTTGTGACCATGTTCGTGACCGCCCCCTTCGTCGCGCGCGAGGTGCTGCCCTTGATGCAGGCGCAAGGGTCCGAGCAGGAAGAGGCTGCCGTGACCTTGGGTGCCAAGGGCTGGCAGGTGTTTTCGCGGGTGACTTTGCCCAATATCCGCTGGGCGCTGCTTTACGGCGCGGTGCTGGCGACGGCACGCGCGGTGGGCGAATTCGGCGGGGTCTCGGTGGTGTCAGGCTCGATCCGCGGGCAGACCAACACCCTGCCCTTGCAGATCGAATTGATGTTCAACGACCTGAATACCACGGGGGCATTCGCCGCGGCCTCGACGCTTACGGTGATCGCGCTGGTGGTTCTGGTGGTCAAGGCGGCGCTGGAAAGCCGCAGGTGATCGGCCGGAACCCGCGGGAATGTCAGTGGACTTGAACCCCTTCCCCGCCTAGGCTGACGGACATGGACACCATTCTGAAGGACAGGCCACAGGACTGCCCCGAACTGCCAAAGCCACGCAGCTTCTGGCAGCGCATCGCTGATCGCCTTGCCGCGATCGTCGGATCAAGCCGTGCGGCGACCCCGCCGGAAAAATCCGTGGCTTTCACCATCGCCGTAATCGCGCTTGGCGCGAAGCTGGCCAAGGCCGATGGCGCTGTCGCCCGGTCCGAGGTCGCGGCATTCCGCCGGGTCTTCATCATTCCCCGCGCCGAGGAGAAAAACGCAGCCCGCGTCTTTGACCTTGCCCGCCAGGATGTTGCCGGTTTCGACGCCTGGGCGGGCCGCATCGCCGCGATGTTCCCGCCGGGCGATCCGGTCCTGTCCGACGTGATCGAGGGGCTGTTCATCATTGCCGTTGCCGATGGCGACCTGCATGAGGCCGAGATCATCTTCATTGATGAGGTCGGGCGCATCTTTGGCCTCAGCCCGGCGCAGGTCGCGACGATCCGCGCCCGCCATGACCGCAGCAACGGTTGCCCGCCCTGCGACGTGCTGGGAATTCCGCCCGACACGCCCCTGCCCGAGGCGCGCAAGCGCTGGCGCGATCTGGTGTTTGAATCCCATCCCGACCGCGCCATTGCCCGTGGCCTGCCCCCGGAAGCGATCCGGCTGGCCGAGGCCCGCACCCGCGCCCTGAACGAGGCATGGGAGGCATTCCGCAACATGCACCAGCTTCGCCCGATCTAGACCAGCCGCGACCTGGGGCCGCACCGGGGAACCCTGACCGGGCGGCCGCAGTTTCCTGATCACCCGATCTAGGAGACTGCGATGCAAAGGCTCGCCGCAATCATTCTTGCTTCCGCGATGGTGACCGGACCGGCAATGGCCCAGACACCGTTTGAGCCACCGCCCGCCGATCAGGAACAGCCTGGCGATCTGGAAAGCGATATCGAGCACGGCCTTCAGGGCTTCATGGAAAAGCTGCTGAAGGATGTGCAGCCGCATCTGGACCAGCTTGGCCGGGACCTGAACGACACCGTGAACAGCTTTGCTCCGGTGTTGGATGAGCTGAAGGGAATGATGGACGATGTCGGCAATTACCAGACGCCCGAGCGGCTGGAAAACGGCGACATCCTGATCCGCCGCCGTGCCGATGCGCCGCCTCCGCCACCGATCGGGAATACCCTGCGCGATTTTCTGGCCCCGAACCAACAGCCTCCGGCAGACAGCTTGCCGCCCGCCCCCGAGGCCACACCCTCGCCGGATCAGCCCGAACCCTTGCCCGATCCAGACGCCACCAACGAAATCGAGCTTTAGGCCCCGAAGCTTTCGACCCAGTCGATCAGGCGCGGCAGGCTGTGACTTTGCAGGTCGTAGCCGTCCACGATGGTCTGTCGGGCGGCAGCACGCAGCTGCGCATCCTCGGGGTCGCCCGCGAGGGCGCGGATCAGCGCCTGTTTCAGCGCGCCTTGGTCGAAGAACGGCACCAGCCGCCCATTCTCTCCGTCGCGGATCAGTTCGCGCACCGGCTCGGTATCCGAGGCGACGATATGGCAGCCCGCCGCCATCGCCTCGGTCAGCGACCAGCTGAGGACGAAAGGATAGGTCAGGTAGCAATGCACCCGCGCAATCTGCAGCAGTGACAGATATTGCGGATAAGGCACGCGACCCAGAAAGTGGATGCGGCTCAGGTCCAGTTGGCCGTCAAGCTCGACCAGCAGTTTCGCCTTCCAGCTTTCGGCATCGCGCGGCACCGTGCCGTAGCTGGCACCATCGCCACCGATCAGGACCACCTGCGCATTGGGACGGGCACGCATCACCTGGGGCAAGGCGCGCATGAAGCGATGAAAACCGCGATAGGGTTCCAGCGAGCGCGAGACATAGCTCAGCACCTCGTCTTGCGCCGTCAGCACCCGCCCGCCGGGCAGTTCCAATCGTGCATTCGGGTCGGGCCGTACCTTGCCGGTGTCGATGCCGTCATGGATCACGGTCAGCTTCTGGCGCAGTTCGGGCGGAAAGGAATCCGCCTGATAGCGGGTCGGCGCGATCCCGGCATCGGCCTGAACCAGTCCCTGGATCAGATGCGCCGAGCGCGCCAGCGTGGTCACGCGGCTTTCGTCGCTGTCGGGGGTCACTTCGGGGTCGAAGCCGACATCGTGACCGCGGGTGCGATACAGAAGTTCGGCATAGACCAGCAGCTTGGCCTCGGGCCAGATTTCGCGCAGAAACAACGTCTCGCCCCAGCCGCTGTGACCAAAGATCAGGTCGGGCGTATAGCCATGCCGGTCCCGCAGCGCCCGGCAACCGCGCGCCGCCAGCCAGCCGCGCTCGGCATAACCGGCATAGGTCCGGGCCAGACCGCGCACCGGGTTTTCCTCGGGTGGGGATTTATAGCGCACCGTGCGGATCGGGGAAGGACGCTGGTTGCCCTCATCGGTCAGCGCCATCACCTCATGTCCCCGCGCGGCCAGAGCCGGGGCCAGATGCAGGAACTGGCCCGGAAAGTTCTGGTGGACGAACAGGATCCGCATCAGGCCTTGCTCAGGAAAGCCGCCTTGATCAGGCGCTGGGTATAGTCGCTTTGCGGGGCGGCAAAGACCTGCTCGGTACTGCCTTGTTCCACTACCTCGCCCGCGCGCATGACCATGATCTGATGCGACATGGCACGGACCACGCGCAGATCGTGGCTGATGAACAGGAAGGCCAACCCGTGCTTGCGTTGCAGGCGGCGTAGAAGTTCCACGATCTGCACCTGCACGGTCATGTCCAAGGCGCTGGTCGGTTCATCCAGCACCACCAGTTTCGGCTTCAAGATCATGGCGCGGGCGATGGCGATGCGCTGGCGCTGGCCGCCACTGAACTCATGCGGATAGCGGTGCATCGTCGCCGGATCGAGGCCGACCTCGCGCATGATCTCATCGACCATCTCACGGCGGTTGCGGCCGGGTTCGACACCGTGAACGCCAAGCCCTTCCGAGATGATCTGCTCGACTGTCATACGCGGCGAAAGGCTGCCGAATGGGTCCTGAAAGACGATCTGCATGTCCCGCCGCAGGCCGCGCAACTCGCGCCCCGAGAGTTTCGCAATGTCGCGACCCATATACAGGATCGGCCCTTCGCTTTCGATCAGACGCATGATCGCCAGCGCCAGCGTGGTCTTGCCGCTGCCAGATTCGCCGACGATGCCCAAAGTCTCGCCCGAGCGGACGGACAGCGTCGCGCCATTTACGGCTTTCACATGGCCGACAGTGCGGCGCAGAAAACCGCGCTTGATCGGGAACCAGATGCGCAGGTCGCGGGTCGCGATCATCTCGGTCGCATCGGATGGGATTGGATCCGCAAGACCCTTCGGTTCTGCGGCCAAGAGCATCCGGGTATATTCGTGCTGCGGATCGGCAAAGATCTGTTCAGCCGGGCCTTGCTCGACGATCTCGCCGCCCTTCATCACGCAGACCCGGTCGGCGATGCGGCGCACAAGACCAAGGTCGTGGCTGATGAACAGCATCGACAGGCCCTCGGCGGCTTTCAGTTCCGCCAGAAGCTCCATGATCTGGGCCTGAATGGTCACGTCCAAGGCCGTCGTCGGCTCGTCCGCGATCAGCAATTCGGGGCCGTTGGCCAGCGCCATGGCGATCATCACCCGCTGGCGTTGCCCGCCCGACAGCTGGTGCGGGTAATCGGCCAGCCGGGTTTCCGGGTCACGGATGCCAACGCGATTCAGCAGTTCAATGATCCGCGCCCGCACCGCATCGCCATGCAGGTCCTGATGCAGGGTCAAGCTTTCGCCCAACTGCTGTTCCAGCGTGTGCAGCGGGTTCAGCGAGGTCATCGGCTCTTGGAAGATGAAGCTGATATCGTTGCCGCGCACCCGGCGCAGATCGGCCTCGGACGCGCCGACCAGCTCGCGCCCCTCGTAGCGAACGGAACCGGCAAGCTGCGCGGAATCGCCCAGCAAACCCACGGTAGACAAAGCCGTGACCGATTTCCCCGAGCCGGATTCGCCGACCAGCGCCACCGTCTCACCCTTGCCGACGGTGAAACTGACGCCCTTGACCGCGGGCACGATCTGCCCGTCCTGCCGGAACCCGATCCGCAGGTCTGAGACTTCAAGAACCGGCGTCATCGGAAGGTCTTTCTTGGGTCGAACGCGTCACGGATGCCCTCGAAGATGAAGACCAGAAGCGACAGCATGATGGCGAATGCGAAGAAGGCGGTGAAGCCCAGCCACGGCGCCTGCAGGTTCTGCTTGGCCTGCAAGGCCAGTTCCCCCAGCGAGGGGGCAGATGTGGGCAGCCCGTAGCCCAGATAATCCAGCGCCGCCAAGGACGAGATCGTACCGGTGACGACAAAGGGCAGCATGGTCAGCGTCGCCACCATCGCGTTGGGCAGGATATGGCGGAACATGATCTTGCGGTCACTGACGCCCAAAGCGCGGGCCGCGCGGACGTATTCAAAGTTCCGCGCCCGCAGGAATTCAGCCCGGACCACCCCGACCAAGGCGGGCCAACCGAACAGGATCGAGACGAAGACCAGCAGCCAGAAGCTGCGTCCAAGGATCGCAAACAGGATGATAATGACATAAAGAGAAGGAGTTGAACCCCATATCTCCAGCATTCGCTGGAACACCAGATCGGTGCGCCCGCCGAAATAGCCCTGCACGGCACCGGCCGAAATCCCGATGACCGAACTGACCACGGTCACGATCAGCGTGAACAGGATCGACAGCCGGAAGCCATAGATCACCCGCGCCAGCACATCGCGCGAGGTGTCGTCCGTGCCCAGCAGATGCGTGCCGTCCGGCGCGCTGGGGGCAGTGCCGACATTGTTGATGGTGCGGTAGTGGAAGGGGATCGGCGGCCAGATCATCCAGCCCTTCTGGACGGCCTCGCCCGCGACCATGCCGGTCTCGTGCGCTTCCTTTTCCACCGCCTCGGGGTCGTCCCAGCATTCCTCGCGACCGCCGGTGCGGATCAGGCATTGCACGCCGGGATCGGTATAGATCGCCTCGGTCCCGAAATCGCCGCCAAAGGTGGTCTCGGGGTAGAAGCGAT
The DNA here is from genome assembly GCF_014851995.1 of Paracoccus sp. PAR01. NCBI lineage: Bacteria > Pseudomonadati > Pseudomonadota > Alphaproteobacteria > Rhodobacterales > Paracoccaceae > Paracoccus > Paracoccus sp. PAR01. Next base: position 16,279 of record NZ_JACVAW010000025.1, read on the forward strand.
AGACCGGGAAGTAATAGCTGCCCTTGAAGTTGACGACGATCGGCCGGTCATTCGCGATGAGTTCGGCAAAAAGCGAGGCCACGAACAGTACGGTGAACACCACCAGCGACCAGAAGGCGCGCTTGTTGCGGCGGAAGTTCCGCAACCGGCGGCGGTTGAGTTCGGTCATCGCCATCAGCCGGCCCTCCGCTCAAAATCAATGCGGGGATCGACAAAGACATACATCAGGTCCGACAGGATTCCGACCAACAGCCCCAGCAGGCCAAAGACGTACAGCGTGCCGAAAATCACTGGATAGTCGCGCTGCACGGCGGCCTCGAAGCCCAAGCGGCCAAGGCCGTCCAGCGAGAAGATCGTCTCGATCAGGATGCTCGAGCCGAAGAACACGCCCAGGAACATCGCCGGGAAGCCCGCAATCACGATCAGCATCGCGTTGCGGAAGACATGGCCGTAAAGCACGCGGCCCTCGGTCAGGCCCTTGGCGCGGGCGGTCATCACATATTGCTTGTTGATCTCGTCAAGGAAGCTGTTCTTGGTCAGCAAGGTCAGCGTGGCAAAGCTGGAAATCGTCGTGGCGATCACCGGCAGGGTGATGTGCCACAGGTAGTCCTTGGCCTTGCCGAACAGGCTCAGTTCCGAAAAATTGTCGCTGGTCAAACCCCTTAGCGGGAATATCTGCCAATAGCTGCCACCCGCGAACACCACCATCAGCAGCACCGCGAACAGGAAGGCCGGGATGGCATAGCCGATGATGATCGCACCAGAGGTCCAGGTGTCAAAGGGCGTGCCATTCTTGACCGCCTTACGGATGCCCAGCGGGATCGAGATGCAATAGGCGATCAGCGTCGACCACAGACCCAGCGTGATCGAGACCGGCATCTTTTCCAGCACCAGATCGATCACCGAGATCGAGCGGAAGAAGCTGACCCCGAAATCGAAGCGCAGGTAATTGCCCAGCATGATCATGAAGCGCTGTGCCGCGCCGATCTTTTCCTTGCTGCAATCGCGCGATTTCAGGTCAGGCTCGCCCTGATGGGCCGGGGTGCAGACGATCTTGGCAAAGCCCATCTGCACTTCAAGCTGGTCCAGAAGCTCGGGCGGAATGCCGCGAGCGCCCGCATATTCATTGGTCTGCGCCTGCTGGGTGTCACCCCCGGCGCCCGCGATATTGCGAAACGCGTCGCCCTCGCCCTGAACGCGGGCGATGACCTGCTCGATCGGGCCACCGGGGACGAATTGCGTCAGCGTGAAGTTGACCAGCATGATGCCGATCAGCGTTGGTATGATCAGCAGCAACCGCCGCAGAATATAGGCTGCCATCCTGCCCCGTCTTGTTTTCCAGCCTGATTTTCAGGCTCAGCGCAGTGCGCCGGATTGTTTCAGCTTTTCAGCCTTATCCGCGTCATACCACCAGAAATCAAGTTCACCCAGCGCATAGGCGGGCATGTTCTGGGGATGGCCGAAGATGTCGTAATAGGCCAGCGTATAGGTCGCCTTGTACCATTGTGGCACCCAGAAGCGCAGCGCCCGAAGCGAGCGGTCCAGCGCGTGGATGGTGGTGTCCATCTCTTCCTGCGTGGTGGCCTCGATGCCCTTCTTGATCAGCGCGTCGATGGCCGGGTTCGCCAGCCCCATCGGGTTGAACACGTCGCTGGTGTTTTCCGAACCAAAGACCTGCTCGGTCCCGCCGCTGATATAGAAGCTTTGGCCAAGGCTGTCGGTCACCATGTCGAAATCATGGCTGCGGGTGCGGTTCGTCATCTCGGCATCGTCGACGCGGGCATTGACGGCATCAATGCCAAGCGCGCGCAGGTTCTGGACGAACGGGTTGATGATGCGGTCGAAGCTTTGGTTATCGTTCAGGATTTCCAGCTTCAGGATCTCATTTTTCGAGTTGCGGCGCAGCCCGTCGGCACCGACCTTCCAGCCCGCATCGTCCAGCAGTTTCGATGCCTTGCGCAGATTGCCCCGATCCAGCTGGATCTTGCCCGAGACCGGCTGCATCACCGCGTCATCGGTCAGCACGCTGGGCGGCAGGTCCTTGGCCAAGGGCTGAAGCAGCGCCAGTTCGGCCTCGGAGGGCTTGCCGGTCGCGGCCAGATCGCTGTTGTCCCAGAAGGAGTTGACCCGCGTGTTCAGCCCATAGAACAGCGTCTCGTTCGACCATTCGAAGTTGAAGACCAACCCGATGGCCTCACGCACGCGGACGTCCTGAAACTTGGGCCGGCGCAGGTTGAATACCCAGGCCTGCCCGGTGGCGATGTCGCCGCGCGGCAGGACCTCTTGCTTGACAGTGCCATTCTTGAGCGCCGGGAAATCATAGCGCGTGGCCCAGTGGATCGACGACACCTCGTTGCGGAAGGTATAGACGCCCGCCTTGAAAGCCTCAAAAGCGCTGTCGTAATCGCCGAAATATTCCAGCCGGATCTTGTCGAAATTGTGCCGCCCGACATTGATCGGCAGATCCTTGCCCCAATAATCCGGGTTGCGCTTCACCGTCATCGAGCGGCCCATCTCGGCCGAATCAAAGACATAGGGACCCGAGCCCAGATAGGGCTTGTCGGTGGATTGTTCGATGTCGCGCTTGTTCTTGAGGAAATCCTCGCGCGAGAAGACGATCTGGCTGCCGACCTGCTGGATCACATCTCGGCGCGGATAGCCCTGCTGGAAGATGAACTTGATCGTCTGCGGGTCGATCACCTCGGCCTTGGCGACCATCTTGGCAATGCCGGTGCGATAAGACGACAGCCCCTTGTCACGCAGCAGCTCGAACGAGAACAGCACGTCATGCGCGGTCAGCGGTGTCCCGTCCGAGAACTTCGCATCGGGGCGCAGATGGAAGATCACCCAGTCGCGGCTTTCGGGATATTCGATGGTCTCGCAGATCAGGCAATAGGACGAGCCGCGCTCATCCAGCGCGTCCTCCATCAGCCGTTCCAGCATGATGACCGACAGCGAGCCCGCCCGGCCACGATGGGTAAAGGGGTTGTAGCTGTCAAAGCCGCCCATCGCCCATTCCGAAATTTCGCCGCCCTTGGGCGCGTCCGGATTCACATAGCGCAGATGCTTGTAATCCTCGGGCAGTTCGGGTGCGCCAAAGGTCGAAATCCCGTGCGAGATAATGGTTTTCGCCTGCGCGGGCTGGGCTGCGGCTGCGGGCGTTGGCGATGGCTGCTGTTCCTGCGCCAGGGCGAAGCCGGGGACCAGCGCCAGAAGCGCAACCATCGGGGCATGTCGCAGCATGTGCATCGTCATCGGGAATTGGTGATCCTTTGGGCTAGTCTGCTCCGGCCGGGGCCGGCTTGCCCGACAGGCTATCAGCCGAACCCGTCCGTTCAACAAGCAAATGCGTGATGCATGGGGCAATTTCCGGTGAATGCAAAAAGGGCGCCCAAATCGGACGCCCTGTCAGTCAAGCCCGATCGCGGCTTATTGCAGGCCTTGCAGATAGGCGATCAGGTTGGCGCGATCCTCGACCTTGGGCAGACCGGCGAAGGCCATCTTGGTGCCTTTGACGATGGATTTCGGGCTGGTCAGGAACTCTTGCAGCGCTTCGGGGGTCCAGTCGCCGCCATGCGCCTTCATCCCGTCCGAGTAACCGAAACCGCCGATGCTGGCGACCGGGCGGCCGACAACGCCGTTCAGATGCGGGCCAGTGCCGTCCGAACCGTCGATCTTGTGGCAAGCCTTGCATTTGCCAAAAACCTTCTCGCCTGCAGCGGCATCGGCCGAGGCCATGACAGTGGCGAAATCCGGGCCTGCATCCTTGGCCTCACCCTCGGCGCCGCCTTCGGCAGCTTCGACCGGGATGGTATAAGCCTGGGCATGTTCCTCGCCCTCGGCACCGTGACCCGCAGGGCCGACATGGAAGATGCCCGACGCTGCCCATTGCATCAGCAGAAGGAACAGAAGCGCACCGATTAAAGCTCCGGCTGCCTTGGTGACGGTCATGGTGTCGAACATATCTGCGGATCCCTGTTGCGGTCTTTCCGTGGAAACAGGGGTATCTAGGCGCTTTTGTTCTGTCCGATCAAGGTATAGTTGTGCCCTCGCATGGAACAGGCCGTCAGGTGTGCACTGCCCGCCACGGCCCGGATTTGAGGCATCTACATGACCAAGAACGTGATCGCATTCCAGGGTGAACCCGGCGCCTACAGCCATCAGGCCTGCCGATTTTATCGGCCGCAGATGGAGGCCCTGCCCTGCCGCACGTTCGAGGACACCATCGAAGCCGTCCGTCAGGGCCGTGCGGAACTGGCCATGCTGCCGGTCGAGAACTCGACCTATGGCCGGGTTGCCGACATCCATCACCTGCTGCCCGAAAGCGGGCTGCACATCATCGACGAGGGATTCGTGCGCGTCCGCATCGCGCTGCTGGGCACGCCCGGCGCGCGGATCGAGGACATTTCCGAGGCCATGAGCCACCCGGTTCTGCTGGGCCAGTGCCGTGGATTCCTGCGCCAGCATGACATCCGCAGCATCGTTGGCGCGGATACTGCCGGTTCGGCACTGGAAGTCGCGCGTCGCGGGCAGAAATCGCTGGCCGCGTTGGCTGCGCCGCTGGCGGGCGACATCTACGGGCTGGACGTGCTGGCTGAGGGCATCGAGGACCGCCAGAACAACACCACCCGCTTCCTGATCATGTCGCGAGAGCCCGATTGCTCGCGCCGCACCAATGCTCTGGGCGGGGAAACCATGATGACGACATTCGTCTTCCGCGTCCGCAACATCCCGGCGGCGCTTTACAAGGCGATGGGCGGCTTTGCCACCAACGGCATCAACATGACCAAGCTGGAAAGCTACATGGTCGACGGCATCTTTACCGCGACGCAGTTTTACGCGGATATCGAGGGTCATCCCGAGGACCCGGCCGTCGCCCGCGCGCTGGAGGAGTTGCGCTACTTCACCTCCAGCATGGAGATTCTGGGCGTCTATCCCGCCGATCCGCTGCGCGCCGAACAGCAGGCCTTGACGGCCTGAGCCCGACCCCGTGACCGGTCAGCTCAGCTGGCCGGTCGCCGCGCGTCCGACGAAATCGCCGATCCGTTGCGCAAACTTGCGGTCGATCTGGGCGCGGCTCAGCTTGGCCGTTTGCAGCAGCAGGCGCGCTTTCATCCCGCGCGGGCGGACGTCAGCCTCAAAGATCAGCCGCGATTTGGTGGGCGTCAGCGCCACCACCGTCATCACGACGCCTAGCTCGAACATATCGGATTTCCCGGCCAGTTCGATCCGTTCGGGCGGAGTAATCGATTGCACCGCCAAATCCACATCGCGCTGCTTGCCGCGCCAGTCGAAGCCGATGGTCCACGCATTCGTCCCATTCGTGCCGGTGCGCCGGACCATCGCTCCCTTGCGCAGCAAAAGCCGCTCAATTTTCGGAAAATCGCTGACCGCCGCGAAAAGTTCGTCGGCGGAAATGTCAGTGTCTTCGCGGGTCGAAAATTTCATCTTGCACCAGGTCGGAATTGAGAACGCCTTTTGTTAAACGCAATGCCTTGGCCCAATGCAAGGCTACCGGGCGCGTCCGGGCAAGAATCGGCAAATAACAACCCAAAGCTGTATCGACCGCCTAAAAGCGCATCTCAGCGACAGATGGGCGCGCAATTTCGTGCCAGACCGCAGCAATCTTGGCCTGTGTTGACAGATCAGGAACATGCGCCTTGACCGGGATGGATTTATTGCCCGGCAGCCACATCTTTAGTTGTTCAGAAGCGCTTGCATCCCGCGCGCCATCCGCCTATCTAGGCGACGAGAGGTTGGCGCGGGCGAGCGCCTCGCCAACCCGGTCAGGTCCGGAAGGAAGCAGCCGTAACGAGCCCCGCTTGGGTCGTTGTCCAGCCTCTCACCCAGATTTTCGCCATGCCCCTTTTGCGGCATCGGCGCGCCTGACCCAAGCCAGCCCGGCCCCAGCCAGAACGAGCGCATCCCATGCCCGACACGCCGCAGATCCTTTGCCTCGGCGCGATGCTTTGGGACGTGATCGGGCATAGTCCCGTCAGCCTGCGACCGGGCGATGATGTCGCAGGCCGCATCCACCAACGCCCCGGCGGCGTGGCGCTGAACGTCGCCGTGGCCCTGGCCCGCAACGGCCTGCATCCCGCGATTCTGTCGGCAGTCGGCCGTGACGCCCCCGGCGAGGCGCTGATCGCCGAGACCGAGCGGCTGGGCGTCGCGACCGATTGGCTGTGGCGCGACGGTCCCCTTCCCACCGATCTGTATATGGCGGTCGAGACCCCCGACGGCCTGTTTGCCGCCATCGCCGATGCGCACGGGCTGGAGGCCGCCGGTACCGATATTCTGGCCGCGATGCAGGACGGACGCCTTGGCAGCGATGACGCGCCTTGGCAGGGCACGCTGGTCATTGACGGCAACCTGACGCGGCAGACACTGGCTATGATCGCCGCCTCGCCCTTTCTTGCCCGCGCCAGCCTGCGCATCGTCCCGGCCAGCCCGGACAAGGCGACGCGTCTGACCCCGCTGCTGGATCATCCCAACGCCATTTTCCACATCAACCGCGCCGAGGCCGAGGCCATCTCCGGGCAGCAATACAATTGCGCTGCATCCGCGGCCGAGGCGATCGTCGCCATCGGTGCGGCGCGCGTCATCGTGACCGACGGCCCCCGGCTTGCGGCCGACGCCGCCCAGAGGCTTAGCACCATCACCCATGAACCGCCGCCCGTCACGGCGCGGCATGTCACCGGCGCGGGGGATGCGTTCCTTGCTGCCCATCTGGCCGCGGAACTTGCGGGGCTGCCACGGGCGGGCGCGCTGGAACGCGCCATCCTTGCGGCTTCGGCCCATATCACCGCGCATCCCGTCACAGGAAAGGATCACGCATGAAGGATCTTCTGGTCTTCGCCCCCGAAGTCGCCAATGCACTGGCCACCGGCGCACCCGTCGTCGCGCTGGAATCGACGATCATCACCCACGGCATGCCTTATCCGCAAAACCTTGAGGTCGCGCGGAAAGTCGAAACCACCGTGCGCGAGGCCGGGGCGGTTCCCGCCACCATCGCCATCATCGCAGGCAAGATCCATATCGGGCTGGATGACGAAACGCTGGAATCCCTTGCGGCGACGCCGGGGTCCGAGGTGATGAAGCTGTCGCGCGCCGATCTGGCGGCCTGCCTTGCGCTTGGTCGGACAGGGGCCACCACGGTTGCAGCAACGATGATCTGTGCCGAACTGGCGGGCATCCATGTCTTTGCCACCGGCGGCATCGGTGGCGTGCATCGCGGGGCCGAACTCAGCTTCGACGTCTCCGCCGATCTGCACGAACTGGCACGCACCCCGGTCACCGTGGTTGCTGCCGGCGCCAAGGCGATTCTCGACCTGCCCAAGACGCTGGAAGTTCTGGAAACGCTGGGCGTTCCGGTTATTGCCGTCGGTCAGGACCAGCTTCCGGCCTTCTGGTCGCGGGAATCGGGCCTTGCCGCGCCCTTGCGCATGGACGATCCGGCCCAGATCGCGGCCTCGGCCCGGATGCGCGCAGCGCTGGGGCTGGATGGCGGCCAACTGGTCGTGAACCCAATCCCCGAAACCGACGAAATCCCGCGCTCCGTCATGATTCCGGTGGTCGAACAGGCGCTGGCCGAGGCCGCCGAACAGGGCATTGCCGCGAAATCGGTGACGCCCTTCCTGCTGCAGCGGATTTTTGAGCTGACGGACGGCCGCTCGCTCGACGCCAATATCGCGCTGGTGCTGAACAATGCGCGCCTTGCTGCGCGCATCGCCACTGCGATGGCCTAAGCGAACAGCGCGGGCAGGTTCACCGAATCGCGCTGGCCAAGGTTCTGCCCGTGATACTGCAGGAAGCGTTCGGCCGCCGCGCGGCCCGCTTCCCGCAGCTCGGCGACCATGCCGGGCTTGGGCACGACCTTGGTCGTCGCGCTCAGTGAACCCATCATGAAATCATCCATGACCATGTGGATCAGCACGTTTTTCATCGGGCGACCGGTCAGTCGGTCCTCGTCATGCAGGCGCTTGACGAAGTTGATCGCCCGCAATTCCCGCAGCAACGAGGCGTTGAAGCTGATCTCATTGATCCGGTCCTGAATCTCCATCGGGCTATGCGGGACCATGTCGCGCAGCATCGGGTTGATCGTCACGATCACCACATCGCGCGGCAGATCCGGCGCGAATAGCGGGAACAGCGCCGGATTGCCCGAAAATCCCCCGTCCCAATAGGCCTCGCGCCGCCCGGTTGCCGGATCGGGAATTTCCACGGCCCGAAACAGCGTCGGCAGGCAGGCCGAAGCAAGAATCGCGTCCACCGTCACCTCGGCCCCGCCAAAGACCCGGATACGTCCCGTCCGCACATTCGTCGCGCTGACGAACAGGCGCGGCCCCCGGCCTCGGGTCAGGTCGGGATGCGGCATCTCGCGCAGGATCGCGGCCAGGGGATTGCTGTAGAACGGCCCGCAATCATAGGGGCTGAAGATGCGGGTGAACCCCTCCAACCAGGCAAAGGGCGAGATCATCTCGGTCAGACGCTGCAGCGCACGGGGCACCGGGAACAGCGAATGCATCCAGCGCACGACGCGATTATCGCTGACCTGCGCGATCTGGGACCAGATATAGTCCAGATTCTCGCGCGCCGCATCGCGCCCGATCTTGCCCGGACCACAGGCCAATCCTGCCGCCAGCGCAGCCCCATTCAGCGCCCCGGCCGAGGTGCCGCTTATCCCGGCAATCTCGATCCGCTCCTCCTGCAGCAGCCGCTCGATCACACCCCAGGCAAAGGCGCCATGCGCGCCGCCACCCTGAAGGGCCAGGTTGATGCGTTTGGGCTCCATGCAAACCTCATGCCTTATGCAGGTGCAACATACATTGCCGCAACGCAGCATCAAAGCCTTGCCTGACCGCACTCGCACAAGGATGATGTGCGCGTGATTAGGAGAGACAGATGCCCGAACTGACCGCGATGATCGGCTTTTCCGCCTTGGCACTTGGCATGGTGCTGACGCCGGGACCGAACATGATCTACCTGATCTCGCGCACGCTATGCCAAGGCAGCCGTGCCGGGCTGGTGTCACTGGGCGGCGTCGCGCTGGGTTTTGTCGTTTACATGCTCTGTGCGGTGCTGGGGATCACCGCGATCGTCATGGCAGTGCCCTATGCCTATGACGCGCTCAGAATCGCGGGCGCGATCTATCTGGGCTGGCTCGCATGGCAGGCATTGCGCCCGAATGGCCGCAATGTGTTCCAGTTCCGCGAACTGCCGCCCGACAGCCCGCGCAGGCTGTTCGTGATGGGCTTCCTAACCAATCTGCTGAACCCCAAGGCAGCGGTGCTTTACCTGTCGCTGCTGCCGCAATTCATCAACCCGGCGCAGGGCCCGGTGCTGACGCAGGCACTGACCTTGGGAACAACCCAGATCGCGATCAGCCTGACGGTGAATGCGCTGATCATCCTCAGTGCGGGCCGCGCGGCCCGCTTCCTCGGCGATCACCCGGGCTGGAGCATGGTCCAGCGTCGGCTGATGGGCACGGTACTGGCGGGCCTTGCCCTGCACATGCTGCGCGAAACCCGCAGGTAACGCGCAACAAAGCGGCTTCTTCGTTTCTTAAATACCCATGCTTGGCGCGCCACGGGCGCCAAGGTTTCAGTCTTCGGCGTTTGCTTCGGCCCGCGACTTACCGGCAACGTCCAGCGCCAGTGTCGCCGCCATGAAGGCGTCCAGATCGCCATCCAGCACGCCTTGCGTGTCCGAAGTTTCGTGCGAGGTGCGCAGGTCCTTCACCATCTGGTAGGGATGCAGGACGTAGGAACGGATCTGGTTGCCCCAGCCAGCATCGCCCTTGGCGGCGTGCTGGGCGTTGATCTCGGCGTTACGCTTGTCCAGTTCCATCTGGTACAGGCGCGCCTTCAGCGCGGCCATGGCGTTGGCCCTGTTCTGGTGCTGCGACTTCTCGGACGAAGTCACCACGATATTTGTCGGCAAGTGGGTGATCCGCACGGCCGAGTCGGTGGTGTTGACGTGCTGCCCGCCCGCACCCGACGAACGATAGGTATCGATGCGGATTTCGTTGTCCGGGATGACGATCTCGATATTGTCGTCAACCACCGGATAAACCCAGATCGAGCTGAAGGACGTGTGCCGCCGCGCCGCCGAATCGTAGGGCGAGATTCGCACCAGCCGGTGCACGCCCGATTCCGACTTCAGCCAGCCATAGGCATTGGGGCCAGTAATCTTGTAGGCGGCGGAACGGATGCCCGCTTCCTCGCCGGGCGTCTCGGACAGCAACTCGACCGTATAGCCCTTTTTCTCGGCCCAGCGGACATACATGCGCGCCAGCATGCTGGCCCAGTCGGCGCTTTCCGTGCCACCCGCACCCGCGTTGATCTCAAGGAAGGTGTCGTTGCCGTCGGCCTCGCCGTTCAGCAGCGCTTCCAGTTCTTTCTGCGCGGCCAACTCGGCCAGGGCTTTCAGCCCGGTTTCGGCGTCGGTGACGATCTCGGTGTCGCCCTCGGCCTCGCCCAGTTCGATCAGCTCGATATTGTCGGTCAGCTCGGTCTCGATGCGGCGATAGGTCTCGACCGCGTCGGACAGCTTCTGGCGGTCGCGCATCAGTTTTTGCGCACGGGCCGGGTCCGACCAGATGTCGCCCGCCTCGATCATGGCGTTCAACTCTTCAAGCCGATGCGGAGCGGTTTCCCAGTCCAGGCGCTGGCCGAGCAGTTTCAGCGATTTGCGGATCGCTTCGATGGTGGCTTGGGTCTCGGCGCGCATGGGCACTCTCTTTCGGGTCTCGAAGGGTCGGATCGGGCAAGACAGATAACGCGAGGGCGGGCCACTCGCAAGCGCCCGCCCCCGCAAAACCTGTCGTCAATATAGGCCGCCCGAGGACAAGGTGCCAAAATCGGCCTTCTTGGGAATGACCTTCTTCTTGCCGGTCGAGGTGGTGACCGCCTTGCCCTGATCGCGCGACTTGCTGTCGTGGTATAGCGGCAGGGTATTGGGATCGACGCGTTCGAAGCCGCCATCGACGATTGCCGCGCCAAGACCGCTGATGTCCTGACCGTCGCGGAAATATTCCGCAATCACATTGTCGCCCTTGGCATCGGGGCCAAGGATCGCGCCCGAGAAGCGGTCGATGTTCACGAAATGCCCACCCGGCGGCACGCGGAACTCGGTCCCGCCATACTCCTTGATGACTTCCTTCATGAACTCGTTGAACACCGGCACGCACAACGTGCCGCCATAGGCGCTGTCGCCCATCGAACGCGGCTGGTCATAGCCCAGATAGCAGCCCGCCACGATGTTCGAGGTGAAACCGATGAACCAGACATCCTTGGCGTCGTTGGTGGTCCCGGTCTTGCCGGCGACCGGAACCGGCAGCGCCACGCCACGGCCCGAGCCGCGCTTGACCACGCCTTCCATCATCGAGGTCAACTGATAGGCGGTGATCGCGTCCATCACCCGCTCGCGGTTGGTCGCGATTGCGGGCGCGGCCCCGGCGGGCAGGTTCGGCTGGGCGCAGGTCAGGCATTCGCGCTGGTCGTGACGATAGATGGTGCGGCCACGACGGTCCTGCACCCGGTCGACCAGCGTCGGCTCCACCCGCTCGCCGCCATTGGCGAACATCGCATAGGCCGCGACCATCTTGAACAGCGTCGTTTCCTGCGCGCCAAGGCTGTTGGCAAGGAACGGCGACAACCGGTCATAAACACCGAATTTCTCGGCATATTTGGCGACCGTGTTCATGCCGATATCCTGCGCGATCCGGATCGTCATCAGGTTTCGCGATTGCTCGATGCCGGTCCGCATCGGCGTCGGGCCGTAAAAGCGCCCGGTCGAGTTCTTGGGCGTCCACAGCCCTTCGGGCGTATTCACCGTGATCGGTTCGTCGACGATGATCGTCGCCGGGGTAAAGCCGCTGTCCAGCGCCGCCGCATAGACAAAGGGCTTGAAGCTGGAGCCGGGCTGGCGCTGCGCCTGCGTCGCGCGGTTGAAAACCGAGCTTTGATACGAGAACCCGCCCTGCATCGCCATGACGCGGCCGTTATTCACGTTCATCGCCATGAAACCACCTTCGATCTCGGGGATCTGGCGCAGGGTCCAGCGGATGAAGTCCCCGCTATTGTCATCGACCATGCGCCTGACCAGCACCACGTCGCCCACGTCCAGCAGGTCCGAGGCGACCTTGGCCTTGGCTCCAAGACGACCGTTCGCCTGACGCTTGCGCGCCCATTGCACGTCCTTGGCGGGAATGGTGGCAGTGCCCTCTTCGCCCTCGATGCCGATTTCGGCGTCGCTTTGGCCCAGAGACAGGACGACGGCGGGATACCAGTCCTCGATGTCGCGGGGTACTTTCGCGGCCTCCAGCGCCTCGCGCCAGCTTTCCTCCGAGCCCAGTTGCTCGGCCGGGATGGTGACGCGGGTGCCGCGCCAGACGCCACGGCCGCGATCGAAACGCTCCAACGCGCGCTGCAGCGCACGGGCGGCGATCTTTTGCAGGTCCGGTTCGATGGTGGCGCGGATGGCAAGGCCGCCGCCAAAGAACTCATCCTGACCGAATTCGCGCGACAATTGCCGGCGGATCTCGTCGGTGAAATAGCCGCGCGGCGGCAATTGCTTCTGGAACGAGGGGTAATCGCCGTTCTGCACCGATTTCAGCGGCAGCGCGGATTCCGATTTATAGGTCGCCTCGTCGATATAGCCGTTCTGCCACATCTCGCGCAGGACATAGTCGCGCCGTTCGGTCACGCGTTCCTTGGCCCGGACCGGGTGGTAGCGGCCCGGAGCCTGCGGCATCGAGGCAAGCGTCGCAGCCTCACTTGGGGTCAGGTGGGCCAGCGATTTGTTGAAATAGGTCTGGGCGGCAGCGGCGACACCGAAGCTGTTCTGCCCAAGGAAGATCTCGTTCAGATACAGCTCAAGGATCTGGTCCTTGGACAGGGTCTGCTCAAGCCGGGTGGCAAGGATCAGTTCCTTGATCTTGCGCTCGATGCTGCGGTCGGAACTCAGCAGGAAGTTCTTCATCACCTGCTGGGTGATGGTCGACGCACCGCGCACACTGCCACCGCGCGACTTCACCGCCTGCACCATCGCCCCGGCCATGCCGCGCGGGTCGAAGCCGTGATGGTGGTAGAAGTTCTTGTCCTCGGCGCTGATGAAGGCCTGCTTCACCAGATCGGGAATTTCGTCGATCGGCACGAAGATCCGGCGTTCCTCGGCGAATTCGTCGATCAGCATGCCTTCGCTGGAATAGACGCGGCTGATGGTCTTGGGTGAGTACTGCGCCAGCTGCTCATGGCTGGGCAGATCGCGCGAATACATCCACAGCACCCCGCCAATGGTCAGTGCGAGGAACAGAACCCCGGTCACGATCCACGCGAAGATCGCACCGAAAAACGAGAGAACGAAGCGGATCAACGGGAATATGCCTCTGGGGAGTTTCTTGTCATCTTAATCTCGGGGGGCGGCCGCGTCAAAGCAACACGGCCATTACTGTCGCGAAAGGCTCGTGCGGACGGCCTCGTCCTTCGCCCATTCGCCAATGGCCGAGGCGATGGACTGCGCGGTATGGCGTCGCCATTCGGGGTCGAAAAGATTCGCCCGGTCATTCTCATCGGTCAGAAAACCCAATTCTATCAAGACAGAAGGGATATCCGGCGACTTCAGGACCGAGAAGGCCGCGCCCTTGACCGGGTGGCGGTGCATGGTCACCCCCGAACGGTTCAGGGCCGACACCAGAAATCTTGCGAAAGCCTCGGATCGGGGCTGAGTTTCCTGCCGGGCAAGGTCCATAAGGGCATCCGCGACCGAGTCATCCGTCCCGGTCAGGTCCAACCCGGCCACAAGATCCGAGCGGTCGTGGTGCAGCGCCAGCTGTCGTGCGGCACGGTCATCCGAATCCTGATCCCAGAAATAGATCGACAGGCCCGCCGCAGCGCCCGCAGGCAGGGCATCGGCATGCAGCGAGATCAGCAGGTCGGCCTGCCCCCCGCGCGCCACGGTCATGCGCTGTTCAAGCGGCACGAAACTGTCGTCCTGACGGGTCGGGATCACCTCATAGCCCGCGCGCGTCAGCACTTCGGACAGTTCGCGGGCAAAGCCCAGCATCACCGCTGCCTCGCGGATGACGCCAACCTCGGCCCCCGGATCATGGCCGCCATGACCGGGATCAATGGCGATACGCAAGGGCTGGTCGGCAGCCCGGGCGGTCCGCCCCGACCCCACCCGCGCCGGCGTTGGCAGATCGCGCAGCGCCGACATGGCGTTGCCGCGCGGCTTGAATGCCGCCTGCTCGACCGGGGTGATGCGCAATGTCAGGTCCGCACCCCCGGCCCCATCCTGTCGCAAGGACTGGATCGCGGTCGCAAGCGCATAGGGCCCGGAAAGCTCCATCACCAGCCGCGACCAGCCGGGGCGAAAACGACCCCAGCGCAGGCCCGGAACCAGATCATGCCCGGCAAGGGCAGCGGGCTCGGTCGAGGAGAAATCGATCTCGCGGAAGTCGACGATCAGTCGGGGCGGCGCGTCAAGAAAATAGACCCGGTAAGGCACCGGATGGCTGATCGCCAGCCGCAACTCCAGCGGCCGCGGCTTGCCGCGATCCTTGCCCTCGGCAATCAGCGACGAGCGGTCAGGATCGATCCGCGCCAGCGCAGATTGCTCTTGCCCCCAAAGTGGAAGCGCCAGACAGATCAGCAGGATGGCGGCCAGCCATCTCATCTTGCCGCCATGAAGACCGCAAGGCGGTCCAGCCCTTCGGCGATGTCGGCGCTGGATCCGGCATAGCTGAAACGCAGGGTCTGCGCGCCGCGACGGGGGTCGAAGTCCAGCCCCGGCGTCACCGCAACACCGGCGCGCTCAAGAATCTCGGCGGCAAAGGCAAGGCTGTCATCGGTCAGGTCGGACACGTCCGCATAGATGTAGAAAGCGCCCTCGGGCGGCGCGATCCGCGCAAACCCGATCTGCGGTAGGCGTTCAAGCATCAAACGACGATTTTCCGCGTAGACAGCAAGGTTTGCATCGGCTTCCTCGACACAATCGAGGGCGGCCAACGCAGCGAACTGGCTGGCATGAGGCGGGCAGATGAACATGTTCTGCGCCAGCCGCTCAACCGTCCGGATATGGCTTTCGGGAACCACCATCCAGCCGACGCGCCAGCCGGTCATGCTGAAATATTTCGAGAAGCTGTTGATGACAAAGACATCATCCGTGACCTCAAGCGCGGAATGGAAGCCCGCGCCGTAATCCAGCCCGTGATAGATCTCATCCGAGATCACCGCCATGCCAATCTCGGCCGCGCGCCCGGTCAGCGCGGCCAGTTCGTCCTTGCGCAGCACCGTCCCCGAAGGATTGCCCGGCGAGGCAAGGATCAATCCCTGCGCGTCCGTGGGCAGATCCTGCGGGCGCGGCTGGTAGCGGTCCTCGATCCGGGTCTGGATACCGACCGGCTCCAGCGACATGGCGCGCAGGATCTGACGATAGCTGGGATAGCCGGGCTCGCCCAAGACAACACGGTCACCGGCATCGAAAAGCGCCGAAAAGGCAAGGATAAAGGCCCCGCTGGAGCCGGGCGTCACCACGATCCGCGCCGGATCAAGGTCGAGCCCATACCAGCGACGGTAAAGCCCCGCGATCCCCTTGCGCAACTCAGGCAGGCCAAGCGCGACGGTATAGCCCAACGGCTGGTCAAGCGCCGCCGCCAGCGCCTTGCGTGCACCCAAAGGGGCCGGAGTTGAGGGTTGGCCCACCTCCATATGGATGATGTGGCGGCCCGCGGCCTCGGCTCGGCGCGCAGCTTCCATCACATCCATGACGATAAAGGGATCGACCTGCCCCCGGCGCGAATTTCTCATGACGGCCTCGATGTTTTGGGCGGTATCACAACTTGGACGGGCGCGGTCAAGCGCAAGCGGTCAAGCCCGCGTGAAAGCCGGGTGGCTGTGGCGCATGGGTCCTTGCGCCCCTTGCCGCTTGAGGCCAAGCTGCGTGCCGAAATGAAAGGACACCGGATGAAAGCCATTCTGACCGCGGCGGCGCTGGCCGCAACTGCCCTGCCCGCCCTCGCCTTTGACCCGGCCAGCATGAACGAAGCCGAAAAAGCCGCTTTTGGCGAGGCGGTGCGCGATTACCTGATGGCGAACCCGAATGTCCTGGTCGAGGCGATCAACGTCCTTGAAGAACGTCGCGTCGCGGATGAGGCCAAGAACGATCAACTGCTGGTCGAAAATAACAAGGCCGCGATCTTTGAGGACGGCTATAGCTGGATTGGCGGCAATCCCGAGGGCGACATCACGCTGGTCGAGTTCATCGATTATCGCTGCGGCGTCTGCAAGAAGGTCCATCCCGAGCTGGAGAAGCTGATCGCGGCCGATGGCAATATCCGCTGGATCCTGAAGGAATTCCCGATCCTGACGCAGGAAAGCGACCTTGCCGCGCGCTTCGCGGTCGCCGTCCAGCAAGAGGCCGGCGCCGAGCCCTACAAAAAGGCGCATGACACGCTGATGGAAATGCGCGGTCCGGTCAATCTGGAGAGCCTGGGCAAGCTGGCCGACGATCTGGGCGTGGACCGAACCGCCGTCCTGAACCGGATGAACACCGAAGAAGTGTCGGCCGTGCTGCGCTCGAACCATCAATTGGCCGAACAGATGCGGATCATGGGCACGCCGACCTTCATCATCGAAGGCGAGATGCTGCGTGGCGTCCCGGCCGATGGGCTGGAGGGCGCTATCGCCCGTGCTCGCGCCGAAAAGTCGTAAGGCTGACGCCAGACAGGAAACAGCCGCGCCTGTGACGGGCGCGGCTGGGGTATTTGAGAAACGGTGAAACCGCAGTCTCGCGTTATTCTGCGGCTTGGGCGTTTTCCGCAGCGTCGATTTCAGAGGCGCGCTTTTCCACCAGTTCGACGATGTGGTTGACCATCTGGTCATTCGTCATCTTGTGGGCCTGCTTGCCAGCCAGATAGACCATGCCAGCCCCGGCCCCGCCGCCGGTGAAGCCGATATCGGTCATCAGCGCCTCGCCCGGACCGTTCACCACGCAACCGATGATCGAGAGGCTCATGGGCGTCTTGATATGCTCCAGGCGTTTTTCGAGGGTCTCGACGGTCTTGATCACATCAAAGCCCTGCCGGGCGCAGCTGGGGCAAGAGATGATCTGCACGCCGCGGGTGCGAAGGCCCAGAGATTTCAGGATCTCGAACCCGACTTTGACCTCTTCGACCGGATCGGCGGACAGGCTGACGCGGATCGTGTCGCCGATGCCCGACCACAGCAGGTTGCCAAGGCCGACAGCCGATTTGACCGTGCCGCCGACAAAGCCGCCCGCCTCGGTGATGCCAAGGTGGATCGGGGCATCCGTAGCATCCGCAAGCTGCTGGTAGGCCGCGGCGGCAAGGAAGACGTCCGAGGCCTTCACGCTGATCTTGAACTCGTGGAAATCGTTGTCCTGCAGGATCTTGATATGGTCGAGGCCGGATTCCACCATCGCGTCCGGGCAAGGCTCGCCATACTTCTCAAGCAGATGCTTTTCGAGGCTGCCGGCGTTCACGCCGATACGGATTGAGCAGCCATGGTCGCGGGCGGCCTTGATCACCTCGCGCACGCGCGCCGCATCGCCGATATTGCCCGGATTGATGCGCAGGCAGGCGGCGCCAGCCTCGGCTGCTTCGATGGCGCGCTTGTAGTGGAAATGGATGTCGGCAACGATCGGGACCGGACTTTCGCGGCAGATCTCGCGTAGGGCTTGGGTCGATGCCTGATCGGGGGTCGAGACGCGCACGATGTCAGCCCCGGCATCAGCCGAGCGGATGATCTGGTCCAGCGTCGCGCGCACGTCGCTGGTATCGGTATTCGTCATCGTCTGGACGCTGATCGGGGCATCGCCTCCGACCGGAACGCGGCCCACCATGATCTGGCGGGACTTGCGCCGGTCGATATTGCGCCAGGGACGGATCGGATTGAGCGACATGGCGGGAGCCTTCTGCAGCGCGGAAATCGGGTTGCGTCAGACATAGGACGATGCGCGCCGGTGGACAACCCGGCGCGTCGGTTTTGCAAGCCTGTCGGCCCTGTGGTTTACTCCTGAACCCCGGTTGCAGGCGCGACGGGCGCGGCCGAGGCTACAGCGATCATCGAGGCCAGTTCGGGATCTTTGGTCGGGTCGGCAACCGCATATTTCGCGGTCAGCGCCTCGGGGGAAAGTTCGACATTCTTGACGATCTTGGGACCGGGCGCTGCGGGGCCATAGGTCTGGCCATTCACCGCGAAATAGACCGCGCCGGAATTCCCGGTGCGCAGGATCGGCGGTGCTTCCAGTTTCGGCAGCGAGAAGCGCTCACCCGCGTCCATGGTCTTTTCCAGAAGCACGGTGCCATCAGCCGAGGTCACGCGCACCCAAGCCGGACGCGCAGCAAGCAATTCGACCGTCGGAACGTCAGGAGCCACGGTGCGAACGGCGGCCATTGCCGCAGGCATTTCGGGGCCGTACGGCAGCTCAATACCGGGTTGCGGCGCGGTTTCGGCAGCGGCAACGCGGGTTTCGGGCTGCATCGCCGGGGATTTCAGCCCCGGATCAATGGCCGAGATCGGCCCGTCGCGGGCGATCAGCACCGGAACCTCAAGCGCCTGCGGACGGTAGGTGCGGTCGATCCCTTCGGGCCGCGGCAGGTTGACCTGCGCCGAGTCGACGGTTTCGGGTTCGGCGGCATCCTGAACCGGATCAAGCGTCGCGATCACGCCCGGCGATTGCTCGCCCGGGGTCAGGTTGACCTTTTGCACTTCCTGCAGGACCGACCAGCCGCCATAGCCCAGCCCACAGGCCAGCAGCGCCATGACCAGAACCGAACCAATCGCGCGCGGCTCGATCGAGGACCACATGCTTTCGGGCTTGGGCAGGAAAATCGGATGCGGATTGGCCAGCGCCTCGGCCGGGTCCGAGGGGCGGCGCTGGGGCTTGGGCCCCGAAGCGGCAGCGGCCATGCCATGCGTCGGCTTGAAGCCGGATTCCTGACAGAAGCGGCGGAAGGTCCAATCCGCGTCCATACCCAGATAGCGCGCATAAGAACGCACATAGCCGGCAATGAAGCTGGGCGTATCAAAGGCCGAGATGTCGCAATTCTCAATCGCGGCAACGTAGGACGCACGGATGCGCAACTCGCGCTGAACATCCAGAAGCGACTTGCCCAACGTGGCGCGTTCGCCCCGCATCAGGTCGCCAAGTCGCACCTCGATCCCGTCAGTGCCCGGCGGAACATCCGCCTGTTCATCATGCTGCATTGGGGAACCCCCCCTCAGCCCGATCATTCCGCCTGCCCCATTATTATATGTGAACTACCGTTCCGAATCGGAAGGTTGCCACAGCTTCATTAATGCAAGGTTATCACGGGCGCGAGAGGTTATCACCCCCTTACAACCCTCAGGCGACGTTGGACGAACGGTTCAACTTACATTGCGACCAGAGGGCATCCATCGCCCGCACCAGCGCGTCAATTTCGCCCGTCGTATGCACAGGCGAGGGCGTGAAGCGCAGGCGCTCGGTCCCGCGGGGCACGGTGGGGAAGTTGATAGGCTGCACATAGATGCCGAAATCGGCCAGCAGCATGTCGGACAGTGCCTTGCAGTGAACCGGATGGCCGACATGGACGGGCACGATATGACTGCCGTGATCCATGATCGGCATGCCAAGGCCGCGCAGGCGCATTTTCAGGATGCGAGCATACAGTTGCTGCTTGTCGCGCAGCTCTTGCCCTTCGGCGGTCTTGAGCAGCGCAATCGAGGCCGCAGCCCCTGCGGCCACTGCCGGGGGCAGCGAGGTGGTGAAGATAAAGCCCGGCGCATAGGAGCGGATCGCGTCGACCATCTTGGCCGAGGCCGCGATATAGCCACCAAAGACGCCAAAGGCCTTGCCCAGCGTGCCGTTGAACATGTCGATACGATGAGCCAGACCGTCACGCTCGGCCACGCCGCCACCGCGGGGGCCATACATGCCGACGGCATGGACCTCATCCAGATAGGTCAGGGCGTTGAATTCGTCGGCCAGATCGCAGATCGCCTCGATCGGGCCGAAATCGCCATCCATCGAGTAGATCGATTCAAAGGCGATCAGCTTGGGCGCGTCGGGATCGTCCGCTGCCAGCAACTCGCGCAGATGGGCCACGTCATTGTGGCGGAAGATGCGCTTGGCGCCATCGAAACGCTTGATGCCCTCGATCATCGAGGCATGGTTCAGCGCGTCGGAATAGATGATCAGGCCGGGGAACAGCTTGCGCAGCGTCGACAGCGTCGCATCATTGGCGATGTAGGCGCTGGAGAAGACCAGAGCGGCTTCCTTGCCATGCAGGTCGGCAAGCTCGGCCTCAAGCTTCTTGTGATAGACCGTGGTGCCGGAAATGTTGCGCGTGCCGCCCGAACCTGCGCCGGTGGCGTCCAGCGCCTCATGCATGGCGGACAGGACGACAGGGTGCTGACCCATGCCCAGATAGTCATTGCCGCACCACACGGTGATTTCGCTTTGCGAGCCGTCAGGACGGGTCCAGATCGCACGGGGGAACGCGCCGTTGCGACGCTCGATATCGATGAAAGTCCGGTACCGTCCTTCTTCATGCAGCTTGTCGATTGCCTGATCGAGGGCGGCCGAATAGTCCATCGTGGTCCCTTGCCTTGCTTGAACTTGCTCGCTTGGGGGATCATGCATGATCCCGCGGGTGATAACTTGATACGTGTCAAGTTACAGGAAATATAGGGCCAAAATGTCGCATTACGACAATCGGACCAGTGATTTCCGCTGAGAAAATCAATCAAGAAAGGCGCATCATGCAGGACAACGCAAGAATCGAAGAAGTACTTTCAACGCTGGACAAGGGGCTGCCGCAGGCTCTGGACCGGCTGATGGAGTTCCTGCGCATTCCCTCGATCTCGACCGATCCGGCGCATAAGGGCGATGTGCGGCGGGCAGCGGAATGGCTGTGCGCCGAGCTGACCTCGCTGGGCTTCGACGCCTCGGTTCGCGACACGCCCGGCCACCCGATGGTGGTGGCGCATTCGCCCAAGGGCGACCGCCGCGCCCTGTTTTTCTATGGTCATTACGATGTCCAGCCGGTCGATCCGTTGACCCTGTGGGACCGTCCGCCCTTTGAGCCCGAGATCCAGGACACGCCCACCGGCAAGGTGATCCGGGCGCGTGGCGCCGCCGATGACAAGGGGCAGCTGATGACCTTTGTCGAGGCCTTCCGCGCGTGGAAGGAAGTGCATGGCAGCCTGCCCACCGATCTGGTCCTGCTGTTCGAGGGAGAGGAGGAATCCGGCTCGCCCAGCCTGCGTCCCTTCCTGCGCGAAAATGCCGCAGAGCTGCGGGCCGGAATCGCCATGATCTGCGATACCAGCATGTATGCCGATGGCCGCCCCGCCATCACCACCCAACTGCGCGGCCTTTATGGTGAAGAAATCACCGTCCGCGCCGCCGACCGCGACTTGCATTCCGGCAGCTTCGGCGGTCTGGCCGCCAATCCGATTCAGATCCTCGTCAACGCCCTGTCCGCGGTGAAGGACAGCAATGGCCGCATTACCCTGCCCGGCTTCTATGACGGCGTCGAAGAGCTTTCGAACGAGCTGCGCTCGGATTGGGAGGATCTGGGCTTTGACCCGGCCGAGTTCCTGTCGCGCGTCGGATTGAAGCACCCGATTGGCGAACAGGGCCGCACCGGGCTGGAAATGGTTTGGAACCAGCCCACGTTCGAGATCAACGGCATCACCGGCGGCTATACCGGCGAAGGCTTCAAGACTGTCCTGCCCGCCGAGGCCAGCGCCAAGGTCAGCTTCCGCCTGACCGGCGTGCAAGACCCCGAAGCGATCCGCGAGACATTCCGCGCCCATATCCGCGCCGCGCTGCCAGCGGACTGCACGGTCGAATTCCACGGCCACGGTGCCAGCCCCGCCAGCCGCATGGATATTTCAGACCCGGCTTTCGCCGCCGCCAAATCTGCCCTGTCTGATGAGTGGAACCGCGAAGCGGCCTTCATCGGTGCTGGTGGGTCGATCCCGATCGCGGGCGATTTCAAGGAGCTGCTGGGCATGGATTCCATGCTGATCGGCTTTGGCCGCGATGACGACCGCATTCACTCGCCGAACGAGAAATACGATCTGACCAGCTTTGCCAAAGGGGCGCGTAGCTGGGCACGCATTCTTGCAGCCCTGAACTGAGCATCGACCAGAAGGACGCGTCGTCGCAGGCGCGTCCTTTTTAATTGAATCAATCAGATACACATCACACCTGACAACACCGCTTATTTTTCCCGCAGGATGCCGCAGGGGCCGCAATTTCGGGGAACCTATCGGAACTGCGGATTTTTCCTTGCGCAAATTGGACAATTTGCAACCCTGTCCCTTCCACCACTCAGACAGGGAATCACCGTGATGAAATACGGATTCTTGGCGATCGGCCTGATCTCGATTTCGGCCTGCTCGAATGACCCGACCGATTACGAGACCGATCAGGTAAGCCTGACCACCCCGCAGGGCGAAGTCACCTGCCAGCTTTACCGTCGCGACATGGTCCTGTGGGACCGCGCCGTGACCCGGCCCGCAGGCATGACGGATGAGGCTGCCAATCAGGCCTGCCGCAAAGAGGGAACCCGCGAAAGGAACGCCGGCGGAACGGCAACCAGCGGCGCGACCACCGCGACCCAGACTGCAGCCGAAACCGCCGTCGAGGATGGTGCCCAGCCCCCGATCTGAGCGGCACGAACGCAGGAGGGCCGCTTGGTCGCGTGGCATTCGGGCGTCACATCGGCCATGCCCTGCCCGTCCTGCCGGGCGCAAACCTTGCACCCACCGCCAATCTGTTCAAGAAACCCGTGGGCAGTCAGGCAGGGAATGGGCAAGTCATGAAGTATCTCAAGCGCGTCGGGATCGACGGATACATGATCTTGCTGTTGCTGATGGTGCTTGTCGGGATCGCCCTGCCCGCCCGTGGGCTTGCTGCCGACATTCTTGGCCAGTTGACCTTCTGGGCGGTGTCGCTGCTGTTCTTCCTTTATGGGGCCAAGCTGGATCCTCGCGCAGTCCGCGCCGGGCTGCTGAACATCCGTCTGCAGACGCTGACCTTCCTTGCGACCTACGCGCTTTTCCCGATCCTGGGCGTGGCGCTGGCCTGGGCCTTTGGCTCGGCCCTGGGGCCGGAACTGACGCTGGGCCTGCTGTTTCTGGCCGTGCTGCCCTCGACGGTACAGTCCTCGATCGCCTTCACCTCAATCGCTGGAGGCAATATCCCCGCCGCAATCTGCGCGGCCTCGCTGTCAAACATCATTGGCGTGGTGCTGACACCCTTTCTGGTCGCGAAACTCCTGCACATGGACGGAGGCGGGGTCAGCCTGGATGCCATCCAGAAGATCGGCGTGCAGATCCTGCTGCCTTTCGTCGTCGGACAGCTTCTGCGCCCGCTGATCGGAGGCTTCGTCGCCCGCCACCGTCTGCTGACGATGATCGTCGACCGAGGCTCGATCCTGCTGATCGTCTATTCCGCCTTCAGCGCCGGAACGCGGGCCGGGCTATGGACCACGATCCCGGCCAGCGCCATGGTCGTCAGCCTGCTGGTCGTGCTGCTGTTCATGGCGCTGGCAATGGGCGTGATGACGGCGGCAGGCCGCACCTTCCGCCTGCCCGACCCCGATCAATCGGTGCTGTTCTTCTGCGGCTCGACAAAAAGCCTTGCCAGCGGCCTGCCCATCGCCTCGGCGATCTTCCCAGCGGCCACAGTCGGCGCGACCGTGCTGCCGGTGATGATGTATCACATGATTCAACTGCTGATCTGTTCGTTCCTCGCCCAGAAAAAGGCCCGCCAGAACGCACTTTCGACCGCCGCAACCCATCGGAGCGAGCCCCGCTAAGGCCCGGAGGCCAGCAATTGCTGGCCCTGACGCGCGTGTTTGATTCCGCTGTCAGAAACGGCATTTGATGTCGTTTTCTGTCTTGCAACTCCGCAGGCGCTTCTCTAGATACCCGCTCACAGAGTTGGGGCGTGGCCAAGTGGTAAGGCAACGGTTTTTGGTACCGTGTACCGTAGGTTCGAATCCTACCGCCCCAGCCAACTCAGCATAAGCAGTTGATCCGACGAAGTTTGACTGTTTTGGGCCAGAAGTGGCAGGCTATGTCCTCCATGACTATCCATCTCGTGATGACGCCCCAACCGTGAAGGGGCCAGCCTATGGGCATCGTCAACTTCGTCTTCCGTCGCGGCGCGATCTACACTTGGCGACGCCGGATCCCGGCGCGGATCCAATGCGATGCCGTGCATCTTCAGGTCAGTCTGGGCACGTCATGCCCCTCGACAGCCCGCAGGCTTGCGGGCATCGTGACGCATGCGCGTGAAGAGATTTTCAAACGAATAGAATTTAACGGAATGCGTCGCGCGTGTGGCTGGAACGGGTGATCCGCGACGAGTTGGAGCGTATCGAACGGCGTCACCGGGCGTTGACCGATAGCAAGGAAATGGGGTCGCGCGTCAAGAACGCCCATCAGGACAAGCTCATGGGCCATGCGCTACGCCTGCTTGCCCGTGACGGAGTTTACACTCTGCTGGAAGAAACGGGACGAGCTTCTCGCGGCAAGTATCTCCAAAACTGATCTCCCCCGTAAGCGTTCGCAGGTCATCACGGTCGTCTTAGCTTGACGGCTTGAAGCTCCATGGCAGCAGGTCGTCGAGGCGGCTTTGCGGATGACCGTTGGCGATGGCGGTGAGCGTGGCCTTAAGGTAGGC
>NZ_JACVAW010000026.1:0-39156 GCF_014851995.1 Paracoccus sp. PAR01
TGTCCACCCCATAGTCCCTGAGAAACTCCACCGTAGTCGCCATCGCGAAACTCCCGCCCAATCTCCATCAGGCGCGAAATCTCAGGTCACGTGAAAATGCGGAAGGTGGGGCACAGGCGCCGCTTACGGAGATCCTGAGACAGAAGCCACACATGATGGCCGCACTCATCCGCGGCGCGACCATCGACACGATCCTCAGCAGTTTCACCTGTGAAGGTTCATCGCTCATTCGCGACGCACTGGTGATCCCCACCAGCCTCGACGACGCCCTTGTCGGCCGGCTCGGCCGCACGCCCAACGAGCTGCAACGAAATTGGATGCTCTTCCTCTTCCTGGCCTACAGGGCCAGCGACGCGGTCTTTAGCAAAGCCATAAGTGCTTCGCCGGAACTACTGCGCCGTTCATGCTGGCACACGGAACCGGTAGGGAATGATCCGCGTGTAGCCACCTACGCCCGCGCGCATCGCCTTAATTTGCTTCCGGACGACCTCCTTTTGGAGGCGGCCGACGAGCTTGAATCTGCGGCACTCAAGAATTTCGACGCATCTTTTTTCGGTGAGGAGGACAAGCTAGCCCTGATTCCACCACTTCGGCTGGTCGGCTTGGGCGTTGGGCTACGAACTGCGGTGCTACCATCGCTTAAAGAGCGCATCGATGAGATTACGGCTGATGCCGACCTCGACGAGGAGCCGGATAGCCACTTTGAGAAACTGCTTGGCGTGCTGGATCATATCGAGACGATCGGAGTCGATGACGATGCCGCCTCACTCATCGACGACGCGCGTGAGCAGGTGAAACGGTCGATCAAGGAAATCGAGGAGCGCAAGCGCGAACGCGACGAAGAGGCTGACTCAACAGACTGGACCCATATAGTCACACAGAAGAAGGACGAGGCGTCGACAGGCGCTCCGCCGCCGCCTCCAACCGTTACCAAACGCTCGGTGTTCGACGATGTCGACAAATGAGATAGGCAGAGCGAAGCTACGGGAGGCAGTCCGAAAAAGACTTGGGGATCGCATCGCATCCGCCGAGAATTAATCTCGTCAACTTGCCGGGCCTTCCACGAGCGACCGCCTCCGGGGACGCCGCCAAGCCAAGCAGCGGTGGCAATGCTCGATCGGCCGCTGAGGGCCGGCCTTCCCTGTCCCCTGGCCAAACGTCCACCTCAGCCAAGCCAACCGATTTCTGCCTTGCAGCATGTTGCTCGGAGCCCATCTGAGACACTCAGGCATGGCGCAGCGTAGCGCGACACTTCGCTGGTGCAGCGGAAGGCGTGGCCCCGAGCGGACGTCTGAACTTGCGCGGCAAATGACGGCATCTGTACGCAGTTTTGGACCTGTTTGAAATGGTGTTGCATCGAATGACACCGTTCTTTAATAATTTAATCGATCAGTTATATCACCTTCTATCCAACTTCAAACTGGCGCGTATATAGATATGGCTTTGAAAAGGATTAACATTACTGAAGCGGATCGGCGGTACATAATTGCTCGATCCGGCGGGTGCTGCAACAAATGTAAGACGCCCTTGTTCTTGGAAAACGAGTTCGGCGAGAGGGCGCGCCTTGGCGACGATGCCCATATAGTCGCCGCATCAGAGGATGGTCCGAGAGGGGAAAGCGATCTCGATGCCCAGAGCCGAGCTTCTTCGAATAATGTGCTGCTACTCTGTAAAAATTGCCATTCTGAAGTAGATCAGCAGCCGAAGCGGTTCCCTGTCTCAAGCCTATTGCAGATGCGGGAAAAGCACTACGATTGGGTTGAAAGTTGTTTAGGGAAGGTTGTAGGAAATCGTCCACCATTTCACTACCTGTCGTATATCAATGTGCCACGTGCGGACATGTATGCGGCCGCCAATTCAATCTTTATGCCTCAGCCACAACTTGGTGCGGCTAAGAGAATCAGAGACCTCGGCATCGCATCAGGCCGGTTGATGGCCAGTTACGTTAGTGTGCTCAACCATGATGATTTATATGCTAATGAATTTTCGGACGACACAGCGCTGACCGATCTCCGCGTCGGTGAGTATTGGTACTCACCCGAAGCAACCTTTCGCAGTAAAAAAGTCCTCCAAGCATATAGCGAAGCTGTGCCGCAGGCCTGGAAGAAGCATGAGTGCATAATATATCGAAAATTCGATGGCTGGCGGTTGATTTGCATGATCGATCCACGGTGGATGACGACAGAGACAGCATCGATCACTTTGAGCTCGGGCATGTTCAAAACCATTGCACTTGTGCACATCGCTTCCATCGATACTGCTTCTAAGGTCGCATTAGCATCGCCTATCTTCCTTGGCGCGCCAGATAAAGGATTCTGGTGATGGCGCGTCGTTATCAGATAGCATTAAAGCACTTCAAAGACATCGCAGCGTCTGAACAAAAGGGTTGGCCAGATCACCAATGGCATGGTGAAATCGAAAATTGCGATGTGTGTTCGCGCCCCATGAAAGACGAACAGTTTATGATCGATGGTCCCGCTGAAGCAGGGCCGAGTCCCATGTGGGGCAATATCTGTGTAATTTGTGCGTGTAAGTACTCGCCCAAAGTCGGCTGGGGCAAGGCGCAACTATATGAAAGAGATGGGGATGGCATCTGGAGATTGGTAGCCGGCGGTCCACCAGCATAGCTGTTGTGGTCTTTTGCGATCTTATGTGATGGGGAGTGTCCGAGAAGCAGACATATGCTCTTCGAACAACGAACGTCCGCTCACTGCCCCGTCTGGCTGCCTTCGTCTCACGCGAGGGCGATGAGGTCGCGGGTGCAGCGAACGGTAGCGTTGTCCGGTTTCGGCGCTAGGTTCGGTCTCTGCGCGAGGCAAGCGTCGCTTCAGCCGGGAATAGATCCAGTACGCTCCTAAGCGGTTGCTGACTCGTTCAGTAAGCCAATGATCTCTGCCCTGAGACTGAGCGCTCCAGCAGCACCACACCAATCTTTCCAAGTGATATGAGCCATCCCAGAGTGTTGCTCCTTGCCGCGATAGAGGTGCATCACTGCTTCTTTTGTATTCATAACCGCATCGTGAAACGAGAAGTCACGGTTCCAACGGAGTGCCACGAAATGATCAGCTTTTTCTAAGTTACTCGGGCGTAGCGACACCCGAGGAAATGGTCCGTCAGTTCCAAGTATTCGAGACTTAACCTCAACACGACCATATGCGGGCGCACGAACGTCAGAGCCGCGCCGATTTCCTCCTTCAACGAAGCCATTTAATGCCGCGGCAACGAGGATTTCACCGAGCAAGTCGTGTGAGATTTTATCATACCTCTGCATGCACTTGGCGTTGCGCAATATCCGGGCCATTTCACGGGCGTCTTCAGCGGCAAATTCGTTCTTGGTCAATCATCTGCTCATTTCTGTATAAAAAAATCTCATATGCAGCGCGGACCAAGGCTGCTTAATTTTAATTGGTACGCCGTATCTCTGAGAAAAACTCACCATTCAACCTACCGCGCGAGTTCATACTCAAGCCGGTGGACCACATCGCGAGCCAATGTCTTGAAGCGATAGGCATTAGTAATGCTCACTTCTCCCGCGTGAGCGGCCATGTTCCGCAAATTTTGGAGTTCTTTAATGACGTCCATCGTGGGTGTGTCGATGACGCCCATTTCATGCAACCGCTTGGCAATCTGGGAAGGAGGAAGCTTTGTCTTAGGCAATCCTGACCTCCTGAGGGAGCGCTCTAACTCTAGCTCCACATCACGCCAGGCAGTTAGCACAGCAGCGCTCGGAGAGAGCTTGGCGATCTCGTTGAACTGATCCAGCGGGTCCGCAATTCTTTTCACCTTGGAGTCATCATTTGGAGGCTGCTCACTGTCCGGGTTAGCAGATTCAGGCAACTGAGAGGCTTCAGGCAAAGCATCAATGGAACCTGGTTTAGGAGCTATCGGTAAATCGCTAACTTGCGCTTCGATCTTGTCCAATTCCTCCCGAAAATAAACTTCAGCGTCGCCGTACTTAGCGCCCTTAACGCGCTTGAGCAGCCTGCTAACTTGTCCCCGAAATATCAGCGCGATAACGATTGTAGAGATGGGCCATGCCGTTGAACCAATGACGGCTGATGACCATTCCAACCAACTCATGCTGCTCATCTCTCATTTTCATCGCCATTATGCCGGCATTGCTTATCGTTAGAAATTATTCCGAGACGGCGCAGTGCGGCGTTCAAGTATCCCGGCCCGGGAAGGCGACCACCCCAGGTGGGCTTCCACAGCTTATGGAAACTATTTCGAATCGGAAAGCCGAGAGTCGACGATTTCTTTGCGTTTCCAATTGCAAAACTCATTCGCGGCGCACCGAATGACCGGTTCCCGCTCGGCCGAGCGGCGTCAGCGCGACGGGTCTGGTGCGTGTGCTGCGCCGGCGAATGTCCGCTAGGTCCGCATCTTGGCCAGTTCACCATGGAGTTCGCTGCGCGGTGCCTGGGTGGCTGCTTCGACGCAGACGACGGTGCAACATTCGCCACGATCGACAGGCAGGTTTGGGCCGGCCCGCCCTGTCCAAGGGGCAGACGCCAGCCTCAGCCAAGCCTGAAATTGCTGTACCGCAGCACGTTGATCAGGAGCCCAAAGCTGCCCCTCCCTGCATGTAGCCAAATGGAGTGTAGAGCCGGTTCGTTGGACCCATTGCTGCCAATCGTCCAAAATCGCGGTTGGCTCTGGCTTGCAAAACTGCCGAGAGACCACTACCTCCAAGCCATCCTGCCACCAGAGATGCCATCACCATGGACCTGAACCTCGCCGCCTTCACCCCTTCGGTTTCGCTGCGAGAAGTTCTGCACCATGCCTGCATCCGTTTCCCTCTCCGGCCTGTCTTGGTCCACGCCTGACGGCGCGCCGCTTCTTACCGACCTCAACCTGACCTTCTGCCCAGAGCGCACCGGCGTCGTCGGGCGCAACGGCACCGGCAAGAGCACGCTCCTTCGCCTGATTTCGGCGGATCTGCATCCCGCTTCGGGGCATGTGCAGGTGTTCGGCACCATCGCAATGATGCGTCAGGACGCGATGGAGCGTCTTAACGATACCATCGCCGATCTGTTCGGCGTGCGCACCGCGCTCGATCTGCTGGACCGGGCCGAGGCCGGGCTTGCGGAAGCCGACGAACTGGCCGAAGCGGATTGGACCTTGCCCGCGCGGATCGAGGCCGCGCTTTTGCGCTGTGGCCTGTCCGCCGCGCCGCAGACGCCACTGGCGACGCTATCCGGCGGCCAGCGCAGCCGTGCCGCCCTTGCCGCCCTCATCCTTGCCGAGCCGGATTTCTTGTTGCTGGACGAACCGACGAACAATCTCGACCGTGACGGGCGGAGGGCGGTGATCGACCTCATCCGGGGCTGGACAGGCGGCGCAATGATCGTCAGCCATGACCGCGAGCTTCTGGAGGAAATGGACGCCATCGTCGAACTGACCTCGCTTGGCGCAACACGGTATGGCGGGAATTACAGCGCGTTTCGGCAACGCAAGGATACGGAACTGGATGCTGCGGCCCGCGACCTTGCCCATGCGGAAAAGACCCGCTCTGACGCGGCGCGGCGCGCACAGCAGGCGAGCGAGCGCAAGACCCGCAAGGACAGTGCCGGACACCGCGCACGGGCAAGGGGCGATCAGCCGAAAATCCTGATGGACGCCGCCAAGGGTCGGGCCGAAGCGTCAGGTGGTGCGGGTGCCCGCCTGCGCGATGCCAGATGCGAGGCGGCGGATGAGGCGTTGTCCGCCGCCCGCGAAAAGATCGAAATCCTGCAACCTTTGCGCATGGACATCCCCCTGACCGGCCTTGCCCCCGGCAAAACGGTGCTGCGACTGGATAGGGTGACCGGCGGCTACGATCCCGATCACCCTGTTATCCGCGATCTGTCGCTGACCATTACCGGCCCCGAGCGCATCGTCATTGCCGGGCCGAATGGCAGCGGAAAGACGACGCTTTTGAAGATCATCACCGGGCAGATCGTGCCGCAAAGCGGCCTCATGGAGCTGTCAGTTCCGTTCGCCCTGCTGGATCAGCATGTCCGGCTGCTCGATCCAGCCCTAACCCTGCGCGACGATTTCCTGCGCCTTAACCCCGTGGCTGATACGTATGTGGCCCATGCGGCACTGGCCCGGTTCGGTTTCCGTGCGGAGGATGCCTTGCGTTGCGCGGGCGAATTGAGCGGGGGCGAGCGTCTGCGCGCTGGTCTGGCCTGTGCCCTCGGAGCCTCTCCGCCGCCGATGCTGCTGATCCTGGACGAGCCGACCAATCACCTCGATCTAGACAGCATCGCGGCATTGGAGGCCGCGCTGGCGGGCTATGACGGTGCGGTTCTGGTTATCAGCCACGACGCAGCATTCCTTGGATCGCTCGCACCGGACAGAACGATTCATCTTGGGAAATGACCGCTTTGTCCGCATGATGATATGTTTTCTTTCCTGAAGGTGTCGCGACAAGGCGAGGGATCACGCGGCCGCGTCGATGTCGCGCGCCTTCGGTGGAGGGTTCCGCTGCATTGGCCTGCGCGGAAAGCCCGTCAACCGCCCATTCTACCCGCGCAGAATGCATGGCTGCTCTGCCGGGATCACGGCTACTTCCCATATGAAGCCCGGCCTATATCCCCCTTATCCGCAACATGCCCGATGGATGGGCAAGATGAAAAAGGTGCCGAGATGTCTGCTGTCGAAATGAGCCATAGCCGTGCTGCCGGTGGTTTGGATCTCGTCTTTGCCCGCGTGACCGCGATGGTTTCCGCTTGGAACGACGCCCGCATCACCCGCCGCGAATTGAGCCAGCTGACGGATCGCGAGCTGAGCGATCTCGGCCTGACCCGTGGCGATATCGAGCGTGTTGCCCGCAGCGTCTGAAGCAATTCTGATCGATGAACAGACCCCGCGGCGATGCCTCGGGGTTTTTTCATACGCGGGCGACAGAAATCCGAAACGCGATGCTTTTCATCTACGGTTCGCTCTGTCGCATGGAGGGTGCTGCAGGACCCGAACCTGCCTTCCCGCGAAATGTGCCGAAACCGGTTTTCAGAAACCTATTCCGATACCTACACGACCTTGCCCCATGCCGCCATACACCCCGAACCATCCGCTGGAGGTATAGGGATGCGAGATATCTTCTCCGGCCTTGGCCTTCTTCTCGAGGATAAAGCGGATACGTTCACGGCGGTCGCGCCAGGTTGGCTCAGCTTCGATCTGGGCGATGCCCATGCGACTGAAGACATGCGGGTTAAGACCCATAATCGCGGCCTCTTGGATATGGCCGGGGGTCAACGGTTTGCTATCCGCTAATGCCGTTCCCACCGCAGCAGAGAACACCAACACGACGAGAGAAAGCTTCCTAAACATCCGACGCCTCCGCATCTGATATGGGCTGCCATCGATGTGGTCCCTTTGGGGGTTCGATAAAAGCGCCGTTCACCAAGATGAGATCACAAAATGCGACGATGCGAACGCCCGGCAGTCATGTACCAGAACCGAAAAAAGGCCTGACACGTGACCGCATCGGTCCTCCGAACAGCGCGCCAATGCAAACCATGACCTCCGGCGGGCATTCACCCGAAAATCACTTTATGGCCGGTTCGTCCGCACCGCTGCCGTCCCATTGGGATTCTGCCGCACATTGGCTGAACGGCCGTTAATGGGAGTGCGGCGAAGAGGCGAAAGCGGGGATCGAGCGAATACTATGGGCCGTCCCAGATCATAGACTCGTACGATCGGCGACGCATCACCGAGAGGGCCGCACCATCATTTCCGACCCCATTGCAGCCGATCAGCCTTGCTTGGCGCGGCACTTGCCCGATGCGATGAATAGCATGGCAACAAGCGACAGGCCTGCACCGGTGAGAAAGGGCGTCGTGGACCCCACGCTGTGCCAGAGCCATCCGGCAAGGGTGTTCCCCGCCAGCACGACCACGCCGGTCACCAAGTTGAAGGTGCCGAAGGCACTGCCCCTCAGATTCTCGGGCGCGGCCGCGGCGATCATCGCGCCAAGCAGTCCTTGCGAGAACCCCATGTGGAGTCCCCAGAAAACCGTGCCGAGGACATAAATCCATGGCGTCGTGGCAAAGGCGAGCGTGAAATGAGCCGCAATCAGGAAGCCGAGGCTCCAGAGCAGTAGGCCAGAGGTGCCGACCCGATCCGACAGCTTGCCCACGGGAAAGGCCGTCAGGCCATAGGCGACGTGCATGATGACCAGAGACAGCGGAACCCATGCTGGGGTGAACCCCGCCTCCAGCGCCTTCAGCAAGACAAATGCCTCGCTGAAACGCGCGAGCATGATGATGGAGGCCAGCCCGATCACGGCCCATACCGCGCGATTGAGTCTGAACGCATCGGCAAGGCGAAAGCCTTGGCGTTTCATCGAGCGGTCACCGGCAGGTTCTCGCACATAGAAGACCAGCACGATCATGCAGAGGCCGGCAGGGATCGCGGCAATCCAGAACACCGACTGGATATCGCCGGCCAGAAGGATCATCGCGGCGACCGCCACCAATGGACCGACGAACCCACCGACAGTATCGAGCGACTTGCGCAGACCGAAACTCGCCCCTCGGATCTCGGGCGGGCTTACGGCGGCCACGATGGCATCCCGGGGCGCACCCCGGATGCCCTTTCCGACCCGATCCATCGCCTTGGCCAGCACGATCTGGTCCAGGCTCACCGCCCAAGGGAAGATCAGGCGCGACAGCGCTCCCAGACCATAGCCCAGCACCGCAAGCGGCTTTGCCCGCCCGCTGAGGTCAGACAGGATCCCAGACAGGAACTTCGTCGCTGTCGCAATCGCGACCGAAAGACCCTCGATGAAGCCGATCGCGAGGGCGGAGGCCCCCAATCCGCCCGCAAGATACAGCGGCAAAAGGGCGTTGATCATCTCGGAGGAGACGTCCATCAGCAAGCTGACGATGCCGAGCATCCAAACGGTTGCCGGAATGTGGGGGCGCTTGGCGGCCGTGTGGATCTGGGCGGAGGCGGATGCTGTCATGGGTTACACCGATAGAGCTGCCATGGATCCAAAGCACAGACGCGTGACATGGATCAATGGTCGCTGCGTCGGGCGCCGGGCCAATTACGTTCGGGGTCTCGCCGTGCATTTTGAGCGGCGCTCACCAACCTCGGCGTCGCAGCAGAATACGGGTGCAACCGTCCGCCATGGGTTTCCCCAACCTGCTCTGCCGCAGCATTCGTTACGCCCTGCCGGACTGGTCTCTAGGGCGATGCAGCCACGCAGCATAGAGCGGGTTCGGTTTGCAGCAATGGGCCGTCCCACATCGAACAGCTCATGCGATCATCGATAGATCACCGGGAAGATCGGGGCCGATGTTTTGAGCCCGAAGCGGATGATCGGTTACTTAGGGTAACAACACAACCGCACCCATTGTCCTACGGCTTTCCACATCCGAATGTGCCCGCGCGGCATCCGCAAGCGGATACGTCCGCGGTTCGTCGACAAGCAGAACACCATCACGGATCGCTCCGAACAACCGCTCCGCCGCCGTTTCGAACTCACCGCGATCTGCGGTGTAATGCGCGATCGACGGGCGCGTGAGGTAGAGCGATCCCTTCGCCCCAAGAGTGCCGATCTGCAAAGGATCAATTGGCCCCGAACTTTCCCCGAAGCTGACGAGGGTTCCGCGCGGTTGCAGGCAGTCGAGCGAACGTTCGAAGGTATCAGCCCCGACCGAGTCATAGACGACCCTCACACCCTTGCCGCCGGTCAGTCGCTTGACCTCATCCCGGAAATCATTGCGGCTATAAAGGATGACATCGGCGCAGCCCCGGGCACGGGCACGTTGCGCCTTTTCTTCGGTGCTGACTGTTCCGATGACGGTGACGCCAAGTGCCTTCAGCAATTGGCTGGCATATGTGCCGACACCACCAGCCGCGGCATGCAACAGGACCGTATCGCCGGGCTGCAAGCTGACGCAGCGATGGGTCAGGTATTCTGCGGTCAGCCCCTTGAACAGGCTTGCCGCAATAATGGTGCTATCCAGATCGCCCGGCACATGAAGCGCCCGGGCGGCGGGCAGGTTGCGATGGCGCGCATAGCCGCCCGGAGGGCCGCCGACATAGGCAACACGGTCACCGATGGCAAAGCCCATGACCTCGGCGCCGATGGCCGTCACCTCACCCACGCCCTCTACCCCAGGCGTGGCGGGCAGAGGCAGCTTCGGACCGAACACGCCCTTGCGGTGATAGACATCGATGTAATTGAAGCCGATGGCGATCTGACGGATCTGGATCTCGTCCTTGCCCGGCGCGGCGAGAGGCATTTCGACATAGGATAAAACCTCGGGCCCGCCAAATTTGGAAAATCGGATTGCGGTGCTGGTGTGAATCATGGCGCGTCTTCCTCTGCTTTTCCTCAGATTGCGCCATCCAGCACCGCAGTCGACCCTTGTTTTCGGAGATAGGCTTTGCGCAAATGCAAGGCAGCATGGATTGGAATGATCTGAAGTTCTTTCTGGCGCTCGCACAGGGGAAATCGCTTTCCGCTGCAGCCCTGACGCTGGGCGTCAGTCCGTCTACAGTATCGCGCCGGATCGAGGCGTTGGAACAGGCACTTCAGGTGCAGCTATTTCGACCGCATCGGGATGGTTATGATCTTACCGAAGCGGGACAGGGCCTTGTACCCGAGGCTGAGCGAGCCGGCGTGCAGATGCAGGTTTTCGAACGCAACGCCCGCGAGACGGGCGATGACTTGGCCGGCGCTGTGCGCATCGAGGCCCCGGAGCTGCTGGGACAAGAGATCCTGCTACCTGCCCTGATCGGCTTTATGGCGACCTGTCCCGGTATCCGGATCGAGTTGCGCGGCGCTGTTCAGCCTGTGCGCCTTGCCGCGGAGGAGGCCGATATCGTCATCCGCCTGGTGCGGCCAAGCCAGGGCAATTATCGCATCCGCAAAGTCGGCACGATCCTCTTCGGCCTTTACGCATCACCCGAGTACGTCCGGAAGCACGGCACGCCGCAAAGTCCTGATGAGTTGCTCGGGCACCGGGTGATCGGCTGGACAGAGGATTTGGGCTTCCTGACCATGGCCCGCTGGCTGGCGAGCCACTGCCCGGGAGTAAGACCCTCATTGCGCCTGACCTCATTTGCTGCGCAGGTCGAGGCGGTCAGGGGGAACGCAGGCTGGGCCGTGCTGCCCGATTTCATCGCCGGTCCCGCAGGGTTCGTGCCGGGACTGACAGATCTGTCGCCGCTGGCGCCTGATCTCTGGCTTCTGGTGCATGAGCAGGCGCTAGCCCTGCGCAGGGTCCAACGGGTGCGGGATTGCATTACCGCTGCGCTGACGGCGAGATTTTCCAACTGAGCGCCAAGGGATGAACGACCGCAGAGGCGGGAGGGCTATGAAGAAGCCGTGGCCCGCCCAATTTCCATGTTTTACAAAACATAACCCTCCCGGCAGCCTGGTCGCGCCGGGAGGGTTCTTTCAAGCCGCGGCGTCTGGGGTACCCTGGCACGCCGCGCGGATAAGCAAGGGCGACACATACGCGTCTACTGGTCTTCCTCACCGTCAAAGGAGGGTGCGTATGCCTTGATTGCCCGCTCGACCAATTCGGCCAGGGAAATGCCCTCAGCCTTGGCGAGGCTTTCGATCTTAACGCGCGTGCTGGGCCGGGTGCGGATCGAGATCTGGTCGGTACGCCGCTCGGGGCGCGGCGGCGGTGCCTTGCCCGCGCGCTCTCGTGCAGCCCGGGCCTCGACCTCGGCGGCGATCGCGGCCTTCTCGGCTTTCTCTGCGGCCTCTCGCGCCTCATCGGCAATGCGGCGGGCGCGCTCCGCCTCGGCCCGATCACGTGTGGCTTTCGCCACAGCTTCAGTGACCAGATCTTGCGGATCCGCGCCGCGCAGGGCTTTGAACTCATCCGACATCACTTCGTCCCTCGTCAGATTATTGGTTTGAAAGATCACTGGGGCCGGAACAGGTCGTGACCCCAGCCAATCGGATGGTGCAGCTTCAGTGCACCGTCACCGTCGCAAATCCGAGCAATATCCGCTGAGCGCCCCACTCATCCGGAAAGCCCTCCTGCAGCTTGGCAAGGCTGACCTCTGGGCCGTGGCGTCCATCAAGGATCGCCTCCACGATATCGGGTGCGAGCAGGGTGAGCCGCAGGATGCGGGCCACGTAAGACAGTGCGATCTTCTCGTGACCTGCAAGATCGGAGACGGTGCTGAACGCGCCCCGGTCCAGCAGCCGTTTCCAGCGGAAGGCCCGGGCCAGGGCGCGGACCAGCGCATCGTCCGCATCGCGGCGCAGATGCGCGTCGGGCGGCAGATGCATTTCCTTGCGCCCGCCGCGCTTGACCAGCCGGAACGGGACCTGCAGCACGAGGGTCTCGGGAACGGACATGTCGCGCCTCATGCTGCCTGCTCCATCCCGCCGGCCTGCATCTCACGGGCAAGACCGGGCAGGCCATCGACACGGAGGTGAACCTTCAGGCCCTCGGTGCCGATATCGACCCGCTCGACGAGCAGAGCGATGATCCGGGCCTGCTCGGCCGGGAACAGCGCGTCCCAAACCGGATCGATGCGCTGCAGCGCCGCGACGACCTCGGCCTCTGTGACCCCCGCATCCTGATCGCGAAGGGCCCTAATGGTCCCTGCCACGATCTCGGGCTGCCTAAACACCGCGCGCAGCCGCGCGATGACCACCGCTTCGATCTCACCCGCCGGGACCCGGCCGACCGGGCAGGCCCCTGCCCCGTGCTTCAGGACCGTTTGGCTGGTGTAGTAGCGATAGAGCCGTGCCCCCTTGCGGGTATGGCTGGGCGAGAAGGCCGCACCGTCCGGGCCGAAGATTAGACCTTTCAACAAAGCCGGGGTCTGGGCGCGGGTCCGCGCCGCGCGCTGGCGCGGGCTTACCTGCAGGATGGCGTGGACCCGGTCCCACGCCTCGTGGGTGATGATGGCGGCATGTTCGCCCGGGTAGCTGTCGCCCTTGTGTAGGGCCTCGCCGAGATAGGCCCGGTTGCTCAGGATCCGATAGATGTATTTCTTGTCGAAGGGATTGCCGCGCGAGGTCCGGAGGCCACGCTTCGTGACCTCGCGTGCCAATTCGGTCGCCGAACCCAACTCGGCAAAGCGGTCGAACAGCCAGCGCACCTCGGTGGCCTTGTCTTCGATCACGACCAGCTTGCGGTCCTTGACGGTGTAGCCATAGGGCGGCACGCCGCCCATCCAGATCCCCTTCATACGCGAGGCCTTGACCTTGTCGCGGATCCGTTCGGCGGTGACCTCACGCTCGAATTGGGCGAAACTCAGCAAAATGTTCAACGTCAGCCGCCCCATCGAGGTCGTCGTGTTGAAGCTCTGCGTCACCGAGATGAAGGTGACATGGTTGCGGTCGAAGGCCTCGACCAGTTTCGAAAAGTCCATCAACGAGCGCGACAGCCGGTCGATCTTGTAGACCACGATCACATCGATCAGCCCGTCCTCGACATCGGCCAGCAGCCGGGTCAGCGCCGGGCGCTCGAGCGTGCCGCCCGAGATGCCGCCGTCATCGTAGCGCTCCCGTAGCGCCACCCAACCCTCGGAGCGCTGGCTGGCGATATAGGCCTCGCAGGCCTCACGCTGGGCATCAAGCGAGTTGAACTCCTGCTCCAGCCGCTCCTCGGACGACTTGCGGGTGTAGACGGCGCAGCGCAGTTTGCGCAAGGCGGGCTTGCTCATGCCAACCTCGCGCGATGGTTTTTCAGCCCGAAGAAGACCCAGCCGTTCCAGCGGCTGCCGGTGATCGCGCGAGCGATGGCCGAGAGCGATCGATACGGGCGACCCTGCCATTCATAGCCCTCTTGCGTCACGGTCACGACATGCTCGACGCCCTGCCATTCGCGGATCAGGCGCGTGCCGTTGATCGGCTTCAATCCGGCACGGGCATTGGCCTTGTTGTTCCCGCCGCGCTCGAAGGCCTCGCCAAGGACCTCGAGCCGGCGCAGCGTCGCGGGCGCCAGGCCGCCATAGCACAGTTCCTGGAGACGATAGGCCAGCCGGGCCTCGAGATGACGACGACTGAAGGGCGGCGGGGCGCTGTCGAACAGCTCCAGCCACTGGGCCTTCAGTTCGGCCATCGGCGCGGTCTTCAGCGCGGTCAGGCGCGCAAGGACATGATCATTGGAAATCATTGAAATATCTCCCTTTACCCCAGCCACTACCGCTCTGTTCGAACCGGATGTGTAGTCGGAAAGTCGCATGCCTCGCGAACTGACTCCGTATCGCCGCGCTGGCGGGCACGCAGACGGATCAGCCCT
Source organism: Paracoccus sp. PAR01 (assembly GCF_014851995.1). Taxonomy (NCBI): domain Bacteria; kingdom Pseudomonadati; phylum Pseudomonadota; class Alphaproteobacteria; order Rhodobacterales; family Paracoccaceae; genus Paracoccus; species Paracoccus sp. PAR01. Next base: position 14,217 of record NZ_JACVAW010000026.1, read on the forward strand.
GCGCCGAGCAGGCGGCAGAGCTCGAGGCGGCGTTCCTTCGGCGACATCCGGACGACGGGATAGGCGTTTGCGCCACGGGTCATGCTACCGCCGCGCAAATCATCAGGGTCGGGTCACGAGAGATTTTAAAATGAAGCGGATAGAGGCGGCCGTGATGGCCGCCTCCTCCCTGCCCCGCAGCAAGCAAGCCTAACGGCACGTGTTCAGTATCCTGAACACCACCGGCGAAAACGGGGGTGCGCACCCGGGGTGCGAGCCCGGAAAGTGCGCATGTAACTGGAGTTTTAGCGAGACTATGCCCACCGCATACGAAAGTGCGGTGGAAGGACCCAAAGGGCGCGTCCGGGTCGCCGAAGATCGTGGTAACAATCCGAGCGAGGACGTGAAGGAACCATACAATGGCTACGGTGATCTTGGCCAGCCCATTGATACGAGTTTTGTGGGTCAACCCACCGAACGACAAATCGAATTCGAGCTGCTCAGGCTCAGTCACGACCGGCGCTTTGGTCGAAGCCTTCGTGGCCGTCGGCTCGTCAATGTGGCTCGCATCCATTTCTGAATCGCCACGTGGCGTGAACCACGAGGTATGGAATGCGCCGCAGCGCAACATGTCATAGGTCGGCATCATCAGAAGAACCTCGGATCGAGTTTCATGCGCCCGGTCTTGGCAAGGCCGCGTAAGATCTCCGTCATCACCGCCCCCTGATCCTGCTTGCGCAGTTCGACTCGCTGATCGGGCTGGGCTTGATCGGATCCTCGGTTCGTCTCACCAATCAGAGGTTTGTCCTTCGACACAGCGAAGTAGCGCCAAGTCCGAATTTCCGGGGTGCTCTTCGCCGAGCCTGCCACTGCCTGCAGCATCGGGATCAACTGGCGATCAAGATCGACACCTTCATTGAGCATCTGCATCAGCGACGCAGCATCGGCCTTCAGGTACTTTCGATTCTGGGAGGTCGCCAACTTGCCAAGCGCCTCGAAGCAGCGCTGAAGAGCCTCTTTGTCAGCGAAGGAATTATTTAATTCTTTAATATACTTCTGCTCGGGAAATTCTCCCCTATCCAACGGAAAATTTTTCCGCATCAGCATTGCCGTCGAAAGGGTGTTGCGGGGCTCCTTGATGAGGCGGCCGCGAACGACGAGGCCACCGGAAGGCAGCTCCTTGCGGTCCGTCCAGCCGATCAGATGGTAGATATTGCTGCTACGTTTGCCGGCGATGCTGTATTTGATGACACGGACAAATCCGCGCAGTTCGAGAATCTCAAGATGGTTGCGAACCGTCTTCGGGTCGCAATTGAGTTCGGCGGCAATTTGACCATGGCTATACCAGCTGAAGCCATACTTACAGCTGTGACATGCAATAAAATTCAACAGCGCTTTTGGTCCCGCTTTCAGCTCTCGCAGCTCGGCCACCCAATCGCGTGCTTTGAAATTACAGTATTTGTCGTTTTGGTTCATCCTACGCCACCTCGGCGAAACGAGTGGTGAGTGCTGCTTCGTGCGGCGGACGTTTGAAGCGGAGCTTTCCTGAGACGATGCGGCTCGGGGACGATACAAGGTCGTCGAGAGCAATTTCAAAGTCGCATTTTCGGCCGTTGTAGCGGTTCCCCGCGCCATGCGACGGCTGCATGATTTTGGATTTCATGCCTGTTCCTGTTAGATGATTGAGATCGAGTGGCCGAGATCGCGGCCATTCGCGAAAATACTTCCCTGTCTCGGGCCGAAAATGATGCCCAAGGTCACAAAAATTGCTTGTCGTTGATCGATTCTAGGGTTAGCTCCCTAGGACGCTCGTATAGGTTTGCACGCCTAATTCGGAGTGTTTCGATAAGACAATATTTGGACTGCGACATCCCGATGCCACGCAATGTCGATGCCATCAGCGGTCAGGCTGTGGTGTGTATGATGATTGATATGCGGGCATGATGCTGCGGCTGCCACCGCAGGTTGATTGGTCAGAAATTACCGGAAGTATGCTTATCAGGGATTCTCTCGCGAACATCGCGCCATACGAATCCCGGCCAGCTACCAGATGGCAGCAAGGGACAGGCAGGGCGATGCGACATATTTGTGCCAATGCCGCCAAGGCGCAAAATCTCTGATATCCCGGGGTGGCGTTCTCCTCCTTACTGATTCGCGATAAATTCAGAACTGCCTGTTCTGAATGGGTCTTTCTAACAGGTGGGTGGAGTGCTTGGCCAGCCACCCGCCAAATGTTCAGCCCAACGACAAAAGAAACGTCCTGACGGTTTAATCGCAGATCAGAACCTTGATCGGCTCAATGGCCGCCGCTCCGGTCTGCGAAACCTCTGCTGGCGCGTTCTCATCTAGGTCCTGTCTGACGGCCAGTCGACGCCGGCGGACAAATGCGCCGTCCTCCTGTATGATCGCACCCGAGGCCGCCAAGGCCGACTGCCCAACAAACTGCATCAGCCTCAACAGGTCCGGCGCGACGATGACAGGATTGAGAGAAGCTCTTGCCCTCGGTTTGGGCTTGCTGAGCGCCTCGCCGGCTCTCGCCCTGGACGAGACGTTCAACGTGCCGACCCGCACCCTCTCCGACGAGGACTTCCTTCGGGGGGAGGATAATGCCGGTGTCCCTGTGACGATCACCGGCCAGCTTTCGGGACCGGATGCATGGCTCAGGGGGGCCGACGATTGGGGCCATCGGCGCTTGGCGCTACTACTTGAATGGCCTAGGGATCACGACCCTTCGCCTCGACAGCTACACGGCTCGGGGGCTCGAAGAGGTGTCGACCAACCCAGCTGCAGTCGGGCGCTTCACGCAGCTCTACGATGTCTATCGCGCCGCTGACGCCCTCGCCAGGGATCCGAGGATCGACAGCGCGCGCATCGCTATCCTGGGCTCCTCGGCCGGCGGCATGGCCTCCCTGTATTCGGCGATGACCCGCTTCGAGGAGGCGTTCGGCGCCAAGGGCGCGACAATCGTGGCGCGCGTGGCCTTCTATCCACTCTGCAACTTCGAGCTCCAGGGCGAACTAGATGTTGTCGAGGGGCCGATCCGTGTGTTCCATGGGGCGAAGGACGACTGGGCGCCGATCGCACCCTGCCAAGACTATATCGAACGGCTCCAGGCTGTCGCAGCGGATGCCACGATAACGGTGTATCCCGACGCCCGGCACAACTTCGACAATGTGAGCAGCCCGGCCCTCAACACCTATCCTGACGGCGTGACGACGCGGCATTGCATGCGCCGGGAGCAGAACGGCCAACTCGTCAACGTCGGCACCGGTCGGCCGTTCTCCTTCCAGGATGCCTGTGTGGAGTATGGCCCCACGACGCAATACAACGACGCCGCTTCGACGGCCGCGCAGAAAGCCGTCAAGTCCCTGCTGGAGGATGTTTTCGACCTGAGCGCTGCCCCATAAGCGGGAACTAGGGCCTGTAGATCGCACCGTTGATTTCGGCGCTGCGGATCCGGTCGAAGCGGAACTTGATCAGCTGGTCGCCCTTGGCGGGCTGCCGCGCCACCAGATAGGCCCGACCGCCGAGCAGGATGCCATGCGGCTCGGTGATGCGAGGGGCTCTGTCCTCGCGATAGATCACCCGCAACCGATAAGGACCGCGAATCGCGGCACTGACGCTATCGAGCAAGTCGGGATCCATGACGATGCGCGGCCCCTGTCGGGCGACGTGGCCGAGTGCCTGAAGCATGGCCTCGGCTTCGGCCTCGGCGCGGCGGGCTTCGAGCGGTTTCATCTGCAGGATCAGGGTCTCGCGCAATTCTGCAAGCGCCGCCGCATGGCGCAACCGCTGATCGTCCTTCGCCGCCCGGATCGCCAACTCCAGCCCTTCCAGCGCCGAATCTGCGTGCCGGGGAAGATGCAGCAGGCGCGCTTCGCGGATCTTCCAGCGCCGCCGGCGCTGGTCATCGTCCCTTATCTCGCACTGAAACAGGGTTTCGAGCGCATCGGTCATCCGCTGGGCGGTGCGATGCGAGACGCCGAACTCATCCGCGATTTCGTCGAGGCCGACGCCGTCGTAGCGTGCCGCAGCCATGATCGCGAGGTGCAGCAGGTCGCTGGCCTTGCCAAAGGACATCAGCGGGCCTTCAAGAACTTGCGCAGATTGTCGCGGGTCCAGAGCTTCCCGGTATGGGTGCGCAGCCCCACCCCGTTTTGTCACTCTAAATCCCTTTACGGCACATATTGGCCCCGCTTCGGCGGGGCTTCCTAATGCCACGACTCGACGCAAAACGGCGGGGTTCGTGCCCCGCCGTCCCAGACGCAAAAGCGTTCTATCAATCGGTTTTCTTCACGTCATCGCTGTCTTGCAATACGCTTACGGCACCCTTGAGTTTCTGACGTTCCTCGATCAGTGCACGGCGCAGAATGCGTTTCATGTCGCTGGTCATCTGACGTCCTCCTAGGTTGGCAGCACAAGCTGCGGGAGAAGTCACGATAGCACGGACAGCCTCAGATTTCACGACAAAAGTGGGCGTGTTTTGCTCGACAGCCGTATGCGGGCTTGCCACCCGCGAACAAAGCGCCTGTGCTTGCTCAGACCGGGGCACCGCACTACACAGGCACTCCATTACGAAACAAAGGCATTTCAATGAAACGGATCCTGCTCCCGCTCGTCGCCGCTCTGGCTGTCGGCTTCGGATTCATGGCTTACGACAAGTCGCGCGGTGCTGAATGGGTTGTCTCACCGCAGGAGATTGCCGAGGCGAAAGCAGCAGGCAACACGGGCGTGGAAACGCGGCCAGGCACCGTGACGGTTCTGCCTATCCGGAGCGAGACTGCCGACGCGCTGCCCGTCAAGTGGGCGATGGCAGGCATCGCTGCGGGGGCGCTGGTATTCTCCTCGATGCGTCGCCGGAAGAGGGCAACATAAGCTCTAGGATGATCCGGAACGGTCAGACTCCGAGGATCTGTACAATTTCCCGGCTCTCGCGAACCAGTTCCATGACCTGCACCCGCGGTGAGAAGGCCTCTTTCGTCCGCAGCCCACGTCGGAAATTCGAGTGGTCGGGGCCCCGGGATTTTTGAAGCATTTTCCCTAGGCAGCATGCGGCCGATCGTTCGGTGAGAGACAATCGCCGAACAACAACAAGTCCCGTTCGGAAGAGGGGAAGAGCCTTGCCAACGATCAAGAAATCAACTGAGTGCCGCTTTGCCGTAAAACATCATTGCGGCGACTCCTAACAGGACCATCGTCAGGCTGATCTGCAATGACGACGCCTCGGCAACAAAGCCGATCAGCGCGGGACCAAGCAAAATGCCTGCATAGCCCATTGTAAGAACGCGAGAGAGCGATCGCCCGCCATCCGTCGCGCCTAGTCTGCCCGCGGACGAGAAGATCAGCGGGATGATGTTCGACATGCCAAGCCCGCACAACGCCAGCGCCATGAAGGCCGCAACGATGCTGCCTGACAGTAGTAGGCCCGCGAGAGAGACCGTCACAAGCGCAGTTCCCAGCGCGAATAGCCGCATCGGCCCCAGCACCTGATTGGCGCGGTCACCGACCAGCCTCCCAATCAGCATGGCCGCCGCAAAGACCCCGTATCCCGCTGCTCCCGTGCTTTCCGTCGTCCCGAGCACCCGAACCAGATAGATGGCCGACCAGTCCATGATCGCACCCTCGGCAAGAAAGATCACGAAGGCCAAAAGCCCAAGCCGCAGCGCCCGCGGGCCTGGTCGCGCGGCCGCTGTCCCGTGATCATGGGCTGCCTTACGCTCACTTGTGGGCGACATGCGCTGGAACGCCACCAGGGCGATCACGACGATGGTGCATCCTGCGGCAAGCAGGATCGCAGCGCCTCCGATCCCTGCCCTTGCCAGCGCTGCATAGACCATGGCCCCAGCCAGCGTGCCGCCGCTGAACATTGCATGCAAGGCCGACATGATCGGCCGCTTAGCCCGCGCCTCGAGATCGGCGGCATGGCTATTCATCGAGACGTCGAGCGCGCCGAAGGCCGCACCGCAGAAGCCCGCGATCAGCATCGCCACTCCGAACTGAGCCGCGGCAGCGACCAAGGCGACCCCCAATCCGAAGAGGCCGACCGCAAGCACGGCGAGCCGCTCGGCCCCGATGCGCGAGATCATCTGCGGCGTGCGGTTCATCGCAAGGATAGCGCCCGCCGCAAAGCATAGGAGCACCATTCCGATGCCGCTTTCGTCCAGCGCCGCGCGGCGACCCAGTGCGGGAAGGTTCGCCCCCCATGTGCCGATGCCGAAGCCCCCGGCAAGGAAGCATGCGCCAAGGGTCAGGCGCGCCGTCGGATAGCCAGTCAAATTCAGTGCCTCACAGGACCAGATCTTCGAACAATGTCTTCATCTCTGCAGCGACCCGGAAACTGTCGTCCTGATGCTGTCTGCGGCAGAAAAGCTCGCCACTCCACCACCCGACATAGCCGGTTGATTTGACCGCATCCACCCATTCGCGTAGATTCAGCGCCCCCTTGCCGGTCGGCACGTCGCGCAACACGCCCTCGTCCGGAAGGCCGCCGGGATGGGGATGAGAGTCGCAGAGATGAATACCGTAGATCAGGTCCCTGTCGATCCGCGCGACATCTTCCGGCGTGTCGCCCGAGGCATAGCAATGCCAGAAATCGACCACCATTTTCAGGTTCGGCCGCCCAGCGCGGTCGAGCAACTCCAGTTGGTCCACGATCCTGTTCAGCGGACACCATGCGAGCGCCTCGAAGTAAAGGATCAACCCTTTCTCGGCCGCCATGTCGGACAGGCGGACAAGGTTGGCTGTGGTGATGCGAATCTGCTCGTCTCGCGTCAGCCCAAGAGTGCCGCGATACCCATCGACCGGTTGCCCATCCGCATGTGCTCGGACCGCCGCCAGCGACACCGGCCCGGTGATCGCCTGTACGCCCTTAGCCCCGGTGAGTTTGGCCAGATGGAAAAGGGCCGCGGCATCCTGCATCAATGCCGCATGATCCGCCCCGTTCCGTTCAATGTCCAATAGGAAGCCGATGCCCGGGATGTTGAACGGGCGCAGGCGCTCTGCAAGCTCGGCTTCGGACCAGCCTCCGGCAAGGAAAGCGCGCATCTTGGCCGCCGAAAGCTCGATCCCGTCATAGCCCAGATCGCGCGCAAGCTTCAGGTCCATGGTCATGGTCGCATCCCGCGCGATCAGGGAATGCAGGATAATCTGTTGGTCTGATGCGGTCATGCCGGCCTCCGGTTGCAATGTGTCGGCCAAATCTCGCGCCCACGCGCGCTGCCGGCAATTTCGCAGCACCCCGAATACTGACGCACTCTGACGCAATTCACGCATCTGGCTGCGTCAGGACAATGGGGCTTGCGAAATTGCGGCATGCCCCCCGCATCCGCTTAACTCTGGAACCAGAGCGAAAGGATGCGCGGGATGACAGAGGCGGATTACATCATCGTGGGCGGCGGATCGACCGGTTGCGTCATGGCCTCGCGCCTTAGCGAGGATCAGGGCAGCGAAGTCGTCCTGCTTGAGGAAGGGCCGCGCGATCGCAGTCCGTGGATCCATATCCCCGGCGCCTATTACAAGACCGCGCAAGGCCCCCTGCTGAAACGCATGCCGTGGGAGCCGACGGATGCCCAGAACCGGGAGGAACAGCCGACGATGGTGCAGGCCAGCGTGCTGGGCGGCGGCTCCTCGGTCAATGCGATGATCTACATACGCGGCAATCCCGATGATTACGCCATGTGGGAAAGCCTTGGAGCAACCGGCTGGAACTATGGCGATGTCCTGCCCTATTTCCGCAAGGCCGAGGCGAACAACCGTTTCTGCAACGAGGCGCATGGCATGGACGGGCCGCTTGGCGTCTCGGATATCGAACACATCCACCCGCTAACCCGCGCTTGGCTGCAGGCATGCCAGCAAAAGGGGTTGCCGCTGAACCCGGATTTCAACTCTGGCGATCAGGCGGGCTGCGGGCTTTACCAGATCACGGCGCGGGACGGGCGGCGCAGCAGCGCGGCGGTCGCCTATCTGAAGCCCGCGAAGAAGCGGCGAAACCTGACGATCACGACCGGGGCAAAGGTGCTGCGCGTCCTGACCGAGAAAGGTCGCGCGGTGGGCGTCGAATATGTCATGGCTGGCAAGGTCCGGACCATCCGCGCCCGGCGCGAGGTGATCCTGTCGGCCGGCGCGATCAATACGCCAAAGCTTCTGATGCTGTCGGGGATCGGCCCCGCAGGCGAGCTTACGCGCCACGGGATCGAGGTCGTGCATGACCTGTCCGGCGTCGGCCAGAACCTTCAGGACCATATTGAGATCTCGCTGATCTATCAGCTGAACGGTCCCCACAGCTACGACAAGTACAAGAAGCCTCACTGGAAGGCGCTTGCGGGCCTCAACTATCTGATGTTCCGGGATGGTCCGGCGGCGTCGAACCTGATCGAGGGCGGTGCCTTCTGGTGGGCTGATCGCGCCGAGAAGCATCCCGACATGCAATATTTCATGGTCGTGGGTGCCGGGATCGAGGAAGGGGTCGAGGCGGTGCCGGGTGGCAATGGCTGCACCGTCAACCTTGGCCAGATCCGACCACGCTCGCGCGGGGAAGTGCGGCTGAATAGCGCCGACCCCGCCGCGCATCCACGGGTGATCCCGAACTATTTCGGCGATCCCCATGACCTTGAGACGATCACCGACGGCACGCTTTTCGCGCTGGAGGTGATGGAGCAATCGGCTATCAGCCGCTATGTCGCGCGCCGCCAACTGCCCGAGGCGGGACCAATCTCCCGCGATCAGGTGCGCCGGTTCTGCCAGACCGCTGCCCATGCTGCCCTGCATCCGGCAGGCACGTGCCGCGCGGGCCGCGACGAGATGGCCGTGGTCGATCCGGAACTACGCGTCCACGGGATCGACGGGCTGCGCGTCGCCGACGCCTCGATCATGCCCACGCTGATCTCGGGCAATCCCAATGCGGTCTGCATCATGATCGGCGAGAAGCTCGCCGACATGATGCGCCGCGCCTGACACCCAACAAGGAGAGAGCATATGACCCTGAGACTTGCGGCCCTTGGCCTTGCGGCACTGTCGGCCACGATGGCCGTGGCGGGTGAGAAAACCGTGACCGTGGAACGTGCCGACAAGCGGATCGCGGGTATCCTGACCCTTCCCGAAGGTGCGGAAAATCCCCCGGTCGTTTTGATGCTGCACGGCTTTACCGGCTCCAAGAACGAATTCACCGTCGCCGGAACTCAGACCGGCCTTTTCACCCTGATGGCAGAGGAACTTGCCAAGGCCGGGATCGCCTCGCTCAGGATCGACTTTGCCGGGTCGGGCGAAAGCTCCGGTAAGTGGGCGAACACGACCTTCTCGGGCCAGATCGCCGATGCAGTGGATGCCTTCGACTACCTTCAGGCATTGCCGGGCGTCGATGGACATCGCATTGGCATCCTGGGATACAGTCAGGGCGGGCTGGTCGGCGCGCATCTAGCCGCCGCCCGCCCCGAAACACGTGCAGCGGTGCTCTGGGCGCCCGTCGCCAATCCGATGGCGACCTATGCGACAATCATGGGCGCAGACAAAGTGGCAGAGGGCCTTGCCGCCGCCAGCGACCATGCGGTGACCGCCGATCTGTCATGGGGCGGCCAGACTACGCTGAACGGGGCCTTTTTCCACGAATTGCCCGAGACTTCCGCGGCGGCTGCGCTTGCGTCCTATCCCGGACCGCTCAGGGTCATCGCCGGCCGGAACGAGACGATCGTGGCCCCACAACCCTACGCCGCCCAACAATTGCTACGCTACCACGCCGGGGCCGAGGACCTTGTCCTGCTGGAATCCGACCACGACTTTGGAGCCGGGACGTCGGATGCGTTGGTCCGGGCTGAGCTTGCGCCACAAACTGTCGGGTGGTTCCGCGACAACCTGTGACGGGATGCGGGCCCGACCGGGCCCGCGTCAAAATCAGACAGTGATCTCGATCAGAGTGCCGTCGGGGGCGGCGACTGTCGCCTCGAAATAGCCGTCCCCGGTCCAGCGTGGGCCGGACAGCAAAAGCCCCATCGCGGCAAAGGCCCCCGCCTTGTCGCGAACCGCCTGCTCGCTGCCAAGGGCAAGGGCGACATGCGCCCAGCCCTCGGCCTCGGGCGGGGCTGCCGCGATCCAAGGACCAGTCATCAGTTCGATCCGCGGCCCCTCCGGCAGGCTCAGGAAGACCGAGCGGAATCCCGGCCGGTTGCGGCTGGCATATTCGGCAGAGGCCGTGGCGCCGAAATTTCGGCACCAGAACTCGACTGCACCCGACAGATCGCGGGACCAAAGTGCGACATGCTCAATCCGCATCCCTCAGACCTCCGTGCTGTCGGCAAGGGCGCGGACGCGGGCGGCGGCATCGGCCAGCCGCGCCTCGGGAAGCGTTCCGTCGGATACTGCCGCAAGGATGCGTGTTCGGATTTCTTCGAGGTCGTTCGCGGCCGAGAGGAGCAGCAGGTCCGATCCTGCCGCAAGCGCCGCGATAGCCGCGCCCGCCACGTTACGTTCGCCCCGCAAGGTGCCGATGGCGTCCAGATCGTCACTGACCACCAGCCCGGTAAAGCCCATCTCACGAAGCCGGCCAATGGTCGGAGCGGAAAGGGAGGACGGCATGACCGGGTCCATTCCCGGCACCAGAGCCGGGCCGGTCATTATCGCGCGCGCCTCCGCATTGATTGCCGCGCGCATCGGGATCATCCCCGGTACCAGATCCCCTGCCCCGCCGCTGACCGTCGCCACCTCGATTGCCGGATCGCCGTCGATGTCGTGATGGCCGGGGAAATGCTTGGCGCAGGAAATGATGCCCGCCGACTCGACCCCCCGGATAAAGGCCGCAGCGACGCGCGCGACCTCGTCCGGATCGGTGCCCAACGTGCGGCCCGAAAGCCAAGGATTGCGGCCGGTCACCACGTCCAGCACAGGGGACAGGAACATCGTCACTCCCATCCCGCGCGCGGCGGTGGCAATGTCGAAGGATATCCGCTCGATCTCGCCCGAGGAGGCCGCGCTCAGGTCATCCGGCAGGGCCGCGACCAGCCCGTGCAGCCGGCAAATGCCCGCAGGCTCCTGATCCAATGCGACCAGCGCGGGTCCGGCACGGCCGTGAATCTGCTGCGTCAGGTTGCGAATGTCATCGGCAGTCTCGGTTGCACGGCGCGCCTTGGACATCGCGCGGCCGACATATTCGTCGCGGGTCTCGCCGATCAGGAAGGCCCGCCCACCCTCATCCAGGAACCCTGCCAGAGGGTCGGTCAGGACAAGATCGTCGATCGCGGGCAACAGGACGGCATAGGCGTCCGACTTGGGGTTCGTCATGGGTTATCCGTAACTGAGGTGAGCGGGCCAAGCCCGTGGTGGCGCATCGCCTCGTCCAGCGCCATTCCTGCGGCGACGGATGAGGCAATGGCAGCCGCAATCTCGGGGCCGACCATGGTCGTCAGCCCTGCGATCAGCGTATGGGGGTCAGAGAGATGCGCAGCGCATGCGCTGGGGTCGGGGCGGATGCCGTCAACGCAGCGCCGGGCAAGGATGCGGGCGGCATTGGTGATCATGCCGATACCGGTCAGCAGGCAATGCGCTATCAGCGGCTCAAAGGGATTGCGTTGCAACTGCCCGGAGTGAGCCGCCATGCCGACCGAGACATCCGCCCCCGCGACATGGATCGCGACCTGATTGATCATTTCGGGGATGACCGGGTTCATCTTGCCCTCAACCACCGGCGAGCCATGCTGCACCGCGGGCAGCAATATTTCACCCAAGCCCCCGCGCGGACCGCAGGACAGCAGGCGCAGATCGCTGGCGATCTTGGACATGGTCAGCGCGACACCGCGCAACATGCCCGAGAATTGCACCAAATCCGCCGTGCTCCAGGCAGCCGAGACCAGGTCCTCGGCCCGGCGCAGCGGCAAATCTGTCAGGCGCTGCAACTCGGCGATCACGGCATCGGCGAATTCGGGTTGTGCGGTCAGGCCGCTACCAACCATCGTCCCGCCAAGGTTTAGACCGGCCAACGCCTGAGAGGCAGGCCAGATTCGCGCGCTCTCCTGCCGCAGCGAGCTGGCGAATGCAGCGAACTCCTCGCCCAGCGTCATCGGCACGGCGTCCTGCAGATGGGTGCGGGCAAGCTTCAGGATGCCCGCAAACTCTTGCCCCTTTGCGGCAAAGGCGTCGGCCAGATCCCGGACGGCCGCTTCCAGATGCGGCGCGGCCTGCATCAAGGCGATGCGCAGCGCGGTGGCATGCACATCCGTCGTCGATTGCGACCGGTTTACATCGCGGACCGGGTGCAGATGCTCGTATTGCCCGCAGACGTGGCCCATCAGTTCCAGCCCGCGATTGGCGATGACCTCGTTCATGTTCATATGGCTCGACGTGCCGCCGCCGCCCTGAAAGACATCGACGATGAACTGAGTAGCATGCTGGCCCGCCATCAGCTCATCACAGACCCGGCCGATCACCTCGGCCTTGCGCGCCGAGAGCTTTCCCAGACGATGGTTGGCCATCGCCGCGGCCTTCTTCGTCAGAGCCATGGCATGGATTAGCGGTTGAAGTGCCTCTATCTGCATGCCCGAGACCGGGAAGTTCTCGGCGGCGCGTAGCGTGTTGATACCGTAAAGCGCATCGCCAGGCAGCTTGCGGCTGCCCAGCTCGTCCGTCTCGGTTCGGGTCCATGATCCGCCAGAGATCATCGCGATGACCTGTCAGCGCTGCGGGTGCAGTTCGACCGCGAGCCACACCGAATCGGTGTCGGCATAGTAGCGGTGCCAAGGATAGGTCCATTGGTTCGGACCGGTCACGCGGCAGAACGGGTCATGCGAATAGCCGATCGGCATCACCACGTCCTCATAGAGGGTTTCGGCGTCGCGCTCGCGGAACTTCTGCATCCGGCCAAGGCCGTGGATCTGGGTATGCACCTCAAGGAAAGGGTGCTCGTTATGGATGAAGCAGTCGGTATCGCCCGGCGACCACCACAGGTTCAGCTTCAGCTCAAATTCCTGCGGTGCCTCGGGCGACTTGCGTTCGTTGGTGAAGACCCGGGCGTCGGTCGTCACCCTGCCGATGCTGTCCTGGGCCGAGATGAAAAGCGGCGTGTCGCGGGGAAAGCTCTTGATCCGGTTGCCGAGCCAGTCCCAGCCGCGGAACATGCAGCCGCCAAGATTGGTGGGCTGGCGCACCTTGATGATCACCGCGCGATCCGCCGACTTGATCGTCCCGCCCTTGAGCCAGGTCGATTTCCATGCAGGAACGATCGCCGGATGGTCGTTGCCCGTTACCATCGGCTCGGGGCTCAGGTTGACGACGACGGCGTCCTCGACTGCGAAATCGCGGGCGTTTTCAACAAGCTTTGCCAGAATGAAGTCATCGGCAAAGGCAAGGTCTCTAGTCTGGTTGTGCATATGATCGGCCTTTCGGGTTCTGTTGCACCCAAGACAGCACGGAACTATGGCGCAAACCATTGCGCGACAGGCCTAAAACTGACGCAGACTGACGCGGAAAAAACCGCCCAGCGCGTCAGGCCGGTTTGATCATGTCGGGGCTTTCTCCCAGATATTCGCGCGCCTCGCGCGGGATCGAGGGATCGTTCATGTCAAGCGTGGTCGTCGACTGCAATTCAGCCCGACTAAGCAAACCGGCCTTGCGATAGTGCAGCACTGCCCGTGTTGAGAAAGGCTGGCGGAACATGGTTGCCGCCACCCCGCTGACAATGCCGAACATGAAGCGCTTGGAGCTACGCTGCACGTTTGAGAAAATGCCGAAGGTGAATTCGTTGCGCTGCACGGTCTCGAAGTCGATGGTAAACACCCTGTCCTCCACCGGGAAGGTGAAGCCGTGATACTTGAAAATGTATTCGGTCCGGGCCGGATTGTCGTAACTCGGGAAGCGCTCGATATAGTAGTGATTCAGGAAATCGCCGTTCTGGAAGATGCAGAAGGCAGAGCGCAGGATCTTGCGCGCGTAGATTGAGGAATACTGGTAGCGGTCGTAGCAGCCGACATATTCCCCCATGTCGATCTTGGTCGAGACGGCGACTGTGTCGAGGAATCGCACCACCTGGGGCGCGCGGCGCAGATGGTCCAGCACGTCAAAGAAATTGCCGTCGACCAGCGCGCGGAAATGCTCGTGCTCGGCAAAAAGTACCTCTGGCCCCAAACCGAAATAATTCGCGACGATGCGGATATTCCCGGACGAGGGCATGTGCCGCCCGGACAGATACTTGTTGAACTGCTGACGATTGATGCCGAGCTTGCGGCAAATCAGCGAGATTGACCCCTGCCGATCGCAGAGCAGCCGCAGGTTGGCGGCGAAATTCTTCATCTTGTCGTCAGTGCCGGGAATTCCAGTCATCGTCCAAAGCCTTCGCACTCGGTGCGTCAGTATGCGTCATGATTCATAGCGATGCGAAATTGCGACAAAATCGTCAAGCCCGCAGCATCAGGGAAATCGAAATCAGATTTGCACCTGATCGAAATCGGTGCAGCCAACCAGACGGGGAATGCGATGAAACTTACCGGTGGCCAAGTGGTGGCAAAGGCGCTGAAGGAATATGGCGTGGAATACGTGGCAGGCGTTCCGGGCCACGGTATCTGGGCGCTATTCGACGCCTTTCTGCAGGAAGGATCGGAAATCCCCTTCATTCAGGTGATGCACGAACAAAGCGCGGTTCACATGGCGGATGGCTACTTCCGCGCCTCGGGCAAGCCGATGGCGTGCTCGACCTCGGTCGGGCCGGGTGCGGCCAATACGATCATCGGGCTTGCCACGGCCTATTGCGACTCGACGGCGGTTTTCTACGTCTCGGGCTCGCCCCAGACCTACATGCAGGGCCACGGCACCATGCAGGAGTTGGAGCGCCAACAGGACAATGCCTTCCCCCGAATCACCGAGCAGGTGACCAAGCGCGCGTGGCAGGCACAATCGACCACCGCGCTGCCGACGATCATGCACCGCGCCTTCAACGAGATGCTGACCGGCCGTCCCGGCCCGGTCCATGTCGAGGTGCCGATGGATGTGCAGGTCGATGCCGCCGATGTGGCGATCCACCCGCTTGAGAAACGGATGCCGCTGGGCGTTGCCCACCCCGACCCCCGCGCAATTCAGGCAGCGGTCGACCTGCTGCTGGGTGCGCGACGTCCGGTCATCGTCGCCGGTGGCGGCGCGATCACTGCAAATGCCTCGGCCGAGTTGACCGCGCTGGCTGAACGGATCGGGGCCGCCGTTTCGATCACCTGGAACGGCAAGGGCTCTATTGCCGAGGACAACAACCTGTTCATTGGCGCGGTTGGGCAGACCGGCACGACCTGCGGCAACAAGATCACCGCCTCGGCCGATGTCGTGATCTCGGTCGGCTGCCGCTTCACCGATTGGTCGGCCTCGTCCTACGCAAAGGGCGTCTCGTTCAGTTTCCCGCCTGGCAAGCTCATCCATATCGACCTTGACCCGCGCGAGATCGGCAAGACCTATCCGACCGAAGTCGGCATTGTCTCGGACGCCAAGATTGCGCTGGAGCAAATCCTTGCCGCGATCCCGGCCGAGGATGGCCAGAAGTTGCGGGCGCGGAACGCCGATTTCCATGCCGAGGTAGCGCAGGCCAAGGCCGACTGGCGCGCGCTGGTCGAGCCGCGCGAGACAAGCCGCGAGACGCCCTTCACCTCGCAGCGGCCGCTGGTCGCGCTGCGCAAGGTGCTGCCGCGCGACGGGATCGTCGTCGTCGGGTCGGGTAACACGCAGGGTTCGGTCAAGCAGAGCTTCCCGGTTTATCTGCCGCGCACCCACCTGACTTCGGGCTCCTACTCGCCGATGGGCTGGGCGGTTCCGGCAGCGATGGGCGCGAAACTCGCCTGCCCCGACAAGAAGGTCGTGGCGATCGTCGGCGACGGCGATTTCATGATGTCGCTGCCGGAAATGGGCACGGCGGTCATGAACGGGATTAACGTCGTGTTCCTGGTGCTGAACAACCAAGGCTACATGTCGATCCGGGGCGGGCAGCGCAAGTTCATGGGCCGCCATGTCGCATCCGAGTTCAACCACCATGCCGGCAACGGCGAGCCCTACTCCGCCGACATCGCTGCCTCGGCACGGGCCTTTGGCCTTGAGGCGTGGAAGGTCGAGAAGGACGAGGATCTTGAAGTCGCCCTACAAGCTGCACTGGAGACCGACGGGCCGACGCTGGTCGAGGTGATCGTATCGCGCGATGCGGCCGGGCCCTTCGCCACTGGCTGGTGGGATTTCCCCTCGCCCGCCTATTACGAAAAGGAACAGGAAGCCTACGCCGAAATGCGCGCGAAAGAGCAGATGCTCTGACCCGAGCGGGGGCGGCCCGCCCGCCCCCAGCCTTCCTTCCCTCCCCCTTCCAGAATTCAGATCGGGTGGCCGTGGTGGCGCACCCCGTGAGGTAGATTTGCCATGATCCGGCATGTGAAAACCGCGCGCCTTAGCCAAGGCGACCAGACCGACCCGGCCGTGACTGAGGCCGTCGAAGAGCTGCTGGCACAGGTTGCCGAGGGTGGCGACAAGGCCGTCCGCCAGCTTAGCATCAGGTTCGACGGGCTCGACCGCGACAGCTACAGACTGACCGAGGCCGAGATTGCCGCCTGCATCGACGGACTGACCCGGCAGGAACGCCACGATCTCGACTTTGCGCAGGAGCAGATCCGCAACTTCGCCCAGGCGCAGCGCGACACCATGCTCGACCTCGAGGTGGAAACACTGCCGGGCGTGGTGCTTGGTCACCGGAACGTGCCGGTCCAGAATGTCGGCTGCTATGTTCCGGGGGGAAAGTATCCGCTGCTCGCCTCGGCCCATATGACGGTGCTGACCGCCAAGGTCGCGGGTTGCGGGCGCGTTATCACCTGCGCCCCGCCATTCAAGGGCAAGATCGCCGAGAAGATCGTTGCGGCGCAAGCACTGGCCGGAGCGGACGAGATATATTGCCTTGGCGGCGTGCAGGCCATCGCGGCCATGGGCCTTGGCACCGAGAGCATCGAGCCGGTAGATATGCTCGCCGGCCCCGGCAATGCCTATGTGGCTGAGGCCAAGCGCCTGCTGTTCGGTCGGGTCGGCATCGACCTATTTGCAGGACCGACGGAGACTCTGGTTATCGCCGATGACACGGTAGACGGCGAGATCTGCGCCACCGACCTGCTGGGTCAAGCCGAGCATGGCGCGAACTCTCCCGCCGTGATGATCACCAATTCCGAAAAGCTCGCCCGCGATACGCTGGCACAGATCGACCGCCTGCTCGCGATCCTGCCCACAGCCGAGATCGCGCGGAAGGCATGGGAGGATTATGGCGAGATCATCCTTTGCGACACGCTGGACGAGATGGTCGCCGAGGGCGACCGGGTCGCCTCTGAGCATGTCCAGGTGATGACGGCGGACCCCGACTACTTTCTGAACAACATGACGAATTACGGCGCGCTGTTCCTTGGTGCGCGCACCAATGTTGCCTTTGGTGACAAGGTGATCGGCACCAACCACACGCTGCCGACGCTCAGAGCCGCGCGCTATACCGGCGGGCTGTGGGTAGGGAAGTTCCTGAAAACCTGCACCTACCAGAAGGTCCTGACCGACGAGGCCTCGGCCATGATCGGCGCCTATGCCTCGCGCCTGTGCCACATGGAAGGCTTCGTCGGCCATGCCGAGCAGGCCAATATCCGCGTCCGCCGCTACGGCAAGCGCAATGTCGGATACGGGGCCGCCGTCGATGCCTGATCCCATTCCATCCCGAGACGCGCGGAACGCCGCCGGGCTTTCTCATCTCATCCAACACGGGGAATCCACCATGAGAAAACTGTCCTCTGCCCTGATCGCCAGCACGCTGGCACTGGCCGCCGCCCTACCGGCGCACGCCGAAACCAAGATCGAGGTGCTGCACCACTGGGTCTCGGAATCCGAGGTTGCGGCGCTGAACACCATCCGCGAGGCGCTGGCCACCAAGGGTTATGGCTGGCAGGACAGCGCGGTCGGCGGCATGTCCGGCGGCAACATGCAGCAGGCGCTGCGATCGCGCCTTGCTGCGGGCAATCCGCCCGGTGCCATGCAGTTCATCGGCTGGGAAGGCATCGACTGGTCCAAGGAAGGGGTGATGCGCGACCTCAACGACCTCGACAAGGCGAATGGCTGGCAGGCCACGATCGCGCCGCAGGTGCTGCCCTTCGTCAAGAATGGCGACGACCTGATCGCCGTGCCGATCAACATGCACCGCCAGAACTGGGTCTGGGCCAACAAGGCCGCCTTCGACAAGGCAGGGATCGAACAACCCAAGACCTGGGCCGATCTGATCGCCGATGGCGACAAGCTGAAGGCCGCGGGCATCATCCCCCTCGCGATCGGTGACGAGCCCTGGCAGATTCAGGTCGTTTTCGATGCGCTGGTCTCGGACATCGGAGGACCTGACTTTTACCGCAAGGCGCTGGTCGATCTGGACCCCGAGGCGCTCAACTCGGACACGATGAAACAGGTCTTCGACACGCTGCGTCAGGTGCGTGGCCTTGTCGACGACGGCTTCAACGGCCGTGACTGGGCGGTGGCAACTGGCATGGTGATCGACGGGCAGGCCGCAATGCAGGTCATGGGCGACTGGGCCAAGGGCGAGTTTCTGGCCAAGGGCCTGAACCCTGGCAGCGATTTCCTGTGCTTTGCGACGCCGTCGGAAACGCCGTCCTTCCAGTTCGTCATCGACAGCTTCGGCGTGTTCAAAGTCTCGGACCCTGAGGTGTCTAAGGCTCAGGTGGCGCTGGCCGAGGTCGTCATGGACCCCAAGGTCCAGCATGATTTCAACCTGATCAAGGGCTCGATCCCGGCTCGCACCGATCTTGGCGTCGATGATTTCGACGATTGCGCCAAGAAGGGCTTCGAGGAACGCGCGACCGCGATCGAAAACAACGCGATGCTGGGCGGGGCGACACATGGCTTTGCGGCTCAGCCGCAATTCTCGGCGGTGTTCAGCGACGTCGCCGCCCAGTTCTTCGTCAACGAAATGTCCTCCGAGGACGCAATGCAGTTGTTGGTCGATGGCATCGATAACGCCCGCTGATCCGCAGCCCGCCGATCTCAGGATCGGCGGGTCCCCCCAACCCGCGCGGAGGACCGTCATGGCCCGAAAGAAAAGCATTGCGGACCGGTTCGCTGACTGGTTGCCGCGTCTGGTCTTGGCGCCGAGCCTGCTCGCGGTCATTGTCGGGGTCTATCTGTTCATCGCCTGGACAGGCTGGATCTCGGTCTCGTCCTCGAAGATGGTGCCGCAATACGATTTCGTCGGGCTGGAGCAGTACTACCGGCTCTGGGCCACGCCGCGCTGGCACACCGCCGTCGCGAACCTTTTCATCTTCTCGGCTCTGTTTCTGGCCGTGACCATCGCGGTCGGGTTGATCATGGCGATCCTGCTGGATCAAAACATCCGGGCCGAGGGCGCGCTGCGCGCGGTCTACCTCTATCCGATGGCCTTGTCCTTCATCGTGACGGGTACCGCCTGGAAATGGATCCTGAATCCCAATCTTGGCATCCAGAAGGTGGTGAACGGGCTTGGCTGGGAAAGCTTCGTCTTCAACTGGATCACCCAGCCCGATTTCGCGATCTATACGATCGTCATCGCGGCGGTCTGGCAAAGCTCGGGCTTCGCCATGGCGATCTTTCTGGCCGGGCTGCGGGGCATCGACAACTCGGTGATCAAAGCCGCCCAGATCGAGGGGGCCTCCCTGCCCCGCATCTATGCCAGCATCATCGTGCCGATGCTGCGACCGGCCTTCCTGTCGGTGATTGTTCTGCTCAGCTACATCTCGATCAAGAACTTCGATCTGGTGCTGGCAATGACCAATGGCGGGCCGGGCAGCGCGACCGAAGTGCCGTCGACCTTCATGTTCTCCTCGGTCTTCCGGCGGAACCAGATGGGCGTTGGTGCCGCAAGCGCGATCATGATGCTGATGACCGTCGCCGCGATCATCATCCCTTACCTTTACTCCGAGCTGAAGGAGGGTCGCGATGGCCATTGAATACGGATCTGCAGCGCGCTCGCGCATGATCGGCCGCACGATGATCTATAGCGGCCTGATTGGCCTTGCGGCCTTCTACCTCATGCCGCTCTGGGTCATGGTCGTGACCTCACTGAAGCCGCTGGACGAGATCTATGGCGGCTCCTTCATCGGCCTTCCCAAGGTCCTGACCTTCGAGGCCTGGGCCAAAGCGTGGAGCCAGGCCTGCATCGGCACCGCCTGCACCGGCTTGAAACCCTATTTCATCAACTCGCTGATGATGGTGGTCCCGGCGGTCCTGCTGTCGACAGGGATCGGGGCGCTCAACGGGTATGTCCTGACGAAATGGCGCTTCAAGGGATCGAACCTGATCTTCGGATTGCTGCTGTTTGGCTGCTTCCTGCCGTTCCAAGCCGTGATCCTGCCGATGGCGCAGGTTCTGGGCAGGCTGGGTCTGTCGGGGACCATTCCGGGCCTCGTGTTGGTCCACACGGTCTATGGCATCTGCTTCACGACGCTTTTCTTCCGCAACTACTTCGTGACCATCCCGGACGAGCTGACCAAGGCGGCGCAGATCGACGGTGCGGGCTTCTTCCGCATCTTCTTCTCGATCATGCTACCGGCGGCGCTGCCGATCATGGTTGTGTCCTGCATCTGGCAGTTCACCCAGATATGGAACGACTTCCTGTTCGGCGTCTCGTTCACCGCAGGCGAGTCGTCGCCCGTCACGGTCGCGCTGAACAACGTGGTCAACGTGACCATGGGCCGCAAGCAATACAATGTCGACATGGCTGCCGCCATGATCGCCGCCCTTCCCACCCTTTTCGTCTATGTTGTCGCGGGCCGATATTTCGTCCGTGGACTGACTGCCGGCGCAGTGAAAGGCTGACCGATGGCTACTCTTGAAATCGATCGCGTCCGCAAGGCCTATGGCACGATGGAGGTGCTGAAAGAGGTCAGCATCTCGATCGGCAGCGGAGACTTCCTTGTCCTGCTCGGCCCCTCGGGCTGCGGGAAATCCACGTTGCTCAACATGATCGCGGGCCTCGAAACCATCACCGGGGGTGAGATCCGCATCGATGGCGACACCGTCAACGACCTGTCGCCCAAGGACCGCGACATCGCGATGGTGTTCCAGTCCTACGCGCTTTACCCCACAATGACCGTGCGCCAGAACATCGAATTCGGCATGAAGATCCGGGGCGTCCCCACCGCCGAGCGCGAGCGGGCGACCCGCGACGCGGCCGAACTGCTACAGATGTCGCATCTCTTGGACCGCAAGCCTTCGCAACTTTCGGGGGGTCAGCGCCAGCGGGTCGCAATGGGCCGCGCATTGGTTCGCCACCCAAAGCTGTTTCTGTTTGACGAGCCGCTGTCGAACCTCGACGCCAAGCTGCGGGTCGACATGCGGACCGAAATCAAGCGCCTGCACCAGCGGTTGGGCACGACCATCGTCTATGTCACCCATGACCAGATCGAGGCGATGACGCTGGCCACCCGCGTCGCAGTGATGAAGGACGGGATCGTCCAGCATCTGGACGAACCGCAGGCAGTCTATGACCGCCCGGCCAATGTCTATGTGGCGCGCTTTGTCGGCTCGCCCGCGATGAACATCATCCCCGGTAGCCTCGAGGATGGACCAAGCGGGCCGGTGCTGGTGATGGACCAGCCGAACGGGGGCAAGTCGCGCATCTCAGGCGTGGTGGTCAGCGATGACGCTCGCCAGCGCTATGCGGGCCAGCCAGTCCTGGTCGGCATCCGGCCCGAGGGCTTCTCGGTCTCGGCAGGCGGACCGGATTGCGTCGAGGCGATGATCGAGGTGGTCGAGCCGACAGGCCCCGATACGCTTGCCAACTTTACCCTCGGCGGCACCGATGTCATCGCCCGACTGGCGCCCCTCGCTGTCCGTGCAGGGCAGACGGCAAAGCTTGCGGTCGAGACCGCCAAGGTGGTCCTGTTCGACCCCAAGACCGAATTGCGCATCGATTGAGGCATCCCAGAATGACCACTGACAGCGACGTCATCATCATCGGCTCAGGCATTGGCGGCAGCACGTTGGCCTCAGCCATCGCGCCCTCGGGGGTGCGGGTGCTTATCCTCGAAAGGGGAGAACACCTGCCGGACAGCCCGGATGCACGCGACGATGTCGCGATTTTCGAGAAGGGAGTCTACCGCTCCTCCGAGGAGTGGACGGGTTCCGACGGGCAGAAGTTCCTGCCCGGGAACTACTACTATGTCGGGGGCAACTCGAAATTCTACGGCGCGGTCATGTATCGCTACCGCGCCGAGGATTTCCGGCCAAGGCGGCATCTTCGCGGCAACTCGCCCGGCTGGGACTTGTCATATGCCGATATGGAGCCCTGGTATGCCAAGGCCGAGGCGCTGTTCCGCGTGCGAGGGACGGCGGAAGAGGACCCAACCGAGCCTCCGCGGTCGGGTTCTTACCCCTTCCCCGCAGTGCCTGACGAACCCGCCCTGCGGTTGGTGCGCGAGAGGCTCAAGCGTGCCGGTGTCCATCCCGCCAGCCTGCCCCTTGCCATCGACCTTGACGCGTGGCTTGCTCGGGGCAGGACGGGCTGGGACGCTTTTCCGAACACCGGCGGCACGGGAAAGATTGATGCGGAGGTCGGTCCACTAGCCGAGGCGTTAAAATATCCGAACGTCTCCCTGATGACCGGGGCGCAGGTGATCCGCCTTGAAACCGACGAAGCCGGCAGCCGTGTCACCGCCGCCATAATCAGGCGGAACGGGCGCGAGGAGCGGCTGACCGCTCGCCATTTCGCGGTCGCAGCAGGTGCCGTTCAATCTGCCGCGCTTCTGCTGCGATCAGCCAACCCCGCGCATCCGACAGGTCTGGGCAACCGCTCAGACCAGTTGGGGCGAAACTTCATGAATCACAACACCAGTGCGATGATCACGCTGAACCCGCTGATCCGGAATGACTCCGTCTACCAGAAGACGCTGTGCTTCAACGATTTCTATAATGATGACCCCGAGACCCACGCCCCGCTCGGCAATGTCCAACTGCTGGGCCGCATCACAGGCAATATCCTGAAGGCCCAGATCCCGGGTCTGCCGCGACCGCTCGCACGGATTATCGCTGACCGCGCCTTTGGCTGGTTCCTGACCAGCGAAGACCTGCCCAATCCCGACAGCCGCGTCCTCGTCCGGGGCGAGGATATCGTCGTCGACTGGCAGCGATCCAACATGGACGCGCATCACATGCTGATCCGGCGCACGCGGCAAGTGATGCGGCGAGCGGGCTTCCCGGTGACGCTGGTGCGCATCTTCGGCAATCGCACCACCTCGCATCAATGCGGCACGGCGCGGCTTGGCGTCGATCCCACCACCTCGGTCGTTAACCCCGATTGCCTTAGTCACGACGTGTCCAACTTGTGGATCACAGATGCGTCGGTGCTGCCAACCTCGGCCGCCGTGAACCCGGCTCTGACGATCGCAGCGCTTGCGCTTCGTGCCGGGCAAGCGCTCACGCGCGAGTGCCTTAATCACCGATCATCCAGCTAAGATAGAAAACGAGCAACTATCCGAAGGACCACTTCAGCATATTCCACAGACGTTTTTCACGCCTCGAATGGATCCGTAGTCAAATGCGTCGCTTGGGAAGGTGAGTATCGCCCGCCTTCCTGGTGCGGTAGTTGTCACCTCCCAGTTTCATACCATTTGGCTAAGAAGGGTTGGCTCAGGCGCAAAAGAGATCTCCCTTTAGTATGGCACGCTGAGGTTTATCGGAGAGGGACGTGAAGATGCGGATCAAGATGGGAAAGGTTGTGCACGTGATCGGCGAGCCAGCTGACTATCGGAAAGCCATGGCGATGACGTTATTCGCTGGTGAAGTATTCCTGCCGATCGGGGGTGGAGAATATTTGATCTCAGCGCCAATCGCTCCGCCATCACCCCATGTAATATAACGTTTTTTTGGAATTTTGACTTAGATCCTCTAATACGCCCCTAAAATTCGATTGCAGTAATGCTTCCGCATGTTCGCCTCTGTGGCGTATACAAGTAGCCACGCGCTGTTGGGTGGTGTCATTTCCGTGACGGAGCAGCTGCGGATTTCATGAGGCATGCCAAGTAGCTTTGGGCAAGAGCGGACTTGCGGCAGCGCAGCATGAAAGTTACGGCGCAGTTCCAGAGCGGTCGTCCGTGCAGGACGCGGCGACCACCGCGCCGAATATCCCGTTTCGGGCGGTATGCTGACGTTGCGTTTGCAGCATTGCGGACGCAGTAAAAATTGCGAAGCAGTCGTCCACCGCGCCCACGCAGCAGCTTGGTAGGCATGGCAACTTTTCGTATTGAGGCAAATAAAGTTCAGTATCGAATTTGGCAACCGAGTGCGGGACTGGTCTTGTTAAACAGCAGCGTAAAGTGCTGCTATACCGTTGCAGTCATTTGCTAAATCCAACCAGTCCGACAGAATTGACGAATTGCGCAACCACCTGACCCGAACCCCATGCGAAACCCCATGACCAGCAACCAAAACATGGAATTTTTCCGCGCCCGACAGGTGGACATCGTCATCGCTCCGGTGTTCGGGAAATCCGAAGTGACGATGGCCCGGCTGTCCTGCCCGAACGCTGGGCACGGGGTCATAGACCCACCCCTTCACGAAGATGCCTTCTTCCTGGCCTTCAACCTACGCGACTACGAGGGCGACCTTTGGGTTGACGGCAGGAAGGTCG
Organism: Paracoccus sp. PAR01; assembly: GCF_014851995.1. Taxonomy (NCBI): domain Bacteria; kingdom Pseudomonadati; phylum Pseudomonadota; class Alphaproteobacteria; order Rhodobacterales; family Paracoccaceae; genus Paracoccus; species Paracoccus sp. PAR01. The sequence continues at coordinate 38,818 of NZ_JACVAW010000026.1, forward strand.
ACAGCAGCGTTTCAAGGCGCGGGAATTTCACCATCTACGATTATCGCAGGACGTAGCTTGCGGACATGAGGTCGTCCTTCGACGGTCTGGGCCTCCATATTCCACGCGCGGCGCTGATCGCCTTCGAGGAAGACCTCGGTGGGCGTCGCATCGACACGCTAGACGCGGCGCCGGGGCAGGATATTCAGGATGATGTCGTGAGGCACCTGATAGGCGCTGTTGTACAAATCAGTTGATGACCGCAGTTCCCCTTTCCCCGGACACACTTATCCCAATGCCACGGTGACCGGGATGCCGAGGGCCGTGAAGCGGTTGAGGACCGCCACCCGGATCTGGACC
>NZ_JACVAW010000027.1:0-38484 GCF_014851995.1 Paracoccus sp. PAR01
ACCCCACAGCGCCATCGGATACAACGTCCCGAGCGCGCTGCACTTTCCCGGCCGCGTCACCAGCCCGCCGCCATGACCAAGGCCGGAAACTCCGGCTTTAGATGGTCCAAAATTGGTAGGCAGGGCAGTCACCTGTCGGCTCTGGTTTCGGCTGGATGAGCGTCGGGGGGCACAGCATCATCATCATGCATGACAGCGGTGAACATCGCCACTTTGACGGACTTCTTCGAAGAGTCCGGACCGGAACTCCAATGTAGGACAATATAAACGAAACCACGCTTCAGAACCTTGACCCGGCCCCGGGTAAGAAGGCAGAAACCCTCATCATTATCACTCTAATCGCGGCTTCGCTGGTCGGTATGATCATCACGAACCGGGACTATTGGCACTCCGGCACTGGTCGGAAAATTCCGCTAGGGCCGGGCCGCAAATTCGGCGACCCAGCCTCAGATGCGGTATTATAGTTGAGACCCCACATGCCGTCGGCAGAAGTTGATGTACCAAGACAAGCCGTCCTCATCGCCCCAATCTGGCCTCGCTCGCGCTCTGTGACAGTTGACAGATAAAGCCGTACGTCGCGCTCCCATGCATCACGGTGGTCTTGGCGCCCCGAGACGTCTGATCGATGTTATAACTATGCCAATTGTATCGGTTCGGGCTTGTCCTCGGATTCCTCGAAGCGTTGCCAAGTGCCCATATTGAAACTTTCGACGTCGCATTCGCCCCTGCCCTATCGCCGCACATTCCGATACTTGCACGGCTTCCCCTACACCCCATGTTCCTCGCAGATCATCGCGGCGGCCTTTTCGGCGATCATGACCACAGGAGAGGCGGTATTGCCCGAGACAATCCTCGGCATGATCGAAGCGTCGACGATCCGCAGACCCTCAAGGCCGTTAAACCGAAGCCGGGGATCGACCACGGCATCCGCGTCAACGCCCATCCGGCAGGTTCCAACCGGGTGAAAGATTGTCGTCGCGATATTACCGATCTCGTGCAGCAGCGAGGCGTCATCCTGAATGGTCGGACCGGGAAGGACTTCCTCGGGGTGGTGATGCGACAATGCGCCAGCCGCCATGATCTGCCGCGCTTGCCTGACCGAGGATAGCGCGACCCGCCTGTCTCGCTCGGTAGCGAGATAGTTTGGACGGATCGCGGGTGGGGCAGACGTTTGCCTGCTGCTGATATGGGAACTGCCCAGGCTTTCGGGGCGCAGATTGCACACCGAAACGGTGATCGCCGGGTAGGGATGCAGCGGGTCGCCCAGCCGATCGGTCGACAAGGGCTGGACGTGATATTCCAGGTCCGGAAACTCCAGCGACGGGTCGGATTTGGTGAACATCCCGAACTGGCTGGGTGCCATCGACATCGGCCCGGAACGCGACAGCAGATATTGCAACCCGATCCGGGCCTTGCCGACCAGACTGTTCGCCAGCGTGTTCAGCGTCCGCGCATTCTGCACGCGATATACCGCGCGGATTTGCAAATGATCCTGCAGGTTTGCCCCGACCGCGGGTCGCGCGACATGTACCGGAATGCCCAGAGGTCCCAAAACCTCCGGGGCTCCAATTCCGGACAGTTCGAGCAGCTTGGGCGAATTGATCGCCCCTGCGGCGAGGATGACCTCGCGCCGCGCACGGACGTGATACCTCTGCCCGCCCCGTCGGAAATTCAGGCCGACGGCACGCATGCCTTCAAGGATCAGGGTCTCAACCTCGGCCTCTTTCAGAAGTCGCAGGTTCGGACGCCGCAGCGCCGGACGCAGAAAGCCGCGCGCGGCACTCCAGCGCACCCCACGCTGCTGATTGACTTCGAAAAATCCCGACCCTTCGTTGTTGCCATCGTTGAAATCGGCGCGCGGGTGGATGCCGAATTCCCGCGCGCCGCATTGGACCGCCCTGAGGATGTCCCATTGCAGGCGTTGCTGCGCGACTTTCCATTCGCCGCCCGTGCCATGCATGTCGCTGTGACCGGCGTGATGATCCTCGGATCGGCGGAACCAAGGCAGCACGTCCTCCCAACCCCAGCCCGTATTGCCAAGTTGCCGCCAGTGATCGTAATCGGCCGATTGGCCGCGCATGTAGATCATCCCGTTGATCGAGCTGCAGCCCCCCAGCACCTTGCCACGGGGGTAAGTCAGGCTGCGACCGTTCAACCCCGGCTCGGCCTCGGTCTTCATCATCCAGTCGGTGCGCGGATTGCCAATGCAGTAAAGATAGCCGACGGGAATGCGCACCCATGGATAGGCATCGGATTTCCCGGCCTCAAGCAGCAGCACGCGGGTCGCAGGATTACGGGTCAGGCGGTTGGCGAGCACGCAGCCCGCCGTCCCTGCCCCGACGATGACGAAATCATATTCGCCGTCCAGAACCGTGATTTCGGTCATCTCTTGGCCTCGACGATCACGCGCCTGACCAGAAGCCGCGCATGCGGGCAGTCAGGTCAAGATAGCGGCGGTAACGCTTGTCGTAATGGGCGACCATTTCCGGATCAGGCGTATAGCGTGCGGCGGCCGAGGTCATGGCGGCGGCACCAGCCTCATAATCGGCAAACAGACCCACACCAACGCCTGCGCCAATGGCCGCGCCAAGTGCGCCGGTCTCGCGCGCGGTGGCGACGGTCACGAGCAGGTTCAGCCCATCTGCGAACATCTGCGGCCAGACCGGGCTGCGCGAACCACCTCCGGCCAGAGTCGCTTCGGCCAGTGCAAGGCCCGCGCCTTGCAGAACGCCGATATGACGGCGATGTTCGAACATCACACCTTCGAACAGGGCGCGCAGCAGATGCGCCTCTTGATGCCAGCCAGCGATGCCGTAGAAGCCCGCGCGGAACTCGGCCCCCTGCCCCGAACCGTAAAGGAAGGGATGATAGAACGGGTCATCATCCGCCGGGGCCAGCTTGGCGATCAGCGAGTTGCAATAGCCGAAGGGATCGTCGTGATGCCCGCCGCGCTCAGGAAATTCGCGAACATACCATTCCAGATTGGCCGCCGAGGTCGCGCTGGATTCGATGTTCACGAACCGCCCCGGCCCAAAGCCTGCCACCATGAACACATCGGGATTGATCGCCGGTTCCTGCGAAAAGACCTGATTGATCCCCCAGCTGCCCGCGATGATCGACGCAGATCCCGCCCGAACCGACCCGGCCCCCAATGCCGAGGAGACCACGTCGAAATATCCGCCGATGACCGGTGTGCCCTGTGCAAGGCCCGTTTCCGCAGCCGCTTTCGCGCTGACCCGACCCGCGATATCGCTTGGCGCAACCAAACGGGGCAGTATCGAGATCGCATCCTCCAACCCGTAAAGCGCCATCAGCTGATCGTCATATCGACATTCCGGCATCCGCAGGAAACCCGCCCCCGACATGTCCGAGATGTCGCCGGTGCGTTCGCCCGTCAGGCGGAAGTTGATGAAATCCTTGCTCATCAGGACAGTCGCCGCGCGGGCGTAGATCTGGGGCCGGTGCCGCTTGACCCAAGCAAGCAGCGTCGGCGTTTGCGCAGGCCAAGGCTTTTGCAGCGAGATCGCATGCAGCGCGTCACCCTGCCCCGCCAGTTCGGCCGCCAGATCCGCCGCGCGTGTGTCCAGTGACTGCACCCCCAGAAGCGCATCGCCGGCAGCATCGATCAGATACAGCCCGTTGCCATGCCCGGCGCAGCCGATGGCGGCGATCTGGTCAGCTGCGATGCCCGATTGCTCAAGACATTCACGGATCACCCTGCGGGCGTTCGACCACAGCTCATCCAGATCGCGCTCGACATAACCGGGGGCCGGGCGCGAGGACTGACCGTCCATCGCGCTCATGGCGATCTGCTTGCCTGTCAGGTCGAAAAGCACGGCCTTGATGACGGTGTTCCCGGCATCCAGACCCAGAAGGTAACGTGCCACATCACTCATTTCGGTAAATGTCCCATGCTTCTTCGCCACTGACGCCTTGATGGATGATTGCCATCAGGGCGGCCACGATCGCTTTTGGATTGTCGTGTTGATAGATATTCCGGCCGTAAACCAGGCCATGCGCGCCCTGCCGCATCAGCCGCGCGGATTTGTCCAGAACCGCGCGCAGATCCTCTTTGCCGCCGCCGCGCACCAACACGGGAACACGGGCGGTCTCAACGACGCGGTGGAAGTCCTCGGGATTGTCGGTCGGATCGGCCTTGATGATATCGGCCCCCATTTCCGAGGCCAGCCGCACCAGTGTCACGATCTTTTCGGCATCGCCATCGACCTGATAGCCGCCCCTTACGTCATTGGGCAGCATCACCAGCGGCTCGATCATCAACGGCATGCCGTAGCGATGACAGGCGGCGCGCACGCGGCTGATGTTCTCGACGCATTGACGGAATAGTTCGGGTTCATCCGGCAGCATGAACAGGTTGACGACAACACAAGCCGCGTCCATTTCCAGCGCGCCGATGATCGGCTCATCGGCGTTTTGCAGCATCGACCACATCACCCGGTGGCGTTGCGCATTGTAGGGATTGCCCATGTCGATGCGCATGACCAAGGCGGGCTTGTCCTTCTCGGGACGCGATTGCAGCAGATCGGACTGGCCATAGGCCATCTGGATTGCATCGGGTCTGGCCCGGATCAGCGCATCGACGACGCCCGGCATGTTTTCCAGACCCAGCAGGAAGCCGGGCTCGTTGCAGACGCCGTGGTCCAATGCGACATCAAGACATCGGCCATTGGTGAACATCCGGTTCATGCGGGCCTTGGGGCTGAGACGCATGGTGTCAGGTTCCTTTCAACTCGTTCGGTAAGGGTTGCGTGCGACACGCCGTGAAAGCATGCCAGTTCATCGATCAGGGCGGCGATTTCGGCCCGTCGGCGGGTGGGGTCCCAGCCTTTTGCCTCGGCCAGAATGTCAGCGGCGCTCTGGATCATTCTGGCGTCCAGCACGCCGGTGATCGCCAGATCGCTGCGCCGCAAAATAAGGTCCGAAAGATGCTCAAGCCGTTCCTGCCTTGCCAGCCAAAGCACCTCGTCGCGGCTCAACGGACAGTTCGGGGACAGAGCGGTTTCATCAGGCGAATAGGCCAGCAGGTCGCGCGCTCTGGTGCCGTAGATGGTCGCAAGGCGCTTGGCGCGGGCGGCGGAAATCCTGAACTCGGCTTGCAAGGACCGCTCAAGCTGGGCCACCCCCGGATGGTCACGCCCCCCACCGATCGCCAGCCTGTCGGTCGTCTGCTGCCTTGGCAGGTTCAGCTCGGCCAGAACCTCATCCGCGACCTGTTCGGCAAAGGCCCTGAATGTCGTCCATTTGCCCCCCACCATGCAGATCTGCGGCACGCTGCCGTCGATACGGCGGGTGAAATGCCCACGCGAGATGCGCCCGGTAAAGTCATGGTCACTGGCGGGCAGCGGGCGAATACCCGAATAGCTGAAGACAATCTGCCCCGGATCAAGCGCAATTCCCGGAAAGACCAGCCGCAGCGAGTCCAGAATGTAGTCAGCCTCGGCCTCGTCGCATCGGGTACGACCGGGGCGCTCTACCCGGATATCGGTTGATCCTGCCAGCACCCGACCCAGATAGGGAAAGGTGATGCAGACGCGACCATCCGCGTTTTCGAAATAGATCATGTGACCGTTCAGCGCATTCAGCAGGGCCGGATTGTCGATAATCAGATGCGAGCCCTTGGTCCCTGAAACCAGTCGCGTTCCGGCTTGCCCGCCCAGTTCGGCAGCGGTCTTGTCCAGCCAAGCCCCCGTCGCATTGACAATAAGGTCTGCGGTGATCGCCAGCGTCTCACCGCCTTCCAGATCCGTCAGGATGAAGCCTGTCCCTGAAGGGGCGATACTGGCGTAGTTCAGCGCCACCGATTTTGGCGCAGCCGTTGCGGTATCAAGGATCAGCTCCATCCCAAGCCGTTCGGGATGAGAGATCCAGCCATCGTGATATGTTGCAGACCAGCGCGCGTCCGGCGTCAACGCGGGCCAAAGCCGGCGCGTCTCGGCGGCGGAATGGATGCGATGCCTGGGCAGCAGCCTGTTCCGATAGGAGATCAGGTCGTAAAGCATCAGCCCGACCCGGATCGGAAACATCCCACGGGGTTGCGGCTTGCCCTTGGCACCAAGGATGCCGGAAATGGCATTCGAAATGCCGCTGAAGCGCGAAGCCACGGGCACGGTCGTCGGCAAGGGATGCACCAGATGGGGCGCGTTGCGAAGCAGGTTGTCCCGCTCGGCCAGGGATTCCCGGACCAACCCGACCTCGCCATTTTCCAGATAGCGCAGGCCCCCATGGATCATGCGCGAGGGTGCTGCCGAACATCCCGAGCAGAAATCCTGCCGCTCGACCAGCAAGACGCGCAGACCCTGCAAGGCCAGCTCACGGAACACGCCGATTCCGTTGATGCCGCCGCCGACGACCAGCACATCGAAATGGCTGTCGCGGCGCAGGCTTTCGATCTCATCGGCTCGGGTTCTGGACATGGCTCTTCCGTTCGCCGGAAAGATCTCCGGCGGTTCTGAAACTGGTCGTGTGTGGGTGGATCAGGCGTCGAGGTCAGTCAGGTGACGTCTTGCCGCGTCTGAGACGGATTGTAGATCCGTGGCGGACAGTCGCAGGCGCCCCGCACCAGCGTTTTCCCGCGCCTGTTCGGGATTGCGCGCCCCGCATAGCGCAAAGGTGATGCCCGGCTGCTGTATCGTCCAGGCGATCACGATCTGGGCCAGCGTGGCGGAATGCGCGTGGGCAATCGGCCCGATTTCCTCCATCAGGGCCGCCACCTTGCGACGGTTGGCCTGCGAAAAGCGCGGGTTTTCCCTGCGCAGGTCGTCCCCCGAGAATACCCGGTCCGGCCCGATCCGCCCCCCCAGCAGACCAAGCGCCAGCGAGGAGTAGCTTAGAACCGAAACGCCGTTCTGCATGCACAGCGGCAAGAACTGGTCTTCAATGTCGCGCTTGATCATCGAATACTCTTCCTGAACGGCGTCCAATTGTCCTGCGGCCAGATAGGCGGTCACATCCGCGGCGGTACAGTTGCTGGCCCCGATCGAGCGGATCTTGCCCGCCTGTTTCAGCTCTTGCAGCGCATCCATGGTTTCCTCGACCGGCGTGGTCGGGTCCTGCCAATGGGTGATGTAATGGTCGATATAATCGGTCCTCAGACGGCGCAGGCTTTGTTCGACCTCGTGCTGGATCGACGCGCGGCCAAGATAGCGATGCACCGGCTGGCCAGCGTAGTCGAAGAAGTGGTTCCCCTGCTGCACATGCCAGACCAGACCGCATTTCGTCGCCAGAACGACCTTATCTCGACGGCCCTGTATGGCCTCTCCGACGATTTCTTCGGCCAGACCCTGACCATAGGCGGGGGCGGTGTCGATCAGACTGACGCCCTCGTCGACCGAGGCCTGTATCGCCGCGATGGATGCCGCGCGGTCGGTCCCGCCCCACATCCAGCCGCCAATGGCCCAAGTGCCCAGCCCGATGGCCGAGGCGGTGATCTCCGATCGTCCGATCTTGCGATTCAGCATGTCATGCGACATGACGCTCTCCTTCCAGTTTTGTCACCAGCGCCTCGACCGTTCGCTCGTCGGTGACCAGAGTGTTCAGAAATCCGCCTCTTAGGACGGCGCGGATCGGATCGACTTTTTGGGCGCCACAGGCCACGCCGATCACCTGACGGCACGATGCGAGTTCCGACGGATGCACGGCAACCAGACGCGAGTTCAGCGCATAATCCGCGACCCGTCCGTTCTGCCCGATAAGATAGGCCATGAACTCTGCGCCCACGCCCAGATTGACCAGCAAGGTGCCGTCTGCCTCACTGAGCGGCGCAAGATCGTAGTAACTTGAACCACGCGGCGCGATCGAGCCGATGCCGGTAAGCACCACATTGGCCCGACGGGCAAGTTCAAAGACCTCGCGCACCGGATGCATGGCGCATAGCATCTCGCGTTGTTCGCGGTTTTCGGCCAGAAGCGGCGCGTGGACCAGCATCGCCCGCCCGCCCAGCCGTTCGGCCATGCGCGACACCAGATGATTGACGTCGGTATAATACTTGCCCTGCACGCCTCCGGTCAGCGGCACGACGGTCACGTCCAGCGGGCGTTCGGGCGACAGTTTCTCGACCACGGCCGAAACCGCCTTGCCGCCGGTAATCGCCACGACATCCCCGTCGCGCAGCGTTTCCAGCAACAGATCCGCCGCCGCCCCGCCGACCTGCCCAAGCTGCGTGTCGGATTTTTCGGATAGCGTCGGTGTGACAACGGCAGAACGCAGCTGGCTTGCAGCAACCAGCCGCTTTTCCCATTCGGTCAACCGCTGCCACGGGCTGGTGATCTCGATCTGGACCATGCCCAGCTTGCGGCCCTGCGCAATCAGGCGGTTCACCTTTGACGTTGACAGGTTCAGCCGTTCCGAAATCTCGGACTGCTTCACGCCCTCGATGAAATGCATCACCAGCACCGTCTGAATCTGCCGCGCAAGCTGATAGTCCAGCAACATATCGGCCATGGCGTCACCCCCTGCCCCGTTTCTTGTTCAGGTAGTGATCGACCGTCACGGCAGTCAGCAGGATCGAGCCGCGAATGATGTCCTGCCAGTAGACCGACACGTCCAGCAGCGCGAGCGAGCTTGAGACCACAGAAAGCAGTATCGTGCCAAGGATCGCGCCAAGGATTGTGCCCGATCCACCCTTGAGGCTGGCCCCGCCAATCACCGCGGCGGCGATCACGTTCAACTCCATCCCCATGCCGAATGTCGGCTGGGCCGAGCCGAAGCGCGCCATGTAGATCACTCCGGCCACACCGCTCAGCGTCGCGCAAAGCGTCGTGGTCAGAAAGATCACCTTCTTGGTCCGGATCCCGGAATAGGCCGCGGCCTTTTCATTCGAGCCGGTATAGAACACCCGCCGAAAAGCGGTCGAGCGGCGCAGAAGGAAATCAAAGATCACCACCACGACCACGAAGATCAGGATCACCACCGGGACCGGCCCGATTGAGCCCTGCCCGATGAACTTGAAGCTGTCGGGCAGCGTGTAAAGCCCGATGGGCCGCCCGCCCGTCCCCAGCAGGCACAAGCCCCGTGCGATCACCATTACTGCCAGTGAGACAATGAAATGATGCAACCCGACCTTGGTGACAAAGACACCCATGATCGCGCCGATCCCCGTACACGCGGCAATCGCAATGGCCGAGGCCAGCCAGGGGTTCACCCCAGCCAGGAACAATAGCCCCGCGATCACCATCGCCAGCGCTGTGACCGAGCCCACAGAAAGGTCGATCCCCCCTGAAATAAGCAGGATGGTCATGCCGACGACCACGATCCCCTCGACGGCAAAGGCCATGACCATGGCCCGTATGTTCACCCATGTCAGAAAGTAGGGTGAAGCAAAGGACATCGCGATGATCAGAACCAGAATGATGGCGATCAATCCGGTTTCGCGCATCCTGAGCAACCTGGCCAACCCCCCGCTGCGGGGACTGCCGGTGGCTGCCACATTCATCGAGCTTTCCATGTCGCGCGCTCCCTCAGGCCACCTGGCCGCGCGGCAGGGCGGCTGATGCAAGTTGCATGATGTTTTCTTCGGTCATCTCGAGGCCTTCGACCTCACCGGAAATCCGGCCTTCGCAGACCACGATCACCCGGTCGCACAGGCCGATCAGTTCGGGCATCTCGGATGAGATGACGACGATCCCGGTGCCCTTTCCGGCCAGATCGCGCAGGATACGGTGAATTTCGGCTTTGGCACCGACATCGACACCTCGGGTCGGTTCGTCCAGAAAGATCACCTTCGGTCCGACCGCCAGCATCTTGGCAATGGCCACCTTTTGCTGGTTGCCGCCCGAAAGCGACGCAACCGGATCGGATAGGCACCCATATTTCAGGTTAAGCTTGCGACCGAGTGCCTCGGCCTGCGCCCGCTCATCCGCGTCCGAGATAATTCCCGCGGCATTCGCTACGCGGTCAATATCCAGCGCCGAGACATTCGCGGCGATCGCCATGTCAAGGAACACACCATCGCCCTTGCGATCCTCGGACAGGTAAACCAGCCCCGCGCGAATGCTGTCGCTGTAGTCGCGCAGCGCAAGCGGATGGCCGTTCAGCGACACCTCACCTTCAACGGCGCCTTCCAGCCTGCAGATACCGCGCACGATTTCGCTGCGCCCTGCGCCGATCAGCCCGCCAATGCCCAGAATTTCGCCCTTGCGCAGCCGGAACGAGACATCGTGGAAGCGGCGTCGGTCGGTCAGGTTGCGGACCTCCAGTACGGTATCGCGACCAATGCTGCCGGGGGATGCCTTCGGTGGATAAAGGTCGTCGATTACCCGCCCGACCATCGCCTTCACCACATCGTCGGGTGTGATTTCGGGGATGTTCATCGTCGTGATGTATTGCCCATCCCGAAACACGGTCACGCGATCGCAGTTGTCGAAAATTTCGGCCATCCGGTGCGAGATATAGATGATCGCGATCCCCCGATCCGCCAGACGCCTCATGATCCGAAACAGCGCCTCGGCCTCGCGCTGGCTTAAAGCCGCGGTGGGCTCGTCAAGGATCAGCACCTTGCAATCAAGCGTCAGGGCCTTGGCGATTTCAACCAGTTGCTGTTCCGCGATCGGCAGGTCACCCGCCAGCCGCCGCGGGTCGATCGCGCAAATCTGCGACAGGATTTCGGCGGCCCGACGCTCAAGCGCCCGGTAATCCATCAACGGCGAGCGGCTGATATTCGTCGCTGCCATGAAGATGTTTTCCGCCACCGACACGTCGGGGCAAAGGGCGATTTCCTGATGAACGAAACCGATCCCCAGCGCCTGCGCCGCTGTGGGCGATGCAATGCGAACAGGGCGACCCTGCCACAGGATCTCACCACCGGTCGGTTGCAGGATGCCGTCGATGATATTCATCAGGGTCGATTTCCCGGCCCCGTTTTCGCCGGCCAAGGCGTGGATCTCGCCCGGCAACAGGCGGAAATCGACACCGCGCAGCGCGTGGATCGGGCCAAAACTCTTGGTCACGCCTCTGACTTCAAGGATGGGTTGCTGTGTCATCGTCCTGATGGCTCAAATTTTCGGAGGAAATGGCCGCCCGGTGGTGGGACGGGCGGCAAAGGGGCAGCTTCCGATGTCAGCCGGGATCGCGCCCTTGCATATAGGCGTTCAGGTCGAAGCTGTCGGCGTTGGCCTTGGTGATGACGGCAAAACCATTGTCGATGAAGGGGATCTGCATCGGATTGTAGCCCGAAACCTTGTAGTCGTTGAACGGGTCGAAACCGTCAGCATGCGCCGCCAGGAATACGGCCATGAAGCCCATATAGCCCTGTATGCCCTGGTTGGGATTCAGCGCCATGTGGATGTTGCCCGCCTTGATCTGCTCAAGCGTGGCCGGCGTAATGTCCGCATGCATCACCAGAACATCGGCCTTCGCCTCAAGGATCGCGGTGACCGCGCCTTCGGCAGAACCGGCCTCGGGGATCCAGATCGCGGCAAGCTTCGGATTGGCCTGCAGGATTGCCGCGGTCGCGCGATATGCAGCAGTCGAATCCTGATTGGTCGCCTGCCTGCCGACCAGTTTCATCTTCGGGTAATGCTGCTCCATGTATTGGATCAGCGCGGTGACCCGCAGGTCATGGTTTGACTGACCCGGGTTCTCCAGCACCGCATATTCGGCGCTGTCTCCGACCTGTTTGACGATTTCTTCGGCAGCGAACTTGGCCTCGGCCAGGTTGTCCGAGGTGACATAGGCCGTTCGTTTCGACAGCGGGCTGTCGGCGGCGAAGGTCACTACGTCAATGCCGCTGTCGATGGCCCGGTTGATCGGCTCGATGAAGGGATCGGACTGCATCGGGTGCAGCAGGACCCCGGCCGGTTGCTTCACCAGATCCTGATCGAAGGACGCGATCTGCTTGGTGATGTCATAGTCCGGCGTGCCCGAGAACACCGTCTCGCAGCCGAATGCCGCAGCAGCCTGCTTGAAGCCCTGATAGACCGGGACCCAGTAGGGATGTCCCGACACCATGATGTTCATCACATAGGTTTCGCCGGGGGCGCAGCGCAGCGTATCCTCGGCCCGCGCCGCGGTCCCGAGCATCAGGCAAGCCGCTACCGAGGCGGTGGCAATGCGCCCCGCCCAAATCGTGCTTTTCATATGATCCTCCCTATCTGCGGTATGGCCGCAGCCCCATAAGGTCAGCCTCCCCGCCAACCCGTGAAATTAATCGCGCGACATGAGACATGTTGCGTAGGCCCAGAAATAGAAAGCACCGCAACGAGTCGTCAAACACGAATGAGAAAAATTTGATATCGTGGGATTAATTTCAGTTTGGATAAATGGATGCGGTTTTGGCCGCCATGAGGCCCTGTTCTGGTGGGGAAGTTTCTGCTGCCCGCAATCATACCAAGATATGGCTTTGCTAGGTGTGCAGTCCCGGCACCTGCTGAAGCGGATTGAGCGCGAATATGTCGGGCTCTGAATACGAATTTTGGGGCGCATTTCAGGAAGGAGAGGAGTGCCCTGATACCGAAAAAGCGTTTCACGGAAACGCAGATCCCGTTTGTGCTGGGGCAGACTGAGCCCGGTACCGGCGTCAGCAATATCTGCCCCAGTCAAGAATCAAGCGATTGATCCGGTGGATCAATCTTAGCGCGGACAGACGTGGCGGAGGTGTCCGAGAGTTGGTTCGAGAGACATTGGCGAACGTATGTGCTGTGAAGAACAGCAAAGCCCGTCCATCGCCTCTAGGTCGTCCGTCACTTCCACGAGGTCTTCACGCTGTCGGAACATTGTGCGTACCGTACCATGAGCTTTGAGCGGGCTTCCATCGAGACGAGCCCAGACGCGACCAGGACGCTGAACTGGGATTCGGCTCACGGATTCGGCAGATATCCAAGTCCGCCAAGGCTATGCCTGCGCCTCTCTTGGCCCGCAAAACCGAGCAATAACACCTACATCTTGAGTCGGGGAGAACAGTCCTCCGGACTGTTTTATGACCCGTACTCACATCCAAAGGTCGAGTCAGGCAGGCATGCGTTAACGCTTCACGCTTTTTGTCGATAGCCGACGCACGCCAGCCGATCAACGGATAGAGGATCGATTACAACCGCATCCGGCCGCGCTCGGAACTCGGAAACTTGACGCCGAACGCCTTACGGCCCAACTAAAATCAACCCGAAAGGTCGCATGATGTCCGGACCGGAAACGGGGTGAGGTCGCACGTATCATGCACTAAAATGGAAACAGAACCACCTTACCGGGGCAGATCAACGCCGATGCTTGGCATGGGGTTGGATGTTTTGTCTTGGACGACGCGCATCGCGAAATTTTGTTCTCGGGGTGGGGCTCATCATTCTTGGGCTGACGACTGTCAGCGCGAAAGATGCCATCTCAGGCTGGAGCAACCTTGGCCGAACACCGCAATTGATCGTTCGGGAAAGCGAGCTTTGACAAACTTCCTATGACCGGAATCGCTAACTCGCCGATCTTGGCCTGCACCGTTACGCTATACGCCCCATCGCCCGAGACAGCTGCACCTGACGATCGGTCAAGCCTTCTTCTTGTGATGCGGCTCTTCGGGCAACAGGCCCTCGGTGCCAGAGCGCCAATAGGCCACCACGCTGTGCCGCTCGCGCGGCAGGTTCCAGACGGAACGAACGTGCCTGCGGATGTCCTTGAACGCGCCGAATTCCGCCGCGGCCCAAAGATAGAGGTCATCCGAAGGCGTGCGCGCCTTTACCGCATCGGCCAGCAGGCTTGTCGTGCCGGGTGTTGCCCCATTCCGGTGCAGCCAGATCACCGGCCAGCCGAGGTCCATTTCATCCTGAGGCCCGTCGACCTCGACCAGCACTTCGCAATCCGCCCCTTCGGGTAAAGCCTCGCAGGTGCGGGCGATGGCAGGCAGGGCCGTCTCGTCGCCGAGCAGCAGCAGGCGCCCGGTCGCCGGTGGGATCTGCCCGCTCGGCCCCAGCATCCCGGCCACGTCGCCGGGCTGGCAAAGGGTCGACCAGTTTGCGGCCGAAGGCGCATCCCAGGGATGCAGCACGAAATCAATCTCGATCTCGCCAGCCGCCAGATCGACGCTGCGCAGCGTGTAGATCCGCGCCATCAGCGCATCCTCACCCTGCGGCCAGGCCATGCCGCCACTGGCCGTCATCCACGGCCAGACCGGCGCGCGGCCCTTTGGCGGCAGCAGCAGACGGACATGCAGTTCCGTATGTTGCAGCGTCTCCAGATCCGGCACCGCAAAGCGCACCCGCTGCATCGATCGGGTCAATTGCTTCGACCAGACCACGGTGATCTGCCGGAAGAAGGGCGGCACCTTCGTGTCGGTTTCGTCGCCCGTCCAAGTGAACTCGAGTTCCTCGTCCAGATATTCCCGGATGTGGTCGACAAAGATCAGCTTCAGGTAGCTGAGGCCGATCGTATCCACCCCCTCGGCCAGAACCGACAGGTGATCGCCCTTGGTCGTCACGAAAAAGCGCCCCGCCGGGATGATCATGCTCCACGGACCGGTTTCGCTCTCGACGGTGATGAATTCGGGATGATCCTGCTGGAAGCGGTGCATCGCCTCAATGGCTTCGGGATGAGAGAGCCGGGTGATGGCCTGAAGCATGGCGATTGTCCTTGGCAGAGATAGGCAGGGTCGCATCGCTCCTAACGCAAGCGCGTGGCTGAGGCTAGAGGTTGAGAGTTTTTATTAGGAAAGAGGCTCGGTCGTCTCGGCACAGCCAGTTGAAGGGGCACGTCACAGCAGGTGACCATCCGAAAATCGAGCCTTTTGTTGAATTGGCGCATTATAACTGCGACAAAATGCGTCGGGACACTGGCAGGTTAGACCTATTCCGCAGCGAGCCATTCAATGGGAAGCAGTAGATGAAGCAACGCGTCGATCTGACGAGCGGGCCGATTTATCCAGCCCTTCTATTGTTTGCCCTGCCGACTTTGGGTTCGTCGGTGCTGCAATCGGCCAATGGATCGATCGATGCCATCTGGGTGGGTCATCTACTGGGTGAGAACGCCCTTGCCGCGACGACGAACGGCAATCTGGTGATGTTTCTGCTGACGGCCTTTGTCTTTGGCTTCGGCATGGCGTCCACAATTCTGATCGGTCAGGCCATCGGTCGGCGCGACCTGCACGGGGCCAAAGAGGTCGTCGGCACGGCAATCGGCACCTTTGCGCCTTTGGCCGTGGTGATCGCGGTCATTGGCTGGTTTCTTGCCCCGCATTTGCTGGCGGTTCTGGGAACCGGGCCTGAAATCACACCATTGGCGCGGGCCTTCCTGCGGGTCACGTTCCTTGCCATGCCCGCGATCCTCATGCAGACCATGCTGATGATGGCCCTGCGCGGGGCGGGCGATGCCCTGACGCCATTGATCTTCATGGCGGTCGCGGTGGTTCTTGATGTCGTGCTCAATCCCCTGTTCATCCTCGGGACAGGGCCGTTCCCCGCGATGGGCATTGGCGGATCGGCCTTTGCGATGGCGGTCGCCAATTATGCCAGCCTGATCGCAATGCTTTGCTATATCTACCTGCGCAAGCATCCGCTGCGGCTGATGGGAGAGGACCTCAGATTGCTGCGCCCTGCGCCGCATATCCTCAGCCTGATGCTCAGCAAGGGGCTGCCCATCGGCTTGCAGATGGTCGTGGTTTCAAGCGCCATGCTGACGATGATGACGCTGGTGAACCGCGAGGGCGTCGATACCACGGCGGCGTTTGGGGCAACCCAGCAGCTATGGACCTATGTGCAGATGCCCGCCATGGCGCTTGGCGCGGCGGTCAGCGCCATGGCAGCGCAGAATATCGGCGCCGGGCGCTGGGAGCGGGTTTCGCGGATCACGCGGGCCGGGATCGTGCTGAATTTTCTACTGACCGGCGGGCTGGTGGCAGCCCTGATGCTGGCCGATCATTATGCGCTGATCCTGTTCCTTGGCTCGGACAGTCCTGCCATCGAGATCGGGCAACATATCGCCCGGCTTGCCAGTTGGGGCTTTGTCGCCTTTGGGATTACCATGGTGCTGTTTGGCACGGTGCGCGCGAACGGTCAGGTGATCTGGCCGCTGATCATCCTTGCCATATCGCTTTATCCGGTGCGGCTGGGCGTCGCAGTGGGGCTGCGCGATCTTCTTGGCGTGGATGCGCTTTGGCTGAGTTTCCCGGTGGCAATGGTGGCGACCATGCTGATGTCCGGCGCTCTTTACCTGCACGGAGGATGGCGGCGCACCAACGATCTGGCGCAGCTTGAGGAAGCGGATGCAGCCGAGGTCGCGCCCCAGCTTTCGGTCACGACCGAGGCAGGACCACCCACCAGCCCGCGCAACCCGTCATTGCCGCCAGCGCGCGAAGCGAGAGCCGGTGAATAACTCCGCCATCTTGGGAACACGGCCGTCCGTGGGAGGTGACCGCGGTCCGGTGTCACCAGCGACTACTGTTCCTTGAGGGCGGCATGGATCGCTGAGGCGGCTTCGTGCAGTTTGCTCACTTCGTCATTGGGCTGACTGTTGGTCTGGACCGTCACCAGAACATTGTCCGCCTTGAACCAGACGTAAAGCGTCCGGTAGCCCAGCGTCGTCCCCTGATAGAACCAGCCCTGCCCATCCGGAAGCAGCCCCTGCACGAGTCCAAGCGCAAAGCCCTGCGGGTCTTCCGGGCTGATATCCGAAATCGGTTCGCCCGTCTTGGTCGACACCATCTGTAGCCACTCGGCTTGCTGTTTCGGCGGCACCACGCGCCCCTCGAAGACGGCTCGCATCCAGCGCGATACGTCCCGCGCATTGGAGACCGCGCCACCTGCCGCCTGCATCCAGGACGTGCTGTCCTCGCGGATGTCGCGCCCGATAAGCGGTTGATTCCAGGACTGCTTGCAATCGGGTGGCTGGTACTCTGCGCAGGCGGTGTTTTCGAAATACCCATGCGCCAGCCGCCCGACGACTTCCGGAGGATAGGTCCCCGAACTGTAAAAAGTCGAATGAAGGCCGTGCGCCTTGATGATCAGTTCCTGCACGAGATCGGGATAAGTCGTGCCTGTCGCCTTGGCCGCGATCATCCCCGCAAGAATGTAGTTTGTGTTCGAGTAGTGATAACCCGTCGTCACCGGCAAATCGTCTGTCCCGGTCGGATAGGCCACCTGCACCAGTTCTTCGGCGGTCAGGTTACGCTTCGGCTCCTCGACCCATGCGCGCGCGATAAACTCGGTCTCGGAATAGTTCGGGATGCCGCTGGTCATGTTCAGAAGGCGACGGATGTTCACGTCCCCCCATGCCGGGTACTGAGGCAGCCATTTGGCGATGGTGTCATCAAGCGACAATAGCCCCTGTGCCTCAAGCTTGAGGATTATCGCGGCAGCGAAGGACTTGGATGTGCTGCCCATGCCAAACAGCGTGTCCTGGTCGACAGGCGGGTCATCGGACGCGCGGCCGGTGGTGCCGGCAAATGCCTCGATCGCAGGGCCCGCAGGCCCGAGACTGACATAGGCGGCAATCCCGGTAACGCCCTCAACCTCGGTCCGCTGCTGCAGCCAGGTTTCGATAGCTGTCTGGACACGCTCGGCCTGCGCTGTTGGCTCTTGTCCAAGGGCCGGGGCGCTCAAGGCTATTGCGGAAAGGGCGACAAGAACGGCTCGGTACATGGCAGCCTCATGGGTTGAGGCAGGGTACCGTTTGTCGTCGTGGTTGGGAAGGACTCGGGTGTTTGGAGCAGCCTTTTGCGGACGTTCAACAACGGACCCGACGTTGCCGCAAAACGCTGCACGGTGTCGCGCGACCGGGGCGCCTATGATGATTTGAACTTCGGGCTGGACAGCGTCCCGTAGGGTTCGGTCTGTCTGCCGATCCGGAGAGCGTCAGGCAGCAGCGAGAAGAAAGGATTGTTCACCGGCACGCTAGCATCGATACGATCCGGTCAAATCCCCGCGCCCTTGCGTGATCGATTGCGGTCCTGCCGTCGAAATCGCGAATGCTCGGATCGGCACCGGCGGCAAGCAGGGACCGGATGATGCGCTCCGCGGTCGGGCCACCATCGGTCAGGATCACGGCCTCCAGCAATGCCGTCCAGCCCAGATTGTTGACGTGATCGACATCGACCCCTGCGGCAATCAGCAGGTCGACGGCTTCGGGGTGGCCTTTCTCGGCCGCGGGGATTAGCGCCGTGCCTCCGAAGCGGTTGGTGCTGTGCAGGTCGGCGCCGTTGGCAAGGATCAGGCGCAGGATTTCGACCCGGCCATGTGCCCCTGCAACTAGGTAGGGGCTGTCCTGGATAGCGTCCTTGGCGTTCACGGCGGCACCGGCAGCGATCAGTCGGCGCGCCGCAGCGAGGTCATCGCGCCACACGGCCACCAGAAGCGGGGTCTGGCCCTTTGCATTCCGCTGATCCACCGGATTTCCGGCCTGAATTGCGCGATCAAGTGCCACGATATCGCCGCGCTCGACCGCGGAGAGGACGCCAGCCTCTGCACCATTGATGCTCATCATCAACACTCCTGCCAGTATCGCGAGACGCATCGCACCCTCCGCCGGTTGCGCCCGTGCGCGGAACGCACGGGCAAAGTGGTTACTTCAGCCGGTCAGCCAGCTTTTCCAATGCGCGCAGCGCACAGGTTTCGTCAAGGTTGCCACCAGGTGCGCCGCCGACACCGATCGCCCCGACGGTTGCATCACCGGCTTTCACCGGAACCCCACCGGCAAGAACAAGGAAGCCGGGAATATCGACCAGACCCGCCGCGCCCGGGTTTTCCTGTACGGTCTTTGCCATGCCGCTGGTCGGGTTGCGCGATGAAGCCGAGGTGTAGGCCTTTGCCATCGCGGCGTTGGCGGTATGGGCGCCGGCACCTTCGGCGCGCACCAGCGCCAGCAGGATCCCCGAGCGATCCGTGACCGCTGCCGCGACGTTGTAGCCGTCAGCTGCGCAGGCCGCCACGGTTTCCTCGGCCAGATCGACGGCAAGTTGCGTGCCAAGGCTGGGCAGCGCGACCGTGTCTTGGGCCACGACAGGCGCGGCAACAAGGGCGAGCGCCACGGCAAGGGCGTAGGATTGCATCGGTAACTCCTGAGCTTGAACGATTGGTCAAGCCGTAGATACCGGCGTCGGACGCATCCGAGAATTCGCAGGACAACGGAAAGATATCGGTAGAACTACCGATATGCGCCCAACCAAAGCCGGGTCTGTTCGGCGACGGATGGCGTGCCAAGCTTGGTGGCGATGCTGGCGCGATGGCTGTCGACCGTGCGCAATGAGATGTCGAGCACCGCCGCGATCTGCTTGCTGCCAAGTCCCTTTGCCACGTATCCCAGCACCTCGGCCTCACGGGCCGTCAGTTGGGACAGGAGCGCGCCGGTTTCGACCTGTGCATGCAACTCGGTCAGCTGCGCTTCGCAGGTCGCGATGGCCTCCATCAACACATATTCGTCGACCGGCTTGGTCAGAAAGTCGGTCACCCCGGCACGAAACGCGCGCCGGCAGGCCTCAACATCGCCATGCCCGGTGATCATGATCGCGGGCCATGAAATCCCCTTCGCGGCCAGTTGCGCCATCAGTTGCAGCCCGCTGGTCATCGGCATCCGAAGGTCGAGGATCAGGATACCGGGGCGAGATGGGTCCAGATGCGCCATGAGATGTGCGGCATCGGGAAATGTCCTGACCTCCTTGCCATAGGTGGACAGAAGCAGAACCAGCGCCTCGCGCACGGCGGCGTCATCATCGACAAGGTAGATCATCGCAAACCTTCACAGGGCAGGCGAATGGTGAAAACCGCGCCTCCCGCATTCCCGGCCTCAAGACTGCCGTCCATCTTCTCGATCAGCCTTGCGCATAGCGGAAGGCCCAGCCCCATGCCATTGCGCTTAGTGGTGAAGAACGGCTCGAAAACACGTGGCAGCACGTCGGACGGGATGCCGGGTCCGTTATCGGCCACCGTGATGGTCGCGCGGTGGCCTTCGCAAATTGCACGGATGGAGATGCGTGGACTGGATCGCCCCGTCAGGGCATCCGCCGCATTCAGCAGGATGTTGTGAATCACCTGCTGAAAGGCAATGACATCAATCCGCACCGCGCATTCCCCGGCGATGTCCTCTGAGACTTCGATTCCGCGCCGCGCGAGATCCGCTTCGGCCAGACGCAGCGCATCGGAAAGCGCCCTGTCGAGTGGCACGGGCTCAAGGCGCGGCGTTTCTCCCGCGATATAGGCCCGCATGCGATCCAGAATGTCACCGGCACGCCGGGCCTCGCGCACATTGGCATCGAGGGCGCGTTCGAGGATGTCCGGGCGCTCCATCGTGAGCGCGCGTCGCGCAGCCTGGCTTTGACTAAGCAGAGCGGCCACGGGCTGAGCCAGCTCATGCGCAATGCCTGAAGCCATCTCGCCAAGCGCGTTGACCCTACCTGCATGAGCGAGCCGGGCCTCCTGCTCCAGCAGGGTCGCGCGCAACTCTTCCCTCCGCCGAGCCTGAACAGAACGGACGAAGACGAGGCCAAGCCAGGTCGCGACACCCAGCAGCAACAGGACAGGCAGGATCACGCGCGCCGGCAGCAGCTCGGCCACGCGAAATCCCCGCGCGACCTCGATCCGCATCGGCTGGCTCGCGCTTGTTACCGCGGTGGAGCGTGTCGCGGTCACCAGCGCGGGGCCGTTGGCCGGCTGCTCGATCAGCAACGCGTCCGCCAGCCACAGACGGTAGGAATAGCCGGTCGGAAATGTATCATCCGCCACCAGCCCATCCGCGTCGATGTCCATGCGGATCATGACCCCCGGCGCGACCAGCTTATAGATCGCATAGCGCGCCCCGGCCGGATCGCTGCGGAATGCGGTGCTGCCCGGCGTTTTCAGCACCGGTAGTTCGTCCGAAGGACCGAATGCTGGGCCGGGCGTTTGGCCATATTGATAGGTGACGGGTCGCTTTCCATCGCCCCGGATCGTCGTGATACCGATGATGCGCGGGTAGAAGGCGGTTACCGCGGCGGCCAGCCCCTGCACGCTTTCGGACGGGTCGGCGGGCTCCATACGCACCACAGCCGCAAGCGCGGTAAGATGCGCATCATGTTGGGCAAGCTTTTCGGCCAGACGCGTCTCGGCCTGCGATTCCAGACGCGTCAACTCGGTGGTTCCGCGCCGATACTCGACCGTCGCGATGATAGCCGCCGCCACCAACGCCGCGGTCAACCAGAACCCGCCAGCAAGAACCGGACCATAGGAGCGCGTCATGAATAATCCGTGGCATCAGCTTTGCGGCGGGGAACGCCACCCGTTCCGGAATTGCACATAACGGCTCGCCGAATGCAACGGTGCCCGCCACAGGCTCCAACCGACGGCCGCAGGGTCAGCCAGGATGGAACGGAAAGATCACCGGCACCAGTCCGACCGCGACGACCAGAACGATGGCGACCAGCGGCAGGCCGATCCGCGTGAAATCCCAGAACCTGTAGCCGCCCGGCCCCATGACCAAGGTGTTGACTGGTGACGACACCGGCGTCAGGAACGCGGCCGATGCCGCCAGCGCCACCGTCATGGCGAAGGGATAGGGCGAGGCCCCCATGTCGGTCGCCAGCGTCAACGCGACGGGTCCCATCAGCACCGCCGTCGCCGTATTCGAGATGAACAGGCCCAGAACAACCGTGGTCACAAAGATAACCGCCAGCGCGATGCGAAGGTTGGCATCGCCGATCGTCCCCCGCAGCGCCTCGGCCGCAAGCTCGACACCGCCGGTCTTCTCCAGCGCCAGTGAAAAGGGCAACATGCCGACAATCAGTACAAGGCTTTGCCAGTGGATCGATCGATAGGCCGAAGGCATATCGACACAGCCGAACAGCCCCATCAGCAGACAGCCGATCAGCGCCGCCAGCACATTCGGGACAACCCCAGTGATCATCATCGCCACGACCAGCGTAAGGACCGCGAGGGCGGGAATGGTGCGAAACGGTGCCTTCAGCACCTCGTCCATCTCGCCCGGCAGCGCGAGCACGACCAGATCGTGGCTGTGCTGAGACTGACGGATACGGTCCCACGGCCCGACGGTCAGCAGGACATCGCCGCCGCGCAGCACCGTCTGCGCATCCACATCGCCGACCGGCAGGTTGTCACGGCGCAGGCCGACGATGGCAAGGCCATGAACCGACCGGAACCGCGACTTCGCAATGCTGCTGCCGACAAGCGGCGAGCCGGGTGGCACGATCATCTCGGCCATGCCGATCTCCTGCGCCTGATCGGTGAAATAGGCCCCCGAGATCGGCAAGCGCAGCAGGCCGTGCTGGCGGCAAAACTCCTCGATATCCGTGGCCTTGCCGAAGACATCGAGGAACAGCACGTCATCGGCCTGCAGCAGGGTATCGGCCTTGGGCAGGATCAGCCTGCGGCCAAAGGGGGTCGACCGCTCGATGCCGAGGATGTTGATGCCAGCCGTGCCCCGCAGATCAAGCTGGTCGAGCCGTTTGCCAACAAGCGTCGACTGCGCCCCAAGGCACAAACGGAACTCCCGCTTTGCCAGACCATAGTTGTCGATCCAGTCGGCAAGCCTTGGTCCCCGGTTCGCCGCAACCGGACCTTTGTCAGCCAGCCAGCGCCGGGCAAACAGCATGTAACCGATGCCCAGCAGCAGGATCGGCAAGCCGAAGGGCGTGAAGTCGAAGAAACCAAAGCCCTGATAGCCCTCGCGCCGCAGCAGGCTATCGAGCACGAGGTTTGGTGCCGTGGCGACCAGCGTCATCATCCCGCTGATCAGCGCCGCCGCGCTCAACGGCATCATCAGCCGCCCCGGCGCGGCGCCGATATTCGCCGTGATGCGCAGAACGATGGGGATGAAAATCGCCACCACCCCGGTAGAGCTCATGAATGCGCCCATCCCGGCGACCGCTGCCATCAGCAGCACGATCAGCCGCGTGTCCGACGCGCCGGAATGGCGTACGAGAAGGTCACCGGTGCGTTGCGCGACACCGCTGCGCACCAGCGCCTCGCCCAACACGAACAGCGCCGCGATCAGGATGATATTGGGATCGCTGAAACCGGCCAGCGCATCGTCAACGCTGATAATCCCGGTCAGCGGCAACGCCACCAGCGTCAGGATCGCAACCACGTCCATCCGAGGACGATTGGCCGCGAACATTGCTATCGCCGCAGCCAGCAGCGCCAGTACGATTGCCAGATCCGTCGTCATTATTTTGTTTCCCGAACACGTGGCATTGCCGTCTGCCTTGCCGCGTTACGTGATGACGATCCGCTGCTACACGATGAGGCTAGTCCTGATTTCGGCAAAGAGACCGCCCGGCGTCAAGCCACTCGTCTGCAAAGAGTCGGAGACTGCACCTTTGAAAGAGTGTGGGAACCCCTAGGGCGAACCGGGCGCGGGCAGTTGTTCAGGCACCGTTGTCGATCATTGCTGGCGCAGCGATGGAGGCCTTCTTGGGCGTAAGTCGTCGTGGAGGGCGTTAAGCGGATGGTGCGAGGCCGAGGCTCGGCCTTAGGCACGGAAAGCTCACTCTGTGCCCGACGATGTCCTCTGCTCCGCAGGACTATAGTTCATCGTGCGGCTTGCGGCAGTTTTAGACCTCGCCGTTCTCGGCCCAGGCCTTGTTCAACATGCCGGTCTGGCACCTACCTTCTGGAGCACGCCCGCTCAGCGGGGCTTACAGCCAGGCGTAGAACCCACTTCGCTGGATAGGCAGACACCGGCAAATCGCCCGGATGGAAAACTGTCCCCGATGCTCAGCCACGAACGCCGTCGCCATTGTCCTCGTACCAGTGGCGGAATAGTGGCTCGCCCTTTCTTAGGATATCACGCCCCTCGACGACACGCGTCAGTCGCACTTCAGCAGCCGGATCTCTGCATCCTTCTCGGTAGCGCCTGACGCCGCTTTGCGAGCTTGCGCTTCCAGACACAGAGTGAGTGCGTGCTCACCCCCGAGCCGGGCTACACCTCCTTGACCGGGCACTGATCCGCGCCACCGCGTCCCGCTTGAAGTCGTCGGTGGAATGTCTGTTCCCATCATGGCCTCCTTGCCTAAAATCTAGCGAAGAAAGCGTCCACGAAACACCGGGCTATTCAAAGGGCGGCTTGTCGCGGATGTAGCGCATGAGCAGAATATCCGCATCTCTGGTGCCAGATCTTTGGTTTTTCTGCGGCGCAGAGACTTGTCCTGCACGGTCGAGATTCATTCCTGCTCCGGCTGAAACACCCATTCGATCCTCGGCTCGAAAGCCGAGCGATGCTGAAGGCAGTGGTAGGCAAGGGGTCCTAGCATTCAGATGAGCAGCCAGACCGGCTTCTGACCAGCCCCTATGCTGAACCCTGATTGCGGTTGTTCATTTGAAGCAAATTCTGCCATTTTACGACACCAATACAATAGCTTGGAGGCCATAAGAGGCCAAACAACCAACATCGAAAGCTCTGAAAATCCCGTCCCTTTAAGGAAGCCACATCCAAATTTAGTCATGCCGTTGCCGCAAAGAGAGTGCGAGATTCGTCAGTCCCAACTGGCGTCAATCGGGGCGCGGATTCGACAGATCACGCCCGTCGGCTGATAGTCTAGCTCGACCTCGCCGTTCAGTTCGGCGGCCAGAACATCCTTGATCAGCATCGACCCAAAGCCAGTACCGGTCGGTTGGTTGACAGCAGGCCCGCCCGTTTCTTGCCAGATAAGTTGGAAATCCGCCCTGTTCGGACAATAGGTCCAGTCGATAGAAATGCTACCCGTCGGCACGGACAGCGCGCCGTATTTCGCCGCGTTGGTCGCCAGTTCGTGCAAGGCCATCGACAAGGTGACCACCGCGCGCGGTGGCAGATGCAGATCGGGACCGTCAATGTGAAAGCGCTCGTTCCCGAATGCGGACACGACCCCGTTCACGACCGAGGTCAATGTCGCGCCCTCCCAGCTTTGCATGGTCAGCAGGTCATGGGCCCGGGCCAAGGCGCGCAAACGATCCGAAAAGCCCCTGAACCTCTCGGGCTCAGCCGAACCAAAGCTCTGGCTCGCGATGGCCTGCACGGTCGCGAGGACGTTCTTGACGCGGTGCTTGAGTTCACCCATCAGAACCCGCTGCAACCGCTCGGCCTTTTTCCGACCGCCAATGTCGCGCGCAATCTTCGATGCCCCGACGATCCGGCCATTCCGGTCATGGATTGCCGACACGGACAGCGACACGTCGATCAATGTGCCGTTCTTGTGCAGACGCTGGGTCTCATGCGTGTCAATCCGGGTCCCGTTCATGATTTGCGCCATGATCAGGTTTTCCTCTTCCGGACGATCCGGCGGCACAAGCAGGGTCACCGGCCGACCCATTACTTCATGCTCGGCATAGCCGTAAAGCGCCTCGGCACCCCGGTTCCAGGCGGTGATCCTTTGATCCAGATCCATCCCCAAAATCGCATCGGTCGAGGATGAGACGATCGCAGACAGGCGCCGTTCCGCATTCAGGGCTGCGACGCGCTCGGTAGTCTCGGCGACGATGCACAGGACGGCGTGGATCTGGCCGTTTTCGTCCCGAATCGGCGAATAGGAAATATCGAAATAAACCGTCTCGACATAGCCGTGCCGGTTGATCTGGAACGGTCGATCCTGCGCCGAGACGGTTCTTCCAGAGGTTCTCACCTGCTTCAGCAACGGTTCCAGATCCGACCACAGCTCGGTCCAATGCTCGCGCGCGGGGCGACCCAGCGCGGTCGGGTGCTTGTTACCGATGGTCGGGGCATAGGCATCGTTGTAAAGCGCGACGTAATCCTCGCCGGCAAAAATGACGATCTGGGCATGCGCCGGTAACGCAAGATCAACGGCCGCCCTCAGGCAGGCAGGCCATTCGTGCATCGGTCCCAGCGCACAGCTTGGCCAATCGAGAGCCGCAATCAACCGCGCCATCTCGCTCGGGTTCAGATCCAGTGCTGCAGCCATACGCATCCTCCCGCTCACTTTAGCGAGAGCATACAACGCATTTTGACGCAAAATCAGAAGATTATTCGGATCGATTTGACCACGTCATGATCGATGCTCAGGCAGCGGGTCGGGACCGGCTGGAACCTCTGCTTTTGCGCCACGTTGACCCACGCCCCTACCAAACGAGCCCCACATGGCACCGCGTCCATTCTGGAAAGGCTATCTGAAGCTGTCGCTGGTCACCTGTCCGGTCGCGATGATGCCTGCCACCAGCGAGGCCGATAAGCTGCGCTTCCACACGCTGAACGCGCAGACCGGAAACCGCGTCATCAGCCGCTATGTCGATGCCGTCAGCGGCAAGCCGGTTCGCGACAAGGACGAGGCCAAAGGCTATGCACGGGGCGAGGACGATTATGTCCTGCTTGAAGATGACGAGTTGGACAGCATCGCGCTGGACAGCGCCCGAACGATCGACATCGACATGTTCGTGCCCGCGGGCAGCATCGGTTGGATCTGGTATGACAAGCCGCATTACCTGATCCCCGACGACCGGATCGGGGCCGAGGCCTTCTCGGTCATCCGCGAGGCCATGGCGAAATCGGATATGGTCGGGATATCGCGGCTGGTGCTCTATCGGCGCGAACGCGCGGTGTTGCTGGTGCCGCGCGGGAAGGGAATCGTCTTGTGGACCCTGCGCTATGGCGATGAGGTCCGCCCCGAGGGCGATTATTTCGGCGGCCTGGACACGTCTGACGGCGATCCGGCGGCACTGAGGCTGGTGACCCGGCTGATCAAGGATCGGACCCGACCCTGGTCGCCCGAAATGGCCCACGACCCCGTTCAGGACCGGCTTCTGGACATCATCGCTGCCAAGAAAAAGGGCCGAAGCAAGCCCAAGACGACAAAGGCCCCAGCCGAGAAGCCCGAGAATGTCGTCAACATCATGGACGCCTTGAAGAAAAGCCTGGCGGCAGAGACGCGCGGCAAGAAGTCCTGATTACCGCTTTGACACCCTCAACGGCACAGCCGCAGCCCTGAAACCATCCCATGGGTCCGGGCCAAGCGCGGCCAGCCGGGTTGGCAGGGTTTTCACGGTGAAATGGTCAGGGCCGATCTTGGGGCCGAGTTCCTCCCACGCGACCGGGGTCGATACGGCAGCACCGGGCCGGGCGCGGGTGGAATAGGCCGCAACCGCCGTCGCGCCGCGCTGGTTGCGCAGATAATCGATCAAGATGCGGCCCTTGCGCTTGGCCTTGGCAATGGTCGAGACATAGCGGCCGGGTGCATCGCGCGCCATCGCGTCGGCCATGGCCTTGGTGAAGGCCTTGACCTCAGGCCAGGTCGCGTGGGGTTTCAGGGGTGCCACGACATGCAGCCCCTTGCCGCCCGAGGTCTTGACGAAGGCCGTCAGCCCCGCATCGGTCAGCCGCTGGCGGACCTCGCGAGCGGCATCGATAATCTGGACCCAGCCGACACCTTCGCCGGGGTCCAGGTCCATGGTGATCATGTCGGGCCGCTCCCAGTCCTGCAGGCTCGCGCCCCATGGATGAATTTCCAGTGCGGCAGACTGGACCAGCGCCATAAGCCCATCCAGATCGTGGATGCTCAGCAGCGGGTCCTTGGGGCCCTTGGGATCGCTGACCTGCACGATCCGGGGATTGATGCCTTTCCACGCATGCTTTTGAAAGAATTTCGGGCCGGTGATCCCTTCCGGGCAGCGCAAAAGCGCCAGCGGGCGGTCGATCACGAAGGGGGCGATATGCCGCCAGACCGCGGCATAATAGTCCGCCAGCATTTCCTTGGTCACACCTTCCTCGGGCCAGTACAGGCGGTCGGGATGCGTCAAGGTCACTTTCCTCTTGGTGGGTATGGGCTTTGCCGGGGCCGCAACCTCGCGGGTGATTTCGCGCGCGGCCTTGTCCTCGCGCAAGCCCCGGAACGCGGCATGTCGCAGATGTCCGTCGGCGGTCCATGCACGGAACTCGACCTCGGCCACCAGCTCCGGGCGGACGAACCGGACGTTAGCGGCCTGCTGGGCGGTCAGGCGGTCGGCAAAGGGGTTGTCTGGCATCTGCATCCCCTCCAGCCGCGTGAACAGATCCGCCGACACGCGATTGCTGAACCCCGTCCCGACCCGCCCCACATGGTGCAGCCCGCCCGCGTCATGGACACCCAGCACCAGTGAGCCGATCGCCCCCGGCGTCGCAGCTGATAAAGTGAAGCCGCCAATCACAAATTCCTGCCGCGCCGAGCATTTCGACTTGATCCAGCCCTTGTCGCGCCCCGAGCGATAGGGTCCGTCGCGCAGCTTGGACAGGATGCCCTCGAGCCCGATCCGACAGGCATGGCGCAGCACCATCGCGCCGCTTTCGTCGAAATGGCTGCTGTAGCGCAAAGGCTCGGGGGCTTCGGTCAGGATCTGCTCCAGCAGCGCCTTGCGTTCAACCAGAGCCAGATGACGCAGGTCGAACCCGTCCAGATGCATCAGGTCAAAGACGTAGAAGCGGAACCGGTCCGCGCGGCCCTCGGCCAGATCCGCCTGCAAGGCCGAGAAATCCGAGGCGCCAGCATCGGTTTCCACGACCAACTCGCCGTCAAGGATCGCTTCTTGCAGGGGCAAGGCCTGCAAGGCATCGGCGATACGCTTGCCTAATTTCGCCGTCCAGTCGTGTCCGCTGCGGGTCAGCAGCCGGACCTGTCCATTGTCGATCCGCGCCTGCAGCCGATAGCCGTCGAACTTGATTTCATGCAGCCAGCTCCCGCCCGTGGGTGCGGAACTGGCCAGCGTGGCCAGCATGGGCGCGATGAAGTCGGGAAGCGGCGCTTTCTTTGCCCCCTTCAGCCCACTCGGGTCTAAGGCTGCGGGATCGGTTTCCTCGGGTTTGGGGATCGCAGGCTTGCGCCGGGACTTCGTCGGGGCCGCTTGGCTCGCGACCTCGGGGATGTCGCGCCCGGACTTTACCGAAAGCGGCTGCTCGGTCAGAATATCAGGCGCGCTCTTGGGCCGGGCGAATGCATCATCGGCCTTGATCAGCAGCCAGTTTTCACGCTTGTCGCGAGGTTTTTCCTGCATCCGCACCAGATGCCAGCGCCCGTGAAGCTTGTCCCCTTCCAGTTCGAATTCCAGATGACCCTTGGCGTAACCCTTGGCCGCATCGCCGATGGGGGACCATCGTCCTCGATCCCAGACGATGACGGTGCCACCACCATAATCGCCCTTGGGGATGGTCCCCTCGAAATCGCCGTAGTCCAGCGGGTGATCCTCGACATGGACAGCCAGCCGCTTTTCCCCGGCGACAAGGCTGGGACCGCGGGTCACCGCCCAGCTTTTCAGAACACCGTCCATTTCCAGCCGCAGGTCGTAATGCAGCCGGGTCGCAGCGTGCTTCTGAATGACGAAGCTGTCGCCGTGCTTGCGACTGCGACGGCCCCGCGGCTCGGGCGTGGTCTTGAAATCGCGCATCTGCCGATAGGCTTGCAGTGGCATGATCTAGCCCGACTTCCGACGCGCGGGGGTCTTCCTGGCCGGCAGTTTCGCGCTTTCGCGCAAGGCAGCCATCAGATCGACGACCTTGCCCGGCCGGGCCTTGGGTGCGGCGGCAATCTTGCGACCATCCAGCTTGGCCTTGACCAGTTCGGCAAGGGCGTTCTCATAGCGGTCATCGAAGCCAGAGATATCGAATTTGCCCGTCTTTGTCTTGATGATGTGCTGAGCCAGATCCAGCATCTCGCCTTCGATCTTATGCTCGGGGATATTCTTGAACGCCTCTTTGGCCGAGCGCACCTCATAGTCGAAATTCAGCGTGGTCGCGATCATCCCCGGCCCATGGGCGCGGATCAGAATATTCCGCATCCGCCGGAACAGCACGGTCTGCGCAATCGCCGCGACATTTTGCTGCTTCAACCCCTCGCGGATCAAGGCGAAGGCGTCGGCAGCCAAGCTTTCGGCCGGTGTCAGATAATAGGGTTTGTCGAAA
This sequence comes from Paracoccus sp. PAR01, assembly GCF_014851995.1. NCBI lineage: Bacteria > Pseudomonadati > Pseudomonadota > Alphaproteobacteria > Rhodobacterales > Paracoccaceae > Paracoccus > Paracoccus sp. PAR01. Next base: position 29,767 of record NZ_JACVAW010000027.1, read on the forward strand.
TAGGTCTCGTCAATCCCATCGCAGGCGATGAAAGCCGAGACGTTCAGCACCTTGTCACTGTCAGGGATTGCAGCGGCGATTTCCTCGGGTTCAAGCATGACATGCTCGCCACCGTTGATTTCATAGCCTTTGACCTGATTGTCCCTGTCCACAGGCTTGCCGGTATCGCTGTCGACGAACTCGCGTCGCACGCGATGTCCCGTCGCCCGGTTGATCGTGTGAAAGGCAATCCGCTCCGAGGTCGAGGCCGCCGTATAAAGCGCGACGGCGCAGGTCACCTCGGCGACCTTCAGCGTGCCTTTCCAGTTTGCTCTGGGTGCCACCTGCACCTCCTGCGCGCCATACCGCAAGACAACGCGACGACGATGCAAGACGGTTCCGTCACATTCGTTTCGGAAGCATGCCGCAGCAATTACGGCTTGATGCAGCCCAGTTCGGGCTGATCGAGCGAAGGAAAGACTTCGAAAGATCAAATTACTGTCTGGGGAACGGCTTTCCCTGATAACGGAACGCTAGGCTTCACTCTATCACCGACGCCAAGGAATGCCCGCTTCGGCTCTTCATGTCCGACCGGACCGGTTAGCAACAACACCGCGTCTTCGCTGAGCGGGCTGCCGAAGGCGGACTCTGGGTCCTATGCAGACTGGTTGCGGGAGCGGCCGGATCAAGATCTTGCTCGGTCGCTTGAAGGATCGGTGAAGGATCGCCACCGCTACGACCGATGCCCAGTTGTTTGCATATCCGCCATCACGCTCGCTGCCACCATCATGTTCTGGCTCTGAAATTCAATGAGATGCGGTAGCGGGTGCAGCGTCGCGCGCCACCTTTACCGCTTGCCGGACTTTCACGTTGAGACAGCCGTTCCCATACCGCACTCGGATGGAGGATTATGGGATGCGACGGTTCGTCGGAATGGACGTATTGCTGGCGAAGACCGCGGTCTGTGTGCTCAGCGAAAATGGAAGGCCCATCAGGGAAGCCGAGGTTGCCAGCCAGCCGGAGCTGCTGGTCGCTATTCCGCGCGCTCTTGAGGGCGACCATCGTTGCTATCGGGCTCGATTCTGGCCCTCTGTCGCAATGGTTGCATCGCGAAAAAACGACTTTTGGCTTCGAAGCCGTGCTGATGGAGACGCGTCAGATGAAAGGGATCTTGAAGGCTATACCCATCAAAACCGATCTGCGCGATGTTGAGTGCCCGCAAGGTCATCCAGCAGAACATGATCACGCTAGAAATACCACTGCGGGGACTGTTGCGGAACTCGGTCTCAAGGTCTGTACGATCTCGCGCAGCAAATTTGAGCATCGTATTCACGAATTTACGGATGGAAACGCCATGTTGCAGGCCGCGAGGGTTCCAATGTGGCAAGCAAGGTCGTTCCTGCGCCAAGAACTCGCGGGGCGGGAACGGCTGGTTCGGCAGATGGTTGCGAGGATCCGATCTGTCTGCGCCTGAAGACCATACCCGGGATCGGGGCAGTCGTTGCACTAACCTACCGATCCGCGACGGATAACCCTGCCCGCTTCACGTCCTCCAAGGCGGTCGGACCGTGGATCGGCCTTACACCATCGCGAAGCCAATCGGGAGCGCGTGATGTCTCCGGTGGGATCACGAAGGCCGGTGACGTGAACTTGCGACGAGCCCTGTGCTAGGCCGCGGTAGTGATGCTGAACCGAGCGCGTCCGAGTTGGGTGAGTTAGCAGGGAGCGATCAGACGATAACTGGAAACGCTCGGAACCCATTCCGTGGGATCGATCGTATTGCGCGAAAATCCTTGACCGAGCCAAACTCGGCACCGAGGCCTAGAGCCTAACGATTAGACTGAAAGTCGACATGCTCAGGCCGCATAGAAAGCGTGGTCACAGGTGCCTGACTTTCCTCCGCGGTTTCGCGGCTCTTTCGGGACCAGCTCAGGATACGAACTCCGGCCCATCGACTTCGAACTCGATGGCGACGCCGAAGCCGGCTTCGGAATCAATCGAGATGCGATCAGACAGCATTTCGAAAGGGATATGCTCGGCCTGCAGTCGCTCTGCAAGGCCGCCAAGTTCGGGCACGCCGACGCTGAACGACGTGAAGCCCCGTGGCCCCGCGCATGTCACGCGCTCCAACCGACCGCCGTTGAGAAATGGGAAGCAGCGCCCGCCGTTCAGCGGCTCTGCGCCGGTAAACGAAGACAGGAAGTCGGTATGCGACCCGGTCTCGCCCTCGTTCAGCGTGACCGAACGGACATTCGACGCCCCGTTGGCATGGATCTGGAATGATGGGTTCCAGAAGGCCTCGGGGTAATGCTGCTGGCAGGTAAAGAAGGACACCTCGGGAAGGTCCGGAGCCATCGAAAATGCCAGCGTAAAGGCGACACGGGCCTCGCTGCCATCCGGCCTGCGGCCCTTGCGCTCAAAGAAGAAGGGCTCATAGTCGCCAATTCTCGCGCGCGCGAAATGCGCCGCATCGGCCTCGGCATCCGCACTGTCGAGGACGAACATCGCCAGCCCCTGTCTATTTTCCAGGTAATCCCGGACGAAGGCGCCAAAGCTGAAATGCCGGTTCGCGTGTGGCGGGATCAGGGCTCGATCCTCGCCCACGGTAATCAGTTCGAGGAATGATGAGCGAAACTGGACGATCCTGTTCTCGGTCCCCCAAGGATGGCGGTTGCGCGCGCCCACCTGAAAGCCCAGCCTTTCGTAGAATGCGCCCGCCGCATCAAGATCCTGAACGGCAAGGACGAGGTGATCGATCCGGCGCTTCGAAATGGTCATCTTCTGTGCTTCCATGAATTCCGGGACAAAATGCAAATCACCAGTCCGACTGGCAAGCTCCTATCCCAAGGCGGAGGAGAGGCGAAGGCGGGAATTGGACAATGCCGCCTATGGGCTCCGCTGCCGAGAATGTGTAGCCAACTTGGGCGGGCGCGATGAACCGTTTGGACAGGCACTGGCGGCCGCGTCATCCCTTCAGAATCAGCGCCGCTCCGCTGACGATTGAAAAGATCAGAACGGCCATACGCAGCGCCGGTCCATTGATGCGTGAATGGGTATGCCGCGACAATAAGCTGCCAATCAGCACCGCCGGCATCAAGGACAGCGCGGCCATCAGCTGGGTCTGTCCGACCTTGCCTGCGACGATCAACACGGCAAGGGATATCAGTTCTCCGACCAGGAAACAGGTTGCCACGGTCGACCGCAGGACCGGTCCGGGCGCGTGTTGATAAAGCAAAGCCAGCGGGGGGCCCCCGATTCCAGTAGCGGTTTCGGTGACGCCCGTGAACAGGCCGACGCCCAATGACGCTGAGGGCCTTGGGGCGAAGGGGGGCGACAATAACGCCACGCCTGCAGCAAGAATGGTGAGTAGCCCTACCGCGATTTCAAGCTGACGCACCGAAAGCGCGATCAACACCGCCATGCCAAGAAAGGTGCCGAAGAACCTGCCAAAGGTGATCCAGCCGGCACCCCGGAGGTCGATGGAGACCCGTTCGCGCCAGGCGACAAGGAAGTTCAGCGGCAGCATCAGGATCAGCAATGTGACCGGCAGATAGCTGGCGTCGAAGAAACCGAAGATCGGGGCCATGATCAGCGCAAAACCAATACCGACTGCGCCCTGAACAAAGGCTGATCCACCTGCCAGCAGCGACAGGGCTAGAAAAGTGCTGATGGTCACGAGGCCCTCACAGCAAACACGCTATCGGCGGTGGGATGGATGCGATGAATCGGCGCGGCAGCGATGGCGGGGCCGGCAAGTTCGCGGATTTCGCCCAGCAAGGCACGGGCATCCCAGTCGACAGGCCAGCCCCGAACCATGCGCAACCGGCCATTGGTAAAGACGGCGTCGATCTGGTCGCGATTGCCGTAGCGCACCAGCTCCCAGCACAGGTCGTGCGAAGGGGTGAATTCGGGCCGATCCAGATCGACAAGAAGAAAATCCGCCGCCAGCCCCTCGGCAATGCGACCGGTCACTGCGGTCAGCCCGCTGGCATCTGCGGCCATGCGCGTCGCCGCGTCCAGCCACAGCCATCCTCCTCCGCAGGAACTGTCGCCAGAGGCCAGACCGTAGTTGCTGCGCTGAAGGGTCTCAGCCGCATCCATCAGCCGGAAGCCATCGGCGCGTGTGCCATCGGTACCCAGACCAAAACGAATACCAAGCGCCTGCATCTGCAAGGCTGGTGCGACCGCATTGCCCTTCCAAACCGAAGCAACCGGGTTATAGGCCACGGCGGTTCCCGTATCGCGCAGCAGGTTCAGCTCGGACGGCGTGACAAGCGTAGAATGTGCGATCAATGTCTGTGGTCCAAGCGCACCGATACGGGCCAGATGTTCCAACGGACGGCGGCCATTGGCAATCAGCGAGCGCTCGACCGCGACCAGATGCTCATTGACATGGGTCTGAAAGGTCACGTCCGCTGCGGCAGCCATGGCCGAGATGTCGCGAAGCATCCCGTCGCTGGCAACCTCGGGGATCGAAACAGCCAGTGACGCGCGGATCAGCGGATCCCCCTGATAGGCGGCCAGATGAGCCTCGGCGAGGCGCAGGATATCGGCCCGCTCAGGGACGACGGCGGCTCCGCCCAGATCATTGCAGATCTGGGCCACCACCAGCCGAAGCCCTGTCTCGCGCGCGGCCAGAACAAGCTGGTCGATATGGCCAGCTGATCGCGTGCCTGCATCGACAGCGGTGGTAAATCCGCCGCGCAGCCATTCCAGCGCCGCCAACTTGGACGAGAGATAGACCATACGCTCATTCAGGCTGCCTTCGAGCGGAACCCAGATGCGGCGAAATATCTCGGAGGGTTCGCCAAACACCAGCGACTTGCCCAGCGACTGGGTCAGATGCGTGTGCGTGTCGATGAAGCCCGGCATCATCAGGTGTTCGGGCAACTCCACCACCGGAAAATCGGGATGGCGGGCGCGTAGCGCCGCTGCCGCGCCGATCTCGGCAAAGCGACCGCCGCGCAGCAGCACCGCCATGCCGGACCGTGGGCCGTCATCCAGCAACAGACGCCCCGGCGCAACGATAAGGTTTTCGGTTTGCGCAAAACTCTGGCGCAGATCGCTCATCAGGCATGTTCCTTGGAATTGACCGCGCTTGGCGCGCTGAACTGAAAGACCGCATTGACCAGGGCTGCCGTGATCGTGCCCATGGCCAAGCCATTGCCCAGGATCATCTGCGACCATTGCGGAAACTGGCTGTAGATGCCGGGCACGAGGATCGGCATCAGACCCATCGCGAGACCCGAGGCCAGCGTGAACATCGCGCCATGTTCGCGCAGATCGACACGGCTGAGGACATGGATGCCGATGACCCCGATGATCGAAAAGACGATAACGGCGGTGCCTCCGACGACCGGACCGGGCAGGACGCTCGCCAGCCGGGACACCGGGGCGATCAGCGCAATGATGACCAGAATGAAGCCAGCCATCGCGGTGACATAGCGCGACCTGACGCCGGTGGCGCGAACGATGCCCACATTCTCGCCCGAGGTGATGATCAGCGACGTGCCGAACAGGCCGCCAACGATCGACATAAGCGCATCGCCGCGAATGGTGCGTGGCACAATCGGATGGACCTCGCCCTTTCGCTCGACGATCTCGGCCGTGGCAATGGTTTGGCCAGTCGCCTCGGCCATCGAAATGATCGAGAAGATGATCAGCGGCAGCGATGCGATGATATCGAATTTCGGCATCCCGAAGGGAAACAGCTGCGGCACGGCGATCAGCGGCCCCTGCATGACCCCGGAAAGGTCGAACCTGCCAAGCGCAGCCGCCAGCAAGGTGCCCGCGACCAGTCCCAGCATGACCGAAATGCGCTGCATCGTACCCGTGAACACGCGCGAAAAGATCACCGTCAGCGCAATGGTCGCCAGCGCCAGTCCGATGTTCACCGGGTCGGCGAAATTCTCGCTGCCCGGCTTGCCGGTGATGGTTCCGCCGTAAATCTTGACCAGGTTCACCGCGACCAGCAACAGCATGGTTCCGACCACGATTGGCGGAAAGAACCGTAGCAAGCGCCGGAAGACGGGCAACGCGATGAAATAAAACATCCCGGTCAGCAGCACCGCACCGACAGCGGTCTGCACATCGGTCTGGCTGGCGATGGCCAAAAATATCGCGATCGGAGCCCCGCCCGGCACCATGATGAAGGGCAATCTTGCACCAAGGCCCGCAGGCCCGAAACTTTGCAGGATCGACCCCAATCCACAGACAAGGAAAGTCGCACTGATGATCGAGACGGTCAGGGCTGAATCAAAGCCCAATGTCTGGGCGACCAGGAAGACCGCCGTGATCGGCGAGGCGGCCATGACCAGCACATGCTGGAAGCCATAGAGGATCAGATCCTTGATGGGCAGAACCTCATCGACGGGCTCGGATGGGGCATTGCGGTGGGGAGCGAATGTCATTGATTTTCCCTGTTTCTGTTGATGCGTCTGGCTGTTTGCTTTTATGCAAATCGTTTTGCTGATTAGTGCCAGATAGCACGCGGGATGATTCGTACAAATCGTTTTGTTGCCTTTGGCGCAGGGGCTGCTAAGGTGGCGGGCGGGGTTGGACCAATGAGGACTTTGTGGGCAAACCGACGATTTCGGATCTTGCAAAAGCCGCGGGCGTTTCGGTGACCACCGTATCCCATGCCTTCAGCGGCCGTCGTCACGTAGACCCGGAAACGCGCAAGACCATCCATGCTCTGGCCGAGCAGATCGGTTATCATCCCAGCAGTACGGCGCGGGCGCTGCGCAGCGGCAGAACCGGAACGATTGCGCTGGCCTCTTCGATGCCCTTCGCGGTCGCCGCAGGCCCGTCCCGGCTGGGTTTCCTGATGGAGATTGCCGCCTCTGCAGCCATGTCGGCCTTGACGCGCGACCTTGCGCTCTGCCTGATCCCACCGCATCCCTCGGCGCAAAGCTATGGCACGGCGGATTTCGACGGGCTGATCCTGATCGAGCCGATGCGCGACGACCCGCTCGTCGCGCATTTCGAGCAGCGCAAGACACCCATCGTCTCTATTGGCACGGTTCCGGGACGCCCAGACATCCCGGCGGTCGATCTACAATCCTTCGATACCGCCACGCTCCTCTTGTCCCATCTGGCACAGACCGGCTGCCGTCAGATTGCTGCGTTGGTCGGAGCATCCTCCCGAACCAGCCAGATCGAAAGCGTCTTGGCCTACGACGCCTTCGTTACTAACCATGGGGGTGCCGTCACCCTGCTTCGTCTCGACGAGGCACAGGGTGAGGACATCGCCTATCACGAGACATTGCGCCTGCTTCGGGACAATCGCGACATTGACGGTATCTTTGCCGCAATCGACGCGTTCGCCACCGGCGCCGTCCGGGCGGCGCTTGAACTGGGCCTGTCAATCCCCGGTCAGTTGCGTCTGGCCACCCGCTATGACGGGTTGAGAGCCAAGCTCTCTCAGCCGCCGTTGACGGCCGTCAATTTGCATCTGCCCACTCTCGCAGAGGAGGCGATCCATCTGCTGCTGGATCGCATCGAAGGCAAGAGCCGCGTTGTTCACGCGCCATTGCCGGATCTGATTATTCGACAGTCGTCGGTGGCGGTAGCGTAGTTTCGCACATAGGCCAGACTTCAATACCGTTGCGCGTGTCTGCGGATCGCACATCGGCCCATAGTTTTAGCGGTAGTTTCCCTGAACACGGCGTTGCAGACAACTTCATCGGCTTTCAGAGATGGTCGCAGGATTCTGGCGATCTAGGCCGTGTTGACAAAAGCGATTCACATGGGTCGGCGCGAGTTATTCAAGCTGACATCTGCGATGGAGTTCAGCTTGGCACGAGACCTGATATCGGACGAGCAGTGGGTGTTCTTTGAGCGTTTCATTTTGACCATCCACGCCCCGAACGAACGCAAACCATCCGATCACTGCCTTGTTCTTGATAGGATTTTCTGGATTTTCGAACCGGAGTCCTCTAACGCGACCTATCGGAGGGGTTAGGCAAGTGATCAAGCGTCTATCGTCAGTTTAGGTGCTGGACGTTGGTGGGGCTGTGAGAGAAGACCATAAATGCCCTGAACAAGAGCGGGCTGCGCCGGACGCCTTGCACATGATCGGCAGCACCGTGATCCGCGCCCACCCTTAGGCAGCGGGCGCTAAAGAGAGCCCCCCAACAGGGTTTCGGCCGCTTTGGTGCGTCCAGTGGGAAAACGATCCGGTGGATCGTTTTCTGGACCACCTATCATTTCACGACCAAGATCCACCTCCTCATCAACGCGCACGAACTGCCCATAAGGACGAAAATCACGCTGGGCCAGACATCCGATTATCTCGGTTTCAATCTGGTCCTGGCAGACAACCTACCCCAGCCAAGCGTGTTGCTTGCCGATTGTGGCCATGACGCCGATAGCATCAGGGCGAACATGGAAGCGCGCGACATGCAGCCCGTCATCCCGATGCGCAAAGCCCGCAAAAAGCGTGTTGGCGTAGTCCGTTCGCTGCATCGCTTCAACAAGATTAACAACGCCCGGCGTATGGCAATTCGAACTACTCCCCGATCCTTGAACAGTGTCTGGGGTAATTGAAGCTAATGCCTGCGCCTGCCGGTCGGTTTCGATGCTGCTCCAATAGCCCACGGCGGGCGGCTGCTTGAGCTACTCCCCGTTCCTTGGACAGATTTCCGGCTGATTTAAGCTACTGCCTGCGCCTGCCGATCAGTTTCGATGCTGTTGAAGTAGACCACGGCGGGCGGCTTCCCGCCATGGGCGGTGTGAGGC
>NZ_JACVAW010000028.1:0-37440 GCF_014851995.1 Paracoccus sp. PAR01
GGTCGGACATGAACCCTCTCTCGCCTGTAATGATGCCGTATTGCATGCCTGGCTTGAGATGCTGGGCATTTCATGCAGATCATGATCAACCTGCATCGGCGGTCAAGGATGAATCAGCGCGCCTCGGGCGGGGCCGAGACCAGATGGTAGACGACGAGGTAATCTGCCGGCGCAGAGTATCTATTTACTGATGGCACTCGGTTAAGTCGGATCTGCATCGATAACTCCAACGGGTTAATCACGGCCATTTACTGGTCACAGGTTCACTCCAGTGAGTTAACACGCCAAATTCGAGTAATGTTTGACTAGCGGCAGATCAAGTATTGCCAAAAGCGGCGACGCCCTTAAGTGGGCGCCGTTTTGTCGTTGCTGGTCTTCGTAGGATCAGCAGGCCGCCCGGTACGTCTGCCCGGTTTGCGTATTGCGGTAGTTGCACATGCGTGTTGTGGGCTGCATCGCCCCAACCTGCGCTCCGACGGCCGCGCCAGTTAGGGTGGCAGCCGTCCTGCCGCTGCCACTGCCGACTTAGTTGCCGACTGCGGCACCTACCAGCGCACCAGTTCCAGCATTAACTCCTTGGTTATCGGAGCAACCCGCAACACTGCCGGTTCCAACCAGAATGAGTGCTAAAATCGCCGACAAGTTTTTCATTAATCTCTCCTTTGCAACCGATGTCTCGAGTGTATCGAAGCTGTGCAGTGTAAACGCACAAGGCAAAATTGTCCGCGTTTCGATTCGGAGTCCAGCTTGTTAACTTTCGACTATATCGGCCCGAGCGCAGATGTCGCAACTTCACTGCTTCACACGTGTCACCGTTCTCATGTCACACACAGTTTCGCGCCAAGGCAACATTTAAAATATCCAACAGCTTCGCGAGATAAATGGGCAAACTGATTAATTTTATCGATACGGAACTGACATGGGAAGAACCGCAGGTAGGATCAGGACACATTGGTTTTTTGATTACTACGTGAAGCAGCTTCCGTGAGGAGATTGACCGATGAGCAACCTTTTCTGGCTGACGGACGCGTGGTTGGCGCGACCTCGGCCGGTCGTCGGGAAAGCTGTCCCCGGGCGGTTTTCTGAACTTCCGATTCCCCGAAGAGCCATGATAAGCCGCGCGTCGATAACCGACCAACGCCGAGCGGGTTAATTTATCATTTGAAGTACTAAAAGTGTATGGCCCCGCCACGATCCTCCACAATCGTTGGAAGAGATGGAACGACAAAGGCATCTTCGCGCGGATGATTCTCAGCTATCGCCTTCGCCGCAGCCGCCCTGTTCTGGCTATGACCCCGACCGTTATGCTTCAATTGCGCCCATTCTTCGAGAAAGACCTTCACCCCGGAAGTAATTGGCAATGAGACAGCGGCTGTCTTCATCGTCTGCAATGGTCCGATGATTGGCGCATCGGCAAGGATCTCTAGGAATGAAAATAGCTGCGAGGCTAGAGTAGGAAGCCTAAGGCTCCCAGCCCGCAATGGTGCAGTCTACCAATAGTGATCCCGGAGTCAAAGGCTTGCAATATATTGAGATTTCGTATATGTGCGGGGCGATAAGACGCGCTCCATAGGTCCAGAATTTCCGAATGTCTGACAGGTGAATTTAGGTCGCATCGTCCAGATCCGCGCGCTGCTTTCAGGCGGAGCACTGAAGATCGGAAAGCGGCCAAAGATGCTTTACTGGCCGCATTTCCGGTGGCGGCGCGGTCGGATTAAGATCGGCGACGGAGTCTCGATGCGGAAAGGTGTGGTCATCGACGCCCAAAGCGGCCAGATCGAAATCGGTAACGCCGTCTCGTTAAACGACTATGTCGTCCTGCTTGGGCACGGCGACATCAGCATCGGAAACAATGTTCGCATTGCCCCCCATGCCGTGATCGTGTCCTTTGACCATGGTTTCCAGGATCCCGAAACCCTCATTCGCAAGCAGCCTCTGATGAAAGCCCGGGTGGTGATCGAGGACGACGTTTGGATTGGAGCCGGAGCGAAGATCCTTGCAGGCAGCCATATCGCTAAGGGTTCGGTTATCGGTGCCGGCGCAGTTATTAAGGGGACAACCGACCCAGGAGGAATCTACGTTGGCATCCGCGCACGGCTTTTGCGGCGGCGTGGCACGCCGCATATAGAAATGTAGGAGCTTGCGAGACACCCTTCTCGAAAAGGAAGAAGAGAAAGTGTGTTTCCATGCAAGAGGGTCGCCGAGAGATACCGCGCAAGCTTTGCTCTGATCCCCAACCTTGGCCCCGCCAGAAGGCAGAGTTTTCCGACCTCGCTCAGGGTGACGGGTTGGCTGCGCCCCCCGGTTTCGTCAGCATGATCGGGACCTTGCTGCCGATCGCGCCGTGTGGCGGTTCTTCGTTATAGTATCTACATCAAGCCTCCAGCTTTTCTGCCGCGTCCGCAAGGGTCATGAACCAGTGCTGGTTCAGGCATTCCGTTCGGAACCGGCCATTGAAAGTGAGGAGGGATCAGAAAACAGACCGGGGGACTGTTCTCCCCGACGTAAAATGAGGGCGTTGTCGGTCGGCTTTCCTGGGCGCGAGAAGTCCAGAATGACGCCGCGTTGATAGGCCCAAAGGTCCATATCACGCGATACGAACTCGGTGCCTTGATCGACGCGGATCGTCTTCGGATACCCTGCGAGCGGCAGCCTCGGCAAATGCGGCGGACCCGACCGGCGAGCCAGATCGCTCGGGATCCTGCGATCCGCAGAAGGCCTCATAATACGGAATTTTCCGCGCGGCTGAGCGGTGTTGGGAGGCCGCAAGAGCAATAACGCAGTCGACCTCAATCCACGGCGGAAAGTGCCTGCTGTGGTTGCCGAAGTATCGGCGCGTCGCTCAGGTCCAAGCCCCGCCCGCCGGGCCTTGCGGGAGTTTCAGTTGTTTGCGCAGGACCCCTTGTCTTCTCCATTGCAGACGTCAAGACCAGTGAAGAGCGGGTCTTCAACGGTTTCGCCCTTGATCAACTGGATCATCACGTCAGGCGCTTTGTAGCCCATTTCGAACGGGCGCTGCCCGACCTGCGCATGGCTACGCCCGTCACGGAAGGCCTGCGTCTGAGGCGGCAGGGTGTCGCCGGCAATGATGATCAGATCCTTAGACTTCAGCTTCTCCATCACCTGATCCGTCACCTGCGCATAGGCCTGTGGGGCAAATTGTGCCCAGCCCCCAATCAGGATGAAAGCATCGAGGTCGGGATTCGCGGTGAAGGTGTCCGCCATCTGCTGGTTGGCGAGGTCGGCCTGATCGTTGGTGTAGACCGGGCAGCCGTCAATCTCGGTCCAGCCCTTCTGGCCGGTCAGGCGCTCGATGCCCTTCTCGCCGCTGGCGGTGTCCCGAAAGCCTTGTGCCCGAGCGTTGATATTGGCCGCGCCGACATTGCCGAGTTGCAGGCAGACGCTGCCTCCCTCGGGTTTCAGCTTCACGGCTTCCTCGGCCATCTTTACGCCCATCAGGTAGTTGTCGGTGCCTAGATAGGTCTTGCGAAGTTCATGATCGGCCTCAAGCAGATCGGCATCGATGGTCATGACGGGAACGCTCGGCGCCAGTTCGCGCAGCCGCGTCGCCATGGCCGGGGCGTTCGAGGGCGAGATCGCGATGGCGGCAACGCCTTTCGTCAGCAGATCGTCGACGATCTGAACTTCTCCGGCTTCGTCCGCCGAAGAGGCGGGGCCAGTATAGAGGCATGCATATTCGGAATCCGCATTCTCGGACATCCACTTCTGGCAGCCGAGGTTGATCTGCTCGAAGAACGGATTGTCGAGGCCCTTGACCACGATGGCCAAGGTCTTTTTGTCCTGCGCGAGCCCGGCTGTCGCTGACAGCGCAAGCATCGCCACACCGACCCATAGTCCGACTTTATTCATATTACCCTCCCAGATAACATTTTCCCCCGGATTCTGCTGAAGCCGGGGTCTTTCATGCCATTGTCGGAGTGTGGCGATTATTTATTGATCGATATCTGCCTACACCCGAACATTGGGTTTTCGCGGATCTGTCCAGAATGTCGGCAGCGACTTTTCTTCGCTCAATCCGGCGCCGTGCAAAGATAATATTTGCCGTTAATGTTGAGTCAACTATGTTTAGCTTGGGGAATATGGGCCGCCCCGCGGGAGGCACAGTTTGGCAAGGCTGCGGATGACGGAGATCGCCAAGCACTTCGGCGCGATCCAGGCGCTGGGGGGCGTGTCGCTTGATCTTGAGGAAGGTCAGGTGCTGGGGCTGATGGGGGATAACGGGGCGGGTAAATCCACGCTGGTCAAGATCATCGCCGGAAATTTCGCGCCAACACATGGCAATATCGAAATGGATGGAATTCCTTGCACATTCCACCATCCTCGGGATGCACAGCGCGCGGGAATAGAGGTGGTGTATCAGGATCTTGCACTTTGCAATAATCTCACCGCCTCCTCGAATGTGTTTCTGGGACGTGAATTTATGCGTCGGGTGGGCCCCGTGAAGATAATCGACTATCCCGCAATGTTTCGCCGGTCGGCCCAATTGTTTGCCCAGCTGAAATCCGAAACGCGGCCCCGCGATCTGGTGCGGCGAATGTCGGGTGGGCAGCGTCAGGCCGTCGCGATCGCGCGCACGCTTTTGGCAGAGCCCAAGGTCGTCCTGATGGACGAGCCGACCGCCGCAATCTCGGTCCGGCAGGTTGCCGAAGTCCTGGACCTGATCCGCCGGTTGCGGGACCGCGGCATCGCGGTGATGCTGATCAGTCACCGGATGCCCGACGTGTTTGCCGTCTGCGACCGCATTGCCGTGCTGCGGCGGGGCAAGAAGGTCGCGGACCTGTGGACCAAGGATACGAGCCCCGAGGAGGTTACCGCCCTGATCACGGGGGCGCTGGACACCCGAATGGAGGCCACCGCATGATACCGTCACTGGAACAGGCGATCGAGCAGCGCCAACACCGCAGTTTGCTCGCTCGGCTGATGGGCCTGCAGGTGTTCTGGGTCTTCGTGGCCGCGGTTCTGGCCTGCCTGATCCTGTCAATCGTCACCGACACCTTTGCGACCCAACGCAACCTTTTCAACGTGACCCGCAACTTTGCTTTCGTGGCAATCATGGCGGTCGGGATGACCACAGTCATCTCATCGGGTGGGATCGACCTGTCGGTCGGCTCGTCAGTGGTACTCTCGGCCGTCGTCATCGGTGTGGCCATGTCGTCGGGCTTGTCGTTCTGGGTTTCGGCGTTGCTTGCTATCGGCGCGGCGCTGCTGGTCGGCCTCGTCAACGGGGTTCTGATCGCCTTTGTCGGGATTCCTGCCTTCGTGGTGACTTTGGGAATGATGTCCTTTGCGCGCTCGATGGGGCTGGTGCTGTCAAACAATCGGATGATCTACGAATTCGGCCCCGACCACGCACTGCTCTTGAACTTGGGTGGGGGAAGGGTTGCAGGGATTCCGAACCCGGTGATCGTGCTGGCCGTGATCGCGGTCGTGATCGCCATCGCATACCGTTGGACCCGCTGGGGACAATATGTCTTCGCCATCGGAGGGAACGAGCAGGCCGCCATCCTGACCGGTATCCCCGTAAGGCTGATGAAGGTATCGGTTTACATGTTCTCGGCCTTTACGGCGGGGATATCGGGGATACTGATGGTTGGGTGGCTCGGAAGCGTGACTACCAACCTCGGCACCTCGATGGAGCTGACGGTGATTGCTGCGGCGGTAATCGGCGGTGCCAATCTCAGTGGCGGCGAAGGGTCGGTATCCGGCGCGATCATTGGCGCGCTGCTGATCGAGGTGATCCGGAACTCCCTTATCCTGCTCGGCATCTCGACCTTCTGGCAGGGCGCGTTCATCGGCTGCTTCATTGTGGTCGTTGTGGCGTTCGACCGCATAAAAATATTGCGCAACCCATAATGACGACCGCCGCGCCCCACCATGGAGCGACCGATAAGCCCGATGTGTCGAAGGCCACGGAAGTCTTTGATCCTCAATGGCCGTCTGGGTGCGCGGTTCAGAACGGGAACGCGCGACCGGGTCAAGCTGGTCGCCGAAGGGATCGGCTACAATTCTGTTCGGCGGCGCAAGAAGCGGCCCGGCAATCGAGCAGACGGTCATCGCCATGCGCGCAGGTCCATTCACCAAGATGCGGCCGTTGCGAATGCGGCATTTGCAGCATATGGACCCAGCGCGAACGAGGCGCGGACGAGATCATTTGGCATGCTGAACTCATCGGCAATAGACACGCCATTTTCCGGCGTTCATCCTGCTGGCATTCTGCATTGGGATGTGTACGGTCGCTCCTTTTCACCTAGTTTTTAGCTTTGAACATCAGGTTTGTCCCAAGCCATGAGATGAGGCTTTTCCTGAAGGCGCTGGGGCAAGGCACAGTGAGCACGCTTCTTGCGGGCCTGCGCGGAACGCCTTTCAACCGTCCATGCTACCCGCGCAGAATGCATGGCTGCTTTGCCGGGATCACGGCTACTTCCCGTGTGAAGCCCGGCCTATATCCACCTTGTCCGAAACATGCCCGTTGGATGGGCAATATGAAAAAGGTGTCGAGATGTCTGCTGTCGAAATGAGCCATAGCCGTGCTGCCGGTGGCTTCGGTCCGGTCTTTGTCCGCGTGACCGCGATGGTTTCGGCTTGGAACGACGCCCGTATCACCCGCCGCGAATTGAACCGGCTGACGGACCGCGAGTTGAGCGATATCGGCCTGACCCGCAGCGATATCGAGCGCGTTGCCCGCAGCGTCTGAAGCAATTCTGATTGATGAACAGACCCCGGTGCGATGCCCCGGGGTTTTTCATGTGCGGGCGATGGAAATCCGAAAGTCGGCCTGTTTGTCATTTACGGTCCGCTCGACCACAGGCAGCCAAGAACGGAGGCCGGATTGATGGGCCACAAAGCATGTTGGTCGGAAAGCCTTTCGATGCCTCATCGACGTCAGACTGTATGTGATCAGTTCTAAGGGGACCGCCACTCAGAGCGCTCCCGTGTAGCGCGCCCGCATCACCTGATCGAGCGAATGACGCCGGTTGCTGCCGCAGCGGATCGACAGCCTCGCGATCCCGCCAAATTGGGACAGGTGATCAGTGGGGCGCGGTCGTACCAAGAAGCGTGGACAGGGAGGGGTTCTCACGCAATTCCAGTAACACCCTTTCCAGCCGCTCCGGATAGTCGGTTGGGAAGGTCCAGTAGCGGGTGCCGACATCCCGCTGTTTCATTTCCAGCCCTCGCTCGCCGGCGGGCAGATGACCGAGCAGCAGCAAAAGCACGTCGCTGCTCACCCAGGGGTCGTCATACCAAAAACTATGCGAACGGCGGGATAGGCCTTCCATATTCTCTGGCCGGACGCGGATGATCTCCAGCCCGCTGTCGCGTGAGTCATCAAAAAGGAAGCCGGTCTCCTCGGGGGTCAGTTCCCGCATGTCGGGGCGACCTGCCCGGGAGGTGCGGGTGACGGCCTGCGCCAGCCTCAGCGCGCTATCATTGAGGTTGACCGATACGGCGACGCGATCAGTGATGCCGATATAATCCTCCAGATCCATGACGAAGGTCTGGAAATTGGCGTCGGGCGCGGCATGATAGACCTCACTGAGGCGCGGGTCAGGGGCACCGGCCGCCACCGCCCGCCCCACAAGTGCCGCACCTTCGGAGCCGACCGTGCTGCCAGCGCTATAGGTAAAAAGATCGATGGCTCTGGCATCGGTGTGTTCCGACAACAAGGCCACCAGCCGCGCCAGTTGCGGCGCGGCGCCAAGCGCGGTTTGAAGATCCCGCGGGTAACGCAGGAAGTTCTCGGCCGTAGGCCATGCGAACAGCACGACGACTGAATTGCGCCCGGTGAAATGCATCAGCTGCGCCGCTTGCCCGGCAGCCCGCTCAACCGTGGTATTGGCACCATGAACATAGATTACGATGTCGCGATCCAGCGCTCTGGCTAGCGCCGCATTCATCTGCGCAAGCCAGGCCAGCGCTTCTGCCGACAAGTCATCGTCCGAGACGATGGCGTCCTCACGCATCGTTTCCAGGTTCAGGTGGGGCCGGTCGTCATCCTCCGCCGCGGTAGTGGAAAGATTGTAAAGCCATTCCCAAGTTCGACCGGGCTCGCCCACCCGGATGTTGCTTACGCCCAGATGCAGGTCGGTCGACGGCGCGACGGTGTAGATACGATCAGAGGCGGGGCCGATCGGTAGGCGGTTGGTGGCATAGAACAGTTCAATCCGCGTATCCGCCGGAGGCTCGGGCTGCGCGGTAAAAAGGTTGACGCCATCGCGCAGAAAGACTCGCGGCGCCGGCATCAGCTGCATGGGCGGATGCTGCAAAGCCATGAAGATACCGACGCCAATGGCGATTGCTAGAACCGCCCCGAAGGCCAATCGCGAGAGAGCGCCGCATAAACCGTCCCATGGTCGTTGTCTTTCCATGGCTACCCGATCCGCCATGCCTTTGCCAATGGCATGCTGCCAGACCTTCGCTGGACCGTTTGCGGCGTATTTTTCCTGCTCGCCCGCGATCGAAATGACCATTAAGCTCGCGCCATGCGCATCATGTTGCTTGCACAGATCCTTGTAACTTTGTTGTCCCAGCCCTCGATCTCGCATGAAGCAGAGATTGCGCCTGCGACGAGCCAATGCGTTGTACTGATGCATGGGCTTGGGTGGACCGAAACCTCCTTCGTGGTGATCGAGCAGTCCTTCGATGCGCTTGGCTATCATGTGGTCAACCTGCACTACCCCTCGACCGAGGCGACGGTTCAGCAGTTGTTGGGCTATGTCGATGGCGCGGTGGCGAAATGCGGCGATCGTCGGGTGAACTTCGTCACCCATTCGATGGGCGGTATCCTTGCACGCGCCTGGCTGGCCGATAACCGGCCCAAGAACATGGGACGGGTGGTGATGCTCGCGCCCCCGAATAAAGGGTCCGAGATCGTCGATGCGCTTGGCGATCTGTCGCTGTATCGTTTCTTCACTGGGCCGGCCGGGTTGCAATTGGGCACCGGGCCGGAAGATCTTCCCCATCAACTCGGACCAGTCGATTTCGAACTGGGGGTGATTGCGGGCAGCCGCACCTTCAATCCGGTGCTGTGCTCGCTGATCCAGGGCGATAACGATGGCAAGGTCTCGGTGGCCAGCACGATGGTTCAGGGGATGACCGACCATATCGTGCTGCCGGTAACCCACACCTGGCTCATGAATAACCCGCTCGTCATCGGCCAGACGGTCCAGTTTATAGAGCATGGCCGGTTCGATCGGGGCATGACGACACGCGACATTTTGCACCGGTTCACAGTGTCCGTCGTCGAATGATTTGGAACAGGCGGCCTGACTTTGGACGAGAGGGTCCTGGCGCACCGGTTTAAGATTATGCCGCCTGACGCTGATGGTTCAAGCGGCGGTTCTGGATGGTCGCTTTTCTGATTTTCTCCCTTTCTGCCAGGATATTGGGGCCACGCCCGAAGTAGACATCTGCCGGGGTCAAGTTGCCGAGGCTCTCGTGATAGCGATGGTTGTTGTAATGCTCGACAAAGGCGTCGATCGCTTCTTCGAGCTGACCCTGCAGGTAATAGTTCTCCAGCAGGATTCGGTTCTTCAGCGTCTGGTGCCAGCGCTCGATTTTGCCTTGGGTCTGGGGATGCCCGGGCGCGCCATGGACCTGTTCGACGCCCCTTTCTTCAAGCCAGTCGGCCAGATCGCCCGCGATATAGGCCCCGCCGTTGTCTGAGAGCAGGCGCAGCTTTTGCTGTGGCCTGCCACGGCCGCTGTTCGATGCATCCAGTGCCTTGCCTACGGTGCTGGTCACATCGGCCACCTTCATGTCGGTGCAGAGCTTCCAACTGACGATGTAGCGGGAATAGTCGTCGAGAATGGTCGAAAGATAGAACCAGCCCCAACCGATGACCTTGAGATAGGTGAAGTCGGTCTGCCACATCTGGTTCGGCGCCGTGGTCTTGTTCTGGAACTCCTCGCCCGCCTTGATCACGATATGCGCCGGGCTGGTGATCAGGTCATGCGCTTTCAGCAGCCGATACACGGAAGCTTCTGAAACGAAGTAACCTTTCGCGTCAGTGAAGCGCACGGCTAACTCCCGCGGCGATAGTTCAGGCTCATCCAGGGCCATCTCGATGATCTGGCCCCGCACATCATCGGGGATGCGGTTCCAGACCCGGCTCGGCCGACTTGGGCGATCCTCAAGCCCTTCGGGGCCAGTTGTCACGTATCGATCATACCAGCGGTAGAAGGTGGTAGGTGCGATCCCCAGCTTTGTCAGGGTGCGCCGCACCGAAAGATGTGAGCCCTCGACCAAGCGAATGATCTCGAGCTTTTCAGAGGCTGGATATCTCATGCGTCGTCGCCCCCAGCCCCGTTCATGCTTTTTTTTAGCAATCGGTTCTCGAGGGTGAGATCCGCGACGACCTCTTTCAGGGCTGCGGCCTCGGCACGAAGATCCTTTACTTCGGCACTATTGGCTTGGCGGGCGGTGTCGCCCGCCAGACGCCTCTTCCCAGCCTCGAGGAACTCCTTCGACCAACTGAAATAGACGCTCTGGGCGATCCCCTCTCGCCGACATAGTTCGGCAATGCTGTCCTCGCCGCGCAAGCCGGCCAGGACGATCCGGATCTTTTCCTCGGCCGAATGAACCTTTCTTGTCGCGCGGCGGATATCTCTTACCGCACGATCGGCAGCAGCTTTCTGATCAACGGGTGTCTTGCTCATCTTCGCTCCTTGAAAGCTACGATGAGCCAGAAACCCTCCCGTCATCAATCAACCAAATCTGTCCCATAGGCCCTGACGCCGGACAGAGTTACGCAGTCACCGTGTGATCGGGACACCGCTCTGATGTCTTTTTTCAAGGGTCGCGCCATGCGATTTGGAACGCCGGGGCGTTCGTCGTGCTCTGGACGCCCAAAGGTGGGCACGAGGTCTGAAGACGTCGGTGAACAAGCTCTGATGCGCGGGCTGGATACCGCAGGACCGATTGTGCGTCTCGGGGCTATTCCTGTCTTACAACGGGCGTCAGCGCGAAGCTGGCCACAAAGCGACTGTCGGATACTCCCCTGCCATCGACCTCGCGCCCGCCATTGGGCGCTTTGGGCGCCAGATCAGCGCGCGGGCATGGTGCGGCGCGCGATGTCCCACATGAACGCAGCCATCTCCCGCGCGATTGCCGCGGTGACGACGGTCGATTTCTTGCCGCGCTGGCTAAGCTTGCGATATCTGGCCGTGAGGCGGGATTGCGCTTTCCACGCAATGTCCTGAACCTCTGGCATTGTTCCTTGAGGATATAGAGCTTCCTCTCGCCCGGGTAGTGCCGCCGCGCCTTGTCGTCTTGCCGGTCGAGTATTCGCTCGGCACGAGCCCGAGATAGGCCATCAGCTTCACCGGTGTCTCGAACCGCCGCACATCGCCGATTTCGGCCATGAAGGTGACGGCGCTGATCAAGGCGACGCCCCGCAGCGCCTGGAGCGCATTTACTGCTGGTGCGAGCTTCCATTCTGGCACCAGGGCCTCGATATGCTTGGTCAGTCGCTCCAGTCGCTCCGAGGCATTGCGTTCCGCCTGCAGCATCTCCTGAAGCGCAATCTGGTGCGCAGGGTGATCGAAGGCCAGGGTCTGCAGCCAGCGCCGATATCGCATCGTCCATGGTTTGGTCCGTGGGTAGATCCGCCCGTGGCGCAGCACGAAGGCAGACACGAGCTGGCGCTTGTGACGTTGATCCTCCGCGGCGCTTTCCCGGGCGCGGACCAGATCGCGCATCGCCTCGTGCGTCTCGTCGGTGACCCAAACGGGGGTCAACTCTCCGGCGCGCAGAAGGCGCGCAAGACGCAGGGCATCAAGTCGATCAGTCTTGACCCGCTCCCCAGCCCTGACCGGGATTAAGGACGGCGCGACCACGCAGCAACTGCAGCCGGACGCGCGTATTTGCCGGTAAAGGCCGTAGCCCGTCGGGCCTGCCTCGTAGCAGGCCAAGATATCGCCACGTCCGGCAAGCTTCTTCAGCAGCTTGTCGACGGCGGCAGGGGTATTCTCGAACGTGCCCAGACTCAGCACCTCATCCCCACGCTCTCCACCCGCGATCGCGACCGCAAGCTTGTCCTTCGACACATCAATTCCGACGTAGATCGTTCCATGAGCGTTGCGCATGTCTTCCTCCATCGCAAACGGACGGCACCCGCCGCCCCGCGATCAGAATAAAGACTGATCCGTCAGGGTCGGGCCGGTGAAAAAGACATGCGGTCTTACGCTCCAGCACACCGCGACCGACGAGTGAAAAACTGGGCCGGTCTCACGTTGATCAAGTGTTGGAGGCGTTGAAATGGCGTTCCCTGGAGGGAACGCCATTTCACAATCAATTCCAGTTTTGTTTCAGATTTCGATGGATTGATAGGTTTATTGGGCCAACCGGCCGGTGCGAGTAAATGGACTGAGGGCGAGGGTATGCGAAAAGCTCTCACCGACGATGGCGCGGCAGAAGTGCCTGCGATGCTTTCGGCGGTAGGCCTCCGCGCCGTCGAACCGATCCCAAAAACATTTGGCGCGTCATTTCGTTGAGCTCCCTCATCCTGCCTTCGACCGAACGGCGTAATTCGATCAATTCGTCGGCGGGAAGGGCGGTGCTTTCCAGATAGTATCTGTCCAGCATGACTGCCGAGATCATCTCGCGTGTATCTGCGTCTAAGTAGCTGTGCTGCATAGAGATCCTCCCTTGCGGTAGGCAACTCGTATCGAGTGATGGTCAATATATGGTTAATAGGGTGCCCGTTGCATGCTGATCGTTCGAGTCTGCAACGCCTCGATGCGACTCATGCCGCATTTACCCCTAATTAACTAAGTCTCGGCATAATTCAGCATCATCAACCGGAGGAAATCTGATGTCAAAAATGACCCCCACACCCGAGGTGAGGGCGCGAATCGCTGAGCTGATCCATGTGGTCCAGGTAGGTGAGAAATTGTTAAAGGAAGCTAAAATGAACGTGGAATGGTTCACCACAGTTCGTGACGTAGATTATCTTAGAAGATCGCTAGCTATGTACTTGGATCAGTACAACATGGAAGGCGCTGCGATCGAACAGATACCAAAACGATTATTGCAAATCGTACCATCCCGCTGAGTAAGCAGAGCGATCTAATGCTCTATAATGAAGCCTGAAAGTTAATAAAGGCTTCTCGGTCAGGTGTTGGCTTAAACTACTGTTAATACTTCGCGTCGGCTGACAGGGCGGCATTTTCAAATGTCAAACCTGACGGTCGATATTTTATTTCGTGTACGTGACTTCCGACTAAGCCTTTAAGAGGTCCGTCTTACATTTCTGGCCACACCTGTTTTCCATAAAATTGTATGCTTTATGCGGAGATACGTAATCCTTTCCTAACCACCTTTGCAGCAAGACAGGGTCAAAGCACTCGCTGTAAAGGGAAGGCAATGGCACTGGTTACGTCCGCACATTTCGGTGGCAACCTCATTTTGACGAGAGACTCTCTGTCCGAGAACTCTCCATTTTCCCAAATGTCGGATGAGATTGGTTTCTCACATTTGAGATTCCCAGGTGGTGCCGTTACGGAGAATCAAACTTGGGAGAATGGTGGTCTCAACAAGATTTTCGGCGATCCAATGGATCCCAGTCACGAAAACTATGTCCTGACAATTCGTGAAGCGTTAGCGCACTCGGAAGACACAGGAAGCGGTCTTACGATCGTCATTCCAACCAAGCAGTTCTTTGACCATTCGACCGGGGCTTTGGATGAGGCTGGCTTCGGGAGATACATGGCCGAAATGGAAAAGGCTCTGGCCGAGTACCCGGCGGCGAAGATCAATGGTTTTGAGTTGGGCAACGAGTACTGGGGGGACGGCCCGGGTGGTGCGCTAACGGCCAGTGAATACGGTTCCCTTGTGAACGATATGTTGCCCACGGTTGCAGATCTGGCCAATGAGGTCGCGCAAAACTCGGGCGGTGTATCTGATCCTGGCATTGGCATCCAAGCAGGTGCGGGTTGGCGTGCTGAAAAGGAAGCTGACGGCAAGTGGCACCCAACAGGTGTCCAAGAATCCGAAGAAATTGCCGCACAAATTGATGCTGAGATGAAGGAGTTTGTGACCACCATCTATCAGCACAGCTATCCCAATGCCGACAAGGGGGTGGGATGGCAAAGCGATTGGTCCATCGACCCAATGGAGGCATTTCTCGACATTCCAGGATTTTCAGACGACCTTAAATTTTCGTTGTCTGAATTCAATATCGCACCCAACTCAGCTACCGGCGTGGATCAAGGTGCTAGTTGGATTGAGAACTTTTCGGCGCGCATCGATGGTGGAGTCGATGAGTTCATGCACTGGGGGCTGGGATATGAACATCTATCCAGCAAATTTTATGACCTCAAGTTCCCGGAAAGTGAGTCACAGAACGGTACAGTTGGGGCCATTGCGACCCCAATGGGACAGGTTTACGATCTGGCCGAAACGCATCTCGTCGGCAAATCGACAATTGCCGATGCACAGGCGATGACCGGAATAGGCACTTCCGGTGAGCTAGGTGTGACTGGTTTTGCTGATCCAACCCAAAAAGTCGTTTTTCTCCACAATGACGATGAGAAGGCTGTGACGGTCAATCTTGCTGGCCTGGGTGATGATCAGCATGTCTCTGTCTTTCATCTCGTTGACGCCGACTCGCCACATACGCCCATCTATGACGAGTCAATTCCAGATGAGCCGGGCCCGAATGATATCGTTGACGCGAGGGGCGATATGCACCTCGAAGCGGGCCAGGGCACGGAGTCGATCGAACTAGCCCCCGGCGAAATGGGGGTTGTCATTGTCTCGGATCCAGATCGCGACCTTGTCCTGGAGGGGGCGCACCATGCAACCGACAGCGCAAATGGCATGGTTGATGACCTGATCTCCGGATCAAATGGGAATGACATTCTGCGCGGTCATGCCGGAGATGATACAATTTCTGGTGGTAACGGTCGTGACATCATCTCGGGCGGCGAGGGCGACGACCGGTTGAGTGGCGAAAAAGGCGACGACATCATTTTTTCTGGTGAGGGAGATGATGCGGTTTCCGGGGGCCGGGGGGATGACCTCATCGTTGTGGATGAGGGGGGGCGCGAAGACAAAACCTCTGTCAGTACTGGAGTTGGGTCCGACGTCGTTCTTGTTGGCGAGGGGCAACACGTTTCGATCAGCGATTTCTCAGAGCAGGATTTGATCGGTTTTGATGGGGCCTTCAAGGATGCAGAATCTTTGCAAGAAGCCATTTCAGTGGATGGGGACGACCTGCTTATTTCTCTGGCGGATGATGGGATCGTTCGTCTTGAGGGTGGAGCTACATTTGAGGAATCTCTGGCCGATTTAGTGTTCGACTTCAAATCGGAAGAGGAAATACGCGACTATAATGACGAAGTATTTGATGGGTTGAGCTCCGATCAAATCGGAGATTTCTACGACAACATTGGCCAAATGGACGGAGCGCCAGATAATATCAACGCCGACAAAGAATATGGATCCGGCCAAAGTCCCTATTTGAATGACTATGAGGGATACTGGGAGGGGTTTGATGCCAGCATGGCCCGTCTGGAACCGGATCCGCAACCCGACGATCCCGACGGTCCCGACGACCCGGATGATCCCGACGATCCGGATGATCCCGACGATCCGGATGACCCGGACGATCCGTTTTGGCCGGATGGTCCGCCGGACGAGCCGGATGACGATCTAGATGAGCGAGGTGAAAATGGAAGTGGAGGCAGCTGTTTTGTTGCGACCGCTGCCTATGGTGATCGACTCCACCCCGATGTCGTCTCATTGCGCGCTTTTCGAGATCTTCACCTTGTAAAGTTCAGAGCCGGTCGGACCTTTATCCGTCTCTACTGGATCGTCGGACCGATGCTCGCCCGTCATGTAAGACCGCATCATCGCCGTGCGGGCTTTGCGCGGACCGTCTTGACAGCATTGGTGCGTTATCTTGAGCAGTACGGGCTCACCGGCGCAACGACTTTGCATGTGGCGAAGGTGGCCAATCTAACGGAGTGCGCTCATGAGCAGGAAGGAGGAGGCAAGACAAGGGCCCCAAAGTGACATCGTCACGTTTATCTCTAATTAACTAATCTGCGGGAAAAGCAGATAGTGTGTTCATTGGGGCGTATCATGTCAAAACCGTATCTTCCGGATCATATGCGAGAACATATTGATGAGTTGATGCATGCGATTCAGGTCGCCGAGACGACCCTGACAGAAACAGGATCTAGTATAAAATGGCGCTCAGTTGCCCGTGATCTGAATGCATGGCGAAGCAAACTAACTGCCTATGCTGCGCTGTACGACTTCGAGGTGACGGTCAGTGTTGAGCAGGTGAAATATAGCGCACAGATCATTTCATTCCCGAGAGGAGGAGGTGAGTAAAGGGCGTTTGATCGCGCGTGTTGTGTCAGTTTGAGTTTAAAGATTGTTGACGCGCCGTTCACAGTGCCATTTCAGGGACTCTGGTAGCGGCGCACTACCTGCGATACAGAGCCGACCGTGTTCGTTATCCGCATAGACGAACGTGCGCTTACCATGACACGCATCAGGCTCCCAAATCCGCATCATTCGCGGCTTGCCGCACAAGCCTTGTCGAGATGGAACGGCGCATTGCGGCTTACGCCCAATCTCATGCAGGCGTGCATTTCGTCGATGCAGAAGCCGTTTTCGTCCCCAGCGATCCAAATCTGTATTCATCCGACATGACCCACCCCTCCACCGAGGGATCCGCACTCTTGGGGGCATTCTTGGCGCGGAGTATCATGGAAAAGGAGCGGCGGTAGTCTGGTCAAACGGCTTTGGCGGATTGGCATGGGCCGGATCGCGGAATTGAGGCGAAAGGCAACTCTGTCAGCTTCGCGGCGGAACATTTGAAGAGTTCGCTGCAGTACCACCGAGCGATCGCTTCGACGTATGCGGCGGTGCGGTATCGGTCACCGGTCGAATGTGGGTAATGGGCCGCACCCGCAACTAACCAGCCAGGGGAATAGAAAGTGGGCGCCCAAAGGCTGGGCGCCTACTTCGGGTGGTTCTTCTTCTCTTTATCTACAAGTGCTCCGGCCCGCCACTGTGTGTGCCCTTGGATCTGGGCGCAGCGCCTCCGGCATCACATCGTGGCGATATCCATGACGAAGCGGTATTTCACGTCGCCTTTCAGCATCCGCTCATAGGCGAGTTCGATCTCGTCGGCGCGGATCATCTCGATATCCGCGGTGATGCCCTTCTCGGCGCAGAAATCCAGCATCTCCTGCGTTTCGGGGATGCCACCGATCATCGAACCCGTGAGGCTGCGGCGCTTCATGATGAAATTGAACACATTCGGGCTGGGATGCGGTGTGGCGGGCGCGCCCACCAGCGCCATCGTCCCGTCGCGCTTCAGCAGCTGCAGGAAGGCATCCAGATCATGCGGTGCGGCAACCGTGTTTAGGATGAAGTCCAAGCTTTTCGCATGGCCCGCCATTTCGTCGGGATTTCTGGACACGACCACCTCATCGGCACCAAGGGCACGCGCATCAGCACGCTTGCTTTCCGAGGTAGTGAAGGCCACCACATGTGCCCCCATCGCATGGGCGAGCTTGATCCCCATATGGCCAAGCCCGCCGATACCGACGACGCCCACCTTCTTGCCCGGACCCGCGCCCCAATGCCGCAGCGGCGAATAGGTCGTGATCCCGGCGCAGAGCAGCGGTGCCACGGCGGCCAACTGATCCTCGGGATGCGTGATCTTCAGCACATAGCGCTCATGAACGACCACCTGCTGGGCATAGCCGCCAAGGGTATGGCCGGGCGCATCCGGGGTCGGTGCGTTATAGGTGCCGACCATGCCGTCGCAGTAATTCTCATACCCGTCTTCGCATTCGGCGCAATGCTGGCAGCTGTCTACAATACAGCCGACCCCGACAAGATCACCCGCCTTGTGGCCGGTGACATGATCGCCGACGGCGGCCACGCGGCCGACGATCTCGTGACCCGGAACGCAGGGATAGATCGTGCCCGCCCACTCGCTGCGCGCCTGATGCAGGTCGGAATGGCAGATGCCGCAATAGAGGATCTCGATTTGCACATCATGGGCATCGACGGCGCGGCGGGTAATATTCAGTGGGGCAAGCGGCTTGTCTGCCGCCGAGGTGCCATAGGCTTTCACAACCATCGGGGATCTCCTTGCTGGGAATTGGTCAGGCGCCGCAAGGGGAGCACGGCACCTGTTGAGGAGGCTCATATCCGGTCAGTGCCGGAGTTTGGAGACACCGGTCGGGTCAGGCAAGATGCCGGTTGAAGAAGGACTGTAGCTTGTCGAACGGGATCACATCCACCTTGTCGTACAGATCGACGTGGTTGGCGCCGGGAACGATCATCAGCTCCTTCGGTTCCGCCGCGGCCGCATAGACGGTTTCGCTGAAATAGCGCGAATGGGCGTTCTCGCCGTGGATCAGCAGCAGCGGGCGCGGCGAAATCTCGGCGATATAGGTCATCAGCTGCATGTTCATGAAGGAAAGCGGCATGGTCTGCGTCCAGGCATTGCCAGAGTTGACCGCACGCGGATGGTATCCGCGCGCCGTCATATAGTAGTCGTGATAGTCGACCAGGAACTGCGCCTCGCCACCCTTCAGCTCATTATATGCCGCCTGATAGGCGGGGGTTCCGGCTTCCGCATCGGCCCAACGTTGCCGGCTCATCTGCTCTAGCGCCTGGCTGCGCTGCTCGGGTGTCACGCTGTCATTGTAGCCCCGCGGCATGACCCGCGACAGATCATACATAGTGCTGGCTGCGACGGCCTTGACGCGCTTGTCCACGGCGACAGCATTCAGCGCCATGCCGCCCCAGCCGCAGATTCCGATGATGCCTATCCGCTCGCGATCGACCTCGGGCCGCAGGCCGATGAAGTCCACCGCAGCGCTGAAATCCTCGGTATTGATGTCGGGCGAGGCGAGATTGCGCGGCGTGCCACCGCTCTCTCCGGTAAAGGACGGATCGAAAGCTAGGGCGACAAAGCCGCGCTCGGCCATGGCCTGGGCGTAAAGGCCCGAGGACTGCTCCTTCACCGCGCCGAAGGGACCGCCGACGGCCAGTGCTGGCAGGCGCCGGTCCGCGCGGTCCTTCGGCAGATAGAGATCGCCGACGAGTGTGATGCCATAGCGATTGGTGAAGCTGACCTTTTCGTGGTCGACCTTCTCGCTTTTCGGAAAGGTCTTCTCCCAGCCTTCGGCGTTTTGGGCAGCGGCAGGCCCAGCGACGAGCGAGGCCGCGCCCATAGCGGCAATCCCGGCGGTGGTGAGTTGCAACAGACTGCGCCGCCCAATGCGCATTGCGGGACGATCATCTTGCTTCGGGGTGAGTTCGGTCATGGTCTCTCTCCTGATGAAATAGCAAATCGGGGTTGTCGGGCGCCAAAGACTGGCGGCCGGGGTTTGGAGGTGGTGTTCGGGCATTGCCGATCAGTCGACGGGTTGCGGCCTGCTGTTTCTCGTCAAGTCAGCATATCAAGCTGCAGCGCATGGCTGCCGCGCGTGAGGAGCGGGCCGACCGGGCCTTCGATCTTCCCCAGCAGGATCAGGTCATCGCGATATCGGTAGTCGCCGTGGAAGAAGGCAAGATTACCCCAGCCACGGAAATAGCACAGATCGCCTGGAGCCTCGTTGGCGATAGGCTGGCGCCCGGTCTCGTCCAGACGACGGGGCAGATGCGCCAGTTTCTCATTGATCGAGAAGTCCTCGATCCAGAGCTTCAGCGGCAGCAGCGAGACCAAATCGCGCGTGGTCGCATTGTCCACGAGGCGGTAGTTGAAGTCCTGATCGGCAAAACGGCAGCGCAGACGCATATCAACTCCAGTTTTCTGGGCGAGGGCCAGCTTCGGCAGGATCAGACTCGTCGCGCCGGCAAGGAAGTGACGACGGTTGCAGATGTTCATCCCGAAACCTCCTGATTTTTCCATGCAAGCGTTGCGGCGAGGGCGGCGGCGAGTAGAACAGAAGCAGCCATGCCGAAGCTGACCTGCCAACCACGGGCGTCGAAGATGAGACCTCCCAAAGCCGCCCCGGACATGATCGCAAGCTGGATTACCGCGACCTGAAGCCCACCCCCGACCTCGGCATCGCGATGCAGCGTTCGGGCCAGCCACGTGCCCCAGCCGACCGGTGCAGCGGTGGCGACAAGGCCCCATAGGATCAGCAACGTCATTACCGCGGCGGGGCGGTCCGACAGGTCCAGCAGCAGCGCCGCAATGCCTGCCATCAGCAGCGGAATGCCGATCAGGAGCGCATAAAGCCAAACCCGCAACAGACGGCTGACCGCCCAAGTCCCAGCGATGCCTGCGAGCCCGATCAGCAGCAGGCACAGCGATAGTTGCGGCACGCTGAAGCCCGCCACGCCCACCAGAAACGGACGCAGATAGGTGAAAAGCGCGAATTGCCCCATAAACAGCAGGAAGATCGCGGCCATACCCCAAGCGATCGGGCGACGTCCCAGCAGACGAAGGGGATTTCCATGCTTCTCAGCCCCTCGAGCAGGAAGCGATGGCATGGCGATCCATTGCCCGGCCAGCGCAAGCAACGCCAATGGCACGATCAGGAAAAAGGCCCCGCGCCAGCCGATCATATCGCCCAGCCAACTGCCTAGGGGCGCGGCAATCGTCGCGGCAATCGCATTGCCCGCATTCAGCGCGGCCAGCCCCTGCGGCACCTCTGATTCCGGCAGAAGCCGCATGACGATGGCGGTAGACATGGACCAGAATCCGCCGACCGCCATGCCGAGAAGCGC
This sequence comes from Paracoccus sp. PAR01, assembly GCF_014851995.1. Taxonomy (NCBI): domain Bacteria; kingdom Pseudomonadati; phylum Pseudomonadota; class Alphaproteobacteria; order Rhodobacterales; family Paracoccaceae; genus Paracoccus; species Paracoccus sp. PAR01. The sequence goes on from NZ_JACVAW010000028.1 coordinate 20,734, forward strand.
GCGGCCCAACATCAGCACGGTGAAATTTGGCGCGAACGTGACCATCAGGGCCGAGACCGTCAGCAACGCGGTCAGCACGCTTTGCACCCGCTTGCGGTCGATGCCGCGCGTGGCACGGGCGATCATCAGGCTGGTCAGCACCGCAAACAGTCCCGAGATCGAGATTGCCTGCCCAGCATGGCCTTCGGTCACTCCCAGATCCTGCGCGATCGGCGTCAGCAGGCTGACCGGCAAGAACTCCGATGCAATCAGGACGGCGACGCAAAGCGCCATCGACAGCACCGCCGCCGAACGCGCGCCTGCGTTTGAAGTCGTCTCGGCGGTCGCTTCCATCTTCGCATTCCCCGGCTTTTGATGGATCGTAGATAGCATCGCGCGAACATCGGAATTACCCATGCCAATCCGCTTGCATTGATCGACCAGAGCCATAAATGCTTGCTGCAAGGGTGGAGGCTTCGATGGCACGAGAGCAGTTCAACGATCTTCTCTGGTTCCTCGCCGTGGCCGAGGAACGCAGCTTTACCCGCGCTGCGGCCCGGCTCGGGATCTCGCAATCTACCCTGAGCCATACGATCAAGCGGCTGGAAACCCGGATGGGGGTGCTGCTCCTGAACCGCACGACGCGCAACGTGGCGACCACCGAGGCTGGTGAGCGGTTGCAGCAGTCGCTGTCGCCGCGCATCGCCGAGATCGAGGCAGAGATGGCTTCGATCATGGAATATCGCAACAAGCCTGCCGGACGCATCCGCCTGACCCTGTCCGATCATGCGCTCCATACCGTGGTCTGGCCCAAACTGCGCGACGTGCTGGTGGACTACCCCGACATCAAAGTCGAGTTCAGCGTCGACAGCGCCTTCCGCAACATCGTCGACAGCGGCTTCGATGCCGGCATCCGTCTGGGCGAAAGCGTCGAGAATGACATGATCGCAGTCAAGATCGGCCCCGACTGGCGGCTGGTCGCAGTGGCCTCGCCTGCCTATCTCGCCGCGCGCGGTGCGCCCCTCCAACCCAAGGACCTGATCGGTCACAATTGCATCGGCATCCGCCAGGTCGCGGCGGGAGGGCTATATGCATGGGAGTTCGAAAAGGACGGCAGCGAGCTACGAGTCCGGGTCGACGGACAACTGACTTTCGCTGGCTCATACGAGATGGTTGATGCCGCTCTTCGGGGGTACGGCATCGCCTATGTTCCGGAAGACATCGTGGCGAGCCAGATCGCGGCAGGCGATCTCGTCGTAGTGCTCGATGACTGGTCACAGCCTTTTCCGGGCTATTTCATCTATTATCCAAGCCGCCGCCAGAACCTGCCCGCCTTTCGCGTCGTCGTCGAGGCCCTGCGGCATCGCTGAGCCGTTCTCGACACAGGCCCCCGCCAACGCTGGATGTGGGCCTGAACCTGAAACCAGCCGCTGCTCCTGTCAGGACCAACGACTGTGGGGGCAACACCAAGAGTCCCCCCCGAGGAAAGCTCCGATAGTGGATTAGACATCACGAGGGTGGCCGTAGTTATGCGTCATCTCCGAAAGGCCGGTTTGTCCCCACCGCAGCGTATCATCGGCGCGAAATGCTGCATCACCTGCCGAATGGCGGTTTCGGGGAATGCCGCCGCGCAGCATCGGCGAGGCTCGACCGTCGGCAATGGGCCGGCGAAGTCGATGGCTGCGGAGCGCGCCGTGTGTTTTCTATCTGCGGATCATTTGGCTCCGGATAGCTTCGAGTCGCGTAACTTGAACAAGGCCATGCCCAGAGAAATGCCTAACCCGCCCAACGCTCTGCCCACAGGGAAGCGCCAGTGTCTCACCTTTGAAAAAGCATCGAAATCCCGGTTCTCCCCACAAATCGCACCTGCGATGATCTCGGCCATGATATGTGACGTGGCAATGCCATGGCCTGAATATCCCTGAGCATAGAACACATTGGAATCGAGGCTGCCCAATTGTGGAATGCGATTGATGGAAATGCCGTCCTGGCCCGACCAGGCATAGTCGATACTCACGCCTCTCAGTTGCGGGAAGGTGCGCTCGATCACCGGGCGCATCCGCTCGTCCAGATCTTGGCTGTCACGGCCGGAATAGTTGGTGCCGCTACCGAAGATCAGCCTGTGATCGGCGGTCAGACGATAGTAGTCCAGCACGAAGCGGGTATCGTAAAGCGCATAGTCCCGGGGCAGGATCTGCTGAGCCACCGCCTCGGACAAGGGTTCGGTCGCCACGATCCCGAGCGATGCCGGGAAAAGCCGCCCGGCCAGCCGTGACCGCCCGAAATCATGCAGGAAATTCCCGGCGATCAGCACCTTGTCGGCCGTGATCCGTCCCCCGGCGCATTGTAGCACGGGGCGCGGGCCATAGGTGATCCGGTCGACCTTGGTACCGGTGAAGATCCGCGCGCCCAGGCTTTCCGCCGCCATCGCCTCTCCTTGGCAGAGGTTCAGCGAATGAACGTGCATGTTACGGCGGTTGACCAGCCCGGCGGGGTAGATGTCGGTCCCGACATATTCGCGCAACGCGGCACCCCGAACCAGTTCCACCTCGTCGCCCATGCCGTGGGCCACAGCCCGGGCATGGGTCGCCTCCAGCCCCGCGACATGCGATTCCTGCCAGGCGGCCTCGACCTGGCCATGTTTCAGATCACAGGCGATGCCGTATTTCCCCACACGGTTTCGGATGATGTCATGCCCGCGCCAGCGCAGAGCCCATACGAAGTCCTTTGCCCCATCCCCCAGAATTCGGGTGAACTGGCGCTCCATTGCGGTATCCCCGGAAAGCGAGCCTGTGATCTGCCCACCATTCCGACCGCTGGCGCCCCATCCGATCCGGTTGGCCTCTACCAAAGCGACAGAACGACCACGCTCGGCCAGTTCGACCGCTGCGGCCACGCCGGTGAAACCACCGCCGATGATGGCCACATCTACTGTCAGATTCTCAGCGAGCGCGGGCCAAAGGGGAACGGGGTTGGCGGTGGCAGCATAGTAGGAGCCGGTATGAGGAAGGGTCAAAGAGGTCATTTCAGGCCCCGATCTAGTTGGATCGGTGGCATCATAGGGCCAGCCGATAGGTCTTCATTTCAAAATCGCTGACATGGGCGGCAAAGACCTCTTGCTCCTGCTGCTTGCAGGCTGCGAAGGCTGCCACGAAGTCGGGATGCAGGATCTGGCCCACAAGGTCTACGCGTCGGAAGCGTTCAAGCGCATCGGGCCAGTCCTTCGCGATCCGGGGCTGGTCCTCGACATGCGCATTTGTGCTGATCGGCGGCGGCGGGCTCAGCTGCTGCGTGATGCCATGCAACGCACCGCCAAGGATGGCGGCCAGCACCACGAAAGGATTGGCATCCGTACCAGAGACCCGATGTTCGATGCGTCGCGCGACATCAGGCCCTGCGGGGATACGCAATGCGCTGGTGCGGTTCTCATAGCCCCAGCCAATCCGGGTCGGGGCCAGCCCGCCGGGGGCCAGGCGGCGATATGAGTTCAGATGCGGCGCGAAGGCCAGGCTTAGATCGGCAAGCGTGGCCAGTTGCCCGGCCACCGCATGGCGCAGCATCGCCGAGCCTTCGGGTGTGCCGTTGCTGAAGATATTCTGCCCCTTGGCATCCAGAACCGAGAAATGCACATGCAGCCCGCTGCCGGCATGATCCCCGAACGGTTTGGCCATGAAGCTGGCCTCATGGCCATGGCGACGCGCGGCGTTGCGGATGATCTGGCGGAAGAACAGGGTGTCCTCGGCCGCCTTCATCGCATCGGGTTGATGCACCAGATTGAATTCAAACTGGCCGGGCGCACCTTCGGCGGTCGCCGCCTCAACGCTGATCCCGCAGGCGGCAGCCACAGCATAGACATCGTCCAGAAACGCACTCATCCCTGCAAGTTCAGAGATGGCATAGATGCTGTCACTGCCTGATGTCGCCGCGGCCGGATCCGTCAGATAGAATTCGACCTCTGTGGCGACCACGGGTGTCAACTCAAGCGCGGCATAGCGGGCCAACACCGCGGCCAGCAGATGACGCGCATCGCCCAGGTAAGGGCTGCCATCCTCGCAGGTCATCCACAAAGGCAGTAATGGAAAGGGGTTGCCCGGCCAGCCCAGATCCAGCAGGCCACGCCCGGTGGGCAGGCAGCATCCGTCCAGATCACCCCGCTCCAGCGTAAGGCGGGTTCCGGCGACATCAGTGCCCCAAATGTCGACCCCGATTGAGGACAGCGGCATCCGCGTGCCAGCTGACAGAACCTTGCTGAGGTGCGAAAGCGGCAGGCGTTTGCCGCGCAGGATGCCGTTCATGTCGAAGATTGCAGCGTAGAAAGCCGCCGGATCACCGGTGTGTAACCCGGCCGATAGCGGGGCGGTCAGAGTCGTGCGCAATGTCATGTCGCAATGTCCTGGAAAGGTTCGGGCATAGCCCCGCAACGGCCTGCGCCGCGAGGCTCAGGCCGGGAGAGGGACGCAGGCGAGGGCAGTCGGGGTGCCGCTCAGGGCGAGAACATGCCGCCGTTCACATGCAGGATCTGGCCCGTAACATACGCCGAGGCGGGTGAAGCCAGGAACAGCGTTGGCCCGACCAGATCCTCAGGTCGGCCAAGACGACCCATCGGGATAGTTTTTTCCATGGCCGCCATGCGTTCCGGCGGCGTCGCGGAATGGAAGGGCGTGGCGATGGCCCCGGGCGAGATCGCATTCACCCGGATGCCGCGCCCCGCCAGGTCGCGGCCCATATGCCGCGTCAGATTGTGAATATAGGCCTTGGCGCTGGCATAATGGCCCGAGCCGCTGCCGCCGCCATCATTGCCCGCGACTGAACCCACATTGATGATCGCGCCGCCGCCGCGCCGCTCCATATGCGGAATGGCGGCCTGTGAGGCTTCGATCACCGAGCGCACGTTCAGGTCCATGGCCTGCTGGTAAAGGTCAAGGTCGAGATTGGCAAATGCCTCACGCCGGATCATGGCACCAGCGTTGTTGAACAAAACGTCCAGACCGCCAAGCCCGGCGGCGGCGGTATCGACGACCTGCCGGGCGGCGCCCTTTTGAGACAGATCTCCCTGCACTGCCAGTGCCGACCCGCCCGCAGCGGTGATTTCGGCGACCAGCGCCTCTGCCGCAGCCTTGCCGGAATTGTAGTGGATGGCAACATTGGCGCCCGCCTCAGAAAATGCCTTTGCAACGGCGGCGCCGATGCCGCTGCTGCCGCCGGTGATCAACACCAGTCGATTGGTGAAATCGAACATGTTTGTTCCTTGCAATGTCATGATTCAGCCTGTTGCCCGGCCTTGCGCGCCGCCAGCACATCGGTCAGCCAGTCAGGGCGCATTTCGGGGGTCGAGCCGAGCAAAAGCTCGGTGTAGGGATGGTGCGGGGGAGACAGCACTTCGGCCCTAGGGCCGGATTCGACGATCCGACCACGGTTCATAACCACGACTTCGTCGGCGATGGCCCGCACTGTTGAGATGTCATGGGTGATGAAGAAATAGCTGATCCCCAGTTGCGCCTGCAGATCCAGCAACATCCGGAGAATTCCTTCCTGCACCAACTGGTCCAGTGCTGAGGTGACCTCGTCGCAGATCATCAGCTCGGGGCCTGCGGCAAGGCCGCGCGCGATATTGACGCGCTGTTTCTGACCGCCCGACAGTTCGGATGGCAGCCGGTCGGCATAGCGCGGGCCAAGCTCAATCATGTCCAACAACTCGTTTACCCGGGCGGCCGTCGCCCGTCCTCGGAGTCTGTGAAACAGTTCCAGCGGTCGGGCGATCAGTTCGGCGACGGTCTGCCGCGGGTTCAGCGCGGTATCGGCGGATTGATGGACCAACTGAATACGCCGCCGCAGATCACGGCTGCGCAGGCGCAGAGCAGGCGGCAACGACTGGCCGTCCAGCGTGATGCGCCCGGCTGTGGGCACGTTCAGTCCGGCGATCACCCGACCTAGCGTAGATTTGCCAGAACCAGATTCACCCACCACGGCCAGGGTGCGCCCGCGCGGGATGGTCAGCGTGATGCCCTCAAGCGCCTTGGCACCATTACGGCCGTAACTGAAATCCAGTCCCTCGATGGTCATCAGCGGCGCGGCGGCGCTTGGCTGGTCGGGCTTGACGAGTTCGCGCACCGCCCAAAGCGAGCGTGTATATTCCTCTTGCGGTGCCGCAAGAATCGCGCTGGTCGGGGCTTCCTCAACGAGACTGCCATGTCGCATGACCATGATGCGATGGGCCATCTGGGCCACCACCGCCAGATCATGCGTGATGTAGATCGCGGCGGTGCCACGGGCCTCGACCGCCTCGCGGATCGCGGCCAGAACCTCGACCTGGGTGGTCACATCTAGTGCAGTGGTCGGCTCGTCGAACACAATCAAATCTGGCCCACAATGCATGGCCATCGCAGTCATGACCCGCTGCAATTGTCCGCCAGATACCTGATGCGGATAGCGCGTGCCGATTGTGTCGGGCTTGGGCAACTGCAATCGGCGATACTGCGCCACCGCCACTTGACGGGCCGTCTGCAGCGGCATGAGGCGATGCTGCACGGCGGTTTCAACGGTCTGTGGCAACAATGCATGAGCTGGATTGAACGAGGCGGCAGCACTTTGCGCCACATACGAGATACGGCTCCCGCGAAGTTTGAGCCGATCGCTTTCCGGTAGAGCCAGCAGGTCGATGCCGTCAAAGCGCACGCTGCCGCCCGTAATGCGGCATCCAGGCCGGATGTGGCCAAGTGCCGCCAGCCCGAGTGTGGATTTCCCGGCGCCGGATTCTCCGACCAGCCCCAGCACCTCGCCGCGCCGCAAGGTCAGATCAACGCCATGCAGCAGCGTGGACCATTGGCCATCGCTTTCGCCTTCAATCCGCAGGCCACGGATCTCAAGCAGGTGTCCTGTGTCACTGGCCATTTCGCAACCCGCTTGCCTTGTCGAGGAACCAGTCCACGATCAGATTGACCGAGATCGTCAGCACAGCAATTGCGCCGGCGGGGATGAACAACGTCAGATTGCCATAGGCGATCAGCGCCGAGGCTTCGCGCACCATTGACCCCCAGTCGGCCGTGGGCGGCTGGATCCCCAGACCCAGGAAGGACAGGGCCGAGATCGTCAGAAAAGCAAAGCAGAAGCGCAGCCCGAATTCTGCAACCAGCGTGGGCATGATGTTCGGCAGAACCTCGCGCCGGATAATCCAGGGCAGCCGTTCGCCACGCAGATGGGCAGCCTCGATGAACTCCATCGCCGCCACATTCATCGCTACCGAGCGCGAGACCCGGAACACCCGCGTGCTGTCCAGCAGCGCGATGATCAGGATCAGGTTCGGGATCGACGACCCGGCAATCGATAGCAGGATCAACGCAAAGATAAGCTGCGGGATCGCCATGATCACGTCGACAAGGCGCGAGATCAGCTGATCTACCCATCCACCCAGCACGGCCGAGATGACACCGACGAGGCCGCCGACCGTGAACGAGATGAGAGTTGTTGCCAGCGCTATGCCCATAGAATTGCGCGCACCATAGATGAGGCGGCTGAACTGATCGCGGCCCAGTTGATCCGTGCCCAATAGAAAGGTGCCATCCGGCGGCGCATAGGGGATGGACGAGGCCACCTGAGCCTCGCCGAACGGCGCGAGGAAGGGCGCGAACAGCGCCACCAGCAAATAGATCAGCACCACAATCATGCCGATCCGTGCCGCGAGCGATGCGCTGGCGATGGACAGAGACCTGCGCCGCCGGGAGACTGCAGGTGCGCCTTGCGAATTATTTTGCATGAAGCAACCTCGGGCTGGTTGCGATGGAGATGATATCGGCCAACAGATTCAACAGGATGTATGTTGCGGCAAAGATCAGGGTGCAGGCCTGCACGACGGGGATGTCACGGTTGCGCACGGCGTCAACCATGGTTTGTCCAATTCCCGGATAGACAAAGACCACCTCTGTGACCACGACGCCCACCACGAGATAGGCGAGGCTGAACGCAATGACATTGACGATGGGTGCCAGGGCATTCGGCAGGGCATGGCGCAGGATCACGCGCCACGGCCGCACACCTTTCAGCCGTGCCATCTCAATATAGGGGCTGGCCAGCACACCGATGATCGCCGCGCGCGTCATGCGCATCATATGTGCGATGATCACCAGCGACAGGGTCAGCACCGGCAGGGCCACCGCCTGCAGCTTCTCAGTCAGGTCCATTCCCGGCGACAAGGTCGACATGGCGTAGAAGGCAGGTAACTTGACCGCCAGCACAAGGATCACAAGATAGGCGACCAAGAACTCCGGCATCGCGACGGTGGACAGGGTGGCAGCATTCACGATGCGGTCAAAGCGGGTGTTGCGGTAGAGCGCTGCCATCAACCCCAAGAGGAGCGCGACGGGCACAGCAATGGCGGCGGTGATCGCGGCCAGAAACAGGGTATTCGCCAGACGGGGCAGCACGATGTCGCTGACTGCGCGCGGTGTGAAAGCTCGACCCGCGAAAGAATGGCCCAGATCGCCTCGCAGCACCCCACCGATCCAACCGAGATAGCGTTCTGCCGGAGGCAGGTTCAGGCCCAGTTCGTCACGAAAGGCTTCGACGGTTTCTGGCGTCGCATTGCGACCAAGGACCGAGGTGGCGAAATCCCCGGGCAGGAACTCCAGCGCCGAAAACACCACCACCGATACGGCGAAAAGTGCGACGCCACCCAGAGCAAGACGTTGCAAAATGGTTCGGATGAGCGGATGCATGGCCTGTCTCTGATAGGTGGGCAAAGGGTGGGGCAGTTCCCGGCGCGGGGCCGGAGACTGCGTCACGCATCCGCAGGATAGCCGTCGACTACCCTGCGGCAGATCAGGCAAACCACCAGCGCTCAAATGCTTTGTAGCCGTCCAACGGCCACTGCGCACTAATAGCCTCAGCATGGGCCACTTTCTTGGCGCGGACCACGATCCAGTTGGCGAAGTTCAGCACGATTGCCCCGCCGTCGCGGTTGCAGATTTCCTGCATTTCCCAATACATAGCCTTGCGCTTCGGCTCATCCAGCTCGGTGCGGGCGGCGACCAGCAATTCGTTGAACCGCGCATTCTGCCAGTGTGTCTCGTTCCAGGGGGCGTCCTTGGCATAGGCCACGGTAAATGCCAGATCCGCCGTGGGCCGTCCGCCCCAGTCCGATGCCGCGAAGGGACTTTTCAGCCAAATATCCGAGAAGTATCCGTCGCCCGGCACGCGCTTAACCGTAATATTGATACCGCCCGCAGCTGCGCTGGCACTAAACAGCTCTGCAGCAGGCACTGCTCCCGATCCGGCTCCTTCCGAGGTAATCAATTCCACATCCAGAGAGTCCAGCCCAGCCTGCTTCAGATAATAGCGTGCCTTTTCCGGATCATAGGCGGTCTGCTCCAGCTCGGTGTTGAAAAACTTGTTCGAGCGAGCAATCGGATGGTCATTGCCGACGTAGCCATGACCGAACTGGGTTTTACGGAGCACGTCCTCTCGGTCGACGCCGTATTTCATGGCGAGACGAATATTGGCATCGGTGAAAGGCGCCATCGTGCAGGCCATGGCAAAATTGTTATGCGCGGCACTGGGTGTTTCGTCGACGATTACCCGCTCATCTTGTGCAAGAAGGGCAAGGGTCGAGGTGTCGTTGCGTTCGCTGATATCGACTTGACCCGAGATGACGGCGTTGTTGCGCGCTGCCGGATCCAGCACCGCGATCAGATGGATTTCATCGAAATAGGCCGCATCCGGCTTCCAATAATCGGGATTGCGCACCAGTTCGATCCGCACGCCCGGCTCGAAGGACTGGATGCGGTAGCCACCGGTGCCCGCTCCCGACGCGATATCGACACCGCCCTTGCCGTCCGAAGGCAGGATGATTAGGGCGAACCCTGCGGTCAGTGCCGGGAAGTCGGCATTGCCATTGGCCAGTTCGAAAATGACGGTGCTGTCGCCGTCGGCACGCACATCCTTCAGATCCGAAAGCAGAGCCTTGGCGCCTGAGGTCGAGGCCTCGCCCCGATGGTAGTTATAGGTGGCAACAACGTCCTCGCTGGTCAGCGCCTTGCCGTTGTGGAAGGTCACGCCGCTGCGCAGTTTAAACGTCCATATCCGGGCATCCGGACTGGCCTCCCAGCTTTCGGCCAGCTCGGGGACGATCTCGTCCTGCGCGCCGTATTCGGTCAGGCCATTGCCCCGGCAGAAGGCGAAGGCGATCGAAAGCGAGGTTGCATAGGTGCCGGGGTCCAGCCCCTCGGCGGTATTCGCCTGCCCCATGGCAACGCGTAGCACCCCGCCCTTTTTCGGCGCATCTTGGGCCATGCTCTGGCCGGCAAATAGCGGCAACGCCGCTGCGGCCATGGCCGTGCCAAGTAGCGTCCTGCGCGACATAATTAGGCCGCCAGGGCTACGATGGAACTCGATGTCTTTCATTTCTCTCTACTCCTGTTGGGAAGAGCCTACCTGTTCTCGGCAGATCTCATTGAGGACGAAATCGAAGGAAAAGCCTTTCTGCGGCCAAAGATTCGCAGTTCTTCAGTGGCAACTGCCAGTCGGAGAGTGCTTTGGATAACTGAGATCTCAGTTATAGATTCTGACGTTAGATCTGAGATCTCAGTAAGTAAACTGAAATATGCCCCTACCATGGGTTAACCCAGTTCAGCGGTATTCTTCCGGTCAGAATGCGATAGGCTTCGGCAGCTGCAAGCTGCTGAATTTGCTGTACTGACTGTTCAGAATACCAAGCGGTGTGATCACTAACGACCACATGCGGCAGATCGAAAAGAGGGTTGTCGCGATCCGGCGGTTCGCGCTGGAAAACATCCAGCCCTGCCCCGGCGACACGCCCCGAAAGAATGGCTGAACTCAGTGCCGCCTCGTCGATGTGGCTACCCCTTGCGGTGTTCAAGATCACGACGCCGGGCCGCAGTCTTGCAATCAGTTCGGCGCTCAGCGTCGGTCGCAGATCGGAGCGGCCAGGGGCGTGAAAAGACAAGATCTCCACCGCCTCGACCAGATCCTCCAGCGTGACGCGTATCACCCCGGCGGCTGCGGCGCCCTGCTCGTCAAGGAAAGGGTCATGGACCAGAACTCGGTCAACACCGAACACGGCAAAGCGCTTGTGGACAGCCCGGGCAATGCGGCCGTAGCCAACAAGGCCCAGTGTTGCGCCGGCGATCCGTTGCAATGGCTCGGTCTGGCCGACTTCCCATGCCCCTTTGCGGACAGCGGAGTCACGAGTGACGATCCGGCGGCGAACAGCCAGGAACAGCGCCAGCGTGTGATCTGCCACCTCGATGTCCGCGCCATAATCGGGCACATTGGCGACCTTGATGCGGCGTTCGCGCGCCGCGTCCAGATCAATTTTGTCCAACCCGACTCCATAGCGCACCAACCCTCGCAGGCGCGGCGCAGCATCGAACAGCGCAGCATCCACAGCTGTGTCGCGTAGCATGATCAGATCGGCATCGGCCACACCGCGCAGCAGCGTCTGCCGGTCACCCTGCCAATCCAAAGCCGTGATCTGCACGCCGAGCGGGGTCAGAACCTCGCTTTCCGCGGCATAGCTGGCATAGCCCGGTTCGACGACGACCACTTTCACAGGCCCAGTTCTTTCAAAAGCTTCCATCGCTCAATACCCCGCCGAACGATTTCCAAGCGGCTCCGGAGCGAGCCCACTTCGCATACGAGAGATATTGCTCAGAACGGATTGAGCAGTCGCCCACGGGTTAGGCTCGCTCGCGATGTGCGGTGTCAGGCGAATATTCGGATGCGCCCAGAACGGATGGTCGGCGGGTGGCGGCTCCTGCCGCATCACATCCAGTGTGGCACCTGAAAGATGTCCTCTGTTCAGCGCTGCCAGCAAGGCATCCTCATCCATGTGGTCGCCTCGACCGATGTTCACCACCGCAGCGCCCTGCGGCAGTGTGGCAAAGAGATCGGCATTCAGCATGCCGGTGGTGGCCGGGGTGCGCGGCAGCATTGCCACCAGAATGTCGCTGCCCGCCGCAAATTCAGACAGTTGCTCCGCGCCGTGAAAGCTCTCAGCTCCGGCTATTTCTTTGGGAGAACGGCTCCAGACCCTGACAGGGAAACCGAGCCCGACCAGCGCCTCGGCAACGAAAAGCCCCAACGGGCCCGCACCCATCAGCCCGACACTGCGTTGAAAGTTCATCGCAGGGCGAACGAATTCCCAGCGGCGTTCCTTTTGGCGGATATCGAACAGCATCATGTCGCGGTGGTGATGGATCACTGCATGCAGCACATAATCGCGGTGCTGCTGGCGGGTTACCTCATGCACGAGCTTCACGACCGGGATCCCGAGCGGCAGGTCCGGGTCGGCGAAGATGTGATCCACTCCCGCTGCCATAGAGAAGATCGCATTAAGGTTCGGCAACTTGGCCAGATAGCCATGGGGCGGCTTCCAGACCAGCGCCCATCGGATCGTAGCGGGGTCAAAGTTTTCGCTCAATACATAGATTGGCAGATCGGGGGCTGCAGCACGCAACGCGCTGCGCCAATCCTCTGGGTTCTCGCCGGTCGCAATGATCAACATCGCCTGTTCGGTGTCGGACATGGTCGCATCAATCCTTGGTGGTCCGGATTATGCCCGGACACAGGTCATCATTCGGTCGCGAGGAGGCGCGACCGCTCTTCAGCGGCGTTCGACCGAAACAGGCCGAATAATGGAAAGGGTGATCCCCAGGGATCAGGTGTTTTCGCGGATCACATAGATCTTCTTAGTGGGGGTGATGACCCTCCAGATATAGCTGTGCCCGGGGCGCATGATGAAGCTGTCGCCCACGGTGATGCGGCGTGGCGGCTTGCCGTCCTCGATCAGCTCGGATTCGCCCTCGATGATCGTGCAGAATTCCCAGGTTTCCTTGACCACACGCCAAGAACCGTCGCGGACTTCCCAAATGCCGGTGCTGACCGAGCCATCGGGCGTCACCTCAATCTCCCAGGTCTTGTTGGTCGGCGCGCCCTCGGTTACGCGGTCGGGCAAGGGGGCACCCGGTTCTGGCGTGCCCAGTTGCTTCACATCATAAAAGTAAAGCGCGTCCATCATCATCTCCCGTAAAGACTGTATGTCGTGCCATCGCCGTCATCTGGCGCTTGCGCATGACTCTGCTGTCTTCGCCCGGGGACGGCATTGCAGGATCTGCACTGAAGCGAGTAGCGGTTTGGCTTGAAAGAAGCCTATAACTGCGATCTCAGTCTGTAAATAAAAATCTGCGATCTCAGATGAGGGGGCTGATATTGTGTTTGAACGGCAGAAGATTCATGCCGTCATGAATCTCGGCCCGCAGCGCAAGACACATCGCGTCCGCATCGCGCAGGTGCAGGGCGCGGAGGATTGCGGGATGTCTGTCCTCATCGGGGTGCCTTCCGGCGGTACGCTCGAATACCACGCGCATCAGCGGGCCGAATTGCAGCCATAATGTCTCGATCATCTGCATGGTCGTCGGCGCTGGCTGCGCACTGTAGAGTTTGAAATGGAACTCGTAATTGCTGCTCATGTAAGTTTCGACCTCGCCAGAGGAGAGGCACAGCTTCATCCGGCGGTCGATCTCGTGCATTTCCTCGATCAGATCATCCGAGATCACCGGCAGTGAGCGGGACGCAGCGGCCGGCTCCAGACGCAGGCGGCAGAACAGCAGGTCTTCGAACCGGATCTGCGTCATTTCGGGGACGACAACACTGCTTTTCGACCGGATCTCCAGCGCGCCTTCGGCCGCCAGCCGGGCAATCGCATCACGCACCGGCATCGGGCTGACGCCAAGTTCGCGCGCGATTCCGCGTGAGGAAAGAACCTGGTCCGGAGTAATCGTCCCGGTGACCAACCGATGGCGCAAGGTGCGATAGACCATCATGCGCAACGGCGCCTCAGCCTCACGGTCGCTCTGAACGCAGCACTCCATCTTCCCTCCCCGATCTTTCCTGCAGTCTCTTAACACACGAATCCGTGGAGTGTAACTGTGATCGCAGTTGCGAGGACACTGCAACTTTGTGGTTGGCGCTTGCAGGACAAAATTTGGACTATTGCAGAGCAAACAGCAAACCGCGTTGGTATTCGTTCGACTTTGCACCGGCTTTCCGTGGCACCGCTTTTTTTTCGCCCCGATCGCTGCGATAATCACCAATGGCTGCTTTGGGGATACTGCACCGCAGCATACCGGCGGGACTGAGCGGCCGCAAAGGGCCGAGATGCGCGTGACTGAGGCTGAGCTAAACCCGTCTCGTCGCATTGTGCAGCAGATCGTCGTGATGAGCCCATCAGAGGCGTTCGTGCACGATGTGGCGCGCGCCGTGTCGGACTTGTCGGATCGGAAAGGGTAAGACTAGATTGCCGTCGGATAGAAACTGGGGGCACCGACGTGGATGTGAAATCATCGCAAGCGACCGGAAATGCTGCCATGCACTATGTCGCATGGCAGCTTTCAAAGAGGGGCTGGAACGTGATGCCAACCACGCGGAACGCGAAGGGAAGCGACCTGTATTGCGCGAACGATGCAGAGACCGTCATCTTTGGGGTGCAGAGCAAGGGATTGTCAAAGAGAGGTCCGGTTGGGCTGGGGTCGAACCTTGGCAATCTTCGATCGGATTGGTGGATTATTACCATCAACGCGAAATCGGACAACCCGATCTGTTTCATCTTGAGGCGGCAGGAGGTTGTTGATCTTTGTTTCCACAGCGATCCTGCAAAGAGCCGCGACGGGGTTCAGTCATATTGGCTACAACCGAAGGCCTACGACCAGGCACAATTCAGGGATGCTTGGCACAGGCTCCTCGCACCTCCCGGCCCTATTGGCGAATAGAGCCGTCATTGACTGCTTCGTCCGCACTGCGGTTTAAGATTAAGCGATCTCGCTGAACCCCGCCTCAACGTCCGGTTTGGAAGAAGCTAGCGGCTGTCGACCGGCCGTTATGGGCCGGCCTGGAACGGATGGCTCTCTCTGCCAACGACAGCCCCGGCGGGCAAGACGTCGCATCTTGCAAATCCGATGCCCCATTCTCTGCTCAACGCTGAGAATCGCCGGATCGCGCAAAGCGTCAGTAACTGAGCCCCCGCCCCAAGAGTAGGACCGCACGTTCCGCCTGCGGGTCGTCATCAGCCCTCAGCGGGTGCTCCCTGTTGATCGGACTACTGGCCTGCAGCACATCCAGCATGTCGGGAAAGCCATGCGCAACATCCGGCATCCCCGCAATTTCATAGGCATTCTGTCCCAGCCCTGCATAATGGACGATCGTACCGCCATGCCGGGTCAAGCGCGCGGCAAAGAAAGCGCAAGAAATTAAGCATTCGTCGCCAAGCTCACGCGATTCACCCTTTCTCGCACGTCGTTGGACCACCTCCATCAAGCGGACCGTCAGGCGGTCCGGCAAGATGGGGTGATCGATGTAGTGCGCGAGCGTCGATGCCAGATGAAATTCAAGCTCCACGGACAGAGCGACCTGGCTTTCGCACATTCCCTTAATCACCAGATCACGGGCAGCGGCGAGATATGTGTTCGTCATGCAACCCTCGGCATCACCCAGAACGAACTCTTCCCATGGTGATAGCTTGGCCCGACCACCGCAGTGGTCAAGCTTGTCCTTTCGACGAGCATCCTGAAATCACGGGTTATTGCGCGGAAGCCTCAATATTCTGGCACTCGGATATCCTGAGTGACAAACATTTTTTCTTCACCCCTTGAAACCGTCCGGGAGCGTAGTAGGTCTTCTGTCACGTGATGCCGCTAGGGTCACGCGCGGCCCTTCCGTTGAGGAGAGGGGCCTTACAAACTGTTTGTCCAATTGAGGAGAACAAACATGGCGTTCAAACCACTCCACGACCGCGTTCTGGTCCGTCGCGTCCAGTCGGACGAGAAAACCAAGGGCGGCCTGATCATCCCCGATAGCGCGAAAGAGAAATCCGCCGAAGGCGAAGTCGTCTCGGTCGGCGAAGGCGCGCGCAAAGATTCGGGCGAACTGATCGCACCCGCAGTTGCCGCCGGTGATCGCGTCCTGTTCGGCAAATGGTCGGGCACCGAGGTCACGATCGACGGCGAAGAACTGCTGATCATGAAGGAAAGCGACATCCTGGGCGTCATCGAGAGCCCCGTCGCAGCAGAAAAGGCCGCCTGAAGGCCACTTCCAACGATCAAGCTGAAGACCAAGGAGTAATTCGAATGGCTGCCAAAGAAGTCAAGTTCAGCACCGACGCCCGCGACCGCATGCTGAAAGGCGTGAACATCCTCGCGGATGCCGTCAAGGTTACCCTCGGCCCGAAAGGCCGCAACGTTGTGATCGACAAGTCCTTCGGCGCCCCGCGCATCACCAAGGACGGCGTTTCGGTCGCCAAAGAGATCGAACTTTCGGACAAGTTCGAGAACATGGGCGCCCAAATGGTCCGCGAAGTCGCTTCGCGCACCAATGACGAAGCTGGCGACGGCACCACCACCGCCACCGTTCTGGCTCAAGCCATCATCAAAGAAGGCATGAAGTCGGTTGCGGCTGGCCTGAACCCGATGGACCTGAAGCGCGGTATCGACCTGGCGACCTCGAAAGTCGTCGAAGCGATCAAAGCTGCTTCGCGTCCGGTGAACGACTCGGCTGAAGTCGCCCAGGTCGGCACCATCTCGGCCAACGGCGAGGCTTTCATCGGCCAGCAAATCGCCGAAGCCATGCAAAAAGTTGGCAACGAGGGTGTGATCACCGTCGAAGAAAACAAAGGCATGGAGACCGAAGTCGAAGTCGTCGAAGGCATGCAGTTCGACCGCGGCT
>NZ_JACVAW010000029.1:0-37231 GCF_014851995.1 Paracoccus sp. PAR01
ATCCCACGCCTGTTCTCCGACTTTGGCCCAGATGCTTCAATCGGGGAACTGTGACATTACTGAATTGCCAATGTGAGACACATTAGCTTTGCGGTTAGACCTTAGAATAGCATAATCCGATTTATGTAAATCATAATCCAGAACTCTAGCCATTTCTCGGCGTACATGTCCGATCTTAAGATCTGCTCCCCGCACCTCACAGAACGCATCTCACTTCCTGATCGACAGAATTGGGCGGAAAACTGTCTGACGGCAGTGCGACAGCGCAACTGCAGAAAGAACGAAATAGCGGACATCGGCCAAGGAGCGACGCTCGGGTGTATAGAACGACCCGAGCTGCTGGAAAGCCGACTTCAGCGGTGCAGAGTTACCGCCACCGCAAATTCATGGGCCTAGCGCGTATGCAAATCGCAGCGCGGTCTAATTTTCAGGGACACGGGCGGTCAGCTTGGTGCCAATCGTCAACGGCATGATCTTAAGCCTGCCCGCGCGCTCGGACAGCGCCTGAGCCATACCGGTAATGCCGAGGCCAGCGCGATGCTGGCTTGGCTTGCTGGGATAGGTGACACCGCCGACGCCGTCATCCTCGATCGTCAGAATATATTCTGCGCCAGCCCATTCGGCGCGCGCTGAAACAGAGCCGGCCTTCGCGTGGCGATAGATGTTGGACAGCGCCTCACGGGTGATGCGCAGAAAGACGGTCTGGATCGGCTCATTCAGATCATCCAGCCATGCCGGGAAATCGCTCGTGCAGCGCAGTCCTGCCCGATCGCAAAATCCGTGAACCAGCGCCTCCATGCAATCCCTGAACCCCTCATCTGCCGGTTGGTCCGGCCTCAGGAGGAATGAAAATGTGCGCAACTCGTCCAGCGCCTGCGACAGAAGCAAGCGGACAAGCGGCAATTGCGCGTGCCCGGATGCCGGGGCGGCGCGGTCCATGCTTTGCAAATACAGATCCGCCGCGACCAGCTTTTGCGCGGTGGTGTCGTGCAGCTCTTGGGCGATGCGGCGATGTTCCTGCGTGCGCGCGACGATCAGCGTGTCGCCAAGCTGGACGACCTCACGCTTGGCCTCCTGAAGCTGCGCGACCATCGCCTGAAACGGGCGTGAGACGCGGTTGCGCAGGAGCAGCACGACCAGCCCGGCGGCGGCCAGCATGGCGAGGCTCATGATCAGCAGGATGCGGCGTGCGCGGGTCAGCGGTGCGCCGATCCAGTCCTGACCGGCGGTTGCGGCGACGGTCCAGCCCGTCAGCGCCGAGCGGTCATAGCCCGTGATGAGGCCCGGCGCGTCCTTGCTATGCGTGACCAGCCCGCGAGGGGCTGCATGCCCGGCCCCGACCAGTCCGGGGATAGCGGTCATGGCTTTGGTTTCGGGATAGCTGGTCAGTTCCTGACCCATCGCATCAAACAGCATGATCCGGCCGCCCGGCAATGCGGCTTCGGCATGGCGCATCAGTCCCGCAAGCCTGTCGCCAAGGATGGCTGTCGTCAGGAAGTATTTCAGAGCGCCCTCGGCATCAGGAATTTTCATGCTGACGGTGACGGCATTGATCCCGGCAACCGGGCCATAGACCCGGCTGGAGATATAGGTACCTTCGGCCTCCAGCCGCTCGAAAAAAAGTGGTTGCGGCGTATAGGCGCTCAGTTCCGGTAAGGCCGTACCAAAAGGCATCGCCGCGTTGGCCAATTGGCGTGTCTGGTCCGAGATCGCCAGAACCGTGCCCTTGGGAAGGGGCGTGCGCATCATCTGCTGGTGAAAGCCGCGCAAATCGTTCTGCACCAAGGCGGGTGAGCTGGACAGCCCGACAAGCCGCGCCAGCGTGGTTTCGATCTCGCGGTCCAGAAGCAGTGACAGCCGTCCTGCCATCTGCGGCAGTTGCGCCAGCCGCGCGTCCCGCTCTGACAGCGCCGAGGAAAGCACGATAAACGCGCCCCCGATCAGCGTCGCGGCCCATGCCCCGGCGATCCACAGATATGCCGCGCGAATGCCGGTGCCGCGCGGCGGAATTGATGCGTTCGATTGAGGCGCGTTCATGGCCACCCACCAGAAAGGTCAGGCCGTGAATAGCAGAGGCATAAGCGTGTGATGAAGCGGTAAAGTACCGGGATTGCACCGTCAGTGCTGGCCCGGTCTCTAGGGTTCGATCAGCCCGTTTCGCACGGAGTAACGCACGAGATCGGCCAGATTGCGCAGGTTCAGCTTACGATGGATGGATGTGCGATGCACGTCCACCGTCTTTGGACTGATCGCCAGCTTGATTGCGATTTCCTTGCCCGAATGGCCCAAAGCGATCAGCTTGATGATCTCGCGTTCGCGGGCGGTCAGGCTTGGCGCCTCTGCGGCCGGTTTGCCCAAATAGGCACGCAACAGGACATTTGCGGCGGGGCCGGGCAGGAACGGTTCGCCCAGGGCCAATGCGTCCAGCCCGGCATCCAGCGTCCGCGTCAGATCGGATTTCAGGATGAACCCCTGCGCCCCGGCCAGAAGCGCATCGCGGATGACGATGTCGTTGTAATGCATGGTAAAGATTATGACTTTCAGCGGCGGGTGCAGTTCCAGCGCGCGCCGCGTCAGCTCGACCCCGTCCATCCTGGCCATGCTATAGTCGAAAACCGCGACTTCGGGGCGCAGATCGGCGATCAGCGTCAGAGCGTGTGCCGGATCAGTGGTCGAGGCGACCACCTGCCAGTCTGGCTTTTCCGCAATGGCGGCGCATATCCCTTTAACGACGATCTCGTGATCATCGACGACAAGAACCGAATGCTTGCGATCTGCGATGGTCGACACCCTCCAATTCGCCGTTGCGCGACAGCTTCCTAGAACTTCATGCTGACACCGATCACAGGACCAGACATTTCAAGACGATATGGCAGCCCGTCCTTTTCCTGATCAATCCGCAAATAGCGATAGCCACCCTGCAGCGACCATTTTTCGTTCAACTGATAGCCCAGCGTGGCGATAACCTGCCATGTTTCTTCCGAGGCGTCGCCGATATGAAAGCCGCCGTAATCCGCCGCGACGCTGGCACTCCAGCCCTGCGCGACCTGCCCGCTGTAGCGCAGCGCCAGAACCGGATCGATCCAGTCATCCTTGATGCGCAATCGTTCCTGAGGCAGCACGCCCGCGCGGAAGGTGAGGGTCACATCGGCCTTGGCCGCCCGCAGGCCCGCACCCAGATCAAGGCGATGCCGTGGGTCCGCCCAGACCTGATAGAACCCGTAGCCGCTGATCGCGGTCAGCTTGCTTTCTGCCGCCACCTCGGAAAACAGCAGCCCAAACGGGCTGGGGGCGCTGCCATCCACATCAAGATAAAGTAGGTCGCCGACCACAGACCAGCGGTCGCGCTGTGCCTGTGCGGTCAGCATGAGGCCCATATCGAGGTTTTCCAGCGCGTCCTGAACGCTCAGCTCGCTTTCAGCCGCGCCGCGCGGCGTCTGAATCCGGGTCTTGGTCTCGGGAAACCACAGATATGAGGTTGCGCTGTAATGCCAGCTCCGGTCCTGCGCCGTGGCCGGGGCTGCTGCTGCCAAAGCTGCCGCAGATCCGGCCAGCAGAATATTCCGCATCATGTTTCAGATTTCCATCAGCAAAGGGCGTTCGGATCAGGGCCAGTCAGAGTTGAAGCCGATGCCTATCCGGCCTTGACGATCGGCGCAGATGTCCAGCGGCCATCCAGTGCCTCGGGCTTAGGCAGATACAGCCGCATGACCGTGTAGAAGGGGGCAGCGGGCGCAGGAAGCCAATTCGCCTCATGCTCCGGACCGGGGCTTTCGGCTTGCAGGTAAAGCGTGATGTTGCCCTGATCGTCGCGCGTCAATCCGTCCAGCATGGCAGAGTTGATCAGATAGCGGTTGATCGGATTGGCCACCAGAAGCTGGCTGTTGCGGTCATACATCGTCAGCGACCAGAAGGCCTCGACCGGAGGCAATCCGTCTGCCGGGAATGTCAGGCGATATTGGGTGGCGCTGCCATCCATCGGGACATTATCGCCGTCCAGAACCTGAATGACATACAGCGCCTCGGCGGCGGAATTGCCATAGATGCCGCCCTGTGCGGCCGCAGCGCGGGTCAGGTATTGCCCCTGCATCTGCCGGGGCGTCCCGAACAGCTTTGCGGAATCGGTCAGCGTCCCCGCCGCATCCCGGATATCCTTGTAGATGGTGGCGATCCCCGCCTTCATCGCCGCCACTGTTTCGGCGGCCAGATCGGCAGGCGGCCACGCCGCGCCGTCGCTGATGCCCAGCCGGGCCAGATTCTCGCGCTGCGGCTCATCGCCCGGCCAGACCGGGGCGAATGGCAGAAGGAAGGCGGCAAGCGCCCAGAAATCGGTCTCCATCAGCGCGTCAGAGATCGGCGGCCAGTCCGTCGCCGGGGCCGCCGCAGGGGCCGCACCGCCGGCCCAGACCGAAAGCGGCTGCGATCTGTAGCCTGCCTGTATTGCTTTGACTTTCTCAAGGTCATCCGGCGCGAAAAGCTGCGTGCGGACCACGCCGAGCGCCAGCCATGTCGGCATCTCAATCACGCGCTTGATGCCTGCGGGCACTTCGCCCTTCCACCCCGGCCCGGTGATCAGGAAATCGCCGCCTTCATTGCCGTCCATCCGGGTGCCCGGATAATCGACATTATTGGTGTAAAGATCGACCAGTTGCAGCGAGTAATAGCGACCCTTCTCGATCGCAGGCATGGTCACGACGACCGGTTCGGCCCGCAGATCAAAGACGATGAAGGAATAGGGCGTGTCGGAATTGGGCGTGATGATCGCCGTATCTTCGGGCGTGTAGACACGGGCGACGCTGACGATCTCATTGAACGGGCCCTTATACTGGCTGCCGTTCTTTTCGACCGCGTATTGATACATGGTGAGGTAATTTTTCACCATCGGAAAGGTGTAGATATAGGCGTCGCGGATATTCGCGCCCGGACCCTGCGCCAGCGCAGGAAAAGCCGGAAGCACGGCGGCCGCAACCGACAGTTTCAAAAGAGTGCGGCGGTTCATTGCACGGCCTCCAGTTCGGGGAAGGTCCAGCTTCCATCAAGAATGGCAGCCTGAGGCCGGTAAAGCCGCACCATCCAGTTCCAGTTTTCCGGCACCGGCAGGCAGTTCGGGATTTCGCCGTCGCAGCCGCCGAATTGCACGGTGACCGAGCCGTCTTGCGCCTTTGCGGCCGTCAGGTTGTTCAGCGTGTATTTCTTCAGGTCATTTTCCGCGATGAAGCCTTGCGCGTTGTAAACAGTGATGGACCAGAACCCCTGAACCGGCACATCCCCGACGGTCAGGCGATAGACCTGCTGACCGTCATTATTTGCTGCGGTGCGGTTCAGATAAAGTGCATCGCGGTCAGGATTGCCGCCCCAGCCCATCGCCGAGCCGATGAAATGCAGGACGGGATCGACCTCGGATCTGGCGCCGAACATGTGCCGGGTGTCGGGCAGATCCGCCGCCAGCGCCAGAATCGTGGCGCGGGTGGCATCACGGCTTGCAGCGTCCCAGTCGGGAACCTCATAGTTGCCGGGGCCGCCGGGCTGTTCCGCCGTGATCTGGTCCTGCAGCTTGTGCACCGCCTCCAGATCCGCCGCGTCATCGGGATTCACCAGCGTGCGGATGCCCAGCATGACATAGCGCGTGCCGATATCTTCGCGCTTCAGCGTGTAAGTTCCCGCGTCGTAATGGACCCCGTGCGTATAGTGGTCCTGATCAAAGACCTGCATCGACATGAAGCGCCCGTCGGTCTGGGGCACGGTGATGGTCACCGGCCCCGCATCCAGATCGAACAGCGCCGACGAGTAAAGCGTGTCGCGGTTCATGCGGATGATCGCCTGTTTGTCGACCGGCGTCATGGCACGTTCATGGCCCAGCATGCCAACCCCGCCCCGCGCCGCCACCACGGCCGAGAAGTAAAGGTCGCTCTCGGCCCGGATGAAATTCGTCGCGTTGACAGTGATCGGTTCGGCCAGCGCTGGTGCGGCGGCCAGAAGACCCAGTGCAAGCGTGCGGGAAAACAGGGTGAACATGATGTCTCCTGAAGTGAAAGGTTGGGTTACGCCAGCGGGCACGGTCAGCAACCGACGACGCGAAAGCCTGTTTCAAACGCTCAATTTGCCGGGGGCACCGGCGACAAAGTCCCGGATTTCGGACAGACTTGCACCGCAGCCGCTCTTGCCAGCGGCGGGACCAAGGCCAATGTGCCAGTGTTGGTTTGGCAATATCGTTTCACTTTGCACACTCCTTCACGCAAGGCGTCAACCATTGCAAAGGCAAGACTACCTTTCCAAGCGCTTAATGTGAGGATTAGCCTGCACGGCAGGCGTCGGGTATAGAGGAATCACCTTATGCGAGATGAGGAAAATCTCGGAGTCGCCTGAAAATGACCCGCGCAGACGTTGATCCCCCGGCAGCGCAAGGCCTGTGACCTGCCCCCTGCGCGTCCCTCATTCATATCCAGAATCTGCGGGTTTGAGATTGGTAGTCGGGCAGGTGGCTCTGGGCAAGTGCGCCGGACGCAGAGCCCTCAAGTTGCTCAAGCGAGGGTGCGGTCAAGAAACTGAGGCTTTGCGTCATTGAAAATGGACAGGCCGCTTGTCTCCACCGGCCCCGCAAACCGGGGCCGGTGGGGTAATGCTCAGGCGACAATTTCGCCGAACTTGCCGCTTTCGAAATCGGCCATCGCCCGACTGATCTCGTCAGCGGTGTTCATGACGAAGGGCCCATGCATCACGACCGGCTCGTTGATCGGTTCGCCGCCGAGGATCAGCAGCGTCGCGTCATTGTTGGCCTCAATGGTGATCTCTCCGCCTTGCCGATCCAGCAGCACGAATTGAGCTTCGCGGGCGATGGCATCGCCGTTCACCTGCACCGTGCCCTTCAGCATCACCACCGCCGCAGTGTGACCTTCGGGAAGCGTCAGCGACGCCACGCTATTCTGGTTCAGCCTGACATCCCACAGATCAATCGGCGTGAAGCTATGCGCCGGGCCATGTTCGCCGCCATATTCACCGGCAATGACCCGAAGCTTGCCCGCACCCTCGGGCAGATCGACCGAAGGAATGTCGCGGTTCAGCAGCGTCTGATAGCCGGGATCGGCGTTCTTGTCCTTTGCCGGCAGGTTCACCCAAAGCTGCACCATCTCAAGGTTGCCACCCGTTTTGGTGAACGCCTCCGAGTGGAACTCTTTGTGCAAAATGCCGCCCGCCGCCGTCATCCACTGCACGTCACCCGGACCGATCAGACCGCCTTGGCCGGTCGAGTCGCGATGCTCGACCTCGCCCTCATAGACGATGGTCACGGTTTCAAAGCCGCGATGCGGATGCGTGCCGACACCACGCGGCTTGCGCGCCGGCGGGAAGTTCACCGGCCCGGCATAGTCAAGCAGCAGGAACGGGCTCAGGTGATCGCCATGGCTCATGTGCGAAACAGCGAGCGGACGGGAAAACCATCGCCGACCCAGTGACCGCGGGGCGCGCTGTAAACCCCAAGAACTTTACTCATGATGCTTCTCCTTTCTTGCCGCGCTGTCCGGCGCGACTGATGTGCAATGAACATAGGATTGAGACAAATCTGGCGGTAGCTGGCGATATTGCGCTACAATGTCCTGAAATTGGGACAATGGCCGCCATGCAAGACCGGAACGACCTGCGCCTTTTTGCCGAAGTGGTGGCCGCGAATGGTTTTGCCGCTGCCGCCCGCAGGCTTGGGGTTCCGCGGTCGCGCATCAGCCGCCGCATCGGCCTGCTTGAAGAGGGGCTGGGCGTGCGGCTGATCCACCGCTCGACCCGGCACTTCGCCGTCACCGAGGTCGGCAAGTAGTATTACCGCCATTGCCTTGCCATGCTGGCCGAGGCCGAGGCCGCGCAGGACTCCATCGACCGGATGCGGTCCGAACGCAGGGCACGGTCAAAGTGAGCTGCCCGTCCTCGGTGATCTATTTCCAGATCGGCGATATGATCGCCCGTTTCATGGAGCAATGCCCAAAGGTCGAGGTGCATCTGGAAAGCACCAATCGCCGGGTCGATGTGATCCGCGAGGGCTTCGACTGTGCCATCCGGGTCACGTTTCCGCCGCTGGAAGACAGCGATCTGGTCATCCGCAAACTGGCGGACAGCCCGCAGCGGCTGGTGGCCAGCCCTGCGCTTATCGAAAGGTTCACGCGCCCGCTATTGCCCACCGATTTGCCGACGCTGCCCAGCATTGCGTGGAATCCGTCGCAATCGGAGCATGAATGGAAACTGCAAGGGCCGGATGGCACATTGGCCACGATCCGGCATCAACCGCGCTTTGTGACCGAGGATATGGCCGCGCTTCGGCTGGCGGTCCTGCGGGGCATTGGCATCGGCCAGCTTCCGACTTTCGTCGTCGAGGACGATCTGAAGGCGGGCCGGTTGATTGATCTGTTGCCCGATTGGGCCCCTAGGGCGGGGATCATTCACGCGGCTTTCCCATCTCGGCGCGGATTGCTGCCCTCGGTGCGGGCGCTGCTGGATTTCCTCGTCAAGGATTACGCGGCTTTGGACATCAAGCGGTCGCCGGCGATGATGCTGAGACACGAAGGCGAATAGATGGGGTGGTTGCCCTCCGCCCCGAACCGGAACTGCCCTGCAACTGTAGGCGGCAAGCAGGATACGAAGACGCCACTGCGGCCCTTGGGCCATGGGAAGGCCGCATCCCGCGATGACCCGCCGGTCAGGAGACCTGCCGACGCATGAAGCCCCTGCGATCCGGGCGGGGGTGTCCGGGAGGTGCCAGATATTGTTTGATCCCACGGTTTGAGGGTGCGATCCTTTCTGTGGAATGGAAGGAAGCATTATGTGTCCACTTAACCTTCTTGACTGACGAATGACATGACGGTTTCGACGGTCCTCCGGCCCATGTTTCGATAGCCGAGATGGGGTCATTCGGTGTTGTAGTGGACGACTGGGCGGGCATAGCGGTCGACGTCCATCAGACAGGAGTGCAGTAGGTCTCAGTGGTTGGGCAAGGAGCGTCAGATCAATGTGGGTTTCCTTGCCGGGGCCAATCAAGCTCCGAGGGCCGCGGCAAGGAAGCATCAGATGGGCCCCCGCCTTTACTGGGGCGCGGGCGGGGAGGGAATGTATTTGATATTCACAGCCCCGATCTTGCCGTTATATTTGAACGGTGCGCGCTCGAAATAATCCTCGACCACGGGCGAGAAGCTGTCGCGGCCGATATCGAATGTGTCGTTCGTGGTGAAGAAGAGGCTGGGCGTGCGGGGGGCTCGACCTTTGGCGACCTCGACCCCTTCGATGCGGATGGTAACATCCATCGGCATAGCCGGCCCTTCGGGACGCAGAGATTCCACTTCGATCTTCACGGGCCCCGTGGGCAGGGGCTCGGTGGTCTCGATCCGGGTGCGCTCGACTTGGAAGGTGTTGAACTCGAAAGCAAGATTGCCGTCATCGACCCAAAGCGCGAGTCCACCCGCATAGGCGCCAAGCGCGTAGAGCACGCCTTCGGAATCGGGCTGGAGATCGACCTCCATTGAAACCAGCGTGCTGGCCGAACCCAGTTTCGGCGCATTGAATTCCGGAACCTCATACACGTCTTGTGTAAAGGAAAATTCGGTCGCCGGATTGCGCGGGCTGTATTCGGGATGGAAGACCGTCGACCACAAGCCCCCACCGATCGGGAACGCCTTGTTTTCCTCGGCGGTGCGGTTGAAGCCCTCGATCATGGCGGCGAGTTTCTCGGGGTGGTCGGCCGCGATGTCCTTCGCCTGCGAGAAGTCGGTGCTCAGGTTGTAAAGCTCCCAGGTGTCCTTTTCGGGCGACCAGTCGAAGATCGCCGGATCGAAGCCCGGGGCCCAAGGAACGCGCGGTCCGAAAACCGAAGCCATCCAGCCGTCCTCGTAATAAGCGCGGCTGCCCATGACCTCGAAATACTGACTGTGCTTGTTTTCTGGCGCCTTGGCATCGGTCAGCGAGGCCACCATGCTGACGCCGTCCATCGGATCCTGCGTCACCCCGTCGACCGTGGTGGGCGGCGTGATGTCAAGGATGTCGTAGATCGTCGGGACGATGTCGTTCACATGATAGAACTGGCTGCGCGGGGTTTTGTCATGGGGCAGTTTCGCGGGCCATGACACCGCCAGCGGCGTGCGCGTGCCGCCCAGATACCCAGCCAGCAGCTTCGTGCCCTGATAGGGGGCCGAGCCAGCCCAAGCCCAACCTGCGTGATACATGTTGTCGGTGCGGTGGCCGCCAAGCTGGTCAAGCCCGCCGATCTCATCCAGCACGCGCAGGTGGTCCGCGATATTGGTCGCTATGCCGTTTTGCGCCATCAGTTCCGACACCGTGCCGCCCTGTCCCTCGGAGGACGAGCCGTTATCGCCCCAGACATAAAGGATCAGCGTATTGTCGCGGATGCCCAGCTCTTCCAGCGTGTCGACAAGGCGGCCTGCCTGCGTGTCGGCATGTTCGGCGAAACCGGCAAAAACCTCCATCAGACGGGTCTGGAACTCACGCTCATTTTGCGGGATGTCGTCCCAGGACGCCATGGTCGGATGCCGGTCCGAGAGCACCGCATCCTGCGGCAGCCAGCCAATTTCTTTTTGCTTGGCAAACATTTCCTCGCGCAGGGCTTCCCAACCCTCGTCGAAGCGGCCGTCGTATTTGTCGGCCCATTCCTTGAAGATGTGATGCGGGCCATGGGCCGCGCCCGGTGCCCAATACACCAGGAACGGGCGGTCAGGGGCCTGTGTGTGCTGGGTCTTGATCCAATCGATGGCCTTGTCGGTCACGTCCTCGGTCAGGTGATAGCCCTCGCGCTCGTGCTGGGCCGGCAGACGGCGGGTATTTTCCACCAAAGCCGGCTCCCATTGCGAGGTTTCGCCCGAAAGAAAGCCATAAAAGTAGTCGAAGCCGACAAGCTGACCCGTCGGCCAACGCTCGAACGGGCCGACGGCAGAGGTATCGGTCGCGGGGGTGTTGTGCCATTTCCCGAAAGCCGAAGAGGTATAGCCGTAATAACCCAGAACCTTGGCCAGCGATGCAGAGGTAGCAGGCCAGGCGCCGGTATAGCCGTCCCAGTCATTGGCGAATTCCGCGATCTGGCCAAAGCCGGTGCGATGGTGGTTGCGCCCCGTCAGCAGCGCCGCACGGGTGGGAGAGCACATGGCAGTGGTGTGGAAGCGGTTATAGGCGACGCCGGTATCGACGACCCGCTCCATCGTGGGGGTGTTGATCGGGCCGCCAAAGGCCGAAGACAGCGCGGGGCCGACATCGTCCAACATGATGATCACGATATTGGGCGCATCCGCAGGCAGATGTTTCTCTTTTACGACCTGCTTATAATCAGCGGCAGATTGGCCCATGGTCAGCTGCGCCTTGGGGCGTTCTGGCTCGGGAAAAGGAAGGCTGTTCTGAGCCAGCGTCAATGAGGGGCAGGCGAGTATCAGTGCGAGCGTAGAGCAATGCAGAAAACTGCTACGGTGAAGAGCTTTCATCTTCAGATTCCTGTTTTATTCCGTTTAATGCAAATAATCCACGGTGAAGCTGTCGATCTTACCGGTGAAGGCGAAGGGCGCGCGGTCGTAATAGGCCGAGGAAACCGGCGATTGCGTATCGCGGCCGACGTCGAAGCTGTCGTTCGGGGTAAAGCCGATCGAGGCGGTTTCCGGCACACGACCCGAGGCGAGCTCTTGGCCGTTGACGCGGATCACCACATTCATGCCCGCCGTGCCGGGGGCATCTTTGACGCTTTCCACTTCAAGATCGATCTTGCCTTCGGGCAGGGTATCGGTGCTTAGCCGGGTGCGCTCGATCATGAATTTGTTGTATTCATAGGTCAGCTTGCCGTCTTCGAGCCAAAGCGCCACACCGCCGGAATAGGCGCCCAGAGCGTAAAGCACACCTTCAAGCCCTGCCATGTTCTCGAAACTGAGCTTGAGCAGGTTCGAACGCGTGCCGAGGCCGGCAGCCGAGCCCTCAGGGATGCCGTAGGTGTCCTGGCTATAGGTGAAGGAGGTCGCCTTGTTATGGGGCGCATCTTCGGGGTGGAGCACCATCGACCACAGCCCGCCGCCGACCGGATAGGCGCTGTTGGCTTGGGCCGCCGTGTCGAAACCTGCGATCATCTCGACCAGCTTCTCGGGGTTTTCGGCCGCGATATTCTTGGACTGCGAGAAGTCGGCGTTCAGGTTGTAAAGCTCCCACGTGTCGTCGTCGGGGTTCCAGTCGCGGATTTTGGGATCGATCCCCGGAACCCACGGAATGCGCGGCCCCATGACCGAGGCGATCCAGCCGTCCTTGTAATAGGAGCGGCTGCCCATGACCTCGAAGAACTGGTCGGGCTTGTTTTCCGGCGCGGCCGCATCCTCGAGCGAGGCCAACATCGAGACGCCGTCGATCGGCGATTGCTCGACCCCATCCACCACACCGGGGGGCGTGATATCGAGAATGTCGTAGATCGTCGGGACGATGTCGTTGACATGGTAGAACTGGCTGCGGATCTGGCCGTCATGCTCGATGCTTTTTGGCCATGACACCGCCAGCGGCGTGCGCGTGCCGCCGAAATGCGCGGCGACGAGCTTCAGCGACTGGTAGGGTGCCGACCCCGCCCAGGCCCAGCCCGCGTGATACATGTTGTCGGTCTTGTGCCCGCCAAGCGCGTCCAGACCGCCAAGTTCTTCGTTCAGGACGCGGATGTGGTCCTTGACCTCGGTCTTGATGCCGTTCTGGGCCAAAAGCTCGGCGATGGTGCCGTTCTGGCCCTCGGCCGAGGACCCGTTATCGCCCCAGACATAAAAGATCAGCGTATTGTCGAGTTTGCCGGTCTTTTCCAGCTCGTCGATGATCAGGCCCGCCTGCGTATCGGCATGTTCGGTGAAGCCTGCATAGACCTCCATCAGGCGGCGCTGGAAGTCGCGCTCGTCCTCGGGGATGCTGTCCCAACCGGCGAGGTTGTCGGGGCGCGGGGTCAGGGTCGCATCCTCGGGCAGCCAGCCTGCGGCTTTCTGGCCCTCGAACAGCTTTTCGCGCAGCTCGTCCCAGCCCTCGTCGAAGCGGCCTTTGTATTTGTCGGCCCATTCCTTGAAGATCTGATGCGGCCCGTGCGAGGCCCCTGGTGCCCAATACATCATGAAGGGCTGGTCGGGCGAGACGGCGTTATGGTTGCGCAGCCAGGCCAGTGCCTTGCTGGTCATATCCTCGGTGAAATGGTAGCTCTCGCCGTGCTGCAGGTCGAGGCGGGTGGTGTTCTCGACCACCGCCGGCTCCCATTGCGAGGCCTCGCCGGCAAGGAAGCCGTAGAAATAATCAAAGCCCACCAGACGGCCGGTCGGCCAGCGGTCATAGGGCCCCATGCGCGAGATTTCCGCCGAAGGCGTGTTGTGCCATTTTCCGAAAGCCGAGGTCGCATAGCCGTAATAGCCCAGAACCTTGGCGACCGAAGCGGTATTGGCAGGCCAGGCACCGCTATAGCCGTCCCAGTTGTTGGCGAATTCCGCGATCTGGCCGAAGCCGATCCGGTGCGGGTTGCGGCCCGTCAGCAGCGAGGCGCGGGTGGGCGAGCACATGGCCGAGTTATGAAAGCGATTGTAGGACACGCCGCTTTCTGCGACGCGCGCCAGCGTCGGCGTATTGATGACCCCGCCATAGGCCGAGGGCAGGGCCGGACCCACGTCATCGAGCATGATGATCAGGATGTTCGGTGCATTGGCGGGCAGACGGTTGACCTGCGCGGGCCGCTCGTAGGTCGAAAGCTGCATCGTGCGCTCGGCCTTGATGCCGGGCTGCTCGGGGAAGGGCAGGATGTTCTGGGCCAAAGCCGGTGCTGCAAGCAGCATGGCCAGAACCGATCCGCCAGAAAAAAACGTATTACGCATGAAAACCTCGGGTTTGAACGTGTCGCTCCGGCAAGGACGGGCAATGCCGGAACAGGGAAAACAGGGGCCGCGCCACCCTGCGGCGGGACGCGTTGATCGTGTGGGGTCAGCTGCGCAGGACACAACGGAAGCCGACATGGCTGGTCGAAGTGTCGATGGGTTCGGGATGGCGCGCGGCAGGGCGGTAGCGCTGGCAGTAATTTGGCGCACAAAGATGCGAGCCGCCCTTGAGGACCTTTCTCGGGATCAGGATTTCGGGCTGGCAGGGATCCTGACTGTCATCGGCGTCGAGAACGCGCGGATTTTTCGGAATGCAGCAGGCTTTCGCGGCATCCGCAGGGTGGTTCTGGGTCCAGAAATCCGAGGTCCATTCCCAGACATTGCCGATCATGTCGTAAAGGCCATAGCCGTTCGCAGGGTAGTGGCCGACGCGCGAGGTCGTGCGCCAGCCGTCCTCGTCGGTATTCTGCCACGGGAACTGGCCTTGCCATGTATTGGCCAGATGGCGGCCGTTCGGGGCCAGCTCGTCGCCCCAAGCGTAATCCGCGCCGTCCAATCCGCCGCGTGCAGCGAATTCCCATTCCGCCTCGGTCGGAAGATCCTTGCCCGCCCAATGCGCATAGGCCAGTGCATCGGTATAGGAGACATGCACGACGGGGTGATGCTCCAACCCTGCAATCGAGCTGCCCGGCCCAAAAGGTGCGCGCCAATTGGCACCAAAGCAGAACTCCCACCACATACCCCAATCATCGAGGGGAACGGGGCGGTTGGGCTGGCGGAAAACCAGCGATCCCGGTTGCAGCATTTCGGGCAAAGCGCCGGGGTAGTCCTCGGGATTGGGGGCGGTTTCGGCAGTGGTGACATGTCCGGTTTCACTGACGAAGCGGGAGAATTCAAGATTGGTGACGGGCTGGGCGTCCATATGGAAGGGATCGACATGGACTTTGTGGACGGGCGCTTCCTCGGGATAGTGACGGTCCGATCCCATTTGAAAAACTCCTCCAGGGATGGAGGCCATGTTGGGGGATTCGAACTTCATAGATCTATTCACCCTTCAGAAAAGTGCTCATTCCTCAGTCCCAACCGATTGAAATATCAGAGATACCATAGCGTTAAGATTAACCGAGGCTTACCCAGTGCTGTATTCATATAAACTCTTATGAGAGTTGAGGAAAAACACCTAGGCGCAAGAGCATTTCGCGGCGCCATCGACGAATGATCGGAATGCGGAATGCCGCTTGGCAGCATTTCCTCTTCTCGACCATCCGGAATGGGCCGGTGCCGTATCGTGGCAATAATTGCCCCAGCCTGGGGGATGATGGTAAAGGGCTAAATTGCCATGAAGCGAGCTATTCGACTTCACGCCCCTTCCTCCGAAATTACCGCATTCAGGATCTCCACCACGATGCCGAGGAACCGTTCCGGATCATCAAGGGCATTGCTGGCCAAGAGCAGCGGCATGGCGCGGGCGGTCAGCATTTCACCGTTCTCGCCACGCCGGGGCGGCGCTTGGAAATATACCGCGAGCTGCGCCTTGCCGGATTTCGTCCGATAGGCGGCCTTGACGAAGAATCCGGTTGGGTGCCGCCCGCCGCTCAAGGCTCCTCCCTCACTGCAGCCTTCCCTCTGAGTCCCAACCGATCAAGCCGGGCCAGAAACTGGCGGTGTCGTTCCGAGACCTGCTGCGCACGCAGGAACTCGGTCTGGCGGGTGGCATCCATGCAGGCAAAGTATTCTGAACTCGCCGCAAAATAGCGCTCGAAATCCTCCGCGATGAGAACGGCATAGCGTGCCAGCGGCGCGTCGTCCTCGGGCATGAAGGGCTCTTCGGGCGGCGAGCAGTTGCCGGAATCATATGCCCCCTGCCCGAGCGCTGGATCTAACCAGAGCGTCAATGTCAGCGCCCAAACCAGCGGCACCATCCAGATCATGCCGAGACCCGCTTTCGCCGTAACAAACCTTTCAGGGCCCCGGAGAGATTGAGCTCGCCCCGCCGGTCCTGCGTCACGAAGCCGCGCAGCATGGCGCCTGGAGCCCGGACCGGCGCGCTCGGGTGGTCGCGGTTCGCCTCGATCAATAGCACTGCGAGGGACGCGCGAAGCGAACCGAGCTGGTCCAGGGCTTCCTCCCAAGCCGAGTCCGTGATGCCGAGATCGCGCAACAACATGATCGCGGTGCTGCGCAAGACCCGCTCAGTGACCTCGCCTGTCGGAGAAAGGGCCTCAAGGCAGAAGCGGAAATCCGGTCCGGCGATTTCTCTGACCACCTCCGGCGTGAGCCAGTGTAGATCATCTCGTCCTTGCCCCCTCCCCTTGTCCGGGCGCGGTCTTCGCGGATCCGCGGGGACCGGTCGCGACACCGTTTCTCCTGCATTCCCTCTTTCAAGAATCTTTGGAGTTGTAGTTTCTATTGCCGGTAGCCCGGCTTCCGCCATGCCGGAAGTATTGCGGCGACATGCGAGGCAGGCGCGCGCTTCAGCCAGCAGGATCTCGACCTCGGTGAGATGACGGGCGAGATCATCTGCGCAGCGGAAACCGGCATAGCGGCGCGGCCAGGAGGCAAAGCGGCGCGACAGATCTGGCAACGCCGGATGTTGTGCATTATCTTCCAGCAACTGCTCGATGGCCCGTTTCACGTCGCGTTTCGCAGCCGAGCATTCAAGTCTCAGCACCGAGAGCCGATGCATCTCCTCTTTATGCGCGGCATCCATGGCCAGAAGCCGGCCGAGGTTTTCCAGGATCGGTCGGAAATTGATCCCAAGCCGACGACCGCCGGAAAGCTGACGGCCGGAACGGCGGCCATTGGCAGCGGTGTCGATGCGGATCATCCCGAGCGCTTCGAGCCCTTTCTCATGCAGCCGCAATGTGCGGTCGCTGATGTCGAGATCGCGCGCGATATCCTGTTGGGCGCGGAAACAGACCGGATCGCGGCCCGGATCGTGCCAATCTGCCGGGGCGGTGTGACGCATCAGGCGCAAGAGCACCGCGCGCCGGGCCGCGCCAAGGCCGAGCTGCCGGGCCAGGCGTTCGACGAGTTCAATGACATGGCTGAGCGTCAGTCCGCCGGGCAAGACGGGGTGCATCCGTTGGGTCGTTGGGTTCATGATCTGCTGCTCCTCATTTTCGAGGCACAGGGCCGCAAGCAAGCCGGATCCATTCGCAGAAACTGCGGCTTTGCTCTTGAATCCATGGGAGAAGCAGGTGATTATGCCAATGTTCAAGTATTGGCGATGCTGGTGGCTAGACCTGCGTTACCTGACAAATCCCCTCGTGCGGTCCCCGCGCGGGGGTTTTTATTTTTGTTTAGTTTTGCGTTTTTCGATCAGTAGCGAATCCATTCCTCCGAAAAATTGCCCTGATGGTCGCGCCAGCGCAGCAGCAAGCCGCGCCAGAGCCGGACCGAGCCGAGCTCGGCCAGAACAGCATTCCTGGACATCCCGCTGGCCGAAAACACCCAATCGGGGGCTTCCCGCATCCGGGTCTGGACCCAGGTGAAGGCGCCGCTTCTGTCATAGCGGCCCAGGCGCGAGCGATCGCTGACTTCGGTGGTCCCGTCATGCCGGCGCTGACCATAAATGATGTGATAAATCTCAATGCCGTCACGCACCGCCACCACTTCCGGCGGCAGGATCTGTGGTCCGGCCCCGGATGCACTGGAGAGAGGGCTTCCCATCGGGCAGCGCCAGAGTTGCAAAGGCGGCTCGATCGGCCAAGGCGTCACCCGCCGGATCATCTCGGTCTTGGCCGCGATGCATTCACTGGAAGCCGGAAAGCCCCCGGCGAGGCAAAGCAGGATGGCGCAGTCGATGGGATAGGCTTTGGCGGGGACAGTGCTCAGCGCAATTGCCGCCAGAGCCG
Organism: Paracoccus sp. PAR01; assembly: GCF_014851995.1. Taxonomy (NCBI): domain Bacteria; kingdom Pseudomonadati; phylum Pseudomonadota; class Alphaproteobacteria; order Rhodobacterales; family Paracoccaceae; genus Paracoccus; species Paracoccus sp. PAR01. The sequence goes on from NZ_JACVAW010000029.1 coordinate 17,696, forward strand.
CCGCAAGAGCCGTTGCGCGATGCGATATCAGACTCTGTTGGGCAGGGTTCGACATATTTGCAATCCATGACTGACTTGCAAATATGTACAAAGCTACTTGAGCGAGATCAACCCAAGGTCAGATCAACTGCCGCGACAGTCGGCAGATCAGCCCGTGGATCGAAGGCCATACCGACCGGAAGTTCGAGAACGGAGAGCTCGCCGGTATTCCAGGAATAGAGCCAGACCTGACCATCCGAGCCGGCAAGTCCCTGAACCGGCTGGGCAATACGTCGCTGGTCGAGGTTTTTGGTGGCCATGGTGTAGGTCCCTTTCTGGCTGTCTAAGGACTTTTTGCGCCACCCTGCCCGAAAAGAAAGCCCCAACCGTCATACTGGCGAATTGGGCTGGCTAATCAGCCAGATCAGGTCCTCTTCAACAGGGCGCAGCACGGCGACGGCACATTGCGGCAACCGAATTTCAGCTGGGCACTGAACAGCCGCCGCTTCACGGCAGAGACTGTGATCTCATTGCCTCCCCGGTGAGTTCACGTGCAAAAACAAATGCGGCGTCAGCGTCCTCTATCGAGATGGTGGGCCTGGACATGATCATCATTCCAAAACGGGGGCAGGCCAGACAGCAGTCTGTCCTCCTGCCCTCGCATCCTGCCAGAAATTCAGGCAGCGTGGATCTGCCCGACAGGGCAGGGAATTATTAAATTATCCACAGATCCACCCACAGAAAATGTGGATTTTTTAGGCTGCTATGCCCGATGATCCCGTCCAAATTTGCGCTCCTGGCCCGTGATCCGCCTGCTAATCAGCTAGATCAGATCCCCTTCAACGGCGCGCACCACGGCGGCGGTGACATTGCGGCAACCGAGCTTCTTTTGCGCACTGGACAGCCGCAGCTTCAGGGCGGAGACGCTGATCCCCAATGCATCACCCGCCTCCGCATGGGTGTGGCCGACGCGCATCTGGCGGAGCGCCTCAATCTCCTTGCCTGTCAGCTCAACGGAGTTCTGGGAATAGAGATGGGCGAGGAGATTGAGCTTGCCGGCAAGGAGGTTCATCTCGGAATCGCTATATTCGCGATCCGGGCGCGCGGCCGACAGGCAGGAGCGACGCCGCCCGATCTTCGTCACAAAGGAGGCACCGTAACGCAGCCCGTATTTGCGGGCCGCTTCGAAAACGTCGAATCTATCCGGGATGGAGGTCGCGATCTCCGACCACCTAGCGGCGTTTTCCTTGGCCTGCCCGACGATCCAGAGCCCGACCGGGTCATGGCTGATGAAGATGTCCCGTTCCCAGCGCATGACCCAGGCTTCGGGGAATCGGTTGATGGTGACAAGCGGTTTGCCAAGCTTGAAGCCGAGACCGAGGAAAAAGCCAGAAGGGGCAAGCGCTTCGAGCTCATGGAGCTGCTGATCATGGTCGGGAAGGACGGTTTCTAGCACGCGGGTGGCCTCGCTGTTCTTGTTCTTGTGCCGGCAAGTTATAGCCAATCAGCCTGTCTAAAAAGACAGGTAGGTGGCCTCTTGCGCGGGATCGGCTATGTTCTGCCGAAAGACGAATCTGAGCAGGAGACTTCATGAAGATGCGCAGCCCCACGGCCGCTCTGAGCGAAAACCCCCTTCGGGCCTCCGCCAAACTCGATGCCGGAATGGTGCAGATGCTGTCGATGATGGTCGATGATGCAGAACAACCGGTGACGCTCGAGCTGCGTGATTTCGGGATTTGGGCGGTCACTGAGGAAGGCGTCCGCATGTTCATCGGCTCCATGGAAAAACGCCCGGTGGAACGCGACACGCCTCGCGCCTCCTGAGCAAAGCCGCAGGACCAGAATCGCCGCCGGCATAGGGTGCAGCAGGACTTCGCAAGGAAGTCATAAATTTACCCCCGCAAACAGGCCAAGGCCGAAGCTTGCTTCGGTCTTGGAAGACATCTGCCCAGCGTCTACAAAGCTCTCAGAGAAAAGCTCGGCGCGTGTTAAATTTGCATGTTGACCGAGGTTTGCAAATTTGACACGCTGGCTCTCGTAAGGTGCCGCGTGGCCATGCTATGGAGACGCGGGCCGTGATTGATCTGAGAAAAGAGCCCCCGAATGTGGTCACGGTCGACGGACTCAAACGGCTTCTGGAAGACGGTTGGTTACTCTGCATCTATTGCCATGAGGTCCCGGAGCTGCGTGGCCCACATTACCATGGCATCTGGTATGTTCTGGCGATCGAGCCGAAAGAGCGATCGCGTTGGGCCGCCCTCATTACCCAGCGCACGCGGCGGACACGCCAAGCCTCCGCATCAGGATCTGCCCCCCAGGCCGATCTGGTTTTCCGGGAAATCCGCACCCTCAGCACGGTGTTCACCATGTGCAAGGAGCTGGGCTACACCATCCCGGCCGCGCCCATGGTGGCAGGACAGGCCGTCATTATCGACAGCAAAGCCGAGTAAACCCACCGTCGTCCTTTTTGCCCTACTGCCATTGGCGCTGTTGGGTGGCGCCCCGCCCGTTCAGGCCGATGTGATCCGCTTTGGTCGAACGGCATTAGTGACAGAGACCGGCACCGCGCCTTCAGTATTGCGCTATGACGCGGCGGGAAAGCGCCTCCTGCCCGCGCCGGCCAGGCGTGCCGATCCATTCTCCGAGACGGAGGACGAGGTGGTCCGCGCGGCCTTAAACACCGACGCAACATCGGCCCCTTCACGAACATCCTCGACACGCATGCCCGGGATCGATCAGGTGGCCGCGCGCTACCAGCATCACCCTGCCCTGCGCGCCGCCGATCTGTCGCCACAGGAATGGCAGGCGCTGTTTCGTGCCATGATCTGGCAGGAATCCCGTTTCAACCCGAAGGCACGCAGTCCCAAAGGCGCGCTTGGCCTCACCCAGCTGATGCCGGGCACCGCCGTCATGTTGGGGGTCGATGCCGCCGATCCCATGCAGAATCTTGATGGCGGTGCCCGCTATCTGCTCGCGCAACTGCAGGCGTTTCGCAGCCCGATGCTGGCCCTGGCCGCCTATAATGCCGGACCAAAGGCCGTGCAAAAATACGGTGGCGTGCCACCCTACTCAGAGACCCGAGACTATGTGATCCGGGTGCTTTCCGAACATCACCGACTCCTGCTCACGACCCAGTAGAAGGATCCATCCCATGCTCCCCACCCCTGTTCTCCGGCACCTTCGCCGGGCGATCCCGCTTGTCCTGTCGTTGCCGCTGGCAGGTCTTGCCTCTGCTGCATTCGCCCAGGCCAATCAGGGCATCGATTTCACCAAGGCCAACACGCTGGGCAACAATTGGACGACCTGGATCATGGGCAATCCGGTGGTCTGGTTCTTCTCCACCGCCTTTGTCATCGTCGGCATCATGGCGGCGCTGAATCGCGCGCCCTGGGCCTGGCTGCTCTACATCATCATCGGCGCCATCATTGCCATGCCGGCCTCGACGCTGGTCAGCAATCTCAACAGTTTCCTCTGAGCCATGGAACGCACCCCGGTCATTCTCGGGCTGACGCGCCAAGCGAAGCTCTGGGGTCTGCCGATGCCCTATATGCTGGCGGTGGCCGGGGTCACCGTGCTGCCCTTCATGTGGACATCCCAGCACCCATTCCTGTCGCTCAGTTTCCTCGCCCTCGGGCCGGTCTGGTACGGGCTCGCCCGCATTGCCAGTGCCGCCAATCCCAATGGCGCCCAGGTGCTGCGGGTCATCCTGCAAAAGACCCCGCCGTGCCTGAACCGCACGCGGAGAAAGGGCCGACGCTATGTCTAGGTTTGCGCAGAGAGGCCGCAACCCGGCGGCCCGAGCACTGCTGCCGAAGGATCCCGGCTTCTTCACCCACCTGCCCTATCTCATCGAGTTGGATGACGAGATCGTCCGGACCCGACAGAACGGGCTGATGATCTCGCTCGAGATTGCCGGCCTCGACGGCATGACCGCCGCGCCGCATGATATTCATGAATTGCGCCGTGCCCTGGCCGCGATGATCGACGGGCTCGACGAGCGTTTCAGCTTCTATATCCATCGCCTGCACCGCCGGTCCGTTCTCGGGCTCACCCCCATTCCTGGCGAGGGTTTCGCCGGTGATCTCGACCGGGCCTGGCGCACACATCTCGAGGCGCAGGATCTCCATGATTTCGTGGTGGTGCTGACGGTAGTTTCGTCGCTACCCGCGCCATTGCGCATCCCACTTTTCGGCAAGGCGGCAGCAAAGCTTCTGAAAGCGGATACCGATGCCCGCCAGCATGATCTGCGCGAGCTGGTCGAGGTGCTGGAAAACGGCTTGCCCCATGTCATCACTCGCCGCCTCAAGATCAGCGATGGCAGCCTGATCGGCTTTTACACCGCAATCAGCACCGGGCTTCTCGCCCCGGCCTGGCGCGGCGAGATGAGCCTGATTGCCGAGGATGCCGTGCCCTCGAGCGCCACCTTCTATCCTGACGAGATCATCTTTGACGAAGGTATTGGTGGGCCGCGCCACGCGGCAATGCTGGCGGTGAAGCGCTATAGCCAGGAAACCTGGCCCGGCATGCTGGATGCGCTCGATTCCGCCCTCGATACGGTGATCTGCCACAGCTTCACCCCGATCGCTGCGGAAAAGATCGCCGGTCGGGTGCGTCTGCGCGTCGAGCAGATGCGGGCCGCCGATGATCTCGCCACCACCATCCAGCAGCAGCTGATCGAGACCGCCGATGAGGTCGAAAGCGGTGGCAGGAGTGTCGGCCTGCATCAGCTCACCATCACGGTCTTCGCGGATAGCCGAGAGGCGCTCGACCACCGCATCTCGAAGATCAAGGGCATGGCCGAACGCGCCCGGGTGAAACTCACCCGCTGCACCCATAGTCTCGAGGCCAGCTTCTTTGCCAGCCATCCCGGCAATATGGCTTACCAATGCTGGGGCATGACGGTCGCCACCACGACCTTCGCCGATATGGCCTCGCTGCATATGAGCGATGCCGGCAGCCCGGCCGAGGCTTTGCACTGGCGCACGCCGATCACCGTGTTTCAAAGTGTGTCCGGTGCGCCGCATCGCTTCAGCTTCCAGGGACCGGGGCGGCCGGAATCCGAGCCGCCCTTGGGCCATACCTTGGTGCTTGGGCCGTCAGATTCCGGCAAGACCACCACGGTCGCCTTTCTTGCCGCCCAGTCGCTGCGGGTGCGGCCCCGGATCATTATCTTCGACAAGGATGAGGGTCTGAAAAGCCTGGTGGCGGCTTTGGGCGGAGCCTATGCCCGGATCCGGGCCGGACAGCCCACGGGGCTCAATCCGCTCCTGACCGAGACCGGCTCCCGCGGCGAGGCCTGGTTGATGGATTGGCTCTCCGCCCTGATCGAGCGCCGCGGCACGCTCTCGCCGATCCAATCAGCGGCACTCAAATCCGCCATCCGCCGGATTGCCGCCGCGCCAGAGGCTCTGCGCAGTTTCGCCCATTTCGAGAGCCTGGTCGGCGATGTCCAGGACGGGCGCGAGCTTGCCATGCGGGTCGCAGAATGGGGGCCGGAAGGGCGCTACAATTGGGTCTTCGGGGCAGCGGATCAGCCGGTGGTCGATTTCCGCCGCAGCAATGTCGTCGGTCTCGACATGACCGAGATCCTCGAACACGCGAGCGAGCGCACGGCGATCCTGAGCTATATCTTCCGCCGGCTTGAGCTGATGTTCGAGGATCGGGTGCCGACGCTCCTGATCATCGATGAAGCCCATGCCGCGCTCGACGATGCCTTCTTCGCCGCCCGCATGCCGAAATGGGCCGTCACCATGCGCAAGCTCGCGGTGACCATGGTGCTGATGACGCAATTCCCGAGCCAGATCGAGGCCAGCAGGGCCAAGACCATTCTCGAGGGTTTGCCGCATCGGCTGATCTTTCCGAATGGCCAGGCCACCCCGCAGCAATATGACGGGCTCAACCTGACGGAGAACCAACTTGGTTTTGTCCTGGAGGGTCAATACGGGCCACGCCGCGCGCTGTGGAATGGTCCGACCGGCTCGACGCTTCTCGATGTCGATCTTTCGCCCTTGGGACCGCTGCTCACCGCCTTGAGCGGCGGCAAATCGGCCATGCGCGCCTTTGGCGAGGGTTTTGAGACCCGGCCATTTTTCTGGAGGATGGATCATGCTTAGAGGCTTTCTGCTTGGATCATTGCTGCTTGGCCTTGCCGGCTGCTCCACTGAGGCACCAATCCGCAAAACCAATTGCTGGTCCGGCATGACGCTCCTCGAACAGGCTGCTGGCGATTGCGAGTTCCGCGATGTGCCGGAGGTTTAGATCCATGGCATTCGCGCTTTCCCTCACCGCCCTGCCCCTTGGCGCTGGCCCGGGCGCCCATGCTGCCGGTGTGCCCGCGGTGGATCTCAAGCAGATCGCCGCATGGTTGTTACAGAAACAGCAGGATCTGGCGCAGCGCGCTGCGGAGACACAGGAAAACTCCCGCCGCGCGGCGCTTCTGAACGAGCAGGATGCCCAGCTCGCCGCGCTGGATCAGACCCTGCGTCTTCTGACCGGCACCAGCGCCTTCATTCCATATCTCGAAGACGGGAGTGAGCCGGGCGGCACCCCCTTCGCCGCCGATGCGGTCTATGCCGTGGAGGATGACAATCCCTATGCCGCGCGGCTTATTGGAGATGCGCCGCTGACGATCGAGGCGATGATTGCCGAGACGGCAATGCGGCATCGCAATCATCCGGCTCTGGCCAAGGCCGGGATCAATGCGGTGGAGTTCCGCTGCTGGTTTCAAGGGCTGGTGAAGCAGGAATCGAATTTCAGTATCGGCGCGAAAAGCCCGAAAGCCGCCTTCGGCCTGACCCAGATCATTCCGGGCACGGCTCAGGGCCTCGGTATCTATCCGGCCTATTACGATGATCCGCGGCTGCAGCTCGACGGCGGCGCCCGTTATCTGTTGCAGCAATTGAGCAAGTTCGGCTCGATGGAGCTGGCGCTGGCCGCCTATAATGCCGGGCCCGGTGCGGTACAGAAGTACAATGGCATTCCGCCTTATGCCGAGACGCAGAATTACGTCCGCCGCATCCGGGCGCATTACCAACTCTATGCCGGCCGGATCAGTGGTGCCGATGATCTCGGCACGCTCGAGCCCAGGGACATGGTCATCGCCGAGAGCTCGAACATCGCCGATGCCGGACTGCATTACGCCGGCCATTCGATGACCAGCATGCAGACCGCGGCAACCCGGCTCCGGGCGATCACCGCCCGCATCGGTGCCACCGCCTCGGTCAAGGAGGCGATGGATCTCAACACCTATGCCCGGGCCGAAGTCACCCGCATGGCCGCGATCCTGACCCGGCTGCAGGCAACCCAGCGGAAGGTCGAAGCCGCGCGCCACGCTCTGCTGCTGCAGGCCTACGCAGAGGATTGGACGTATCTGCAAGTGAGGTTGGAACGATGAGCTTTGGTAAAGCAATGCACCGCATTCTGGCCGCCTCCCTGCTGACCTTGATGCCGGTCGCGATCACCGCCCAGGGCGTGCCGACCATCGATGTCACCAGCATTGCCCGGCTTCAGGAGATGATCTCCGAGGCGAAACTGCAGCTGAAGGAACAGGTGGCGCAGAATGTAAAGCTCGACGCTCAGACCCTGAAGCTGATCGAGCAGATTCAGCTCCTGCAAAGCCAGATCGCGGCGCTAAAAGATGGTCTCACGCTTGCCGATCTCGGCTTTGACAAGGAGAGCTTCCTCAAGGAGATCATGCCCGGCTTCAGCGATCTGACCGCCTCGCTCGATGCCGCGAAATCCGGCAATTGGGCCTCTGTGCTCTCCGAGGGCAGCACGCTGGGCGGCGGCACGGTGTCCTCCCATGTCGACAAGGCCTTCGCCTCGGCGGGTCTCGAGCGCACAAGGGTCGATCAGCTCGCCGAGAGCGAGGATGCGCCAGCCGCGCGGATCGGAACTGCGGCAAACGTGAATGCCTTCCTGTCGGTGGCGGCGGAATCCTCCTCGCAAGGTGCGCGCGACAGCCTGACCCGGATTGATGGTTTGGTTGGCAAGATCGAGGACACGGAAAACCTCAAACAGGCCATCGATCTCAATACCCGCGTCACCGCTGAACTCGGCATCGCGCTCGCCAATGTCTGGGCCATGCAGGCGGTCCAGACCGTGGGCATGGGCGAGGCCGGAATCATCGATGCCGCCACCGCCGCCGATGAAGAAAAATACCTCAGCATCAAACTGGAGGAATGAGCATGCGCCGTCGCATCCTGATCGGGGGCGCTGTCCTCGCTTTGACCCTGGCTGCCGTCATCGCCCTTCCCGCATGGCGGGCACAGGGACAAGATCCGGTGCAGCAGATGGAGACACCCGCAGAAAACCCCTTCGCCGCGCTGGATCACCTGGTGGATGAAGCTGCGCCGGATTTCGGGTCCGGCGATCAGGCGGAGAGGAGCGATCAGGATTTTTTGCGCCTGTCGCCGCAATCCGAACCTCAGGATATCCCAAAGGCACTGACCGAGAACGTGCCATATAGCAGCTGCGACAAGCTACCCGAGGTGGTATCGGCCACCTTCAAAGCGGCTTCGCCCGATGCCTATGCTCGACGCATGTTTTATGTCTACGCCCAAATGCGGCGGGTTCTCGACACCGGCGATTGCACCTGTAAAGGCAAAACTGCGCCTTTCTCAGCCGTGGAGGCAATCGAGGCAGAGCTGCAAGCAAGTGAGGGCGTTGACTGGAACCGGCACACCGCCGGTCGGGACTATATCAGCCGTGCTCGCAAACTCCGTGCAGATGTCGAAGCAATGTGTGGCGGGACCTTCTGATGGGCCTTGTTACCAATATCATCCAATCGCTCGACGCCAGCGTGAAGGCGACCGGCGAGCGGTTTTTCGAGAGCACCGCGGCCGCCGTCGGCCCGCTATGGACCATATTCGTTACCCTACTCCTCCTGCTCATCGGCATGAATATGGCGCTCGGCATCTATCGAATGAGTGCCAGGGACAGCTTGCAGATCGTGACACGGATCGTCCTCGTCTACATGTTCGCTTTCTCCTGGGCGAATTTCGGCGCGTTCTACGATGCGCTGACCTCAGCCAGCGGCAATCTGGCGCTGAGCTTCTTTGACATAGCTGTCGGGTCCGGGGCGGACATCAATTCGGCGATGGACGGATTTGCCGCCGACATGGGCGATACCGCAGACGGCGTGATGAAGAGCATGGGCTCGATCACCCGCGGCGTACTCGGGGCCCTTTTCTTTCTCATTCTCGCCATATTGATGGCGGTCTATGTGCTGGTGGTCGGTTTCGCCAAGATCATGATCGCCTTCCTGCTCGGCGTTGCCCCGCTGGCAATGATCTTCACCATCTTCAACCGTACCAAGCCGCTGTTCGAGGCCTGGCTGTCCTCCTTCGTCTCCTACCTGATGTATCCGATTGCGGCCTCGGCAGTGATTGCCGCCGTCGTGGCGATGGCCGGTGAGCAGTTTCAAGATCAAACTCAAGTCGACAATTTAAGCAGCCTCGCCGGCTTCATGGTCGTGGTCTTTGTCGGGATCTTCGCCCTGATGAAAATCCCGGAAGCCGCCAACCACATTACCGGCCAGATGAACCTCGCTTCCATTGCTCCCGAAGCCATGCGCCTCGCCGGGTCCTCGCTGCAGCGGCCAAGCCAGGTCGGGGCCAATGCCATGGGCGCCCATGGCCTCGCCCATCCCAAGCAATATCTCGCCGGGCTGTCCGGCCTGCCTTCGGGCACCTCTGATGGCAAATCCACTCCGCATCAGCGCTCGGCCCGCGAGGCTGGCATGGCGCTGCGCCAGAAACTCGCGGCTCTCGACCTCATGCGCAGGAACTAGGCGCGCAGGTTCCAGCCCCCTCCATCTCGGGAGAGATCCATGACAGACGCCTTGTCTGAAGAGAGAAAGCTTGTCGCCAGACAGCTCCTGATCGATCCGACCCGCCGGGAAAAGCTGGCCTGGCTCGTGGCGGTTGGCGGCATGGCTTGCGGCATGCTTGGCCTTGCGACCACGCTGGCCCTGCTGCCGCTCAAGCAGACCCAAGCCTATCTGACCATTGTTGATCGCGACACCGGCATCGCCAGTCGCGCCGTCGAGGTCGAACGCGCCACGATGGAACATGCCGATGCGGTCACGCAAAGTCTGCTCTACGGCTATGTGCTCGACCGCGAGACCTATGATCCAAATGACAACGAGGCCCGGATGTTGCGCACCTGGCGGCAATCGACCGGCGAGGCGCAGGCCTCATTGCAGGCGCTCTGGGATGGCAAGAACCCGCATTACCCGCCCACGCTTTATGGCGAGGCCGGCCGGGTCAAGCTTGAGGTGCTCTCGATCAATCAGGTCAATGACAGCACGGCCCAGGTGCGTTTCGTGAAGACGCTGACCCGACCGAACCAGCCCGAGCGGCTGGGGAATTTCACCGCCACGGTGAGCTACCGTTTCCAGCCGACGCAGGAGAGTGCGCTCGAACTGGTCTGGCAGAACCCGTTCGGCTTCGTCGTCACCGGCTATCGCGTCAGCTCGGATTCTCTGGAGGCCCAGAAGGATGAATAGGTTTTTCCACAGCGCGGCGGCCCTTGTGTTTCTGACCGCCCTGCCCCTCACCGCTACGGCGGAAGTGCGACCGAAAGCCGGATCGCGCGATGCCCGGGTGACCTATGCCAGTTTCGTCGAGGGACAGGTCTATCATGTCTCGACCCGGATCCGGAACATCACCCTGATCGAGCTCGGCCAGGGCGAGGAGATCCGTTCGGTCGCAGCCGGTGATCTCGAGAGCTTCCAGATCGACAAGCTCGAGGGTGCCAATGTTTTCACCATCAAGCCGGTGATCGAGGGCGCCTCGACCAATGTCACCGTCGAGACCAATCGCCGCTTCTATTTCCTGCAGGTCTCGGAAAGCCGGGCGGTGCCGAACTGGTCGGTGAAGTTCAATACCCCCAGCGATAGTCGCAACAGCCGCGCCGCCCCAAACGTGCGTGCGCTGCCGACCGCGCCGCCGAAAAAGATGCGCTATGCGGTCTCCCAACGCTCATCGGGGGCGGATTTTGCTCCGATCGGTGTCTCGGACGATGGCAAGAAAACCTATTTCCAGATCCCGCCCGGTGCCCCGATGCCTTCGCTGTTTCGGGTCGACGGCAAGGGTCGCGAATATTCCGTCAACAGCCAGACCAAGGGCGAGATCATCACCGCCTCGGCGCGCTCGGAGCGCTGGGTGCTGCGCTATGGCGACGACCATATCTGCGTCACCGGCCGGGAGGAGTGAGCCATGGCCGAGGAAGAGGATGATAAGGTCGCGGCCCGACTGGCCCGGCTGAAAGCTCCGCCCCGAACAACACGCAATCTCCGGCCCTATTTGCTGCCTGCGGCAACGCTCGTCATCGGCACGGCCATGGGCGCTTGGGCAATGATGCCGCGCGCTGAGAACAAGGTAGAAGTTGAGGGCCTGCCCACCTCCAGCGTCAGCGAGTTCCAGCAGGATCCCGGCCTCGCGGGCTTCACAGTGACGAGATCGCAGCCCGAGGTTTCGCAGCCAACTGGCGAGCCGCGCAAGCCCGCGCCGGCAGTGGCACCGGATCCGGCGCTCGAAGAATTGCGCGCGCGTCTCGCCGGTCTCGAGCTCGAAAACAAGGCGGCGGTAGAGCAGCTTCAGGCCGAGCTGGAGGTTGAGAAAGCCAAGGCCGCCGAGCAGGAGCAGGCGCTCAGCGCGGCGGAAGCAGAACGCCGCCGGCTTGAGGAAGAATTGCTGAATGCCGCGCAACTTGGTCTGCCCGATCAGGCCGCCGCCGAAGCCGAAGCGCAGCGCCTTGCCGATCTCGAACGCCGCCGTCAGGAGGCCGCCGAGCAGCGTCAACGCCAGATCAATTCGCCGATGGTCGCCTTCCGCGCCGGCGGCAACGCAGCGGCACATGGCCAGGATTCCGCCACCGGCATGGAGCCAGGAAGCGTTGGATCGAACAATGCCGGAGAGCCCGACTTCCTGCGTGCGGGGGCCGCACGTGCCGAGGTGACCAAGGCTGAGCACATTGCCCATCCCGGCCATACCATCGTCCAGGGCACGATGATCGAGGCGACGCTTGAGACCTCGGTGGAGACCAGCCTGCCCGGCAATGTCGTGGCCAATGTCAGCCAGGATGTGTGGTCGATGGATATGAGCCAGGTGCTGATCCCGCGCGGCGCCAAACTCTATGGCCGCTATTCCAATGAAATCAGCCAAGGCCAGCGCCGGGTGATGATCGCCTGGGACCGCCTGATCCGCGCCGATGGCCTGACCGTTCGGCTTGAAGGCTATGGCAGTGACCGGGTCGGGCGTTCCGGCCTCAGCGGCAAGGTCAGAAACCATACGCTCAGCCGTTTTGGCGCCGCTACCATGGTCTCGGTGATCGGGGCGCTGCCCGGCATTCTTGAGGCCGCCGCAAGCGACAGCGACAATCGGGATGACGATTCCGCCCTTACGGAACTCTATTCCGGCATCGGCCAGAGCGCCTCTAATGCCCTGAGCGGCATTATGGCGGGCTATCTCAGCCGCCCGCCGACCATCACCCTCGATCAGGGTCAAGTGGTGATCGTGCGGGTGAACACCGATCTGGAGCTCTTCTGATGGCGGCTGGTTTTCTCGAACATTATCTTCAACCGCTCGCGCCGCTGATCGAGGATCCAGAGGCCATCGAAATCTCAATCAATGCCGATGGTCGGGTCTGGATCGAGCGCAGCGGTAGCGCCCATATGGCAGAGGTCGTGGATCTGACCCTGGCCCCCGCTGCGGTCAGTGACCTCGCCTGCCAAATCGCCAATGAGGTGCGCCAGCCGCTGACCGAACAATTGCCGATGGTCTCGGCCACCGTCCGGTTTCGCGGCGTCACCTTGCGCGCCCAGGCTGTGCTGCCACCGGCATCGGCCCATGGCACGGTGTTGGCCTTGCGCCTGTTCCGATCCCGCGGCGCGCGTGACGAGCCGAAGCGATTTACTTTCCTGCGGCCTCCGGAAACCTCATCCGAGGCCGCCAGGCGGGAGAAAATCCGATCCATTCGCGCGTTGATCCAAGCTGACGGAGATCCCGATGAGTTTCTGCGCGCCACAGTGGCAGAAAAGCTCAATATCCTGGTCTCCGGCGGTACCTCAACCGGCAAGACCGAACTTGCCCGTCGCTTGCAATGGATGATCCCGCCGGAAGAGCGTCTCGTGTTGATCGAAGACGCGCCGGAACTGATGCCGGGGCAGCCCAATCATGTCAGCCTGGTCGCCAGTCGCGATGAGGCCTCGTCGCGTTCGCCCGAAAAGCTCTTGCAGGCGACGCTGCGCCTGCGCCCCGACCGGATCATCCTCGGCGAATTGCGCGGGCGCGAAGCCGTCACCTATCTCGGCGCGATCAATTCTGGCCATGGCGGCTCCTTCACCACGCTCCATGCCGAAACCGCCCGCAAAGCCTTCGACAAGCTGGCGCTTCTCGTCCTGGAAACGGGTACCCGTCTCAGTTTCGCCGAAGTCATGCGCTACCTATCCGGCTCGATCGATCTGGTGATCCAGGCCGGACGTATCGGCCACAACCGCGGCATTCTTGAGCTCTGGTTTCCTGGGCTCGATGACGATCAGGGAGATGACGCTTGACCAGCTGGGATTTCGCCGCCGAGCATCCCGAACTGTCCGAACCCGAGGCCGAGCGACTTATCCGCGCCCATGGTCATGATCCCGATGAGGTTCGCCAGGATCTCGGTGAGAAATTCACCGTGACCGCCGAGCTCTTCGCCTGGCTTGGCTATTGAGCGCCGGGCGGCCGTTTTTGCAAAGGTCGCCTTCGCTTCACATTCACCGCATCCCCGCCTGAGGTAGAATAACATGACGCAGACCCGGCCAAACCTCTTGCAGCGACTTCGCGACGACCTGGCACCGGCGGCCACCGAGCCTCTCCGGGCAGAAATCATCGCGCGTGCAGCCGAAGCAGCTGAAAAGCGCCGCATGCAGGATGACGTCGCCGGGTTAATGCCGGCAACCATGATGCCAGGTCGAAAGAGGGATGACGAGGCTTTGCCTCCCGCCCGTTCGACATCTGACAGCGTACAGAGCCAGCTTTCCGTGCCCTCTCCCCTGCATTTGCCCGGTGAGCGACCAAGCCTTGCGACCGAGAGATTGACGCAGGCAGATACGACGTGCTCATCGGCTGCGCCGGAAAAACGCACCGTCGAGATTCTCGAGAAACGAATGGCGCGGGCCGATTGGCATTACGCTTATGCCGATGATCCTGACACTCGCAGTTCGGGGCGCACCGAGATCTCTGCCCTGACCCGCGATGCCGGGCGGCTGGCCGCAGCATCGGTCGAGGCCGCCGTTCAGGTCTCGGAGATCTGGGACAGGGTGATCCCACAGGACTATCGCATGACATTCGAAGGCTATGTCGGGCGGCGGCACCAGCCATCTGATCAGGCTGACCTCCACCGGGAGGAGCGAGACAAGCCCGGGGATCGCGAGAGATGAGCGTAGCTCGATTGCTGATCGTTCTACCGGTGGCTGCAGGTCTCGGTTTGATCCTCGGATTGATGGCTGGCGGGGTCTGGGTGCAATTGCAAAGCGGGGGCAATGCGCTGAATGGTGATATGTTTACCCTCATCCGGCCGTTTCCAGGTTGGCCGGAGATGTGGCAAGAACCCTGGGCCTCGGGCTATCGCCTCGGTCTGATCGGTGCGGCATTGCTCACAGGTTTTGCGCTGATCATGTCGTTTGGCCAAAAACTCACCGAATATGGCCAGGCGCATTTCCAGAGCAAGGCCGAGATCCGCCGCAATGGCCTCCTGCAGCCCCTTGGCCGCGGCTTGGTCTTCGGCAAACTCGGCAAACCGAAGACCAGCAAGGCGCTGATCGCGGCGGATTACGACAAATTCCCACATTGTCTGGTCGTCGCCCCGACCCGGGCCGGCAAGGGTGTCGGCTATGCCATCCCGAACCTGCTGCTGTTTCCCGGCTCGATGGTGGTGCTCGACGTCAAGGGCGAGCTTTTTGAAGCGACCTCGCGCCATCGCCAGGCCCAGGGCGATGCGATCTTCTATTTCTCGCCTTTCGATTTTGATCATCCCTCGCATCGCTACAACCCGCTCGAGCGCGTCGCCCGCATCCGCCATGCCGATGAATGCTATACCGAGCTTGCCAAGATCGCGGATTACTTCCTCACCGTCTCCGACAAGGGCAGCGCCGGCGATTTTCTGACCGAGGGCCGCGATCTCTTCATTGCAGCAGGCCTCCTAGCCATCGAACGCGGCCGCCCGACCATCGGCGAGATCAGCCGCATTCTCTTCGGTCAGGGGGCAACTTCGAGCGCCTATGCCGCCCATGCCGAGGAGGTGACACATATCTCCGCCGCCCAGACCTTCCGCAAATTCGCCGGCTATTCCGACCGCACGCTCAGCTCGCATGCCTCGGTGCTGAGTGGGGCCGGGCTGTCGCTGTGGAACAACCCCGCCGTCGACCGCGCCACCAGCGGCAATGACTTTTCCTTCGTCGATCTGCGCCGCTTGCCGATGGCGGTCTATCTGGTGGTCAATGCCGATGCCATCAAGACATTGGCCCCACTGATCCGGCTGTTCTTCGGCGAGCTCATCGCCACGCTTCGCGCCAGCATGCCCGATCCGGTCCAGGAACCCTGGCCGGTGAAAATCATGCTCGATGAATTCGACCAGCTTGGGCCGATGCCGATCATCGTCCAATCCCTGAAACAGCTGGCCGGCCATGGCGGACGGGTCTCGATCATTACTCAATCGATCCCCGGTCTGGAATCGACGCCCTATTCCGAGAATGAACGCCTGGGCATCGAATCCGCGGCCGGGATCAAGCTCTATCTCGCCCCGAACGAGAAGAAGACCGCCGAAGAGGTCTCAGACAGTCTCGGCAAGACCACCAAGCTCGCAATCAGCGATAGTCTCTCACGCGATGGCTCGGGTTTGCTGCGCCGCTCGATTTCGCGGCGCAACGAAGAACGGCCATTGATGGCCCCGGATGAGCTGAAAAAGCTCGATCGCGACAAGGTCATCCTGATCCCCGAGCGTCAGCATCCGATCATCGCCGAGCGCATCGTCTATTATGAGGACCCCTATTTTAAGGGATTGATGGCGGCGCAGAAGGGACCCCTGCCCTATCCCTCGCGCGAAGGCGAAGGCCTGCGGCGTTTGCGCGAAACCGTCGAGGACCTGACTAGGCGCATCGAAGGACGCGGGATCATCACCTACCCAAGCGTAGAATCTGTTGGGGGCGCAGCAGCGAGGCCGGATGGCGCGGCGGCGGCAACCGCCGTCCCACAAGCCCCAGCACCTGAACCAGGCGAAGTCGCAACGGCCTCAACCGCCCAAACCGTCCTGCAGGAGTTCCGTGAGGAGCACCCCACATTGAATGCCGAAGAGATGCTGCGGGCGTTGAGGCCGCAGGAAACTCGCGCCCTCGAGATCATGCAGGGGATCGAGGAAAAACTGCTGCGGAGGATTGGCGGCTGATCCGGTGATGCGACGCATCCCCGAATTTTCATGGGAGGTGATCGCGCCGCTTGAGCCCATCGCGGCTGCATTCCGCTTTTGGCGCAATCCGGGGCGCGACCAATGTTCACACCCTGTCAAGACAATGCTGCCGCCATATTAGCGAAAGATTGGTCACGCATGGTATTACTTCGGCGCGCCTTATTCGCTGCGCACGTTTCTGCCCTTGTCGGGACGCCGAAGTACTGGCGACGCGAGGGCGGGCAGGAACCCGCCCCGACGACTATACGGCAACTTCCCGTCAGATGAGCGCCAGATTGACGGCGCTATCCTTGCCGTTCCGGCCGCGTTCAACTTCAAAGGAGACTTTCTGCCCATCGGGCAGGCTACGAATACCGGCGCGCTCAACCGCAGAGATATGAACAAAGACGTCCGGGCCTCCCGCGTCGGATTGAATGAATCCGTACCCTTTGTCGTTATTGAACCACTTTACAACGCCCGTAGCCATGTTCGTATCCTGCTATTTTCGATAACACTGCCATTTCGTTCGCACAAAACAATCAGTGCGACAAACGGCTTTTCAACCTGATCGCCTCTGCGACGCCGCCCCCTGCGAGTGCTGTGGCGCGGTGGCAACGCCCGATGGTCGACTTGCTACTATAGACGGAGCGGACTGCACTGAGCCGGGGCGTCGGGCTGCACCAAAAAATTCTGCGGTTGCATTGGCCGCACCAGATACGACCTGACCGAAAGGCCATGACGTATCTCGCCGGGACGAGTGTTAAGGGAAAGGCAGAATTAATTGAGACTATCATGAAACACCTGACCCTTGCCGTCGTCCTCATCGCCTCGACCGTCACTGTGGCCGAGGCCCGGAATCCCACTCGCTGCTCCGACTACAGTACTTGGGAAGAAGCCCAAGCGGCGCTCAAACGCGGCGAATACTGGCTCGACCGCGACAACGACGGCATCGCTTGCGAATCTCTGCGCCACTGACGCGTTTCCCCGTTGCTGACCGCGATTGCCGTTAATGCTTCCGCGCCTGCGCGGTTGGACGAAGCCTTCTACATAAATCAATGTGGCACTTTGATCGCAGACATCCTGACGGGATCGCGAATGAGCAGAAATATTTACCGCGCCAGCGAAGGCTCGCGTCGAGTAACCTGCTGTCCATGAACTCAGTCCTGCCTAATGCACTCCTGGGTTTGATTGGGATCTACCTGCAACGCCCTACGTCCATCCGGCCCATTGCGGTCATCGGGTGCGCCCCCTGGTGCCGTACGCAGCTTCACCGAAACGGTCATTCATACAACAAGCAGTGTCCTGCCCCGTAAGACTGACCCGCCCAGCCGACCAGCGGGCGAAAATCCATTGCCTAGGTTACAGCTTGCGGGAAACGAAAAGGGTATCAAGGGGGCGTAGGCCTGTTTTCGGGAATGGAATGACTGCCTCTCGCGCTGCGGAGCGATGTTGCGTTCCGCGATCCTGAAACCCGACTCGCCTAGCGGAAAGACGTGCCTATTGAACGCAAATCGGAGAAAGCTGGACGTCCGTTTCAAGATGGATTGCGCTGCGCCAGAGCGGGGTCTTGAAGACGTGGCAGACCCGGCTCCCGAGATCGCCTTCACGTATCTCGCTGATCAGCCCCGCCCATGCGAGCGGTCTCAGGACACATGACGAAAACGCGCCCATCTCTCGCCAGCCTGCAGTGTGCCAGTCATGGGCCTCGCCATAGAAGGTTTCGAACAGCGCGGCTTCGGTCGTGCCGTGGTCCGCTTCCATGTTGATCACGTTCATCCAAATATCCCAGGTGCCGACAGGACGGTCGTCGAAGCGTGAGTAGGACGCGTGATCGATTTGCAGCACGAAGTATGGGATCAAGTTGGCAAACAGGCGGCCGGGGCTATCTACCAGCTCGGCCCCACGCTTGGTCATCCGAAACTCACCCTTGTAGTGACGCCCCAGCCGCAGCGAAATCAGGAGAAAATGCAGGAGCTCGAGCGGAGGAAACTCATATTCGTTGATGACCTTCTGGTAGCGGAACATCTCCTCGGCGGACTTCCCGGGCCAATCGAAATGCTCGACGGCCCAATGGACGAAGACACGCTTGAAAGCCATGGTCTTGGTCAGGCCGATGGAACCATGCTCTCGCGCGAACTGAAGTATCAGGAGCGCGCCTCGCAGAAGCGGCGAATGCCCGAGGTCAGGATGGTCATCGGCGAGCGTGCGAAATTCGATCATGGCCGGATGCTGCCACAGAGCACTGAGCGACACCATCCGTTCCGCGAGAAGGGAACAATCGCGACGGACACAAGGACCCGACAGGCTATCCCGCTGGATAGGTGCTCGGTCATTGACCCGGCCAGCGGCACGCGGCAGGTCCGATTGGAGGAATGGGGAACGACATGAATCGATCTGAAGACATCCGCGCCAAGCTGGAGAAACGCGAACAGCTCTTTGCACGCGGAACTGGTGGCGTACTTCGAAAATACGGTCGATCACCTGATCGCTGACGCCCTGAGGTCCGACGGCGACGATGAGAGCATTTAGACGGGGCTGATCGGCGAATAGCCCCCCTTAGGCGGTAGTGCCACACTGCCGGTATAAAGCCGTCGCAGGCAATGAAGGGCATAATCGTATCCCGGCCCAAAGCAGCCAGTTAGATCTACAGTACCGCCGCCGCCGCATTGCTTCTCCAGATCAGTCACACGGACCTACCGCAACGATCTGCAGAGCAGAGGCTGCCGGTGCAGGAGGAATGGGCCGTTTGCGAACGCTACAGCCCTCATAGCAAAAAGGCCGCCCCGAAAGGGACGGCCTTCGCTGTCTTGCGACGAGCGGATGATTACATCATGCCGCCCATGCCGCCCATGTCGGGCATGCCACCGCCGGCCGCTTTGGGCTCGGGCTTTTCGGCGATCATGGCTTCGGTGGTGATCAGCAGACCAGCAACCGAGGCCGCGTCTTCCAGAGCGGTGCGGACGACTTTGGCCGGGTCGATGACGCCGAATTTGAACATGTCGCCGTATTCTTCGGTCTGGGCGTTGAAGCCGAAGGCCTTGTCGTTCGACTCGCGGACTTTGCCGGCAACGACAGCGCCGTCGACGCCAGCGTTTTCAGCGATCTGACGCATCGGAGCTTCCAGAGCGCGGC
>NZ_JACVAW010000002.1:0-469059 GCF_014851995.1 Paracoccus sp. PAR01
CGAACCGCGCCATCTTCTCATCAGGCGCCGCACAAGCCATCAAACTTCCCGATTTTACCAGACAAACAACCGTCAAGGCCATCCGTCCGAACCGCTCCAGCACCCTGCCGGCTCGGTGAAGGCGTATTTAGGCGCTGCGTTCGGGGCTTGCAAGCAGAAAAACGCAGGTCACCCAAAGAAAATTCCCAAGCTGATGATCTTTCGTCATTTTTATGTCATCGGATTAGGCACCCCAAACCCCGGATGCCGCTGCGGGAAGCAGCCCACAAAGCCATATCCGCCCAGATTCGCGACCAAACCCGATCGCGAAATGAAAAACGCGGCCCAAAAGGACCGCGTTTCCCGAATTCCAAGAAGTGCCGGATCAGCGCTTCGAGAACTGGAACGAGCGACGGGCTTTCGCCTTGCCGTATTTCTTACGTTCGACGACACGCGAGTCGCGGGTCAGGAAGCCAGCGGCTTTCAGAGCGGCGCGCAGCGACGGCTCGTGCAGCTGCAGAGCTTTCGAGATGCCGTGCTTGACCGCACCGGCTTGACCCGAAAGGCCGCCGCCAGCGACGGTGGCGTAAACGTCGTACTGACCGTCAACGCCAGCAACCTCGAAGGGCTGGCGCAGGATCATCTGCAGCACCGGACGAGCGAAGTAGACCGCAATGTCCTTGCCGTTGACGACGACTTTACCCGAACCCGGTTTCACCCAGACGCGAGCGACAGCGTCTTTACGCTTGCCGGTGGCATAGGCGCGACCCAGCGCATCGCGCTGAGCTTCACGGACGGGGGCTTCGGCAACCGCCACGGTGGCGACCGATTTCAGATCGTCCAGGGTTTTGATGTCTTCAGCCATGATCATGCGCTCCGGGTATTCTTGGCGTTCATGGACTTGACGTCCAGAACTTCGGGCTGCTGAGCTTCGTGCGGGTGCTCGGCGCCAGCATAGACGCGCAGATTGGTCATCTGCTGCTTGCCCAGCTTGTTGCGCGAGATCATGCGCTCAACAGCTTTGGTCACGACGCGCTCGGGGTGAGCGCCTTCAAGGATCTGGCGCGCGGTGCGGTGCTTGATGCCGCCCGGATGGCCCGTGTGCCAGTAGTACTTCTTGGCATCGCGCTTGTCGCCAGTCATCTGCACCTTGTCGGCGTTGATGATGATGACGTTGTCGCCCATGTCCATGTGCGGAGTGAAGGTCGGCTTGTGCTTGCCACGCAGGCGCATGGCAACGATCGTGGCAAGACGGCCCAGAACAACGCCCTCGGCGTCGATCAGGATCCACTTCTTCTCGATCTCCGCCGGTTTCGCGGTATAGGTTTTCATCGGTCGTCCCTTTTGGGGTGTAATTCGAGATTGGCGCTGTATCGTCCATCGCGCGCTTTGAATCAAGTGGGCTGACCGTGAATTAAGCAAGCGTTATCATATGTTTACGAAATAGGTATCTATTTACCGCTACGCAGCACCCGCTTTTACAGGCTTTTTGGCGGAATCGAATAGGTCATCGAGCAGCGCGCCACGATGGCATCGTCCCCTTCCGAACGGATCATCGCATCCGCCACGGCCAGCACCCGGCCCAGCTTCAGGATACGGCATTCGGCCAGCAAATCGCGCCCGGCTGCGGGCTTGCGCATGAAGTCGATCGAGGCATTCGTGGTCACCGCCAGCGCCACCTCGCCAATCCGGGACAGGATCGCCAGATAGATCGAGGCATCGCCCAGCGCGAACATCGCCGGCCCGCTGATCGTGCCACCGGGGCGCAGATGCGCGTCACCGACGATCAGCCGCGACAGCAGCATGTCCTTATCCACGCTCTCGACCCGGATCTGCCCCGCCACCTGCGGAAAGACCCGGTCCAGAAACAGGTTCAATTCCTCTGCGTTCATCGCCAGCTGCATGCCGCCCCCTCTGATTGGTGGCGACGCTAGCCCAGCAAAGCCAGGAAGGGGAAGGTTTCCAGCAACCAATAGGCAAAGGCAGGGAAGGCACCGGTCACCAGCGCCACACCCACAACCACCAGCAACAGGCCCATGATGCGCTCGATCAGCTTCAGATGCGGCTTGACCCGGTTCATCAGCCCCATGGCGCGGTTGATGAAGATGGCCGACAGCAGGAAGGGAATCCCCAACCCCAGCGCATAGATCGCCAGAAGCGAGGCCCCCCTGCCCGCCTCGCCCCCGGTCGCGGCCAGCGAGAGGATCATTCCCAGCTGCGGCCCGATGCAGGGCGTCCAGCCAAAGGCAAAGGCTAGGCCGAGGATATAGGCGCCAAAGGTGCTGCCACCGCGATCGCCGGTTTCCAGCCGCGCCTCGGTATCGAGGATCGGGATACGGATCACATGCAGGAAATGCAGACCAAGGATGATGACCGTTACCCCTGCCCCACGCGCCAGCCAGTCCTGCCATTGCAGGAACATCCGGCCAAAAGCCGAGGCCGCCAGTCCCATCAGCAGGAACACCGTGGACAGGCCCATGACAAAGAAGATCGCAGGCAGGATCGCGCTGCGTTCGCCCGATTTCAGACCGCCAACGCCGACACCGGTCATATAGGCCAGATAGGGCGGGACGATCGGCAGCACACAGGGCGACAGAAAGGACAGGATACCCGCCAGCAACGCGACCATCGCGGCAGGCAGGAAGGCGGTATCAGCAAGTTCGATTCCCAACATGCTGTGCAGATTGCGCGAATGGAAAGGCGCGGGAAAGTCCCGCGCCTCTCAAACTTGCGTCATGTGGCCGTGGGTTCAGCCGATCGACCACCAACCACGACGTTTCGGACGCGGCGCGTCGTCCTCGGCGGTCATGGCCGGTTCGGGCTGCGGGGCCGGAACCGGGATCGGGGTTTCGATCACCGCCGGAGCCTCGACAGCCGTTTCGACGACGGGTTCTTCCGTGACAGTCTCGACCTGGGGTGCAGGCGTCTCGACGACTGCGGGCTCGGTCGTGATGGTCTCCACCGGAGCGTCTTCGATCACGGCGACAACCTCGACCGTCTCGGCAACCGCCAGTTCGACAACCGCTTCCGCCGGAGCGGCTTCGGCCCGATCCTCGCCACGGCGGCGCGAGCTGCGGCGGCGCGGCTTCTTGCCTTCCTCGGCCACCGGAGCAACCTCGGCCACTTCCACAGCCTCGGTCACCGCGACGTCTTCAGCCGCCTCGTCCTCGGCACCGGCCTCGTCAGCGCCATCATCTTCGGCGTCATCGGCATCCGCAGCTTCGGCATGGGCGGCGTCATCGCCGTTCTTGCCATTGCGGCGACGGCGACGGCGACGACGGCGCGACTTGCCCGAACCTTCGCCCTGCTCGGCAGTCTCGGCGCGCGGCGACTCAGTCTGCACTTCTTCGGCGCGGTCCTCTTCTTCGTCCTCGACTTCGTCTTCGATCAGATCCTCGTCGTCGATCTGCGCCATCAGGCTGGCATCGACCGAGACCACCGGGCTCACGACCTCGGGGACATTGCGCGTGGCGGTCTTGAACTTCTCGATCGCGTAATCGGGCGAGATCAGCGAGGGATCGGCCTCGACGCGGACGGACATGCCGTAACGTGCTTCGATCCCGGCGATATGCTCGCGCTTGGCGTTCATCAGGAAGTTGGCGACGGCGACCGGGGCCTTGACCAGCACTTCGCGCGAGCGCTTGCGGGTGCCCTCTTCCTCGATCGCGCGCAGGATGGTCAGCGCAAGGCTGTCATCCGAGCGGATCAGGCCGGTGCCATGGCAATGGGCGCAGGGCTGCGTGGTCGATTCAAGCATGCCCGGACGCAGACGCTGGCGCGACATCTCCATCAGGCCAAAGCCCGAGATGCGGCCGACCTGAATGCGGGCGCGGTCGGTCTTCAGCTTGTCCTTGAAGCGCTTCTCGACGGCAGCGTTGTTCTTGCGCTCTTCCATGTCGATGAAGTCGATCACGATCAGACCGGCAAGGTCGCGCAGGCGCAGCTGGCGGGCGATTTCTTCGGCCGCTTCGAGGTTGGTCTTGACCGCCGTGTCCTCGATCGAGCCTTCCTTGGTGGCCCGGCCCGAGTTCACGTCGATGGCGACCAGCGCCTCGGTCACGCCGATGACGATATAGCCGCCCGAGCGCAATTGAACGACCGGGTTGAACATACCGCCAAGATAGCTTTCCACCTGAAAGCGCGCGAAGAGCGGCATCTGGTCGGTGTAATGCTTCACGTTCTTGCCATGCGTGGGCATGATCATCTTCATGAAGTCCTTGGCGGTGCGGTAGCCGCGCTCGCCCTCGACCAGAACTTCCTCGATTTCCTTGCTGTAGATGTCGCGGATCGTGCGCTTGATCAGGTCGCCTTCCTCATAGACTGGCGCGGGCGCAATCGATTTGAAGGTCAGCTCGCGGATCTGTTCCCAAAGCCGCATCAGATACTCATAGTCGCGGTGGATCTCGGTCCGGGTGCGCTGGCTGCCGGCGGTGCGGATGATCAGGCCGGCGCCTTCCGGCACCTCCAGATCCGCCGCGATTTCCTTCAGCTTCTTGCGGTCGGCCGCGTTGGTGATCTTGCGCGAGATGCCGCCACCGCGGGCGGTGTTGGGCATCAGCACGCAGTAGCGACCGGCCAGCGACAGGTAGGTGGTCAGGGCCGCGCCCTTGTTGCCACGCTCTTCCTTGACGACCTGGACCAGCATGATCTGCCGGACCTTGATCACTTCCTGAATCTTGTAGCGGCGGGCACGCGGACGCTTGGGCGCGCGGATTTCCTCGGTCACGTCCTCTTCGGCGACCGACTCGATGCCGTCTTCCTCATGCGCTTCATCAGCGCTGTCATCCTCGGCGACCGGGGCGGATTGCGCCGTTTCGGTGGTCAGGATCGGCCCGGATGCATCCTCATCGCCCTCGGAGGGATCGACAACGGCCATGCCGGCGATGTCTTCCGAGACGACCACATCCCCCGCATCGGCCGAAGCCGGCTTCGAGGATTTGCGGCGACGCGAGGACGAGCCACGACGGGGCTTGTCGGCCTCTTCGCTTTCGGCGGCAGCGGCCTGACGTTCTTCCTCCAGCAGCGCCTTACGGTCGGCGGCGGGGATCTGGTAATAGTCCGGGTGGATCTCGGCAAAGGCGAGGAAGCCGTGGCGGTTGCCGCCGTAATCCACAAAGGCGGCCTGCAGCGAGGGTTCGACCCGCGTTACCTTGGCCAGGTAGATATTGCCAGCAAGCTGCCGCTTGTTGACGGTCTCGAAGTCAAACTCCTCGACCTTGGTTCCATCCACCACGACAACCCGAGTCTCCTCGGCATGCGTGGCGTCGATCAGCATTTTCTTTGACATGTTTCCGACTTTCGGACGGCCGCAGGCCCGCGCGCAAAGGGGGCACAGGCTGATGGCCGTTCAATGAGAGAACACGATGCCCCGCGCAGACAGCAGCAATCGCGGCGTCAGGGGCAAACCCCTTACGCCGTTGTCGATCAAGCTGCTCAGCGCGACCCATCGCGTCTGTTTACCTTTCTTGGCCCGATCCACATGCAAGCGGTCCGGGCGGCGATCACGGATGCCCAGAGGCCCCGTCGGGGCATGGGCTCGATTTTTCCGCGCGTGGCATAGCCGGCACTTTTCGGGTGTCGCGGCTGGCAGACGCGCTGCGAAACTGGTGGGGGCAAGCAACCGGAAATTGCGGAAGACCACCCCTTGTGGGCAAGATAACGGGGAAGGCCGCGCCGTTACAATGGGTTTTTCAAAACATCTCGCCGGGGCGGCCATTCCCGCCCCCGCTCGGCAGGGCCCCGCACAAAGGCGCGGGGCCGTCCGCTGTCTTAAAGGTAGTCCCCGCGGCTAAGGCCGTATTTCGCCATCTTCTCGTTCAGCGTCCGACGCGGCAGGCACAGTTCGTCCATGACGGCGGCGATGCTGCCCTTGTGGCGGCGCATGGTATTGTCGATCAGCATCTTCTCGAAGCTTTCGACATATTCCTTCAGCGGCTTGCCCTCGGTCGTGGTGGCTTCCTGATTGTCCTCACCATCGGCCATCAGCAGCGACGCGATCGAGCCCGAACCGCGGCGGTTCTGCAGCACGGCGCGTTCGGCGACGTTGATCAGCTGGCGGACATTGCCCGGCCAAGGCGCCTGCAGCAGTTGTGCGGCTTCCTGCGCGGTGACCTGCGGCGGCTCGCAGCCATATTCCTCGCTAAACTGCTCGGTCATCCGGGTGAACAGCGACAGGATATCCTCGCCGCGCGAGCGCAGTGGCGGCAGGGTGATCTTGAGCGCGGTCAGGCGATAGAACAGGTCGGGACGCAACGAATCCTCGGCCTTGCGGCCTTCGCCACGGGCATTGGAAATCGCGATGATACGGGTTTCCGCGGGTGCGCCCTGCTCGGCGATGAACGCCAGCAGGCGGGCTTGCAGCGGATCGGACAGCGCCTCGATATCCTCAAGGCACAGCGTCCCGCCACGGGCCTCCTCGACGGCGGGCAGACCGTTTTCGACCGGGCCGAACAGCTTTCCGGCCAGCACTTCGTCGTTGTAAGCGGCGCACGAGATCGGCACGAACTTCTTGGAGGCACGTGGCCCCACGGCATGCAGGGCGTGGGCGACCAAGGTCTTGCCAGTCCCGGTCTCGCCGTCGATCAGCACATGGCCGTCGGCCTGCCCCAGATCAAGAATATCCTCACGCAGGCGGTCCATGACCGGGCTGGCCCCGATCAGCTTGGACATGACCTGTTGGCCCTCGGACAGGTCGCGGCGGAGCGCGCGGTTATCCAGCGTCATGCGGCGCGCCTGCCCCGCGCGCTTGACCAGCTCGGTCAGGCGTTCCGGGTTGAAGGGCTTCTCCATGAAGTCCATCGCGCCGATCCGCATGGCCTCGACCGCCATCGGCACATCGCCATGACCGGTGATCATGATGACCGGCAGGCCCGAATCGATCCCCATCAGCCGCTTCAGGAACGCCATCCCGTCCATCCCCGGCATGCGGATGTCCGAGATGATCACCCCCGGCCAATCCGCCGAGATGACCTTCAGCGCATCATCGGCGCTGGCGAAGGTCTCGGTATCAAAGCCGGAAAGCGCCAGCCATTGCCGGATCGACTCGCGCATATCCGGTTCGTCATCAACCACGGCAATCTTCATCGTGCGGCTCATTGGCGCATCACCTTTCCATCGTCATTCTGCCGCCTGCTGCGTTCCGACCCTGCGGGCCGGATCGTGAAGCGGCAGTTCAAGTTCGAACACGGCGCCTCGCCCACCCTCGTCCGCGGCATTATGCGCGGTCAGGCGGCCGCCGAAATCAGCTGCGATCCCGGACGAGATGGCCAGCCCCAGGCCGGTCCCCTCTCCGGGTTTCTTGGTGGTAAAGAAGGGTTCGAAGAGTTTTTCCAGATCGGAAACGCCTGGACCGTTGTCGCGGATGGACAAGAATGCGTGAGAGCCCGAGCTGACCGTGATCTCGATCGCGGGGTCGCGCACGGCCTTGATCGCGTCGATGGCGTTCCTCAGCAGGTTGATGATGACCTGTTCCAGCCGGATGCGGTCGCAGTAAACCATCACCGGATAGCGCGGAATGCTGCGCTGCAACTTGATGGTGCGGTTGCGCAATTGCGGCTCCATCATCACCAGAGCGCTGGACAATGCTGCGCGCAGATCGACGGGCTCAAAGGCCTCGCCGCCCTTGCGGGCATAGGATTTCAGCTGCCGCGTGATCGCCCCCATGCGCTCGACCAGATCGTCGATGCGCTGGAAGCTGGACAGCGCTTCCTCACCGCGGCCACGCTGCAGCAGCAGGCGTGCCCCGGCCAGATAGGTCTTCATCGCGGCAAGGGGCTGGTTCAGCTCATGGCTGACGCCTGCCGACATCTCGCCCAGTGCGGCCAGCTTCGAGGATTGCTGCACTGTCTGCTCGGCCACGCGCAACTCGCGCTGGACGCGCTCGCGTTCGGCAATCTCGCGGGTCAGACGCAGATTCAGCGCCCGCAGATCGGCTGATTCGCGCATATAGGCTGCCGATTCCACCCGCGCGCGCCGCGATAGCAGGTAGAACACCGCCGCCAGCAGGATCGCAAAGCCCATGATCACCATGGCCAGAACGGCATTCACCCGCTCACGCACGGAATCGTAAGTGGTAAAGGCGATCATCTTCCAGCCGCGGAAGGGGATGCGGGTCTCGGCCTGCATCACCGCCTTGCCCTGCACATAGGCGTCAACGGGGGCCGAGGTCCAATCCGCCGTCACCTGAAACGCCCGTGCAATCGCCGAAGGGGCGGATCGCACGGCCAGCGCCTCGGGCAAAGTCAGCCCACGCCAGCGCGGCTCGGTCGACAGGATGATCTGGCCCGAACTGTCGGTGACGGCGATGGCATCGGAAATCCCCGCCCATGACCGCACCAGCCGCGTCAGATCGGCACCGACCACGACGACGCCCAGCGTCCGCCCGTCGGCCACCACCGCCCGCGAATAGGCAAATTCATAGACACCCTGCGGCGAGGGGGCGACGGTGAACACCGTGTCCTTCGACCGCAGCGCCTCGACATAGAAGGGTTCCTGCACGTAATTCGTGCCGATCAGATTGCGGTCGGTCGAACCCACCGTCCGCCCCGAGGCATCCAGCAACCGGATCGAGGCCGCGCCGATTTCCTTCTGTGCGGAAATCAGCCGCGCCGACGTCCCCGAGAAATCATTCCCCGTCAGGGCCGAAATCAACGCCGGATCACGCGCCAGCAACTGCGGCACGACCGATGTCCGCTGCAGTTCCGACAGCAGGTTCCCGGTATACAAGGCGGATCGCAACTCGGTCCGCACGCGGGTGTTTTCGGAAAACCGGGCCGATAGCCAGCTGTTGGTGAACCAGATCGTGCCGACGGCAAGCACCAGCAGCGCAGCGATCACGGCACGCAGCCCCCAGCGGCTGGTCATTGCTGCCCGGCTGCTTTCCGTCATTGCGGTACTGAGATCGTCTTCCTGCATGCGCCTCTGGCCTGTCCCTCAGGGAACAAGCCAATCTAGTGCGCGAATGTCACGCACTCAAGTCAGACGGTGGCAAGCTCTTGCACAAGGGATGCAAAAACCCTTGCGCCATCGGTTCCGCCGTGAACCGATTCGGCGGCACGCTCGGGGTGGGGCATCATGCCCAGCACGCGACGGTTCTCGGACAGCACCCCGGCAATGTCCTCAACCGAGCCGTTGATTCCCGGCGCATAGGTAAAGGCGATGCGGTCCTGGTCCTTCAGCGCGGCCAGTCCTTCGGCGTCGATCTGATAGTTGCCATCGTGATGGGCGACCGGAACGCGGATGCTGTCACCCTTGGCATAACCGGCGGTGAAGGGGCTTGCAGCGGTTGCAACCTTCAACTCGACCTCACGGCACAGGAAGGTCAGCCCGGCATTGCGCATCAGCGCGCCCGGCAGCAGGCCCAGTTCGGTCAGGATCTGGAAACCATTGCAGATCCCCAGCACATAGCCGCCCTTGGCACCATGCTCGCGGATGGCATTGGCAATCGGCGAATGCGCCGCAATCGCGCCACAGCGCAGATAGTCACCAAAGGAGAAACCGCCCGGCACCGCGACCAGATCGGTCCCCGTGGGCAGCGCCACATCCTTGTGCCAGACCCGCGTCACCTCGGCCCCCGCCTGCGTCAGGGCAACGGCAAGATCGCGGTCGCAATTCGAACCAGGGAAGGTGATGACGGCAGCTTTCATGGCGGGCACTCCGGGTTTGACCTGCGCGCCCCTTACTCCATTCTGGCCGGACTGTTAAGTCGCAACGCGCATTCCAAGGCGCGCGGCCCGGGAAATTCACCGTTTTACAAATACCCGACAGCAAGGCCGCGACACGCGATACGCCTGCCAGATGGGCGTATGAAAAGGGCCGGGGAATACCCCCGGCCCTTCATCACTCCAGCGCGGCAGATCAGCCGGCCAGCGCCTTGTTCAGGTATTCGTCGACTTTTTCCAGATAGCCCATGGTGGTCAGCCATTTCTGGTCCGGCCCGACCAGCAGCGCTAGGTCCTTGGTCATGTGGCCATCTTCGACCGCCTGCACGGTGACCTTTTCCAGCGTCTGGGCAAAGTTCATCAGCGCTTCGTTGCTGTCGAGTTTCGCGCGGTGCTTCAGGCCACCGGTCCAGGCAAAGATCGACGCGATCGAGTTGGTCGAGGTCTGGTTGCCCTTCTGGTGCTCGCGGTAGTGGCGCGTCACGGTGCCATGCGCGGCCTCGGCCTCGACGGTTTGCCCATCGGGGGTCATCAGCACTGAGGTCATCAGACCCAGCGAGCCGAAGCCCTGCGCAACGGTGTCCGACTGCACGTCGCCGTCGTAGTTCTTGCAGGCCCAGACATAACCGCCCGACCATTTCAGGTTCGAGGCCACCATGTCGTCGATCAGGCGGTGTTCGTAGTGAATACCGGCCTTCTTGAACTTGTCCTCGAACTCTTCCTCATAGACCTTCTGGAACAGGTCCTTGAAGCGACCGTCATAGGCTTTCAGGATGGTGTTCTTGGTCGACAGGTAGACAGGGAAGCCGCGCAGCAGGCCGTAGTTCATGGAGGCGCGGGCGAAGTCGATGATCGACTCGTCGAGGTTGTACATCGCCATGGCCACGCCCGAGGACGGCGCCTGGAAGACCTCGTGCTCGATGGTCTCGCCGTCTTCGCCGACGAACTTGATCGTCAGCTTGCCCTTGCCGGGGAAACGGAAATCGGTGGCCTTGTACTGGTCTCCGAAGGCGTGGCGGCCGACGATGACCGGCTTGGTCCAATGCGGAACCAGACGCGGCACGTTCTTGCAGATGATCGGCTCGCGGAAGATCACGCCGCCAAGAATGTTGCGGATGGTGCCGTTGGGCGACTTCCACATCTTCTTCAGGCCGAATTCCTCGACACGCTGCTCGTCCGGGGTGATGGTCGCGCATTTCACGCCGACGCCATATTGCTTGATCGCATTGGCGGCATCGATGGTGATCTGGTCTTCGGTGCGGTCACGCTCCTCGATGCCCAGATCGTAATATTTCAGGTCGACGTCCAGATAGGGCAGGATCAGCTTCTGCTTGATGAAATCCCAGATAATCCGGGTCATCTCGTCGCCGTCGAGTTCAACGACGGGGTTCGCTACCTTGATCTTCGACATAGGTGGTCCCTTTGGTTAGGATTCGGCTGCCCGCCCTATAGCGGCTAAAGCGGGCGAAGAAAAGGCTGGTATGCGATTGCATACCGAGCCGCGATCATCCCGCGAAATAGACCCGCGAGCTTTCGTTCAACCAGTGCCACAGGCTCGGCGCACCGCGTTCGATGCGCAGACCGACCCGCTCGACCAGCTGTTCATAGGTCACGTTATATTCGACCCAGCTTCCCCCGCCCGAGGCGATGTTCTGCATCACCGGCTGGGCCCGGTCGAGCGACTTGGCAAAGACCGCATCCGGGGTCTCATTCGCCTCGAACTCGGTCCAGAGGGCGCGGAACTCGGCCCCCTGCGCGGGCGGCAGCAGGCCAAAGATGCGGTCGGCTGCCGCATCCTCAGCCGCCATCTGCGCCGCGCCGTGATGGGCCGCTCCGTTCTGGGCATGGATCGGCACGTCGCCGGTATCGATCTCGACCAGATCATGCAGGATCAGCATGCGGATGACCCGGCCGATATCGACGCCCTCGCCCGCATGGCCCGCCATGACCAGCGCGTAAAGCGCCAGATGCCAGCTGTGCTCGGCGCTGTTTTCGCGGCGCGAGGCGTCGCAAAGCGTGCTGGCGCGATAGACGGATTTCAATCGGTCGGCTTCCGCCAGAAAGGCCAGTTGGCCGGACAGATCGCCCTCGACCGGGCGGCCCTCGCGGATGGCCTGCGCGGCCTGCATCGCTTCGGGCCATTCCTGCCAGATCCGAGCGGCGCGACCGGTCGTCATGTTGTCGGCGACGATGGCAAGGTGATCGGCGAGGGGCTCGGGCGCGTGTAGCACCTGAAACAACGGCTGAATGTGATCCATGCGCTTGGCAAAACGCGCGTCAGGGGTGTCGGCGGCCTCGAATTCCTGCCACAGCGCCAGCAGATCCGCGCCATCGGGCAGGATGCCGAACAACCTTTGCGCGGCGGCCAGTTCGGCGGCCTCGACGGCGGCGATGTCATGGGCAAGATGGATCGGGTGGTCGCCGCAATCGACCTCGACCAGATCATGCAGCAGGATCATCGCGATGGCGCGATCGCTGGCACCAAAGACCATGGCGAAAAGCGCGACATGCCAGCTGTGTTCGGCGCTGTTCTCGGCGCGGGACAGGTCCATCAGCACATTGGCGCGCTCAACGGATTTCAGCCGATCGGCCTCATTCAGGAAATTGAAACGGGCGGTCAGATCGCTCATGCGCGGCTCCTTTTCGTTTCGCCCCGGTCCTAGCGCCATGCGCGGACCGTGACCAGCCGCAAAGAAGAACGCCCCGGCGATGGGCCGGGGCGATGGGTTCAGCGGGTGTTTTCCGTCAGGCGGCGACGGACATAGCCCTGCACCTTGTCGATCATCGGCTTCATGTGGACCTCATCGTCGCGGAAGAAGTGATCCGCGCCTTCGATTTCCTCATGGGTGACGGTGATGCCCTTCTGCTCGCGCAGTTTGCTCACCAGCGTGTTGGTGTCCTTGGGCGGAGCGACGCGGTCGGCCGAGCCGTTGATGATCAGCCCCGAGGACGGGCACGGCGCGAGGAAGCTGAAGTCATACATGTTCGCCGGTGGCGCGACCGAGATGAAGCCGGTGATCTCGGGGCGACGCATCAGCAGTTGCATGCCGATCCACGCGCCAAAGCTGAAGCCCGCGACCCAGCAATGCTTGCTGTTCGGGTTCATCGCCTGCAGGTAATCCAGCGCCGCGGCCGCGTCCGACAGCTCGCCGATACCCTGGTCGAATTCGCCCTGGCTGCGGCCGACGCCACGGAAATTGAACCGCATGACGGTGAAGCCCATGCGGTGGAACGCGTAATGCAGGTTGTAGACGACCCGGTTGTTCATCGTGCCGCCATATTGCGGATGCGGGTGCAGGATGATGGCGATCGGGGCGTCGGGGATCGGTTGCGCGTGATAGCGCCCCTCAAGACGACCTTCGGGACCGGGGAAAATCAGTTCGGGCATGGGCTTCCTTTGAAACTCGGGTTTCTTGACCCTGTGACGGCGCGGCTCTAGATGGTCAATCTGGGAAGCGCACCAGACATAGGCAAGACGCAATCAAAGACGGCGCAGGCGGATTAGCCTGAAGCCCGCGTTGCGTCAATGCGATGGCAGAGGGAGACCACGATGAAACTGTCCACCAAAGGCCGCTACGCCATGGTCGCCTTGACCGACCTGGCCATCGCCAAGGGCGATGATCTGACCTCGCTGGCCGAGATCTCGAAGCGTCAGGACATCTCGTTGCCCTATCTCGAACAGCTGTTCGTGCGGCTGCGCCGGGCGGGGCTGGTCGAATCCGTGCGCGGTCCCGGCGGCGGCTACCGGCTGGCAAAAACGCCCGAGACGATCCGGGTCGCCGACATCCTTGAGGCCGTGGACGAGACCGTCAGCGCCATGCATGTCGGCGCGGGGGCCTCGGGCGGCATTTCGGGATCGCGGGCGCAGACGCTGTCGAACCGACTTTGGGAAAGCCTGTCGGCGCATGTCTATGTTTTCCTGCACAACCACACGCTGGCGGATGTGGCACGCAATCAGCTTCTGCCCTGCCCGGCCCTGCCCAAGATCCTGTCGATCGTCGACGAATAATCGCCTGCGGGGCGGCTGGACCGCCCCCACGTCATGGGCAAGTCACCATTCCTTGCGAAACGACGCAAGTGGCCCTAAATGAGCCACTTCATTCGACCCGGCTTCGCCACGAGGGGATACGCGCCATGTCCGAACTGCAGACGCCCTATTACCTGATCGACCTTGCGAAGCTGCGGGTCAACATGGAGCGCATCCAGTATCTGCGTGAGCATTCGGGCGCGAAATGCCTGCTGGCGCTGAAATGCTTCGCCACATGGTCGGCGTTCGACTTCATGCGCCCTTTCATGGACGGCACCACCTCGTCCTCGCTGTTCGAGCTGCGTCTGGGCCATGAGGAATTCGGCAAGGAAACTCACGCCTATTCCGTCGGTTGGGCCGATCACGAGATCGACGAAGCGCTGGGTTATTCCGACAAGATCATCTTCAACAGCCTTGGCCAGCTGGACCGTTTCGGGGCCAAGGCCGCCGAGCGCGGCATCACTATGGGCCTGCGCCTGAACCCGCGCTTCTCGACCAGCGGCTTCGATCTGGCCGACCCGGCGCGTCCCTTCTCGCGCCTTGGCGAATGGGACCTGCCGCGGCTGGAATCCGCGCTGGACCGGATATCCGGCGTGATGATTCACTATAATTGCGAGAACGGCGACTTCGATCTGTTCGACGCGCAACTTTCCCGCATCGAGGCCGAATTCGGCGGCTTCCTGGAAAAGCTCGACTGGGTTTCGCTGGGCGGCGGTATCCATTTCACCGGTGACGGCTATCCGCTGGACCGCCTTGCCGCACGGCTGAAGGCCTTCCAGCAGAAGTTCGGCGTCCAGCTGTTCCTTGAGCCGGGCGAGGCCAGCATCACCAAGTCCAGCTCGCTTGAGGTCTCGGTCCTTGACGTGATCCATAACGGCAAGGACGTGGCCATCGTCGACAGCTCGATCGAGGCCCATATGCTGGACCTGCTGATCTATCGCGAAACCGCGAAGCTGCCGCAGGACGGCAACCATGCCTATCAGATCGCGGGCAAGACCTGTCTGGCCGGCGACATCTTCGGCGAGGGCCGCTTCCCAGCACCGCTGCAGATCGGCGACCAGATCAGCATCGCGGATGCCGCCGGTTACACCATGGTCAAGAAGAACTGGTTCAATGGCGTCGGCATGCCCTCGATCGCGATCCGCGATGAGGACGGAACGATCCGCGAAGTTCGCCGGTTCTCTTACGACGATTACAAATCCAGCCTGTCCTGAGCCGGAAGCTCAGGCGAAAGCGAGGTCCTCCCCCCTTTTCCTGCCCCTCTGAAGGAGACTGAATTGGCAAGAAACGTGCTCATTATCGGCGCCGGCGGCGTCGCCCAGGTGGTCGCGCATAAGATCGCGCAAAACGCCCAGGAATTCGGAACGCTGCATATCGCCAGCCGAACGGTGTCCAAGGCCGACACGATCATCGAGAGCATTCGTGAGAAAGGCCATTCGGTCGAATTCACCACCCATTCGCTGGACGCCATGGACAGCAATGCCGTGGCCGAACTGATTCGCAAGATCGACGCCAGCATCGTGATCAATGTGGGCTCGGCCTTCGTGAACATGACCGTGCTGCAGGGCTGCATCGACACCGGCGCGGCCTATATCGACACCGCGATCCACGAAGACCCCAAGAAGGTCTGCGAGACCCCGCCGTGGTACGGCAACTACGAATGGAAGCGCCGCGAGGCTTGCGAGGCTGCCGGTGTCACCGCCATTCTGGGCGCGGGCTTTGATCCGGGCGTCGTCAACGCCTATGCGCGTCTGGCCGAGGACGAGTATTTCGACAAGATCGAGTCCATCGACATCGTCGATATCAATGCCGGTAGCCACGGCCGATGGTTCGCCACCAATTTCGACCCCGAGATCAACTTCCGCGAATTCACTGGCACGGTCTATGCGTGGCAAAAGGGCGAATGGACCGAGAACAAGATGTTCGAGGTCGGTCGCGAATGGGACCTGCCCGTCGTCGGCAAGCAGACCGCCTATCTGTCGGGCCATGACGAGGTTCACAGCCTGTCCGCCCGCTACAAGGAAGCCGATGTCCGCTTCTGGATGGGCTTTGGCGCGCATTACATCAATGTCTTCACGGTCCTTCAGAACCTCGGCCTGTTGTCGGAACAGCCGGTCAAGACCGCCGAGGGTCTGGAAGTCGTGCCGCTGAAACTGGTCAAGGCCGTGCTGCCCGACCCGGCCAGCCTTGCCCCGAACTATGAGGGCAAGACCTGCATCGGCGATCTGGTCAAAGGCACGCAGGACGGCAAGCCGGGCGAGGTCTTCATCTACAACGTCGCCGATCACAAGGAAGCCTTCAACGAGGTTGGTAGCCAAGGCATCAGCTACACCGCTGGCGTCCCCCCCGTCGCCGCAGCCATTCTGGTCGCGCGCGGCATCTGGGACGCGAAAAAGATGGTGAACGTCGAGGACCTGCCGGCCCGTCCCTTCCTTGAGTTGCTGGGCGATCTGGGCCTGCCCACCCGCGTCATCGACGCGACCGGCGACCACCCTCTGTAAGCGCGCTGCTCAAATCTTGAACAACCATGACCCCGCGGACAGGAACCTGCCCGCGGGGTTCGCGTTTCCCCCTGCATCCATGCGCCGGGGAATTCCAACGTGACGCCTCCCGACCAGCTGACCCACATGTTCCCGAGCCTGCCCCGATCAGAAGGCCGCAAGGTCGCGAACTGGGCCGTCATCGGTATTTTCGTCATCCTGCTGTTCTGGTTCGTGGCGCAGGCTCGTGACTTCCTGATGCCCGCCACGCTGGCCTTCCTGCTGTTCTTTGTCTTCGTGCCCTTTCGCCGGGCGATGGAGCGCTGGGGCGTCGGCGCGGGCATCACCGCCACCATCGTCTCATTGGGGTTGATCATCGCCATCGCGGGGATCGGACTGATCGTTTCGGGCCCGGTCAGTCGGCTGATCGACAACGCCCCCCAAATCGGGGCACGACTGGAACAGCGTTTCACCGAGATCCGCAGCAATTTCGCGGGGATCGAGCGCGCCGCCCGCAAGATCGACGAAATCACCGGAGGGGCCGAACCCAAGCCCGAGGAAGGACAGACCATCCCCGGCGCATCGACCCCCATGCCCGAGCCGGGCGTGACGGGCATGGTCACCGGCACGGTCACCAGCGTTCCCGCCCCCGGAACGCCGCAGCCCCCCGACCAGCATATTCAGGTCGAGGTGAACCAGCACCCGGCATCATCGACCTTGGGTAGCGTGGTGAACCTTGGCCCGGCTGTTCTGGGCCAGATCATCTTCACCCTGTTCCTGCTGTTCTTCATGATCTCATCGGGGGACCTGCTTTACCTCAAGATCGTGCAAAGCTTCGACCGCATGCGCGACAAGCGCGCCGCCTATCTGGCGCTGCGGGAAATCGAGGATCGGCTGGGCGCCTATCTGGGGGCAATCACGCTGATCAATGCCTGCCTTGGCGTGGCCATCGGCATCACCATGTGGGCATGGGGGATGCCGTCCCCCGTGCTGTTCGGTGTGGTGGGCTTTCTGCTGAACTTCATCCCCTATCTGGGAGCGGTCTTTGGCATTATCGGCGCGGCGTTGGTCGGGCTGTTCGTCTTTGACGATCTGTTCACGCCGCTGATGGTGGGGCTGTCCTATCTGACCCTGACCGCGATCGAGGGGCAGCTGATCACCCCCTATTTCGTCTCGCGCAAGCTGCAGTTGAATACGGTGGTGGTGTTCCTGACGGTGGCGCTGTGGGCCTGGCTCTGGTCGGTTCTGGGCATGATCGTCGCGGTGCCGCTGCTGGTCGTCATGCGGGTGCTGGCCGACCATATTCCGGGGCTTGAGAAGTTCGGCAATTTCCTTGCCGGGGAAAGTCCCCCTGCGCTGGCGGACGAGGATGAGGACGAGGCCAGCGCAAGTGAGCAGGTCGTCATCGGCGACGTTCCCCCTGCCGCAAACTGAATGCTGGACCACGGCACGGGTGATGGCATCATGACGACATGAACGATGGTTGATTCGCGACACATGACCCATCCCGCCGACCCCCGTGCGACCGCCCCTGCGCCAAGGCTGACGATCGGTTTCATCCTTGCGCCGCGTTTCACGCTGTCCGCCTTTGCGACATTCGTGGACGTGCTGCGGCTGGCCGCCGATGACGGGGACGGCTCGCGCCCGATCCGCTGCCGATGGAGCGTGCTTTCCGCCGACATGGCCCCGGTGCAATCGTCCTGCGGGGTCAGGATCGAACCCGAAGAGCGCTTGGGCGACCCCTCGCGCTTCGACTACATCGTGGCGGTCGGGGGGCTGATCGATGGCGGGCCGGGGCTGTCGTCCGAGGAGGGCGCGTTCCTGCAAAAAGCCGCCGCCCAACGGGTTGGTCTGGGCGGGCTTTGCACAGGGGTCTTTGCCTTGGCACGATTGGGGCTGATGGACGGCTATCGTTGCTGCGTCAGTTGGTTTCACCATCAGGATTTCTTGTCGGAATTCGAACGGATGCGACCGATCTCGGATCAGATATTCGTCGTGGACCGCGACCGGCTTAGTTGTTCGGGCGGGGTCAGCGCCGCGCATCTGGCGGCGTTTCTGGTGGACCGCCATCTGGGACGCGCGGCTGCACGAAAAAGCCTGTCGATCCTGATGATCGATGAGCCGATGCAGGGCGACCGCCCGCAACCCGGCCTGCCGCTGGAGCTAAGCCCGCGCGATCCGCTGGTGCGTCGCGCGCTGCTGGCCATGCAGCAGAACCTGCATGCGCCGCTATCGGTGGCCCGCATCGCCCGCGATCTGGGCGTGGGCCGACGCAAGCTGGAGCGGCATTTCAGTTCGGATCTGGGGATTCCTCCTGCCGATGCCTCGGTCCGCATCCGGCTGGCACAGGCACGGATGCTGCTGGCCCGCACCGACAGAACGGTGACGCGGATCGCCGAGGAAACCGGCTTTTGCGATGCCTCGCACCTGATCCGGGTGTTTCGCGAATCCGAAGGCATGACGCCCGACCTGTGGCGACAGGGACAGGCGGAAGCTTGGTCCGAGGCGGGGCAACTGACGGACGTTGCATCGCCCTGACCAGCAACACGGTCGCCTCGCACAGATAATGCGGCATCCCGGTTGATGCCCATTGGAGGTCCGCGCATGCCCGTTGAAATAATCGGAGAGGTCCATCCCGCCCTGCTCTCTGGACTGTCCGAGGTCCATTTCCGCGGGACCAAGGTCGCTGTCCTGAACGCTTTGGGCGACACCCTTGTTGCTGCCGAAACGCTGACCTTGCCGTCGATCCTTGAGCAGCCCGGCGTCCTGCCCGCGACGGCAGGGCTGGGCGACAGCATCACCCTGAACCTGGGGCAGGCCGAAGGCGTGCCCGCGCCCGTCGCCGCATGGGATTTCACGCTGAACGGCGTATCGATCAAATCCCAGCTGGACGCCGGGATGATGACGATGGAACTGGCCGAGCCGGGCGAGTACGTCCTGTCGGTCGAGTGGACCAACAGCCAAGGGACGGTGCGCGCCCAGTCGGCCTCGCTGGTGGTGGCCGCGCCGGTGGTCATTCCCACGATCGACTATCCGACGGTGACGCTGGCCTATCTGAACGCGGCTTCGACCTATGCGGGGACGGCGCAGGATGTAACCTCGATCAGCGCCGCAGGGCAAAGCCATCTGGTCTTCAGCAAGACCGGCAGCGGCACCGCGATCCAGCGCACCGAGGCGGGTTTTGTTTTCGCGGGTGGTTACTATCTGCAAAGCCAGACCGTCTCGGGCCTACCGACCACCGACGGGATCTTCGCGGTGGTCGATGTCACGATCACCAGCTACGGCACCGCCGCGACTCAGTTGCTGGACGGGACCGGGACCACGATCAAGCTGCGAAACAATGCGGGCAACCTGCAGGCGGTGGGTCCGGTCTCGGGGCTGGGCGCGTTGTCACTGGGCACGGTGCCCTATGGCACGCGACTGATCATCGGCGGACAGTTGGACGACGTGCTGGACGTGCTGTCGGGACATGACCTGTCGGGTGCGGTTGTCACGGCGGCGCATACCGGGCTGGCCGATCCCACGCCCACACGCTTCATTTCCGGGCGATACCTGAACGGCACGCTGCATCGGCTGGCGCTTGTCGGCCGGGCCGAGGGCGGCAGCTGGCCCGTCACCATGCAGGAGGTCATCGCGGATTTTCGGCGGGGGGTGTGACGGCCCCCAGACCCTCCGTCACCTCGCTGGAAATTCTGCCGGTCTATGGCCAGTCCGAAAACCGGTCCTCGGAAGATCCGCTTGCCGCCATACTGGATGGCGCGACACCGGGACAGGTGCATTACCTGTTCGGCATGCGCGATCAGGCCGGGCGCGCCGTCGGCCCCTCGGGGGCGGGCTGGTCGGGCACAGGCATGGCCGCAATCGACCAAAGCCGTGCCGCGACTGGATTTGCCACGGCTGAAGGGCTGGGGCGGGTTTCTCCGGCCTTCACGCTGCAATACTGCCGGGCCGTCGGCTGGCGTGACCAACTGGCCCCAGCCAAGGGCGCGGTGATCGCCGATCACGGCTACGGCGGGCGCTACATCAACGAATGGCGTCCCGACGATGCCAGCCCTGTCGGCCGCAACCAGCTTTACTGGATGCGAGAGGCCAAGCGGCTGGCAGACGGTTTCGGAATCGGTATCTCGTGTCCCTATGTCCTGCTGTTTCAGGGCTCATCGGCCAAGGACCAATCGGGCAGCCAATATGAACCGGACTTCCTGATCGCGCATGAGGCGACGCTGGCGCAGGCCCGCGCGCTGTTCGGGACCGCGCCCAAGCTGGTCACGGTGATCAACGGAGCGGATGTGGACACGAATGGCGATGTCTATGCCATACCCGGAGTGCAGTATCGTCTGACCTTGGCGCAACAGGGCATCATCGCCACCTGGCAACGGATCTATCCGATCAACGACCAGAACGCCCATATCGACGGCTCGACCAAGGTTCTGGTCGGCGAAACCTGCAACTGGGCGATCAGTGAGGTTGAAGCGGGCCGGCCGTGGAACATCACCTATGGGGTGGCAAAACAGGGCGATCTGGTCACGGTCAGCTTCGCGCTGCGTCCGGGCGAGGTGCTGCTCAACCGCAGCGGGCTCTACGATGCTTTCGGCGGCGCGGCGACCTGCGCGAATTACGGTTTCGAGGCAGATGGCGGCATCATTGAAGCCATCCCCGATCTTGCCGGGAACAGCGTTACCCTTCGTTTGCACGACGGCTCCGCCCGCTGGCTGCGCTTTGCCCATCAGGTGCAGGACTGTTACGCGTTGACCGATGCAGCGGGCTATACGATGTCGGCACACCGCACCACGCTGTTTGCCAGCGAAAGCCGCGAGAGCCGCTTCGTATCGGGGCAAAGGCTATGGCGGGCTTTGCCGGGGTTTCGGGGCAGCCTTCTTGGGGATGTCTTTACGCCTGAATGACCGTGGCAGAGGACAGGGTCACGTCCTGTCCCAGCCGTTCCAATCGAAGCCGGGTCAGCTTGCAGCCCGGCTTCGCCGCCAGCGCTTGCTGGTAATGCAGCGCCTCGGTCGCCGCATCCTGACGCGCAGCGGCCAGCCGCGCCATCAGCCGATGATAGCTCCACGGGTCAGTCACGGTCGAGACCACACGCTCGGCCGTCGCATGGCGGCCATGCTGGATCGCGTGGCTGGCCAAATGCAAGCGATAGCTTTGGCTTTCCTTACGCCGCGCCAGCAGGCGGCGGCGCAAGGACGACAAATCACCGGCCAGCAGATCCTGAAACACACGCGCCGCATTCGCGCTGCCCGCGACAGCTTCCACCGTGCGATGTCCCATATGCGGCAAGGCCAGCAGCTTGGCCCCTGCCGCTTTCAGCCTTTCGGCGTGAAACCGGTCCTGCCGGAAATGCGGATCGTGCAAGACAATGCTGGTTGCCGGCAGGTTCTCGGCGTCGACCTCCATCCCGCGGTGCAGGTCGGCGCGAAAATGACGGGCATAGCGCTGATCATGCGCGCCGGTTACCGTCGGATCGATGCTGTCCTGCGGACTACAGGCCAGAGCATGGTCAGCCCCCAGTGCCCTACCCCAGCGCAGCGCGCCATATCCGCCCATCGAAGCCCCATAGGCGACAGTCAGCGGCCCACCAAGCGCAAGGCAGATCGGAACAATCCGTTGCATCTCTGTCGCCGGATACCAGCAAGGATGTTTCGGCACGATGGCCAGCAGGTCATATCCCAGTCGCTCGCACAGTACCTTGGCAAAGGCGTTCCGGCCATTCGCCCGTGCATGCATGATGTCGAAAGTGAGCAGGCGCAGCGATCCGCCACGCGCGACATGCAAAAGCTGCAGATGCTGCCCGTCGAACAGGACGCGCGGGACGTTCTGTTCGACAGGCATCGCCCTAGGCCGCCTCTCGGTCACTGCCCTCTACGTTCACCAGCGCCGACGCATCGACGATGGGCCGCGCATAGCTGTTCACGAACTCGGCGATCTTGAAGTAGCCCGTGCGGGTATAATGGTCGCTGTCGACGAAATCCTCGGGCGCAAGCAGCTGGTCAATATCAATGAAATGCGCGTTCGAGGTGCTTCGGCAGAAGTTCCGGCACATCGCGTTGTAGCTTTCGCGGATCTCATAGGTGCGAAGCGCCTGCTCTCCGTGTTGGGTGACCGCAGACAGCAGGAACAGCGGTGCTTGCGGCGCACGCAGGCTGTCGACCCGCTCAAGGCTGCGCCGGGTCAGGTCAAGCCGTTCCTCAAGCGTCAGACGGCGGTGATACATTTCCTTTGAGAAACGCTTGGCCAGTTCGGGCAGCTTCATCAGCTTGTTGAACCGTCGCGGCGGGATGGTGGCCCAGAACTCTCCCCCCCATTCCGAGCCGCCATAGGTAAAGAACAGATCGCTCGGGACCGAGAAATACAGCGACAGCAGGATCAGGTCCGACGCCCGGATCGAGCGGTCCAGCGCCAGCATATCCTCAAGGCTTTGCCCGACCAGCTTGTTCAGCGGCATCGAATGCTTCAGCTGCGGCTGCCGCGGGTTCAGGATGAAGCCGACATCGTCATAACGGACCAGCATGCCCTGATCGTCCTGCTTGTTGACGAATTCGTCCCGGTTCGTGCCGCAATAGAACGAGACCTGCAGCAAGTCGCAGCCGCCGATCAGGCAAAGACGCCGATCATCCAGCGGATTGGTCGAGGCGCCGAAATCGCTGACCTCGGTGATCCAGTCGATCTTATCAGGCTGCTCAAGACTGCTGGCGACCGGTCCCACGACCTTGAATTCGGGGCGGCCCAGATAATTCCAGACCCACTGTTCAACCCCCATGTTCAGCGTTCGGCACGAGAAGGCAAAGTGATGCACCGCCGTACCCGAATATTTTGTCCGTACGCAGAAGAAGCCGATCGTGCCGTAATCGCCATAACGGTCCTGCACCTGCACCAGCCCCGCATGCATCCCCGAAACCGCCAGCAATTCGTCCAGCGCGGCGCGTTCCTCGGGCGTATTGGCCCGGATCTTGGTGAAGTTCAGTTGATTGGTGCGGTTCAGAAGCTCCAGCACCCGGTCCATATGGTTTTCGACGTCGGTGACGATGCGGATGCGGATCTGGGACTGGCGCAGGAACTCGACATTGCTCAGACCGGAGTTCTCACGCTCGTCCTTTTTCTGCTCCATCACCTTGTACTGGGTCAGGCGGCTGTGGTCGCGGTCATTCTTGCCCTTGAGTTGCGGCAGATCCAGCAGGCCCGGCAGCCCCCCTTTCGAGGCGTCAATCGTCATGATGCCGGGGCAAAAGAACGCCGCTTCCTCAAGGTTCAGGTGGTTGTCGTCAAGAAACAGGACGTTTTCTGCACGCAGGCCCATTTCTTCGATCATCTGGGCGATGGCCTGCCCCTTGGGCGACCATGCGATATGCGGAAAGACGAACAGGTCCCAGATCCCAAGCTCCTCAAGCTTCGCCTGCGCCTGAGCAAAATCGTTCTTGGAGCAGATCGAACACATGATCCCGCGCCCCACCAAAACCCGCACCATGTCCAGATGCGCGTCGATCACGCGGACGCCTTCCTCCGACAGGGTGCCCCCCCAAAGAGTCTCGTCCAGATCCCAGACGACCAACTTGACCTGCGACGTAACTGCC
The DNA here is from genome assembly GCF_014851995.1 of Paracoccus sp. PAR01. Taxonomy (NCBI): domain Bacteria; kingdom Pseudomonadati; phylum Pseudomonadota; class Alphaproteobacteria; order Rhodobacterales; family Paracoccaceae; genus Paracoccus; species Paracoccus sp. PAR01. The sequence continues at coordinate 23,723 of NZ_JACVAW010000002.1, forward strand.
TCAAAGCATTGAACTTCCATGCCCGCCCCCGGTTGGTTTTGCCTGAGCGTGCCATCTCTCCAATTAGATGTAAATGATTTTGTAAAACCACTTTGGGTTGTAATAATCGGTTAACAAAGCTTAACGATCCTCACCATTCCATCGCGTGCCGAAACGCCACGATTCCGAATAAGAGATCACTGCAAAGCAGGGTGGGGATCGGTTTTGGCAGGGGCGGAAAAGGGCTGGTGACCCCGACAGGACTTGAACCTGTAACCTGCCCCTTAGGAGGGAAAAACAGGACCCGTCTTTTCAAGGTCTTAGTCCGATTAACTTGTTGATTTAGTTCTAGATGGTTGCAGATGGCTCCGACTGGGTCTAGTCAAATCTGGAAGCTATTCGAGACACCAACGAGACACGGGCCGCCCAGATGCCCCGCCAGACCGACGACCAGAAGATCACCACGCCCACACAACGCGCCCGGCTTACCCCGCGCCGGAAACCCTATTACCGGCGCCTGACGGACACCATTCAAATCGGCTACCGGCGCCAGAACACCCTGCCCGGGACGTGGGTCACCAAGACCCGGGCGGATGACGGGACCTATACCGAGCGCAAGCTGGACGGCATCGTGGCCGATGACGTAGGCGCCGCGAATGGCGTGGACGTGCTGACCTTCGATCAGGCCTGCGCCAAGGCCCGGGGGGTGCTGGCCCGGCCGGCCGAGGAACTGACCCTGCAGGCGGCCGCGGATGAATGGGCCGGGGGCAAGCTGGCCGAGAATGACCGCCCCAGCGCCCGGGTCAAGATCACCCTGACCGCCCGCCGGATTCCCAAGCGGTTCCCGGAAGGCCAGATGCTGCACAAGCTGACGGTGAAACAGATCCGGGAATGGCGGGACGGATACCTGATCCCCGGCGCCGATGACGAAAGGCAACGCGCCCGGCGGTCCACGGCCAACCGGGAACTGGCCGCCCTGAAAGCCATTTGCAATCTGGCCGTCCGCAACCACCGGCTGGACATAGCCCGGCCTTGGGATGACGTGCCCAAGTTCGGGCGGGCCGAGGCCTTCGGGAAACGGGTCCGGGTGCTGACCCAAGACGAACGCGAGGCTTGGCTGGCGGGCGCCCCCGACACCCCCACGCGCAACATGATCCACGCGCTGCTGGCCACCGGCTGCCGGTCCGGCGAACTGGTCACCGCGGGGCTGCGCGACCTGTCCGGGCGCCGGCTGACCGTCACCGGCAAGACCGGGACCCGCACCATGGTCCTGTCCCCCGGCACCGCCGCGTTTCTGGCCGGGCTGACCCAGTGCAAGCACGATCCGGACCGGCCCTTGCTGCCCGCCCCCAGCGGCGAACGCTGGACCGAAGAAGGGCTGATTGACGCGGTGGCCCGGGCCACGTCCAACGCCAAGCTGGAAGGCGGGGTGACCGCTTACGCGGCCCGGCATAGCTACATCACGGAACACCTCGCCCGGGGGGTGCCGGTGGTGGCGGTGGCCAAGCAATGCGGCACCTCGGCCGACATGATCGAAAAGACCTACGCCAACTTTATCGCCACGGATCTGGAAATCTGGTTCGGGGCCGAGGTGGTGCCGTGACCTACCGTCTGGACGCCATCCGCAAGGCCGCTGGCGAGATCCTGCAGCGCCACCTAGCGGCCGGGGTGGCCCTCCCCGGCGGGTTCGTGGGGGACCCCCCGCCACCGGCCCCCAGCTCCGCGCAATCGGCCCGGATATGGGCAGAACGCGCTTTGCGCGCGGATGACCCGGACAAGGCCAAGGTGCGGCTGGATCGGGCAATTGCCTTCGACAGACAGGACGCGCTGAACCGGCTGGCCGAGGCCGAGGCCAAGGCCCGCGCGGCCCGTAGCGCCGGCGGCAAGGCCCGGGCGGCCCGGCGGGTGGATCTGGGTCCGCTGATCGCACAAGAGGCCCTGCGGGCGAGGGAAAGGCGCCAGAAGCCCTTTGCCTCGGCCCGCGCGACGGCCGGCGCCATCGTGGAACGGGTAAACGACGCACTGGGCGACACGATCCAAGCGGACACCATCCGGCGCAAGGTCCCCGAGCGGGTCGGATCCACCAGAATTTTCGGGTCGGACTGACATCAGTTGGCACCGTGCCAAGCTGGGTGCCAAACCCACCTGCTAGGGTGGTCAGGACAGAATAGGAGCCCGACCCCATGACCACCCAACTGGACGCAGCGCTGGACGACCGCTTTGAACGGATTGCCGAAGCCCTGACCTGCGGGCTGCGCCCGCGCTACGCTGCCCCGGAAACCGAACTGGTGGCGGAACTGGACCTGCCCTTATCCACCTACCAAGCAGAAAAGGCGGCCGGGCGCGGTCCCCGGGTGTTTCAAATCGGGCGCCGCAATTACGTCCTGTTGCGCGACTGGCAGGCTTGGCTGGAAGGACGCGCCGGCGCCCAGACCGATGATTGACGGATCCCCCGCCTTGCGGGCAATTTGCACGGAAGGCTCACGCGGAAGGGGGAGCGATGACCGACAGTCTGGACCTGTTGCGCCGGATCGCGGCGGACCCGAACCGGCACCCCCAAGCCGAGGACCGGCCAACCCCGGTCCCGGAACCTGCCCCGCCCGTGCTGCGGATCTACGTGCAGGTGATGCCCCCGCCCACGGCCGGCCAGAACGCCTTGCGGTTCGTGCTGGGCTTTGTCGTGGCCTTCGGGCTGGCCTCGGCCGTCATTGCTGCCCTGCTCCATTGAAAGGATGAACTGCATGCTACCATTGTCTGCCGATCTTTTTGACGATCACGCCGATGACCAAGTGTCGGTCACACCCCTTGGCCGGAGTGCCGACGCCCTATGGATTGGGCACGAACAATTCCCCAACCTGCTAGAAGCGATCAAGTGGATCGTCGCTCAAAACGGCAAGGACCAACCCTATCTCGTGATGGTCCACGCCCCGGATGGTGACACCACCATATCCAGTGAGGTTCTGGCCGACCTTGTTACGCACGTTCGTTCATTTCTCCCCCAGGAAGGCTAAAAGGGGTGGGCAAGTGATGCTGGTCGCCTTCGCGCTGCCCTCGGCCGTCATTGTCGCCCTGACCCATTGAAAGGATGATCCATGGCCGCGTGTATCGACTGCCGAAAGAAGATAAGCATCTTTGAGGGTATCGGCGGGCGCTGTGCGGACTGCAGCCGCAAACAGGCATTCGGGACTGATCCGGAAACCGAGGCAGCGCGGGCTAAAGCGGCTGCCGACAAGGCCGAGGCCGAACGCAAGGCGGCTGAGCGGGAAAGCCAAATCCGGGCGGTGCTGCTGACCACGGAAACCGCGTCCGACCTGCGGGTGGTCAAGCGGTTGGACGTGGTGACCGCCGAATGCGCATTTGGCATGAACATATTCAAGGACCTGTTCGCCAGCGCCCGGGACTTTTTCGGGGGGCGGTCCGAGGCCGTGCAAAAGACCATGCGGGACGCCCGCAAGACTGCGCTTTACGAGTTGCGCCGCGAGGCCCACTTGATCGGGGCCAATGCGGTGGTGGGGGTGGATCTAGACTATGTCGAACTGTCCACCGGCGGGTCCATGGTCATGCTGGTTGCCTCGGGCACGGCCGTGGTCATCGCGGAACCGGGCTGATGGACGATGTGCGATGTCAGGTGCCTGTCGTGTCGCTCTCACTGGGCTTACCGAAGGCATACCCCATGGCCCCGGCCAAGATTGTGGCGGCCTCACCCGTGAGACAATTATTCAGCGCCAAGAGTGCGGTAATGGGAAGGCCCAGTGCTATCACGTTGAAGCGGATGAACTGCCAGCCAATGCCTTTATTGGTGCGCCACCTATTCAAAAGCCCGCCACCGATTACAGCCAGTATGGATGAAGCAAGAATTATAGAAACCCAGACCACGCGTCCCCCCCAGTTCTGCACGTCGCTTCGCCAAAGAAAGCCTAGCGAAACGAGTTAGTCACGCGGTTTCGGCGTTTCGCGCAAAAATGGACCACGGCCGACGATGCGCCGTGAACTGCTCTCCATACTGCGCTGGTCTACGACCCGTGAATGGGATCGAAGCCCACCTGCAATTGCGCTTGCCGCGGGCTGTCAGGTGGCCCTAGGCTGAAAAGGAAGCGGCCGCCCGGGCAAACGGACGACCGCGAGAGAAACCGCCGCTGCAACCGGCTGATTTCGTCCCGGAAATGTAACCCGGACAGATCCCCCGAAGCAACGGCGCTAGGCACCCCGGACGTTTTCGGCCGAGGGATTCCCGGGCGCAAGGATAGCCCGGGACGCAGTCGCCTCGCGTTACAGGGCGCTAGTTTAGAAAAGGAAAAGGCCCCGGGGGGCAAACCCGAGGCCTGATGGAAACCAAGCGGTGCGGACCGCGCTGGGGGTTTGCACAGGCCATCCTAGCATCGTCCGCTCCGCAATCAATCGGCAACTCCGCCGAGGGGAAACGATGCGCAAGACGCCTAGAACCATCCGCCGGTCCGGGATCCGCCACCAGCGCCAAGGCGAGGCCTTGGACGTAGGCAAGAGATTCGACTGGGTAGGCGGGGCGCTGGTGAAGGGCGGGACGCATGTTCCTTACGATCCCAACGGAGTGCTGCACAATTGGGACTTTGACAACTTCCGGGATTATGTCGCATGGCGCCGCGAGGCGGGGCCAGACGTGATGCTGATTGCCGGGACATGGAATCCGGGCCTTGTCGGAAACCGTCTGGAAAGGGGAGCGGGTAAAACATACGCCAGAAACAAGAAAACCACCCGGTTCGACCCAGACCACGCCGCCATCTGCCCGGTGGATTTCGACAAGCGCAACGAGGATGAAACCCAGGGACTGGCCATCTTCGGAGAGGTGTCGCCACAAACCCCGGCCGAACTGTTTGCCACCGTGGCGGACCTGCTGTCCGATCTGGGACCATTCCCTGCCTTCGGCTACGCGTCATCCTCGGGCGGGATCATCGGCCCAGACGGTGCGCTGGTGAAGCCTGCCACGACTTTCCGGCTGGACATCGGGGTGGCTTCCGGGGCGGACGTTCCCCGGCTGTTACACCTGCTGCACGTCCGGTCACTGGCCCGCCGGGTGGGGGCCTTGGGGTTTCTGTCCAACGCCGTCGAGGGCCACCACACCAGCTTTCTGGTCCGTTCGGTGGCCGACCAGATGCTGGCCCGGCCCATGCAACCGGACTTTACCGCGCCGCTCTTGCGGGACGGCCTGACGCAAGACCGGGACTGGTCGCTGTTCAACCCGGACGCGCCGCTGCTGGCAGGGATCCCGGATCCGACGCCCGCGGAACGGAAGGCGGCCAAGGATACCGAACAAGAATTGCGCGGGATGTTGCGACCGAAGATCGACGCCCATAACGAACGGGCCGATGCGGCCTACATCGCCCGACACATGGCCAAGGGGATCAGCCGTGCGGAAGCCGAACGCCGGTTGCACGACTGGCTGGAAGGCGGGGCGATATACGACGAGGACGAATTGCTGTTGCCGGACGGGTCCCCCATCACCGGGCGGGAAGCCCGGACCATGATCCGCAAGGGCGGGGAACCGATCACCATCTGGCACCCCGGCCACCTTGGGGACACACATTACCGGGACCGGGCTTCGCTGATCTGGAACAAGGGATTCCGGGCGCCGGCAATCCTGACCCATGGCGGGATCGAAAAGAAATTCACCTTCTCCGGGCATCCGCGCCGGCCGGTGGTCCCGCCCGGGGAGCCGCCGCGCTACCCGCCGCCGTCCTTGCCCCGGGACGAAGCCGCCCGGCGGATCCGCGATGGGTTGGCAGCTTTCCTCGCCCGACCAGACGGGAGGTTACTAGTCCGGGCCACGCAGGGGTCCGGCAAGACCCGGGAACTGTTCGGCGGGGACGCGCAACCCGGCCAGTTGCACGGGCAGGCTGGCAAGGTGGTTCTGGCGGCCTTCCCCACCCATGAACTGGCGGGGCAGGCCTGCGGCGATTACGAGGCGGCCCGGCTGGACTCGGGGGTCGGGGCGCGTGGGATGCTGCTGAAGGGGCGCGCCGCCGTGGATCCGGCAGCGTCCGATGGTGAGCCATTGTGCCGCGAGGGGGGACTGGCCGAGCAAGTGGCGCGCCTCGGGGGGTCGGTCCCGGAACTGCTATGCAAGACCTGCCGGCACCGCGTGGGCTGCGCCTATCTTAGGCAGGTGGCGGGGATCCGGCAGGCGGCGCTGTCCGGGGCGGGCGTGGTGATCTTCGGCACCCACGCCCACCTTCACGCGCCCTTGCTGGCCGGTTTGCCGGAGGCGGATCTGGAGCCGATCGCGCCGGACCTGATCGTGGTGGATGAACGGCCCGGCGATTTTACCGAACGGGTGGCGTTCAACGATGCCGACGCCGGGGAACTAGCGACCAGCAAGAGCAAGGGTGTCCGGGCCTTGGGGCATTTCCTGCAGCGCCACTTCGGAACGGACCAACCCGGCTGGGAGGTCCCACACCATATCGGCAAAGGGCAGGTGGCCGACATGCAGGAAGGCTTGGACCGAGTCCGCCACAAGGCCTTGCGCGAGGTGGTGAAGGCCGCCCGGGCGGAGTTGGACGCGACGGGCGGGGAGTTGATGCGCGCCGCTCTGGCGCGGCGGGCGGGGGTGCTGCTGGACGCCCTCATCCGCGACGGGGACGCATCAGGAGAGTTTTCCATACGGCCCGGGGTCAACGTCTGGCTGGACCCGGTCCAGACGGATCCGGAAGCGCCCGGGGACACGGAAGGCCGCCGCGGGCCTTGGGTGCGGGCAGCGTTCCTGCGGCCGCTGTTTCATGCCGAGGTGCCGGTGATCTTGCTGGACGGTTCGGCGGATCCAGAGGTGACCCGGCTGACCTTGGGCGGGCCCTGCGAGGTGGTGGACGCCCGGACCGAGCGCAATGCAATCGTGCATCAGGTGATCGGCGGCGGGTTCGGCAAGACCCGCTTTGACAAGGACAAGGATGCAGACGGCATATCGCCGCAAGCACGGCTGGTGGCCGGTTATATCCGCAGGGTGAGGGCGGACGTGGTTTTCTGCGCCAAGCAAGTCCGGGTCCAGTTGGAGAAGCTGCTGGAAGGTTCTGGCGTGGCCTTCGGGCATTTCAATGCGCTGCGCGGCAAGAACCATTGGCAAGACCGCAAAGTGGCCGTGGTGGTCGGACAGGTGACCCCGTCCCTACGGGAACTGGAAGCGAACGCGCGGGCACTGGCGGCCCGTGCCGGGGACGGGTTCACGCCGGCCGAGGAATGGGAGCGCAAGGTGCAGAACATCCGCAAGCGCAACGGCCAGCCCGAGGGCAGCGACACGCTGACCCATCCCGACCCGTGGGCGGCGCGGGAGTTCGAACAGATCCGGGAAGCCGAAGTGGTGCAGGCCGCGGACCGGTTGCGCTTGGTCCACAACACCGAGGCCAAGCGCATCGACCTGCTGACAGACGTGCCGGCGGACATAACTGTGGACGAGGTTTTGGACTGGGCCGAGGTGGGCAGACGCGACCGGCTGGCCGAGACGCTGGCCCTGACCGGGGCGATACCGTCTGGCCCGGAACTGGCCCGGAAAGTGCTGCCACTGGTCTGGGACGTGGAATTGCGGCAAGCGCAACGTGAATTTGCCGATCTGGAGGCGTGGCTGGACGCCAGCCTGCCCGAGCGCAAACAGATTTTGGTGAAGTTGGAAAATGGCGAAGAGGCCAGTTTTTACACGGGTTCCGGCCCGGACGCGCGGGGCCCGGACTGGTCCAGATTCCGGGGGCTGGTGTCGGCGGGGGGTGGCCTTCCAGCGGGCTTTTTGGAGATTAGGCCAAAAAGCGTCATCGCCAGTAAAGGAGCCCCTTTACTGGGCATGACGCCAAATGGCCTAATCTCGGACAAGGGGGCGAAAGGCCTTAGAACAAGCGCAACCGGCAAGCAACTCCGCCGGCCCGCCAGACCACCTCTGGAGCTGGCGGCCGAGGCCCTGACCACCCGACCGGTCATCGTCCTTAGCCCCGCCGGCTTCGTGGGTGCTGGCCTGCTCCCGTCCCTTAGCACCGCCAAGCGGGCTTTCGATAATTGGAAGGACCCGGACACCGGTTTGCCGACAGTCGGGGCCGTGCGCCCGATGGCCGAGGCACTGGCGGCCAACGGGCTGGATCCTGCCGCCTATGTCCTTGCCCAACGGACCCGCCCCGGGCCGGGCGGTGACGACCTGATGATCTGCCGCCGAGACGCCATTCCCGAATGGGCCGACCCGATCCCGCCGCCCTCGGGCTTGCTTGCCCTGCCAGAACCCGCATTCGTCCTTCCACGGATCTGGATGGACCTTCTGGCGGTCCAAGCCGAGGCCGGCCGGCAAGCGGCAAACCTGTCCGCGGCGATAGATCGGTGCAACCGGACCGCGGCAGATTTCTGGGCGATGACTGCCGATGCCGAACGATTGTTGGCGAACAAGCTGGCCTACCTGCAGGTCACGGGGCGGGTTGCCTGAAGGACTTGCGCGCCGGCTTGCCTCGGGCCGAGACTGGCCCCCACCGCCCGAAAGAACCGCGCCCATGCACCTCGCCCCCCGGACCTTCGGACTGGACCCGCCGGCCCCGCTGGCGGATCCCCGCTGCGCCACCGTCCGCGACCTGACCGGCCACCCGGTGCGCTGGTATTCCGTCCTGCCCACCTTCCACGCCCTGCAATGGTTGGACCATGAGGCCGCCCGGGCCGGGCTGGTCTGGACCGCCCACCCCGGCCCTTTTGCCTTCGCCGCCCTGCGCTTCGATCCCGGACTGGTCCGACGCTTTGCCATCACCCCGCCGGACCTCGCCGCCGCGGCACTGGAACGCCTCGGCCTGATCCAGACCCGGGAACTGCCGCGCCCCTTCCGGCGCAACCTGCGTGTCCGTCCGATCCCGGCGGACCGGGTGGTGCGCCCCTGACCGGCAAGTGGTATCCATACCGCGAGACACCACCCGAGGTTCCGATGACCCCCACCTCCGCCAGCCTTGCCGACCTGCCGCGCGACCCGCTGGCAACCGTGGCGTCCGGCGGTGGCGCGGCCGTCGCCATTCTGCCCCCAGACGCCGCGGACCCGGCATTCTATTGCGTCCCGGCCGCGGAATATGAGGCCATGCTGGACCGGATCGAAGATGCCGAGTTGAACGCCATCGCGGATGCGCGCGCCAACAGCCCCGAGATCCCGGCCAAGCTCGACGGCCTCTGAACGCCGCGCCCCGTTTTTCCGGGCCGCTGGTGACTCTTGTGCCTTCCCGGCCATCACCCTAGCCGGACCTCGCACAAAGGCCACACAGCGCCCGCACAGAGTCGCCGCGGGCCCATCCCACACCGAACGACCCCGCCGGCACCCGAACCCCTGACCCAAGGCCACCCGGCGCACCGCCTACGGGACGCCCCCACCCGGTGGTCCCGGCTGGCCGACCGACCAGCCCGCGCCCGCCGCTGCAGTCACCCCCACCCCCCGGCCCGAGGGGTAGGGGGTGGGGCGCCCCTCCTGCCCCCAGTTGCGAATGATCGCATCCGCGTTGCGGTAATCGCACGGCGCGGCGCGCGGACCGGCTGGCCGGCTGGGCCGGTGGCCCGGTCCGAGCGACTGACCCCAGCCCACCACCCGCGATCCGCACGGCCTCGGCCGCGACCGAACCCGCTGGTCAACCCCCGGTTGCCCCGGGGGGCCGCGACCCCGGGGGGTATGGTGCAAAATGCAACCCGGATCCCCGAACACCGCGCCCGGAACCTCGCAACAGAATTTCCCGTCTGAAATCGTTGCACCGGCGGTTGAACGGCCGTTTTTCCCGGCCGTTTCCGTGCTGTGGGGCCGCATTCTGGTCACCGCCAAACCCGGCTTGACCGGCGCTGACCTTCGCCCCAACCCGGCTTCGGCCAGTCCGATCCGCACCGATCCCCCACCCATGGCCGGCCGGCACCGGTCAAGTGCCGCCCGTGGCCTGTCCGCCCGGCTTGCGGTGACAGCCGCCGTTTGGCGGGCTGGTGCTGTTCACCGACCACGACCCGGCGCCGGAAAGTCCGCACAAGCGGCCCTGGGAAAACTGCAAAAGACCGCCCGAAACGACTGCCGATCACCACCCCTCCCGTGGCAATTACCGCGTCCAAGTCCTTGAACCTGACTCGAAAAACTCAAGGTAGCCTCCACAAAGAACCAGCGACTGTATCTACTCAAATCGTTGATAAAAATGTGATATTTAACCATCCCGGCCCCGGCCCCATGATTCTGGCATCAGCGATTGGGGGAAGCGCAATGCAGCGCGACCGGATGCCGACAACCAAGACCGCAAGGCCGCCCGTTTGCCGGGCGATTGCCGCTGGCCTGTCCCAGTCCCCCGCGATCCACCCCCATCCAAAGAGGCGCCGCCATGCTAGCCCGTAAAGTCCCGGTTCCGACCATCACGGTCGGAAATGCACGGTCACCTTTGGCCTGTCCGTCCCGAACCGGGCCATGAAGCTGGCGCAAACCACCGCCAAGGCCTTCCTGTCGGAGGTGGCCAAGCTGCCGGCCCCCGAGGCTGAATTCCGGCTGGCGGCCCTGCATGAAATGCGGGACGAAGTGACCCAGATCTATGACGGTCAGGCGGCCGTGGCCGCGCAACTGACCGCCGCGGCGGATGCCATATCCGGGGAGGTTTTCGAGGGATCTGGCCCGCTGGTGGAACTGGCCGCGGTCACCACTTCCCAGTTGGAAACCGCCAAGATGTTCGGCCCCGAACTGGACCAGCCCCAAGCCGAGGAACTGACCGAGCGGTTGCGGGCGCTGGCGAACCGGCTGGCGGTGGAACAGGACCACGCCGAGCGGTTCTAAGCAATGGACGACCTGCTGCGCATCGCTACCGAAGCCACGTTGGCGCTGGACGGGTCCCAAGTGGAAGATCCTCGCCCGTCACCGGGTCACGCCGGGCCTTTCCCTCGCCCTGAAGGACCTGCCGCCGGATTCCGAGCCCGAATTGGTCCGTAACCTGACCCGGGAACAGATCGAGGATCGCAAGCGCGCCCAGAACAATGCCCGCCACCATCGTCAACAGGCCGCGCAACGCGAGTTGGACCAATCGGCCGCGGCCATCTGGGAGGACGTCCAATGAAATCCGCTGCCACTGCAGTGGCGTTGACGGAATACGGCTTCACCAAGACCGACGATTTGCGCGCGTCCACCCATGCAGAGCCGGAGGGCGGCAGGGAGTTCATCCCGATGCCCGATCTGGCACTTCCGGCCCCTGTCCGGGTGCAGGCCTTGGCGTCCGGCGCCCTCGGCCCCCTCGCGCTGATCCCTTCCGCCCCCCGGCAACTGGTCGCGGCGGTGAGCCGGAAACAATCCTCGGGGACTTGTATCAACAGGTTCTGTCCCCCGAGGACATGGATTGGCTGGTGAAGCTGGAAGGGCCGCTCTTGTGGCCGGCCACGCTGGTCCGGGTGGTCCAGTTCATCCGCGAGGGTCTGACGCCCCTGCAGGTGGCCAAGCTGAGCCGTGTGATCCGCACCGCCAGCCAAGCCCACATGGGGCCGGTCCTCTTGGGCGGACTTTGTCCCCAACGCATCGCCCAGGCGGCCCTCGCCCGGTCCCGCGATGAACTGCGAAAGGCCGCCTGACAATGAACCGCCCCGATCCGCTTGCCGCCCTTGCCGCCGAGGATCTGGCCCTGCCGCATCTGGCCGAGGCCGTGTTGGCCCCGGTGATGGATGAGACGATTCTGGTCCGCTTCCACGCCCGTGCGCCGAGGGGAGGTTCATCCGGCTGCATGGACGGGTCCCTCACCTCTACCGCCCGCCGCATCGGTTCGCGGCACTGACCCGCCCAGTGATGACCGCCTTGCTGGATCCGAGCATGGGAGAACTGCCATTGGCCGAACGGCTGGCAATCCTGCCGACCCTGACTGCGCAAACCGTATCCAACCTCGGTTTCCAGCCGCCAATTTCGTAACCAAGACGCTGCGATGGCGCGGCAATAGGGTTCAGGGATCCACTCAAAAAACGCGGGGCGCCAGCCCCTGGAAGCCCGCCGGAACCCATTGTGGATTGACCCATGGCGTGCGACTTGAGAAGTTCGACAGCAAGAACAAGATAGGTAGTGTCCAATGGACGACCTCCGACTGCATGACTTTGCGGACGCTTCGCTCGAAGAGGCGATCCGTGTCATCGAAGCAGAGATACGGGACGAATATCTCCAACCGCACTCATACCCCTGGGTAATTGGCTATTCTGGCGGCAAAGACAGCACTCTCGTTGCTCACCTCGTCTTTAACGTTCTCCTCGCGCTCCCAAAGAGTCAGAGGAAACGCGAAGTACATATCGTTTCGAATGACACGCTCGTAGAGAGCCCTCTGATTATCAAGCACATAGCCCACAGTATTGATCAGATCAGAGACGGAGCGCATGCCCTAAGGTTGCCAGTTCGGACTACCATTACCCGGCCGGCAATTTCCCAAACTTTTTGGGTGAACCTTATCGGCCGCGGATATCCCTCGCCAAATCGGACTTTCCGGTGGTGTACTGACCGAATGAAGATCCAACCAACAAGCGCGTACATAAAGTCCCGTATCGAAGAAGCTAAGAATGTGATTCTGCTGCTCGGCGTCCGTCGAAGTGAATCTTCAACCCGAGCAGCATCTGTTAAGCGCTATGATAACGGCGAGAGATTGAATCGCCACAACGATCTTGTCGGGTGCCTCGTATTTCGACCGATCGTAGAACTAACGACGGACGATGTGTGGGAATACCTGGGCCAGAATGACGCACCTTGGGGTGGTGACCATCGCAAGCTTATCAAGCTGTACAGAGACGCGGGTGGCGGAGAATGTCCCGTCGTCACCCAGAAATCTGATGCGCCATCATGCGGCAGTTCGTCGTCACGCTTCGGCTGCTGGACGTGCACGGTTGTCGATAAAGATCGCAGCCTTGAGGGCTTCGTAGAGTCAGGGTTCGAGGAATTTGGCGTCCTACTCGACTTCCGCGATTGGCTCGTATCAATCCGAAACGACCCGAAGAAGCGACAAGCACGCCGTCGGAATGGAACGATCACGATCACTAGTACAGGAACCTATGTGCCGGGCCCCTTCACTATGGATGCCAGACAAGAGATCTTGGATAGGCTTCTGAGCATTCAAGGTGGGATCGATGTAGAGCTGATTTCCATTGATGAGATTGAAGAGATTAAAAGGCTCTGGTCAGAAGAACTCACAGCAAATGCGTCTAGACAGGCCAGCGCGACTGTCGACACTATTAAGAAGGATAAGCCATGACTCAAAATGTCGTTGTGTTGCTTGACAACCCCGAAGGCAGATCTCTGGTAAGGGACGAATGCATCGAGAACAGGATTATTTTTCAAGAGTTCGTCGACTTGGTGCAAGCCGAAGTTGATCAAACAGGCAAGCAGAAGAAGAGAGGCCTCTGGGACCAGTTCGATGATATTCTGGATCGCATCGAGATGGGAGACTAAGTCTAATGTACCTCAAGAGCATCGTTTTGCGGGACTGGAAGGCATACGCTATTGCCTCTTTTGACTTTCCGGAACCTTCCAAAAACCGCAACATCGTTCTGATCGGCGCCCAAAATGGATACGGTAAAACATCGCTCTTTGAGGCAATTGTTCTCGGCCTATTTGGTCAAAGTGGTTTACCTCTAGTTGCTAGATCACCTTTTGCCAGCGATGACAAACAGCGCTTGGCGACATCATACAAAAACTTCCTAGAAAAAGCGCTACATCGCGGGGCAACGGATGCTGGGCGGAGTTCATGTTCAGTAAAACTAACGTTCGTGGACGATGATGAAGAGATCGAAATCCAGAGAGTATGGTATTTCAGCGAGCGCGGGCAGTACAAGGCCGCAGACGAAGAGGTAAGAATATACGAGGGTACGACAAAGAAGGTGGTTGGCCCTCGGGCCGCAGACGACGGCGATGACCTCGAATGGTACCGAGACTATATCGCGAAGCGTTTTTTGCCTTACTACCTCGCCGCATTCTTCCTGTTCGATGGAGAACAGGTGAGCGCATTTGCCGAGCGCGAGATGGCGGCGCAAGTGCGATCGGGTATCGAGGGACTTCTCGGAATCCCCGTTTTACGTGAACTCGCCCAAGACCTCCGTGCCTATGCGCGGGTGAGGAAGAGCGAGGTTAATAACGTCAGCGACAACACAATCGAGCGTATCGAACTCGAACTTGACAATCTCAATTTTCAAAAAGGGAAGAAATCCGACCGGATTTTGGAACTCGAGCCAGATCATGCGAGCCTGAAGGAGCAACGCGAGAAGCTAACCCGCGAACTGGCAAGCTTCGGGGCCGGCTCACAAGCTCAGTTTCAGGAGCAATATGAGAAGCTTAACCGCCTTCAGCGAAGCGTAGAAGATGGAAAGTCTCAACTCGAAATTTTGCTGGCCCAGGACATAGCGCTTGCCCTTTCGGGTCGAGGGCTGCGTGAACAACTGAAAAAGGCCCTTCAGGGTGAGATCATCCGTGAAAAATGGATTGCTGGGCGCCAGCAGGGCGACACCAACCTAGAGCGATATGTAGAAAGTGTGCGCGGCTCACTGGATCGTATTCAGCCTCACTTGGATAACACACAAAGGGACGCAATCGTCTCGATCGCGCGAGAGGCTTGGGAGTCACTCTGGAGCCCGCCGCCGGGCGGCATGGCAGAGGAAATTTCCCATTCATATCTTAACGAAATTGACAGAGTGAAAGTCATTGAAAAGATCGACTCGCTAGAAGAGCTTGGCGCGCCTCAGGTTGTCGAACTACTAGACCAGATCTCTGCGGATGAAGATGCCCTTTACAAACTGCAGCAGGAAATTACGCGAACAGAGACGATCACCCCTCACATTGACAAGAAGAAAAACGATCTTAACGCGGTAAATAGTCGTTTGAGCGAAGTTGACCAAGAACTTGGCGCTTTACGCAGAGAGGTCGTAGTCTACGAATCGGACGTCACGAAAAAGAACGCTGAGTTGTCGAAATTATCTGGTCAGTGGGATCAAGCGAAGCCATCCCTACGGCGGGCAAGCCGCGCGTTGAAAGTCGCGTCAATGGTGGATAGCGTTGTTGCGCAGGCGGTGCCCAGCCAGATCTATGCTGTTGCTAAGGCGATGACGGACGCGCATCACTCGATGGCGCACAAGAAGGACTTAGTGAACCGTATCGAGATAACGGAGGATTGCGAAGTTCGGTTGTTGAACTCGCAAGGAGTAGATTTGCGAAACTTTGATCTGTCGGCTGGTGAAAAGCAGATCTTTACTCAGGCGCTTATTTCAGCCGTCGCGTCGGTTTCAAAGCGTTCATTCCCAATGGTAATCGATACTCCGCTGGGTAGACTCGATGTTGCACACAGGAACGGAGTTTTACGGCATCTTGTTCAGCGCGGACATCAGGTAATTCTTTTAACAACAAACACGGAGGTGGTCGGCGAATACTTGGACGCGATAGAACCGCACGTGCAGAAGAAGTATCTTGTGTCCTTTGAGCGAGTCGGTGACATCGGCGTTTCATCCGTGACCGAAGGCTATTTCAGCAACGGAGACCGTCCGTGACTCTTTCCATCGTAGAAGTCGCCGGAGCCAATTTCCGTACCGACGAGGCCTCTGATGAGCTCAATTCGGAGTTCATGAAGCGCCTTGGTATGAAGAAGCGTTACTTGCCAGCCCGTCTTGCCCTGTCGCGCTCCTTAGGGGTGGCATCGCCTCCAGAACCGATCTCTTCTGAGTCCGACTGGGGCAAGACGATCAAGGGGGACACCTTCTTCGGAACTGGCGGAGATCTGATATCTTGGATCGCGCTCATTGTTCAGCACAGGCCTGAGCAAGATTACGATCTGCGTGCACTTGTCGCCGCTGTTGCCGCGCACTGGCGACGCGGTCTTACACTATTAGACTCGGACTGGAAGCAAAGCAGCGAAGACATCTCCAAGTTTGTCCGCACGCTTGTTGAGCATGCCGAGCTACCGTTTTCCGGCAGAATGAGGCTGCATGACCGACAACATCGCAGCAAAGCCTTCGCCAGCAGTGGTCTGCTCTCCGTTCCAGTGGGGGAAATTTCGACAGAAGCAAGTACCGGTGCTGAGATCGAATGGGTTCTGAATGGAGCCGGTTGCTCTCCTCACAGCGCACTAATGGGCGGCGTCGGCTCCGGTAAAACCAGAACGGCTGTTTCCATTCTCCGTGCCCTCCGCAAGGCGGCCCCGCTTCCGGTTATCGCCTTTGACTTCAAGGGCGACCTCGCAACTGACGAATCGGGCGGCGGCTATCATCTTGAGCAACTCTTTGACGCGACTGTCATTGAGCCGCCGCGGATGCCCGTGCCGCTTGATGTGCTGGCGCTTCGTTCTCGCGACGACATTGACCTTTCGCAGAGTGCATCCCGCTTCCGGGAATCGTTCTCAAGGCTTAAGGGCGCCCGACTCGGCGACAAGCAGAGGGATGCGGTTTACGAAGCTGCCTCGCGCGCGCTACGCTCTAGTACGCCCTGCGAGTTAGATGATTTTCAGACAGAGCTGATGAACGTTTACGCGGAGCGGGAGATGAAGGAGGACGGCGCTATCGCTGCCGCTCGCGAAGTCTGCCGGTTCCCATTGTTCACGCCAGAACTCTCACCTGAAGAATTCTTCACTCGGTCGTGGATCATCAAGCTCCCTCCACATGTGGTGGAGGAGAGTCGGTCAATCGTGGTGAACCTCGTCTTGGACGCACTCGACCAGTATCTTAACAGCCTGCCTGACACTACGGTGGCGGAAGACGGAAGTCGGGGGATGCGGATCATTGCCATGATCGATGAGGCCCATCGGATTCTTGGCTCCCGCCTACCTTCCTTGTCCAACCTAGTACGCATGAGCCGGTCAAAGGGTGGTGCGGTCATGCTGATCTCACAAAGTCCCGACGATTTCAGCGGCGAAGAAGATGACTTCTTGAGCGAGATGGGGCTCGTTGCCGCGTTCTCGACAAATGCCCCTTCAAAGGCTGCAGCACGCATTCTTGGTCGCGGGGCTAATCTTGCCACCCTTTCCACGGGCCAAGCCTACGTAAAAAGGCGCAACGACAATGCGGCCCGCAAGGTCCAGTCATGGTCAGCAAAATAGCCGACTATTTTTGCACCAAGAATTTGTGGCCGCCGGCAATGTCGGCGGCCTCTAATAGGGTGAACTTCAGCTGTTGACACATATGCGGGATATCGATTTGCGCAACGGGATCAGTCGTCTCGATCAACAGCCTTTGCCCAACTGACATTTTTTCCAGCATTTTCTTCGCCTTGATTACCGGGATCGGGCACAGGGTGCCGCGTGCGTCGAGATGTTGATCGTGGAGCATAGTCATCCGGCTTGTAGGTGAAAGCCTACATCCCTTACCTCAAGTCGTCGACGATTACGAGATCGGCCGTATGCCGGGGGACTGGGACAGTTGCGATTGCCGCCGCACAAGGGGGGCGTCCGAAGTTTTCGAATCCCTTCGTTCTGATCCCAAGCGCTGCTAGTACCTGATCCTGGCATTCACGGACACCCTCGCGTAAACGCCATTCGAGACACCTAAGAGACACAAAGCTCCTTAGCTCCAGCGTAAGTGACTGATTTTTATGGTGACCCCGACAGGACTTGAACCTGTAACCTGCCCCTTAGGAGGGGGCTGCTCTATCCAATTGAGCCACGGGGCCGCCGGAGGTTCTTTTGCCCGCATCCAGCGGGATTGGCAAGCTTGCCGCGAAGGGCCAGACGCGATAACGGTAACAGGATTGCGTGCCGGAAAAGTCATAATATGAAAAAACCCCGCCGTCCCCTGACCTTGCGTGATGTGTCGGAAGCCTCGGGCGTCTCCGAGATGACCGTCAGCCGCGTCCTGCGCAACCGCGGGGACGTGTCGGCCTCGACGCGCGAGAAGGTTCTGACCGCGGCCCGCACGCTGGGCTATGTTCCCAACAAGATCGCGGGCGGGTTGGCCAGCCAGCGGGTGAACCTTGTCGCAGTCGTCATCCCGTCGCTGTCGAACATGGTTTTCCCCGACGTGCTGGGCGGGATTTCGGCCGAGTTGGACGATACCGGGTTGCAACCGGTGGTGGGGGTCACGAATTACAGCCCCTCGCGTGAGGATGCGGTCCTGTATGACATGCTGTCATGGCGGCCCTCGGGGGTGATCCTGGCCGGGCTTGAACACAGCGCCGCCGCGCGCGCCATGCTGGACAATGCCGGACTGCCGGTGGTCGAGATCATGGATATCGACGGCGATCCGATCGACACTGCTGTCGGTATCTCGCATCGGCGGGCCGGAGCCGAGATGGCCGAGGAGATCCTGAAGTCCGGCTATCGCCGCATCGGCTTCATCGGCACCCACATGCCCGAGGACCATCGCGCCCGCAAACGTCTGGCCGGGTTCGAGGAACGTCTGGGCCAGTCCGGCGTCCTGCTGGCCGCGAGGGAATACTATCAGGGCGGGTCGTCGCTGCAAAAGGGGCGCGAACTGACCGAGCGCATCCTGACCCGCGAGCCCGATCTGGATTTCCTGTATTTCTCGAATGACATGATCGGTGCGGGCGGGCTGCTGTGGTGCCTTGAAAAGGGCTACGATGTTCCGGGCCAACTGGGGCTTGCGGGCTTCAACGCGGTGGAGCTGCTGGACGGCTTGCCCATGCGTCTGACCACCACCGATGCCCGCCGGGTCGAGATCGGGCGTCGCGCCGCGCGCATCGTCGCAGGCAAGGAAGCCGCGCCCGAAAACGGCATCGTGGCGTTGGCCCCGACTTTCCGCACCGGCGACACCATCCGCAAGCCGTGAAACGGAAACGGGCGCGCCACTCGGCACGCCCGCATTGGGTCTTTCAGCTACGAAATCGTCAGCCGCGACCTTAATTGTAATCGGGGTAGAACAGACCGGCGGGCGAAAGGGTGAATATCTCGCACCCATCGGCGGTCACGCCGATCGAATGCTCGAACTGGGCCGAGAGCGACTTGTCGCGGGTGACCGCCGTCCAGTCATCGGCAAGAACCTTGGTTTCCGGGCGACCCAGATTGACCATCGGTTCGATGGTGAAGAACATGCCCTCCTCCAGCACCGGGCCTTTGCCGGGACGACCGAAATGCAGGACGTTCGGCGGCGCGTGGAAGACCCGGCCCAGACCGTGACCACAGAAGTCGCGCACCACCGACATGCGTTGGCTTTCGACATAGGCTTGGATGGCGTAGCCGATATCGCCGAAGGTGGCGCCGGGGCGCACGGCCTCAATCCCCTTCATCAGGCTGTCATGGGTCACCTGAATCAGGCGCTTGGCCTTAACGCTGGGCCTGCCCGCGACATACATGCGCGAGCTGTCGCCATACCAGCCGTCGACGATCACCGTCACGTCGATGTTCAGGATGTCGCCTTCGGTCAGCAGCTTCTCGCCCGGAATACCGTGGCAGACGACATGGTTCACGCTGATGCAGCTGGCATGTTGATAGCCGCGATAGCCGATGGTCGCGCTGACCGCGCCCAATTCCTCGACACGGTTACGGATGAAATCATCCAGCGCGCCGGTCGTGGCGCCGGGCTGGACCAGCGGCCCGACCTCGTCAAGGATCTGCGCCGCGAGCCGCCCGGCCGCGTGCATGCCCTCGAACTCCTGAGGCTCATGGATACGGATACCCTCGCGGGTCTGGCGTGCGTCGTTCATCTTTTCCTCATGCATGGTTGCCCCACAGATAGTCCCGCAGGGCCACTTGTTCCAGTCCCGCGCGCGGACCTATAGATTGTTGCGAGAAAATGAACGCCCGAGGAGCGTCCCATGCATTCCGACAATCCTACCGCCGCCATCCTTGTCATCGGGGACGAGATCCTTTCCGGCCGCACACGCGAAGGCAATGCCCATCATCTGGCCGGGGTGCTGTCCGCGACCGGCTTCGACCTGCGCGAAATCCGCGTCGTGGCCGATGACAATGCCCAGATCGTCGCCGCGATCCGCGCTTTCGACAAGAGCCTTGGCGGGGCCTATGACCTGCTGTTCACCTCGGGCGGGATCGGGCCGACGCATGACGACATCACTGCCGATGCCGTGGCCGAGGCGCATGGCACCACGGTCGAAATCCACCCCGAGGCCCGCGCCATCCTGCAGGCGCGCTGCGACCGGATGGGAACCGAGCTGACCGAGAATCGCCTGCGCATGGCCCGTATTCCCGTCGGCGCCCAGCTGATCGACAACGCGGTTTCCGGCGCGCCGGGCTTCTCGATCGGCAATACCCATGTCATGGCCGGTGTCCCCGAGGTGTTCCGCGGCATGGTCGCTTGGCTGATCCCACAACTGCCGGGCGGATCGCCGGTTCAGTCGGACACCATCCTTGTGCGGCGTGGCGAAAGCGACGTGGCCGAGGGGCTGAAGGCCGTGGCCGAGGAATTCGCGGATCTGTCGCTGGGCTCCTACCCGTTTCAGGACCCGTCGGGCTGGGGCACCAACCTGGTGATCCGCGGCCTTGATTCCACGCGCGTCGCCGAGGCGATGGCCGCGCTGAAGCAAAGGCTAGACCTGTGACCCCGGATACCGCCGCCGCCCATGCCTTCGAGGTGACATGGCCAGCGGCGGAATATCGGGACAGCGGTGCATTCAGGACCGGACGCGGCCTTGGCGCGGGCGGGCGGGTCAGCTCGACCATCGCCCTGCGCCCGGACTGGAACCCTGATGATCTGGACGCCGCCGAGGCCGTCCATCACCACTGGGACCAGCGACCGATGTTTCGGATGCCCGACAGCGATCTGACGCTGCGCGAGGCGCTGCTGGCCCGCGGCTACCGGCAGGAAACCCCGACCGCCGTCATGGCCATCGACTGCGCCGCGCTGACGCGTGAGTTGCCGCCAATGACCGCCTTTGCCATCTGGCCGCCGATTGCGATGCAGCGCGACCTGTGGGCGGCCGGGAACATCTCGGCCGAACGGCAGGCGGTGATGGAACGCGTGAATGGTCCCCATACCTCGATTCTGGGGCGGATCGACGACCGCGCGGCGGGGGCGGGTTTCGTCGCGATCGCGGGCGATGTCGCGATGGTCCATGCAGTCGAGGTCGCGCCGCAGTTCCGGCGTCGCGGGCTGGCAAGCCACCTGATCCGGGCCGCGGCAGATTGGGCCAGCGCCAACGGGGCCGCGCGAATGGGCCTTGCCGTCAGTCGCGGCAATACCGGCGCACGGGCGCTGTACGACCGGCTGGGCTTTGTCGAGATCGGCGCCTACAGCTACTGGGCGCGGCCTTAATTCCCCAGCGCGATGCGGCGCAGCTCGCGCTTGACCAGATCAAGTTCACTGCGCAGCAGGACGATCTCGGCGCGCAGGTCGTGATCCAGTTGCCGCCCGGCAACGATGTTGAGCGAGGCCAGATGGAAGGCGCCGGGCTGCAGGGCCTCGCCTTCCTTGCCCTCATCCTCCATCAGGATGAAGCTTTGCACGCCGTCCGACAGTTTCTGCGAAGGAATGGCGGCGGCGATGCGCCAGCTGCCCTCTTCGTCGCCGGTCGTCACGCGGGCCTCGCCGACGCGTTCGCCCAGATGCACCAGTACCAGCCGGACGGGTGCAGTCTCGCGGCGCAGGATGCCCTGCCAGATGCCGCTTTTCAGTCCCAGAGATTCAAATCTGTCCAACTTGGCCTCGTCAGAAATCGGCCCGCAAATGGCGGGACAGGAACAACTCGCGGATTTCGACCGCGCTCATGCCGGGAGATTCAAAGATCAGGTCCAGCCAGATCTTCTCAAGCCGCTTCTCGTTCATCTCGGTATAGGCCAGATCGAACTCGATCACCCGCTGGCTTTGCAACCCGGCCTCCAGCCCGTGCAGATGCTGCAGCACCTCGTCGGTATTCGGGCCGTGGCCGATGTTCAGGCGGGCATAGACGTTCAGCGGACGCTCCAGCACCAGCGTCGTTTCCAGCCGCAGGATATGGTTGCGGGTCAGCCCCTCCAGCGCCTCGGTCGGCAGGTCGATCGAGATCGACAGGAAGCTGCCGGTGAAGCCAAAGACCTCAAGCCGCATACCAAAGGGCGACAGATCGGTCGCGCGGGGGTTCTGCACCTGCTCAAGGATCATGGCGCGTTCGTTGCAATCGTGCCAGACCGCCGCCCGATCCCCCAGCCGTGTGCCCGGCTCGGGGACTGCAACCCCGCGCGGCGTGATGTGGCCGGCCATGAAGCCCGGACGCCAGCGCCAGTCCGTCCCGCCGGGCAGATCCAACGCATCCAGCGCCACGCGCGAAATCGAGGCCTTGCGGTCGCCCCGCATCAGGAAACGGTTCAGGCTGGCGCGCAGGGCATGGGCCTCATCCGCCAGTCCGCGGATACGGCCATGCGCCATGAATTCGACGCTTTCCGCCATCTCGGCCCATTGGCGCATTGCGCGCTCACGGGATTTCCGGTCAAGCCACCTGCCCGGTCTCACCGCCATTCGACGCCCTCATCAATCATTGATCCAAACAAGAACTTGTCTGCCACGGCAACGTGACGGCCGCCGAGGCTTATGCGCTTAGCGATCTTAAGGCACAGCCAGCCCGACCCGGCAAGGGTCCCCGACCACCAAACAACGCGGCATTTTGCCGGATGCGGGCGATCCGACCGCAACAGCCCGTGATCGCGGCAGTCAACCCGCCGCCCGGTCCAGACGGGCCGCCATGGTCAGATCGTTCATGGTGACGCCCCCGGCAGAATGGGTGGTGAACGTGACCGTGGCCTGTCCCCAGCCAAAGGCGATGTCGGGATGGTGGTTTGCGGCCTCGGCCTGCCATGCGGCCAGATTGACCAGAGCAGCGGCCTGCCGGAAATTCTTGAACCGCCATTCGCGCCGGATCGCCTTGCCACCTTCGGTCAGGCTCCAGTCAGGCAGTTCCGCCAGCCTTTCGGCCAGTTCGGATGCGGCCAATGCGGGCGCGCCGTCGATGATGGTGCCTTCGGCCAATGTCGTCATGATCGCCCCCTCATAGGATCGGCGCTGCCAGCGCCAGCAGGTTGTTGCGCAGCCGCCGCCACAGGGACCAGGCGCGGATCTCACCAATGGTGATCGATTCGGACCGCGCGATATAGGATTCCTGACGGGCGTCCAGCTCGGCGGTCAGGTCCTCGCCAACGAACAGCATGTTCATCTCGTAGTTCAACTCGAAGCTGCGGCGGTCCATATTGGCGCTGCCCAGCATGGACATGCGCCCGTCGGCGGTGATGATCTTGGCGTGAAGCAGCCCGTCCTGGAACAGCATCAGCTTAACCCCAGCCGAGACGAGACCATAGTAGAACCCCTCGGACGTTGCCTGCACCACCAGCGAGTCATTGCGCGCGGGCAGGATCATCGTCACATCGACGCCGCGCCGCGCCGCCGTGCGGATCGCGGTGTCCAGTGAACTGTCGGGCACGTAATAGGGCGTCGTGATCACCAGCTTTTCACGCGCGGCATGGAACATGGTCGCCATGCAATCCGAAAGCGTCCCCTGCCGGTCATCCGGCCCGGTCGCCACGACCTGCGCGATGTCGCCCTGCGGCAGCACCGAGGGCACGGTCTGCAGCATGTCGCCCAGATCCTCTCGCGCATAGCTCATCCAGTCCTGCAGAAAGACCGCCTGCATCTGGCGAACCACCGGCCCTTCGATTCGCAGCAGGACATCGACCCAGGGGGCATAGCGCGGCTTTACCGCAAATGCCTTGTCGGCGCAGTTCCGGCTGCCGGTAAAGCCCAGCACATGGTCGATCACCACGATCTTGCGGTGATTGCGCAGGTCCATGCGCCGGAACAGACCGCCGATGATCGGCAGGCCAAGCGGCAGAGCCTCGACGCATTCCGCGCCCGCCTCACGCAGCTCGCGCCAGCTGTCGGAATAGCTGAACGCCCGCGAGCCGAAGGCATCGATGACCGCGCGCACCGTGACGCCCCTTTGGGCGGCGCGGATGGCGGCTTGTGCGACGGCGCGACCGGACACGTCATCCAGCCAGATATAGAACAGCAGATGGACATGATCCTGCGCGCTGTCGATGGCCGCCACCAGATCGTCGATGGCGCTGTCTTCCTCAGAGAGCAGGCTCGCGCGGTTGCCCGCGACCGCACCGAATCCCGTCGTCGCCCGATTCGCGGCGATCAGGGGGGCGGCGAAATCGGGCGGGTTGCGCACCAGTTCGGGGCTGGGCCGCCACAGGCCCGACAGCCGAGAGCGGACATTGGCCATATGCTCGACCTCGGCGCCGCGGGTACGAATCTCTCCGAAAAGCACATAGGCGATGATGCCGATCAGCGGCACCAGCTCGATCACCAATATCCATGACAGGCGGACCGTGGGTTCCAGCCGCGGACGCAGAAGCACGCGGACGGATACCGCCAGCGCGATTGCATAGTGAATGAACACAAACATCTGGGTCCACATGCCTGACATCAAAGCCCGGCCAGCGCGGAATTGCAATTCCGCTGCCGTTTGCCTAAGTGGACGGCTGAAGACAGCGCAAGGGGCCTTCTCGGATGAACTGGATCACCAACTATGTGCGTCCGCGCATCAATTCGCTGTTCTCGCGCCGCGAAGTGCCCGAGAACCTGTGGACCAAATGCCCGGAATGCGGAAACATGCTGTTCCACCGGGAACTTGCAGACAATCTGAATGTCTGCACCCATTGTGACCACCACCTTGCGATCACCCCGCGCGACCGATTTGCCGCGCTGTTCGACGGTGGCGTCTTCAACGAGGTCAAGGTCCCCGAGCCGGTCGCCGACCCGCTGCAGTTCCGCGACCAGAAAAAATATCCCGACCGGATGAAGGCCTCGCAGAAATCCACTGGCGAGAAAGAAGCCATGCTGGTCGCCGAGGGCGAGATGGGCCGCACCCCCGTCGTTCTGGCGGCGCAGGACTTTTCCTTCATGGCCGGCTCGATGGGCATGTATGTCGGCAACGCGATCATCGCCGCCGCCGAGCGCGCCGTGAAGTTGAAGCGCCCGCTGGTGCTGTTTTCCGCAGCCGGTGGCGCACGCATGCAGGAAGGTATCCTGTCGCTGATGCAGATGCCGCGCACCACCGTCGCGGTGCAGATGCTGAAGGAAGCAAAGCTTCCCTATATTGTCGTCCTGACCCATCCGACGACCGGCGGCGTGACCGCCAGCTACGCCATGCTGGGCGACATCCAGATCGCCGAGCCGAACGCCCTGATCTGCTTTGCCGGTCCCCGCGTGATCGAACAGACCATCCGTGAAAAACTGCCCGAGGGCTTCCAGCGCGCCGAATACCTGCTGGATCACGGCATGCTGGACCGCGTCACCCATCGCAAGAAGATGCGCGAGGAGCTGATCTCGATCCTGCGCATGGTCATGCGCCAGCCCGCGCCGATCGCAGCCGACCTGCCCGCGCCGGGCAGCATCGCACAGCCCGCGGCCGAACACGCGCCCGCGGCTGCCCCGGAACCTGCCGCGAAACCCGCCTGAGCGGGGCCGCGCGATGACCACATCCGACGCCATTCTCGCGCGGCTGATGCAGCTGCATCCCAAGGTCATCGACCTGTCTCTGGACCGGATGGAGCGTATCCTTGCGGCGCTGGGGAATCCCGAACGTCGCATCCCGCCCGTCATCCATGTCGCGGGCACCAACGGCAAAGGCTCGACGCAGGCGATGATCCGCGCCGGGCTTGAGGCGGCGGGCAAGCGCGTCCATGCCTATACCTCGCCGCATCTGGCGCATTTCCACGAACGCATCCGTCTGGCGGGAGAGCTAATCAGCGAAACCGATCTGGCCGCGACGCTTGAGGAATGCGAGGTCGCCAATGGCGGCCAGCCGATCACCTTTTTTGAGATCACCACGGCAGCGGCCTTTCTGGCCTTTTCGCGCGTCCCGGCCGATTTCACCTTGCTGGAGGTCGGCCTTGGCGGGCGGCTGGACGCGACGAATGTCATCGACGATCCGCGCCTGACCATCATCACCCCGGTCAGCATCGACCACACGCAATTCTTGGGCGACACCCTGCCCCAGATCGCGGGCGAAAAAGCCGGGATCATCAAGCGCAATGTGCCTTGCATCGTTGCCCCGCAGGCCCCCGAGGGTCGCCAGGTCATCGAGGCCCGCGCCGAGGCACTGTCGGCCCCCCTGCGCATCGCGCGGCAGGATTGGGACAGCTATTCCGAACATGGGCGATTGGTCTATTTCGACCAGAACGGTCTGATGGACCTGCCCTTGCCGAACCTTCCCGGCCCGCATCAGATCGTGAACGCGGGCACCGCCATCGCGGCGCTCCGCGAGCTGGGCTTTGGCGAAGCCGAAGCCACTGCCGCCGTCACCCGCGCCGAATGGCCCGCCCGGATGCAGCGCCTGACCCGCGGCCCCTTGGTCGAGGCGGCGGGCGATTGCGAATTGTGGCTGGATGGCGGGCACAACCCCGCCGGGGGCGAGGCCGTCGCCGCGACCCTTGCCGCCATGCCGCCGCGCCCGACCCATCTGGTCTGCGGTATGCTGAACACCAAGGATGTGGTCGGCTACATGCGCCCGCTTGCGCCGCATGTGCGCAGCCTGATCGCCGTCCCGATCCCCGGAGCCGAGGCCACCCTGCCCGCAGAGGCCACCGAACAGGCCGCGATCCATGCCGGTATGGTCGCCACGACCGCACCCGACACGCTGGACGCCGTCCGCCGCATCGCACTTGAGGAACCGGGCGCACGCATCCTGATCTGCGGCTCGCTCTATCTTGCGGGCGAGATCCTGCGCGACAACGGCTAAGGTCAGTCAGCCCCACTGCCCTTATGGGCAATTTGTGCATTTCCTCTTTAGCGGGATGCGTCAGCGATCTAAACTTCCTTTCAGGAGGAAGCCATGGCGATCGTTGAAATCACGCTATATGCGACCGAGGAGCAGGACGGCGTTGCGCAGTCCGACTCGACCCTCGTGACCCTGTCCATCGACGATGCGAATAATGACGGCGTCATCGATCGCGACGAATGGGCGGCCTATACCGGCAGCCCCAATGGCCAGATCGCGGGCGAAACCACGCCGCCCGCGCTATGGGCCGCGCATGGAACCGGCAGCGAGGTCAATGGCACGCTGTATACCCCCCACCCGTATGAGGAAGGCGACGACCTGACCGATCTGCTGGATGGGCTTAGCAAGTCGGATTATGGGCCGTCGATCGACGATCTGGACATCTGCTTTCTGGCCGGAACGCTGATCGCGACGCCGACCGGCGAACGTCCCGTCGAAACGCTACGCGCGGGCGATCTGGTGCTGACGCGCGA
The DNA here is from genome assembly GCF_014851995.1 of Paracoccus sp. PAR01. Lineage (NCBI taxonomy): Bacteria > Pseudomonadati > Pseudomonadota > Alphaproteobacteria > Rhodobacterales > Paracoccaceae > Paracoccus > Paracoccus sp. PAR01. Next base: position 50,804 of record NZ_JACVAW010000002.1, read on the forward strand.
CCACGGCCCGCAAATTCTGGTCTGGACCAGCTCCAGCCAAGTCAGCCGGGACATGCTGGACATCTCGCCCGACCGCCGCCCGATCCGGATCGAGGCAGGGGCGCTGGGGGATGGCCTGCCGCATCGCGCGGTCGAGGTCTCGGCCCAGCACCGGGTGCTGGTCTGCGTGAATGGACAGGAATACCTGATTTCCGCCCGGCACCTGATGAAGGCGGGCGTGCCGGGCATCGCCGCAAGACAGGATGATGCCCCCTTCACGCTGGTGCATATCGCCTGCGAAGATCACCAGATCGTGCTGGCCGAAGGCGCGGCGATGGAGACGTTCTTTACCGGCCCGATGGCGCTACGCGCGCTTGGCCTGCCGCAGCGGCTCAGCCTGACTCTGGCCTTTCCCGAACTGGCGCAGGGTCAGAATCCGATGACGCCTGCCCGGCCGTTCATCCGGCATCGCGACTATGCGCGCCTGCTGGGAAAACCGGTGCAGACCTGAGCTTTCAGGCCCGACCCCAATCCGCATCGCGCATTTCACGCAGGCGGCTGGCGGTGCGTTCGAATTCGAACGCGCCCTCGCCCTCGGCATAAAGTCGTTCGGGATCGTCGGCGGCGCTGGCGATCAGGCGCACGCGTGCCTCATACAGGGCGTCGATCAGGGTGACGAAGCGCTTGGCCTCATTGTAGTTCGACTGGCTCAGACGCGGGATGCCGTCGATGAACAGCAGATCCAGCGCCTCGGCCACGGCCAGATAATCCGCCGGGCCAAGGGGTTTGGCGCACAGATCCCAGAAACTGGCGCGCGCGATGCGTCCGACATGGCGGGGCAGCTCGACCTTGCGGCCCTTTACCTCAAGGATCAGCGGGCTGGCGCGCGCGCCGCTGGTTTCCTCGCGCCAGATCGCGTCCAGATGGCCATGCGCGATGCTGTCGGCAGGCGAGAACCAGACCTGCCCGCCCTCATCCCGGTTCTGGCGGTGATCGGTGGCGCTGACCAGCTCGATCACCTCCATCCGCTCGCGCAGCAGCCCGATGAAGGGCAGGAAAAGCTGGCGGTTCAGTCCGTTCTTGTACAGATCCTCGGGGACGCGGTTCGAGGTGGTGACGACGGTCACGCCCTCCTCCATCAGGATCTGGAACAGGCGACCCACGATCATCGCATCGGCAATGTCGGTGATCTGCATTTCGTCAAAGCACAGCAAGCGAACCTTCTGGGCGATGTCCTTGGCGACCGGGCGAACGGCGTCCTGCTGGCCGGTCTTGCGCACGGCCTCCAGCGCGGTCTGCACCTCTTGCATGAATTCGTGGAAATGGACGCGACGCTTGGCCGACAAGGGCGCGGCATCCATGACCAGATCCATCAGCATGGATTTGCCACGCCCGACCCCGCCCCACAGATAGACGCCCTTCAGCGCCGGCGCGGCAGCAGCAGGCTGACCACCCCCGATCAGCTTCGACAGCCAACCGGACTTTTGCGGCGGCTGCGGCGCGGGTGCTGCGCCCAGTTCGCGGACCAGCCGGTCAAGCGCAGGCAGAACACCGCGCTGCGCGGCATCAGGAGCAAGCAGGCCGTCGCGGACGCGGGCCTCATACAGTTCGGATACGGTCGCCATCCCGGTCCCTTGTCAAAATTCGCCCCGGCCTGCAAGGGCCGGGGTCCTGTGAATGTCGGACCGGATCAGCCGATAGCCTGATCGCGGGTCTCGGCGCGAATGAACAGGGTCGCAATGGCGGCCAGCAGCAGCAGCGCCGAAAACACCCCGATGGCAACGCCGAAACCCTGCGCCACCACCAGCCCCAGGGCCGAGGGCGCCAGCAGGCCGCCCACCCGCGCCACCGCGCTGGCCGTGCCCATGCCGGTGGCCCGCAGGCCGGTCGGGTAAAGCTCGGGGGTAAAGGCGTAAAGCGCACCCCATGTGCCCAGCAGCGCAAAGCTCATCAGCAGCAGCGCCAATGCGCTGGTCAGCGGGGTTGCGGCCAAGGTGAACAGGAAACAGCCCCCGGCGCTGAGGATCAGGAAGATCTGCAGCGTCCGTTTGCGACCCCATGCCTCGACCCCATGGGCGGCAAGGGCATAGCCGGGGATCTGCGCAATCGCCAACAACACAAGGAAGCCATAGCTTTTGACAAAGCCCGCACCGCCCGAGACCAGCTGCGAGGGCAGCCAGACAAAGACCCCATAATAGGACAGTGACACCAGAAACCACGTGGCAAAGACCGCGATGCTGCGGCGCTTCAATTCGGGGCCAAAGATGCCCTGCCCGGCTGCCGGCGCATCGGGTGCGACCAGCCGGACCTCAGGCGCAAGAGCGGGCGTGCCATTGCCGGTCAGGACGCGGTTGACGACGTTGCGGGCGCGCTCCTCATGGCCGCGGCGCAGCAGGAACATCGGCGATTCCGGCACCCATAGCCGCAGGAAGACACCGACCACTGCCGGCAATGCAGCCACGCCAAAGATCCAGCGCCATGCCTCGGTCGCGCCAGCCAGATGCGCGATCCATGCCGTCACGGCGATAAGGATCGTGCCGATGGCCCAGAAGCCCTCAAGCCAGACCAGCCAGCGGCCCCGGTTTTTTGGGGGCAGGAACTCGGCCATCAGCGCATAGTCGACGGGAAGCGTTCCGCCCACCGCCATCCCGGTCAGGAAACGCAGAGCCAGCAGCATGGTGAAATCCTGCGCAAAGGCCGAGGCCATGCCAAAGCCCGCATCGCACAGCACCGTCAGCAGCAGGACATTGCGCCGCCCGATCCGATCGGCGATGCGGCCAAACAGCGTCGCGCCCGCGAACATGCCCAGAAAGAACAACGTCCCGGTCTGCAGCGCCTGCGGGACCGTCAATCCGAAGCTGGCCGCGATCGAGGCCGCGGTGAAGCCGATCGCCAGCACCTGCATCGCGTCCGCAGCCCAGACCAGCCCAAAGATTCCCAGCAGCCGGCGCTGGAATCGCCCCGCCCCGCCCTGTGTCAGGGCCTGATCGACGGTCATCTGCATGCTGTTCCCCAATTCCGACTCGGAAAATTTGGCGACATATGTTCACAACTTCGCGGGCAATTCCACTGTAGGCGGGTCGCGGACGGCTGCAACGCTTGCCTTTGACCGGTCAAATGGGCGAAATCCCAGCATGACCGGGACAATGCATCCGCAGGACGACCACAGGGCACACCCGCTTCGGGTGTGGCTGGCGGCGCTTGCCGTGCTGGTGCTGGCCCTGCTGCCCGGTCCACATGCGCCACAGCACAGCCCCGATCTGAGCCAGCTTGTCGCGTCCGAACCGGCGCTGACCGGCCATCAGGGGCGCGAGCTGGTCTCAAGGCAGGACGCGGCGCAGTTCCGTCCGCTGCCGCCCGCCGCGTTGCCGCCCGGCGCATTGCCGCCACCGCCCCGATCGCCGCAAATCATTCTGCTGGCCGGGACAAAGCTGGCGCTGCCGCAATCGCGCAGCCCGCCGACCGCGCGGGCCCGCGCGCCTCCTCTGACCTGACGACCGCAATCCTTTTGCCTGCGTTCCACGTGGAATGCGGGCCTGACCCTTGCGTTCAATCAGGACATCTCCATGAACATCCAAAGCAACCTGCCGGACGAGAGCCGGACGACCCCGCCTGCCCACCAACCCCATGTCGTGGCCCCGCCGCCGCCCCGGCCCGATGATGACGGCCCCAACCCGATGGGCCAGACCACACAGCACCGTTCGCGCGGATCGGTCGCGCTGCATTGGCTGCTGATGCTGGGGGGCTTCGCAGCACTTGGGCTGCTGGGACAGCTGATCGGCTGAAATCGCAAGGGCGGTCCCGACCGGGCCGCCCATTCCGCCTAATAGCTGATCGCCGCCTGTTCGCGCAGCTCGGCGACCGAGGGGCGGCCAAAGCCAAAGAATTCCAGATAGGCCGGGATCTGTTCGAACAGCATATCGGTCCCGACCTGATAGCGGCAGCCCCTTGCGGCCGCAGCGGCAAGAAAGGGCGTCATCTCGGACTTCATCACCACCTCGCCCACAAAGGTCGAGGGATCGATGCGCTCCACATCCATCGGCAACGGATCATCGGGGTTCATCCCCAAGGGCGAGGCATTGACCACCAGCGCGAAACCGGCGGGATCATTCGAGCCGGTCACCACCGCCAGCGCCGGATAGGCAGCCTTCAGGCGGTCTGCCAAACCCTCGGCCATGGCGGCATTGGGATCGAACAACGCCAGCCGCGCCACCCCGGCCTTGGCCAATGATGCCGCGATGGCCGAGCCGACACCGCCACAGCCCACGACCAGCGCCGCGCGATCGGCCAGCTTTTGCCCCTTGCCCAGCACTCCGGCGACGAAACCTTCGCCGTCGAACATGTCGGCCTCAAGCAGCCCGTCCGCGCCCAGCCGCAACGCATTCACCGCCCCCGCAATCCGCGCGGTGACCGAGACCCGGTCGGCCAGCGCCACCGTCGCCACCTTATGCGGCATGGTGACCAGCGCGCCGTGGATGTTGGACAATCGGAACAGCAGCGGCAGGAAGGCGGCGTAATCCTCGGCCTTGCAGCCCATCGGCACGACCACGGCATCGATGCCACGATGGGCGAACCAGGGATTGTAGATCATCGGCGCCTTGAAGGTGCTTGTCGGGTAGCCAAGATGGGCGATCAGTTTCGTCGTTCCGCGGATCATGCCTTGCCTCGAACAGCCGGGACCATGCCGGCGAAGTCATCTGAAATTATGCAGGATGTCATACACTATTCAATGGCGACGTGATGCGTCGCTGATCGCCATTGATCGAGGGAGCAAAACGAAAAAGCCCCGCGACGGGTGCGACCGTCACGGGGCTTTTTCAGAAAAGTGGTGCCGGTGAAGGGACTCGAACCCCCGACCCCATCATTACGAATGACGTGCTCTACCAGCTGAGCTACACCGGCACTTTCCTTGTGCCGCGCCGGATAGCAGGTTCCGGCGCGGGCGAAAAGGGGGTGTCAGTATTTTTTCCCCATGACACGCGGATCATCCTCGGGCGGCTCGACATCGGGGCGCACCGGAAGGATGTCGGCATCCCCGGCAATGCGGGATTTGACCGGGGCCTCGGGGACCGGCGCGGCCTGAACGACCACCGGGCGCGGCGGCGCGGGCGGGGCCTCTGGTTCCGGATCGGTCACGGTCATCGCGGGCTCCGCCTCGGCAGGACGGGGCGGACGGCGGTAATCCGATTCGCGCGGAACCATGCCGGGCGCGACATCCGGGATCTCGTCCGCGATGACATCGGCAACCGGGCTTTTGGTCTCGGGGACCGGAGCAGCGGCGGGCGCAGCCTCCTTGGCTGCCGTCGGCAGCGGACCAACCAGCAGGGGCAGCATCTCGACCCCGTTCGGCACGATCCCGGCGCTGGCCGCGGCCCTTTCCGGCTCGCGCCAGGTCAGGGTGTCGAAACCACCGCAGCTGTCGCAGACCGGAGCCCAGTCGCCCATCACGTTATGGCACTTGTCGCAGACCCATTGCGGGCCGCGGCTGGCGACCAACGCCCGGGCAAGGATGCCCCGCACCACGGCGTCATCCGAGCCTTCGCCACGTTCGATCGCCGCCTGAATCGACAGCGAGCGCACGGTTGGATGCTTCTGCGCCAGATCACCCAGCGCGCGGCGGGCACCGGGGAAATCCTCGGCGGCCAGCAGCAATTCGGCGCGCAGCAGCTTGGTTTCCTCGTGATCGGGGTTCTGCTTCATCAGATCCTCGAAGCGACGCAGCCGCGCGGCGGGCGTCTCATCGGGGACGATCTCGGCGAAGGTCGCGGCGATCGAGGGATGCGGACGCACGTTCCAAGTCTTTTGCAGCACGCGGGCGGCGTTCTTGCGGTCGTTCTGCGCGATATAGCTGCGCGCCGCCAGAACCGAGGCCGGGATCAGGTCCGGGCTGGCCTTGTTGGCGGAAATCGCGGCCTCGCGGGCACTGATCGAATTGCCCTCGGCCAGCACCTCGCTGGCCTCTTTCAGCGCCAGCACCGCATCGCGGCGGATATGCACATCCTTGGGCAGCGCGCCTTGCTTGCGCTTGTCCTTCAGCACCGCGCGCGCACCCTTCCAGTCGCCCTCACGGGTCTGGAGTTGCAGCAGCGTGTCCTGAACCTCGGCATGCTTGGGTTTCAGCGCATAGGCCTTTTCGGCCAGCTTCAGTGCAGTGGCGGTGTCGCCCTGATCCAGCTTCTGGCGCATCAGACCGCGGATGCCCACGAAGCGGGTGCGATCGTCATCAAGCAGACGGCGATAGACCTCGGCAGCCTTGCGGTTGTCCCCCGCGACCTCGGCAGCCTGCGCGGCCAGAAGGTCGGTCAGATGCGGCTTGCCCAGGAATTTCGCGGCCTTGGCGGCCTTGTCCTGTGCCAGACGCCCCTCGCCCGAGGCGACGGCCAACATGCCTTCGGACAGCGCGTCAAAACCCTTACGCTCGCGCGAGCGGGCGAAATAGCGGTTCACCGCAGTCTCATCGCCCATCAGGAAGCGGATGAAGGCCAGCGTGATACCGACCAGCTTGACCAGCAGCCAACCGGTCAGGAACAGCACGACCAGCCCGACCAGCGCCTGAACCGGACCCAGCGTGTATTCGACCCCGTCATAGACCATGCGCAGGCCATGACCATGTTCGGCCAGTTGCACCGCGCCCAGCGTGACCGCCAGAATGATTGCGAAGAAAATCAGGATCTTCAAAGCAGAAAGCAGCATATCGAGAACCCCTTACTTTCCGCTTGCGACCAGATCGGCCAAGGCGGCATTGGCCTCGACCCATTGCTGGGCGCGGGTGGTCCAAGCCGACATAGCCTGCTGGCCGGTCGGGGGCAGAGCCGCGATTTCCGCCAGCGCCCCCTTGAGATCGCCCGCCTCGACGGCGGCATTGGCGCGCGACAGGACGGCATCGGGATCATTGCCCTCGCGCGGCTCGACCGAACGTGCGCCGGTCTGAACGCGCAGGAAATTCCCGATCATGCCCATCGCGCCCTCATCGGCGGCCACCGCATCCAGCGATGCCCGCAGCCCCTCGCGCGCGGCGGGGGCAAATTCGGCGCGCAGCGTATCCAGACGCGGCACATCGCCGGTCAGGATGGCGGGAACGGTCACGCCCGCCGCCGACAACTCGGCCAGCGCCTGATCGCGCGGTCCGCCGTTTTCGATGGCGGCCTTCAGTGCGGCAGCTGCCGTCGCGCTTTGAGCGCGGCGAGTGGCGGCCTCGGTGCTTTGCTGCAGGTCTTCGGCCTGTTTCACCAGCGTCTGGACCTGCTCGGCCGTGGTCGGATCGACGGCGGGACGCGCGGCCAGTTCGTCGATACGGGCCTGCTGCGCGGTCACCCGGGCGGCCAGTTCGTCCAGCGCGGCCTGCGAGACCCCGGCGGGTTGCGGCTGCACCAGCGGGACGGGCGCGCCGCCTTCGGATGCGGGGCGGTTGGCAAGTTCGGTCAAGGTCGCCTCAAGCGCCGAGATCCGGCCGGTCAGCTCGGTCGGGATCTCGACCGTCGAGGCGGCGGCAGCAGGCCGGGCGGCTTCGGCATCGGCCAGCGCCTGACGCGCGGCATCGGTCCCGGCATCGGCGGCACGCTTGCCCAGCGCATCAAGCTGCGCGGTGACTTCGGCACGCGCGGCCTCGGTTGCGGCGCTGCGGGCGGCGTCAAGCTGGGCCTCGGGGGCGATGGTTTCGACCGCGCCGGGACGCCAGGCCTCGGGCAGATGCGGAATCGCCCAATAGGTGGCGGCAGCGCCAAGCCCGGCCGCGACCACGCCGCCAAGGAAGGTGGGGAAGAAGCCGACCTTGCGGACCTCGACGCGGGGCTCGGGTTTGGCGACCGGTTTGGGGGCATCACGCTGAGGCGTCGCAGCCGCGGCAGGCTCGGGGCGGCTGACCGGAGGCACGGGGCTGGCCGCTGCGACCGCAGCCGACTTGGCGGGCTCGTCCGCAGGGGCGGTGCGCTTGGCAGCGGCGGGCGTTTGCGACCCCGCGCCGACCAGCGTCGATTCGATCACCGGCTTCGGCGTCGCAGCTGCGGTGTCGGGACCCTTGCCCGCCTCGACCGCGCGGTTTTCCACCACGGCGGCCTCGGCCGGTTTCTTCCTGTCCTTTCGGGGGGTTGCGGCGGCTTCGCGCGTCTTGTTCTGAGGTTCTTTCACGATGCTTCCCCGTTCCTTTTCGGCCTGATGCCCGCTTTGCCGCCGGGCCGCGTCCCGCGTCGGGACGGCACAGCATGGCATGTCTTCGCGGGCAGTCTAATCGCCGCCCGACTGCGCCTCAACCCGCCGTGGTTTCCCCGGTTCCCCGGTCAGCAGGCTTTCGACCGCGGCCTGCATCCCTGCCGCATCCGGCGTCAGTGCGGTGACCGATCGCGCAAGCCCGGCACGCCAGCCGACCCGCGCCGCATCACTGATCGCAGCCAGCCAGATCGGCGCGCGAGCACCGCTTGCCCAGTCCGACACCAGCCGGCTTGAGCGGGGCGAAAACACCGGCAGGATCACCGGCCCCGCCCCGGCCAGCAATGCCTCCGCCTGGACCGAGGGCGGCAAGGGCTGCTGATCATAGACGACCATGCCCGGAACCGGCAGTTCCTTGGCGATATGCGCCCCATGCGGATGTATCCAGCCCGTCCCCAAGCCCGTCAGCAGCGGCATCATGCGCGCCGCGTCGCCCGGTCCCTCGGTCACGGCAAACCCGGCCGCGCGCGCCGCCTGACCGGTCGCGGGACCGACGCAGATCGCGGGCCTGCCCCGCCCCGGCCCGGCAGCAGGAACCGCATGGACCGAGGTAAAGACCAGCCCCGCCGCCGCCGACAGCGCCGCCGCGTCATGCACCACCGGCACAATCCGCAGGACCGGGGAAATCACCACCGTCAGCCCCAGATGCGCCAGCCCTGCGGCAAAGCGTCGCGAGGCGTCCTCGGGGCGGGTCAGCAGAAGGCTTGGCGGCATGGCAATCGCTCTGCTCTGGTGCTACTGGAACATGCCTAGGCCCTTGGCCGGGCAGGAACAAGGATGAGCATGGCACTGACGTTTCTGGGCATCGAGAGCAGCTGCGACGACACGGCCGCCGCCGTGGTACGCGAGGATGGCACGATCCTCGCCTCGGTCGTGGCCGGCCAGACGGAACTGCATGCCGATTTCGGCGGCGTCGTCCCCGAGATCGCCGCCCGCGCCCATGCCGAGAAACTGGATATCTGCGTCGAACAGGCGCTGGCCGAGGCGGGCGTCGCGCTGACCGATCTGGACGGAATCGCCGTCACTGCCGGACCCGGCCTGATCGGCGGGGTGCTGGCGGGCGTCATGCTGGCCAAGGGGCTGTCCGCCGGGACCGGCCTGCCGCTGGTCGGCGTCAACCATCTGGCGGGCCATGCCCTGACCCCGCGCCTGACCGATGGCGTGGAATATCCCTATCTGATGCTGCTCGTCTCGGGCGGGCATTGCCAGTTCCTGTCGGTCAAAGGCCCTGAGGACTTCACCCGCCTTGGCGGCACCATCGACGACGCGCCCGGCGAGGCCTTCGACAAGGTGGCCAAGCTTCTGGGCCTGCCCCAGCCCGGCGGCCCCTTTGTCGAAGCCGCAGCCAGCCGCGGCAATCCCAAGCGCTTCGCCCTGCCGCGCCCGCTTCTGGACCGGCCCGGCTGCGACATGAGCTTTTCCGGCCTGAAAACCGCAGTTCTGCGCCAGCGCGACCAGCTGACCGAGGCGCAGGGCGGGCTGCATGAGAAGGATCGCGACGACATCTGCGCGGGCTTTCAGGCCGCCGTCGCCGATGTTCTGGCCGAAAAGACCCGCCGCGCGCTGGCGGCCAGCCCCGCGCCCACGCTGGCGGTGGCAGGCGGCGTTGCCGCGAACCAGACCCTGCGCGCCGCCCTGCAAGCCGTCGCAGCCGAGGCCGGGGCCGCCTTCGTCGCCCCCCCGCTGCGGCTTTGCACCGACAATGCCGCGATGATCGCATGGGCCGGGATCGAGGCCTATCAATCGGGTCACCGCGACGGCATGGACATGGTCGCCCGTCCGCGCTGGCCTCTGGACCAGAAATCCGCCCCGATGCTGGGCGCGGGCAAACGTGGAGCCAAGGCATGAGCGTCGCCGTCATCGGCGCGGGCGCCTTTGGGACCGCGCTTGCCGTGACCTTGGCCAGCAAGGCCCCGGTCACGCTATGGGGCCGCGAGATAGACTGGGCGGGGACGCGCGAAAACCCGCGCCTGCCGGGCGTGGCCCTGCCGCCCGCCCTGCATGTCACCGATGATCTGGACCAGATCCGGGCCGAAACCGTGCTGCTGGCTTTGCCCGCGCAGGTTCTGGGCAGCTTTCTGACCCGGAATGCCGGGCTTTTGAACGGCCGCAATCTGGTCAGCTGCGCCAAGGGCATCGACCTGACCACCCTGACCGGGCCCTCCGCATTGATCGCGTCGACCTGCCCGGATTCCAAGGTGGCCGTGCTGACCGGACCCAGCTTTGCCGCCGATATCGCGCGCGGCCTGCCTACAGCGCTGACGCTGGCCTGCGCGGATGGCCGGGCGGGGCACCAGTTGCAGCACGACCTGTCGACCCCGACGCTGCGGCTTTACCGCACCACCGATGTGACCGGCGCAGAACTGGGCGGAGCCTTGAAAAACGTCATTGCCATCGCGGCGGGCGCGGCCATTGGTGCGGGCTATGGCGACAGCGCGCGGGCCAGCGTCATCACCCGCGGCTTTGCCGAGATGACCCGACTGGCGACGGCCCTTGGCGCGCGCCCCGAGACGCTGACCGGCCTGTCCGGCCTTGGCGATCTGGTCCTGACCTGCACATCCGAACAATCGCGCAATTTCCGCTATGGCCTTGCCCTAGGCGCGGGCCGCGACTTTGCCGCCGGCACCACCGTTGAGGGTGCTGCCACCGCCCGCGCCGCCGCAGCCTTGGCCCCGCGTCTGGGCGTGGACCTGCCGGTCTCGCAACTGGTCGCAGGTCTTGCCGAGGGCCGCGTCGCCATGGAACATGCGCTCGACATCCTGCTGAACCGCCCATTGAAGGAAGAATGATGCCCCTTTTCGCCGTCATTTGCCGCGACAAGCCCAACCATCTGCAAATCCGCATGGAAACCCGTGAACGCCACCTCGCCTATCTGGCCGAGACCGGGGTCGTGCAATTCGCCGGTCCCTTCATCGAGGGCGGCTCGCCCATCGGCTCGCTTCTGGTGATCGAGGCTGAAAACCGCGAGGCAGCGGGCGCTTGGGCCGCCAAGGATCCCTATACGCAGGCTGGGCTGTTCGCCTCGGTCGAGGTGATCGAATGGCGCAAGGTGATCGGCTGATGGCTTACTGGCTGTTCAAATCCGAACCCGATGTCTTCAGCTTCGACGACCTGATCGCCAAGGGCGACAAGGGCGAGCAATGGGATGGCGTGCGCAACTATCAGGCCCGCAACAACATGCGCGCCATGAAGCTGGGCGATCGCGGGCTGTTCTATCATTCGAATATCGGCAAGGAAGTCGTCGGCATCTGCGAGGTGGTGGCGCTGGCCCATCCCGACAGCACCTCTGACGATCCGAAATGGGAATGCGTCGACATCAAGGCGGTGGCGCGGGTCGTGCGCCCGGTGACGCTGGACGATGCCAAGGTCGAGCCGCGCCTGTCGAATATGGTGCTGGTCAACAATTCGCGCCTTTCCGTCCAGCCCGTCGCGGATGACGAATGGGACGTGGTCCTTGAACTGGCGGGCGGAACCCGCGCGCTCTGATCGGGACCAAGGGAGGAAACATGGCACGCGGCCCCAAGGTCATAGAAGACCGTCCGACGACGAAACGCATTGGCGCATTGCGTGCGCTGTGGCCCTTTATCCGGCCCTATCGCGGGCTGCTGGCTGCGGCGATGGTGGCGCTGGCCGTCACGGCCGGGATCAGCCTGACCCTGCCCTTGGCGGTGCGCCGGGTCGTGGACGGGTTTGATGCCGGCGCGCATCTGCTGGACCAGTATTTCGGCGCGGCACTGGCCATCGTCGCGGCCTTGGCCGTGGGGACAGGGATGCGCTACTACCTGGTCACCCGACTGGGTGAGCGGGTCGTGGCCGATATCCGCAAGGCGGTGTTTGATCGGGTCATCACCCTTAGCCCCGCCTTCTATGAACGCGTCCTGACCGGCGAGATCATCAGCCGCATCACCACCGACACGACGCTGATCCAGTCGGTGATCGGGTCCTCGGTGTCGATCGCGCTGCGCAACTTCCTGATCCTGATCGGCGGCATGGTCATGCTGGTCTGGACCTCGGCCAAGCTGTCGGGGCTGATGCTTGTGCTGGTCCCGGTCATCGTCATCCCCATCGTCGTGCTGGGCCGCAGGCTGCGGGCGCTGTCGCGTGAAAATCAGGACTGGATCGCGCAAAGCGCCGGTTCCGCCTCCGAGGCGCTGCTGTCCGCCCAGACAGTTCAGGCCTTCACCCATGAAGGCCCGACCCGGCAGCGTTTCCGCGACGTGACCGAGAAATCCTATGCCTCGGCCATGAAACGGGTCGGCACGCGCACGGTGATGACGGTGATCGTCATCTTCCTGATCTTCTCGGGCGTGCTGGGCGTGTTGTGGATCGGGGCGCGCGACGTGCGGCTTGAGACGATGACCGTCGGCGGGCTGGTGCAATTCGTGATCTATGCCGTGCTGGTCGCGGGCGCGGTCGGCGCGCTTTCGGAAATCTGGGGCGAGCTTCAGCGCGCCGCTGGTGCGACCGAGCGCCTGACCGAGCTGCTGAGCGCCGAGGACAATCTGACCGACCCCACCAACCCGGTGGCCCTGCCCCGCCCGGCGCGCGGACAGATCGGCTTTGCCGACGTGACCTTCCATTACCCGTCCCGGCCCGATGTCTCGGCGCTGGAAGGGATCACGCTGGACATTGCGCCGGGTGAAACCGTGGCGCTGGTCGGGCCCTCGGGCGCAGGCAAGACCACGATCATCCAGTTGCTGCTGCGCTTCTGGGACCCGGCCTCTGGCACCGTCAGCATCGACGGGATCGACTTGCGCGACATGGCGCGGGCCGATTTCCGCCGCGACATCGCACTGGTCCCGCAGGAGCCGGTGATCTTTGCCGCATCGGCCCGCGACAATATCCGCTTTGGCCGCCCGGACGCCACCGATGCCCAGATCGAGGCCGCCGCCCGCGCCGCCCATGCCCATGACTTCCTGATGGCCCTGCCCGAGGGCTATGACGCCCAGCTTGGCGAACGTGGCGTGATGCTGTCCGGTGGCCAGCGCCAGCGCATCGCCATCGCCCGCGCCATCCTGCGCGACGCGCCGATCCTGCTGCTGGATGAGGCAACCAGTGCCTTGGACGCCGAATCCGAGCGTCTGGTGCAAGCGGCAGTGGATCAGCTGTCGCGCGACCGCACCACGATCATCGTGGCGCACCGCCTTGCCACGGTGAAAAAGGCCGACCGCATCGTCGTCTTTGATCATGGCCGCATCGTCGCCCAAGGGCGGCATGAGGAACTGGTGACCGAAGGCGGGCTTTACGCGCGCCTTGCCCGGCTGCAATTCACCGAAGGCATGCAGGAGGCCAGCTAGCGCGGCGCGGCATAGACGGCGGACCAGTAGACGGTCCGCCCATCCGCGCCAACCGCCCGGCCAATGCCGAAATCACGCACCTGCGGGATCAGAATATTCGCGGCATGGCCGCGCGATCCCGCCCATGCAGCCATCGCCTGCCCCTGCGAGAAAGGCCCGGCGGCGATGTTTTCAGCGATGATGCGCGGCGCATAACCTGCCGCCTTGGCCCTCTGCTTCGGGCCCGCGCTTGTGCTGCCCTTGTGGGTCATGGTCCCGCGCCGGGCCATGTCGCAGGCATGGGCCGCAGCAATCTGCGCCAGCCGCGCATTGGGGGCAAGCGGTGCCAGCCCCTTGCCCTTGCGCATCGCATTGCTGGCCTGCGCGGCCGCGCCATTCTGCGCGTTACTGGTCGGCTGACAGGTCGCTGCCGCCTGAGCACTGCCCACCGCGACCGTACAGACGGCCAGCAGCGACAGGGTGATCGCGCCAAGCGCGGTTCGGGTCTTGGTCATTTTCATGCCCCGCGACATGGGACCTTTGGCCTTAGATGGAAAGCTTGGCTGCGACAGAAAGCCCCACCACCCGCCACATGTGGCAAGGAACCGCCCACAGAAATGCGCGTTTCCTTGCCGCACCAACGCGGAAAGGACGGAACATGGCTATCTGGGACTTCGTGAAGGACGCCGGCAAGTCGATCTTCGGCTCTGAGGCACATGCAGAGGAAGCGCCGAAAACCCCGGCCGCAGCAGCCCCCACCCCCGAGGATGAGACCAACCGCAAGGTTGCCGCCCTCAAGCAGGAACTGGCCGAGCTGGGCCTGACCTCGAAGGATGTCCACCTGACGCTGCGCGGCAGCGACACGGTCGTGATCAAGGGCAAGGCCCGCGATCAGGAGACCATGGAGAAGCTGATCCTTGCCGTGGGCAACATCAAGGGCATCGCCCATGTCGAACTGGCCGAGGAACCGAAACCCGCAGGCTTCGGGGCCGCCAATGCCGCGCCGCCGCCCTCGGGTGCGCCGGGCGGGGCCGAAATGACGCCGACCCAGACCGCGCCTGCAGCCTTCAAGCCCCCGGTCTTCCATACCGTCAAGAAGGGTGAAACGCTTTCGGCCATCGCCAAGGAATATCTGGGCAGCGCGAACCGCTATCCCGAGATCTTTGAGGCGAACAAACCCATGCTGAGCGACCCCGACAAGATCTATCCGGGTCAGAGCCTGCGCATTCCGCAGGCCTGATCACAGGCTGACGTGGCGTATACCACCCCTCCGGGCGGGGGTTCTGCCCTTGCCCGGCACCTGCTTTTCGGAACATTCTCCTGCTCCGGGGGAACACCCGCTGGACGACTGGGAGGAGAGTTCATGGCCAAGTTCGCAAACGCCGCCGATCGCCGTGCGATCGAGGCAGAGATGCCCTATGAGGAAAGGGGCGTTCCGGGCTCGGTTTACCAGATGCTCAGCCAGACACGCGACCGCTTCCCGGACCGTCCGGCCATCAGCTTCCAGCTTTTCTCGGAGCCGGGGTCCAAGGCCATCACCCTGACCTGGAGCGAGCTGCACGAACGAGTGACCGAGACCGCGAACCTGTTCCGCAGCCTTGGCGTCGGGCCGGGCGACGTGGTGGCCTATCTGCTGCCTAATACGATCGAGACCCCGATCGTGCTGCTGGCCGGGGCGACGGCGGGGATCGTGAACCCGATCAACCCTCTTCTGGACGCCGAGCATATCGCGGGCATCCTGCGCGAGACCAAGGCCAAGGTGCTGGTCACGCTGAAGCCCTTCCCGAAATCCGACGTGGCCCAGAAGGCGGCCGAGGCCGTGGCGCTGGCCCCGAACGTCAAGACCGTGCTGCAGGTCGATCTGCGCGGCTACCTGTCGGGGCTGAAGCGGCTGGTTGTCCCCTTCATGCGTCCAAAGCTGACGGTCCAGAACAAGGCGAAGTATCTGGATTTCGATGGCGCGGCCAGCGCCCAGCGGCACAACCGCCTGATCTTCGAGGAACCCGAGGACGACCGCGTCGCCGCCTATTTCCATACCGGTGGCACCACCGGCACACCCAAGGTCGCCCAGCACAAGCAATCGGGCATGGTCTATAACGGCTGGCTCGGCTCGACATTGCTGTTCGATCATCAGGACGTGCTGATGTGCCCGCTGCCGATGTTCCACGTCTTTGCGGCCTATCCGGTGCTGATGTCCTGCGTGGCATCCGGGGCGCAGCTGGTCATGCCGACCCCGGCTGGCTATCGCGGCGAAGGCGTGTTCAAGAACTTCTGGAAGCTGATCGAGCGCTGGGAAGCGACCTTCCTGATCACCGTTCCGACCGCAATCTCGGTCCTGATGAGCAAACCGGTCGATGCCGATGTGTCGTCGCTGAAAATGGCGATCTCGGGTTCGGCGCCCCTGCCTATCGAGCTTTACAACCGCTTCAAGGCCGCGACCGGGGTCGAGATTTCCGAGGGCTACGGCCTGACCGAGGCGACCTGTCTGGTGTCCTGCAATCCGGTCGGTGGGCTGAAGAAGGTGGGCTCGGTCGGGATTCCCCTGCCCTATACCCATGTCCGAATCCTGCGCCGCACCCCCGAGGGCTATCACGAATGCGCCACGGATGAGATCGGCGAAATCTGCATCGCCAGCCCCGGTGTCTATGAGGGCTCGACCTATACCGAGGCCGACAAGAACCACGAGCTTTTCGCCGAGGACCGTTTCCTGCGCACCGGCGATCTGGGACGGATCGACGGCGACGGCTATCTGTGGATCACCGGCCGCGCCAAGGACCTGATCATCCGCGGCGGCCATAATATCGACCCCGCGATGATCGAGGACGCGCTGGTCTCGCATCCGGCGGTCGCCTTTGTCGGGGCGATCGGCCAGCCCGACGCCTTTGCCGGGGAACTGCCCTGCGCCTATGTCGAACTGGTCCCCGGCGCCGGGGTTTCGGCCGAGGACCTGCTGGCCCATGCCCGCGACCATATCCCTGAACGCGCGGCGGTCCCGAAACATATCGAGATCCTGTCGGAACTGCCCAAGACCGCCGTCGGCAAGATCTTCAAGCCTGACCTGCGCAAGCTTGCCATCCGCCGGGTTTACGGCGAGGCGCTGGAGAAGGCTGGTCTGGCCGTGACCGTGCTCGAGGTGATCGACGACAAGAAACGCGGCCTGGTCGCCCGGCTGGCGCGGCAGGGCGCGGTGGATGACAAGGCCGTGGCGGATTGCCTGGGCCAGTTCACGCTGCCCTGGGAATGGGCATGATCGCAGTGCGCTGAAGCGCACCCTACGGCGTCCCCGCGTGTTAGGCGGATTTTAAGGATTGGCGAGCAAGCATGGGCGGCATGTCCGCCTATCGTCGCCCTGACATTCCCGGATCATCGATTTTCTTCACCGCCTGTCTGGCGATGCGGGGGGACGATCTGTTGATCCGTGAAGTCGCCCGGCTGCGCGAGGTGTTCCGAGAAGTGCGGACGGTCCGGCCCTTCAGGATCGAGGCCATCGTGATCCTGCCCGATCATCTGCATACCGTCTGGACCTTGCCCGAAGGCGACAGCGACTATTCAGGGCGATGGGCGGCGATCAAGGCTGGGTTTTCGCGTGGACTGCCGGCGGGGCGGCTTAGACCGAGCCATGTTCGCCGACGGGAAAAGGGCATCTGGCAGCGACGGTTCTGGGAACATCATCTGCGAGACGAGGCCGAACTTTCCGCAGCAATCAGCTATTGCTGGACGAACCCGGTCAGGCACGGACTGGTCAGTGATCCGGCGGATTGGCCCTATTCGTCATGGCACCGGGATCGGGGGGCGTAGGGTGCGCTTCAGCGCACCCTTGCTTGGTATGAGGTGCGCTAAAGCGCACCCTACGGATCAGCGGGTGAATTTCTTGTATTTCACGCGCTTGGGTTCGACCGAATCCGGGCCAAGGCGGCGGATCTTGTCAGCCTCGTAATCCTCGAAGTTGCCCTCGAACCATTCGACATGGGCATCGCCCTCGAAGGCGAGGATATGCGTGCACAGACGGTCAAGGAAGAAGCGGTCGTGCGAGATGATGATCGCGCAGCCGGCAAAGTTCTCGATCGCCGCTTCCAGCGCCTGCAGGGTTTCGACGTCCAGATCGTTGGTCGGTTCGTCGAGGAGCAGCAGGTTGCCGCCGGATTTCAGCAGTTTCGCCATGTGGACGCGGTTGCGTTCACCACCCGAAAGCAGGCCGACTTTCTTCTGCTGGTCGCCGCCCTTGAAGTTGAACGAGCCGACATAGTTGCGGCTCGAGACCTGCGCATCGCCCAGTTCGATCATCTCGGCGCCGCCCGAGATCTCTTCCCAGACGTTCTTGTTGGGGTCGAGGCTGTCACGCGACTGGTCGACGAAGGACATCTTGACGGTATCGCCGATGGTGACGGTGCCTTCATCGGGCTGCTCTTGTCCGACCAGCATCTTGAACAGCGTCGATTTACCGGCGCCGTTCGGGCCGATCACGCCGATGATGCCGCCCGGCGGCAGGCTGAACGAGAGGTTCTCGATCAGCAGCTTGTCGCCCATGTGCTTTTTCAGGCCCTCGACCTCGATGACCTTGTTGCCAAGGCGCGGGCCGTGCGGAATGACGATCTGGGCCTTGCCGACCAGTTCCTTGACCGATTCATCGGCCATCTTGTTATAGGCGGCGATACGGGCCTTGGATTTCGCCTGACGGGCCTTGGCCCCGGCGCGGATCCATTCCAGTTCCTTCTCCATGGCCTTTTGCTTGGACTTGTCCTCGCGGGCCTCTTGGGCGATGCGCTTGGCTTTCGCGTCCAGCCAGCTGGAATAGTTGCCCTCATGCGGGATGCCGCGGCCGCGTTCCAGTTCAAGGATCCACGTCGTGATATCGTCGAGGAAGTAGCGGTCGTGGGTCACGGTCAGGATCGTGCCCTTGTATTCGATCAGGTGCTTTTGCAGCCAGGCGATCGTTTCCGCGTCCAGGTGGTTGGTCGGTTCGTCCAAGAGCAGCATGTCGGGCGCTTCAAGCAGCAGTTTGCACAGCGCGACGCGGCGGCGCTCACCGCCCGACAGGGTTTCGACATCGGCGTCATCGGGCGGGCAGCGCAGGGCTTCCATCGCGATGTCGACCTGGTTGTCCAGATCCCACAGGTTCTCGGCGTCGATCTCGTCCTGCAGACGCGCCATCTCGTCGGCGGTCTCGTCCGAATAGTTCATCGCCAGTTCGTTATAGCGGTCCAGCTTGGCCTGCTTGGCCTTGACGCCTTCCATGACGTTGGCGCGCACGTTCAGCGCGGGGTCAAGGTAAGGCTCCTGCGACAGGTAGCCGACCTTGGCGCCCTTGGCGGCCCAAGCCTCGCCCTGAAAATCCTTGTCCATGCCCGCCATCACCTTGAGCAGGGTGGACTTACCGGCGCCGTTCACGCCGACGACGCCGATCTTGACGCCGGGCAGGAAGTTCAGGTGGATGTTCTCGAACACCTTCTTGCCGCCGGGATAGGTCTTGGACACTCCGTCCATGTGATAGACATACTGGTAGGAGGCCATGATCGTTCCTCGTTCGAATGAAATCTGTATGGGTTTGGCGGCTATGTAGTGCAGCGCCGCCGAAAGGGAAAGGCCAGCCTAGCGGAACTGCGCGGTGAATTCCTTGCCGAAGGTCTGGTCGAGGAAGTCGAATTGCGGCTCCAGCTTCTCGCGCAGCCTGGCCCGCGCCACATCGGGCACCGAAAGCGAGCGGTCCGAGGCGAAGACCTTTTTGCCCATGTCGCGGTAATCATGCGCCTCAAGGCCAAGGAAGGTCTCGACCTTGCGCAGCACGCCCAAGGGATCGCGCGCGATCAGGCCAAAGGGCAGATAAAGCAACCGGTCGGGACCGAAATGCGCGTTCCAGCGCGGCACATAGGTCTGGTAGTCGCCGCGATCGGTCAGGACCGGGTCCTCGACCTCGGCCAGCCAATCCTCGACCGAGGCAGGTTTGCGTCGCCCGCGCACAAGGTTCATCTTTAGCTGCGAGATCGCCCGATCAACCGGATGGCGGATGATATAGATGAACTTGGCCTCGGGCAGGAATTTCGCCACGAAATCCACGCCTTCAGCAGGCAGGGTCGAATATTCCGGGGTCACGTCCAGCGTACGCGTACCCTCGGGGGCCGGGGCAAAGACGGTCTTGTACCAGTGGTTGGTGAACATCGGCTCACGCGTGACCCGTTCAAGATAGTTGCCCAGTTCCTCGGGCATGTCCTCGCCCTTGGCATCATAGCGTTTCTGCAGGTTCAGCTTGGCCCGCTTGTAATGCCAGGGCAGCCATTGGCGATGTTCTTCGACGAAACGGTGGTTGAAGAACTGCACTTCCTTGAACGGCGGCGTCCAGATCTGAGGGTGCTGGCCCAGCATCTGCGACAGCCAGGTCGTTCCGGCTTTCTGCGCGCCAATGCCCAGAAAATCCGGTTTGCGAGGCTTGCCGTTGGGGTCCCAGTTCATTCGCCTGCCTTTAATCCTGCTGTTCCGGCACAAGTGTTAAGGCAGGCGCACGCAGGGGGAAAGGCTTCAATGCCCGGCCCCCGCGATTGATCAGAGCTTGCCCCACAGGTCATATTCGCCTGCCTCATCGACGGTCACGCTGACGATGTCGCCGGGGGTCAGATCCTCGAATCCCTCGTCGATGAACAGGTTGCCGTCGATTTCCGGGGCATCGGCCTTGGTCCGGCAGGTCGCGCCATCGGCATCGACGCTGTCGACGATCACGTCGATGCGGCTGCCGACCTTGGCGGCCAGCTTGGCCTCCGAGATCGCCTGCGCCTTTTCCATGAAACGGTCCCAACGGTCCTGCTTGACCTCGGCGGGCACATGGTCGGGCAGGTCATTGGCCCGTGCGCCTTTGACGTTTTCATATTGGAAGCAGCCGACGCGATCCAGTTGCGCCTCGTCCAGCCAATCCAGCAGGGTCTGGAATTCTTCCTCGGTCTCGCCGGGATAGCCGACGATGAAGGTCGAGCGCAGGGTGATGTCCGGGCAGGCCGAGCGCCATGCGACGATTTCATCCAGCGTCTTGGCCGCAGCCGCCGGGCGGGCCATGCGTTTCAGCACATCCGGATGGGCATGCTGGAAGGGAATATCCAGATAGGGCAGCACCAGCCCTTCGGCCATCAGCGGGATCAGGTCGCGGACATGCGGATAGGGATAGACGTAATGCAGCCGCACCCAAGCGCCCAAGCCGCCCAGATCGCGGGCCAGATCGGTGATATGGGCGCGGTGGCCGCGTTCGGTTTCAAACTTGCGATCAAGTCCGTAGGCCGAGGTATCCTGCGAGATGACCAGCAATTCGCGCACGCCCGCCTCGACCAGCTTTTCGGCCTCGCGGATGACGGCATGGGCGGGGCGGCTGACCAGTTTCCCGCGCATGTCGGGAATGATGCAGAACTTGCAGGCGTGGTTGCAGCCTTCGGAAATCTTCAGATAGCTGTAATGGCGCGGGGTCAGCTTGACGCCCGACGCGGGTAGCAGGTCCACGAACGGATCGGGCGACGGCGGCACCGCGCCATGCACGGCGTCCAGCACCTGCTCATATTGCTGCGGGCCGGTCACCGCCAGCACCGAAGGGTGCGCGCCGGTGATGTATTCAGGCTCGGCGCCCAGACAGCCGGTGACGATGACCTTGCCGTTTTCGGCCAGCGCCTCGCCAATGGCTTGCAGGGATTCGGCCTTGGCACTGTCAAGGAAACCGCAGGTGTTCACGATCACCGCGCCCGCGCCCTTGTAGTCCGGGCTGATCGCATAACCCTCGGCGCGCAGGCGCGTCAGGATGCGTTCGCTGTCCACCAGCGCCTTGGGACAGCCAAGGCTGACCATGCCAATAGTGGGCTGCCCTGCCCTTCGCGTGGTGTCGAAGATCGGGCTGGGGGCTAGATCGGGGCGCAACAGGGGCGGGTTCTGGCTCATGGCGGGCGATATAGTCCGACTGGGGAGCATTGTTAAGCGGCTTGAGCGAAGTCTTGCACGCACACCGGAACGTCATTTCGTCTTGTGCGTTCGGAAGGGCATATGCCCAAGTGAGTGATGAACAGGATGCACGCCCAGATGAACCGGATTTTTGCCTGCCTTGCAATGTTTCTGACGCTGTCCATGCTGACCGTGCCGGGGGCGCAGGCTCGCACGAATGACAAGCCCATCGTCATCATGAACAACAAGGGCGGCAATGTCGTCCAGACCATGCAGCATCGCGAGAAACTGGTCGCCAGCGGCCGCCCGGTCGAGATCCGCGGCTATTGTCGTTCGGCCTGCACGATGTACATCACCATGCCCAATGCCTGCCTTGGCCGCGGCGCGACCGTGGGCTTCCACGCTCCGCGTATTCCGGGCACCAAGATCATTCCGCCGATCGTCGACCAGCTGATGGCGCGCTATTACCGCAACGGCATCCTGCGGAAATGGAACAGCGAATGGAAACACTCGCTGGAGATGCACAAGATCTCGGCCCGCGAATACGTGAAGCTGGACCCGCAAACCCGGCTGTGCCGCTGATGAAGAGCTCCGACATGATCCGCACGACCGTTGCCCTGCTGGCCCTGTCCACGCCGCTGCTGGCCGAGGACCTGACCCTGCCGCTTGATGCCGGCGTCAAGGCCGAGACGATCACCTCCCGTTATTCCTGCAATGGCGGTGCGCCCTTTGAGGTGCGCTACATCAATGCGGGCGAAAACAGTCTGGCCCTTGTGCCCGTGGCTGGTGCAAGCCGCATCTTTGTCTCGACCGTATCAGCCTCGGGGGCGCGCTATGTCTCGGGCGCGCTGGAATGGTGGAGCAAGGGTGACGATGCCACCCTGATCGACACCATGGATGAGGCCGCCACACAGCAATGCGTGGCAGCCCCGGCATAACGCCTTACTTCGCCGCCAGCAGTTCGGGCACGGACAGCAGGATGAATTCGTTATCCGCCGCGCGCCCGATCTCGCGCCCGCCCGAATAGGGCAGGTTGTTGTCATTGGCGACCATGATGTGGCTGTCATCGACGCGCGCCACATCCTCGATGGTGAAGAACGGGAAGGTGAAATTCCCCTGTTCAGGCTTGTGGCCCGGCAGCGCCTTGCCCTCGGGATCGGTGATGTCGAGCAGGTTCACATGACCGATGCGGCGGATGAAGCCTTGATCGTCGACGCTGGTGGTATCGACCAGAACGATGTTCTTCACGCGGGCAGGCAGAGGATAGCAGGTGGCGACATCCACCCCTTCGGCGCAGGCGCGGGCGGCGTCGCCTTCGCCATTGTCGCGCTCGATCACCAGCGCGCGGGTATCATCGATGAAGTTGAAATCCCCGATCGCCGTCGCGCCCTCGGCCAGCTTGAAGCGGTAGCTGTCGCCGGTCCAATCCGATTTGGCCGGATCAAAGGTCATCACGCGCAGGAAGTCGCCCTCGGGCTGGCCATCTGCGCCCAGAAGCGGTTTTTCCAGCATGGCCCATAGCAGGCCCGTCTCGGGTTGCAGGGCCATCCCCTCATAGCCGCCCGAGCGCTGGACACGGAAATCCTTGCCGGGCTGGGCGGGAACGGCGGTTCCGGCAGTGTCGGGGCCGGTCAGCAGCTCACCATCCAGTTTGGTCGCGAAGACGTCCAGCACGCGGCCGTCACGGCTGACACGGATCAACCAAGGGCCGAATTCGTCGCCGATCCAGATGTCGCCGTCGCGATACTGGATGCTTTCGGGATCGAAATCCGCGCCGGTCAGATAGCGGCTGTCGGTCGCCTCATTGGCGATGCGGAAGGGAACCTTGCGATCGGGATCGCGCAGGAAGACGGTCTCATTGCGCGTGACGGCACCGGTCGCAAAGTCGGGCGACATGCGGTGAAAGAACAGCATCGCATCGGGGCTGTTCAGCTTGGTCCCGAAGCCATTGTCGGTCAGCGTGAACCAGCTGCCATCCTCGGCCCGGTTCATGGCAAAGCCCGACATGCCCTGCACCGGCTGGCCGATAAAGGGCAGCCTGATCCCGGTTCCGTGGTTGCCATAAGCTTTGCCGGTATCGCCCTCGACACTCATCGGGGCGTCGATACGGGTCTTGCCGGTGAACTTGCCCGACACCCACAGGTCGCGTGGCGCGTCTGCGGGCGGCGTGGTCATGGTCAGGGCGGGCAACACGGCATGACCGGCAAGGCGGGCGGGAAAGGTCTGTTCCTGCGCGGTGGCGGGAAGGGCCACGGCGCAGGACAACAAGGCAAGACAAAGACGCATCGGGTAGGTTCCTTGGCAAGAAATCGACCCGCCTCTGCTAGGGGTAAGGCGTGACGATGATGCTGCGAAACCGTGGCGATTGCGTGACTTGGGCGGTTATTCCCGCAGCCGCCAGCCGGTCAGGAAGATCCAGCGGATCGCGATCAGGCAAACCGCAATCATCACCCCCACGGCGGCCAGCGACAGGCCCACCGGCACGTCGGCCAGATCAAAGAAGCTCCAGCGGAAGCCCGAGATCAGGTAAAGCACCGGGTTCAGCTTGGCCACGCCCTCCCAGAAGGGGGGCAGCATCGAGGCCGAGTAGAAGGCCCCGCCAAGGAAGACCAGCGGCGTGATCACCATCATCGGCACGATCTGCAACTGCTCGAAGCTTTTCGCCCAAAGCCCGATGATGAAGCCCAGCAGCGAAAACGCCAGCGCCGTCAGCACAAGGAACGCCACCATCCAGAACGGATGCGCGATATGGACGCCGTTGAACCAGAAGCTGGTCAACAGGATCACCAGTGCGATCATCACCGCCTTCGTGGCAGCGGCCCCGACAAAGCCCAGAGTGACCTCGATCCAGCCGGTCGGCGCGACCAGATATTCATAGATCGTCCCCGAGAATTTCGGGAAATAGATGCCGAAGCTGGCATTGCTGACCGATTGCTGCAGCACGGTAAGCATCATCAGCCCCGGCACGATGAAGGCACCATAGGCGACCCCCTCGACCGACTGGATGCGCCCACCGATCGCTGCGCCGAAGACGACGAAATACAGCACCGTGGACAGGACCGGCGAGGCCAGCGACTGCCAGATCGTGCGGAAGAAGCGCGCCATCTCATGGCCAAAGACGGCGCGGACGGATTGCCAGTTCATGCGCGGACCTCCTCGGGCTTGTCCTCGACAAGGGACATGAAGATTTCCTCAAGATTGCTTTGCTTGGTGGCCACGTCGCGCACCGCGATGCCGTGGCGCGTCAGATCGCCCAGCAGCCGGGCAATGCCGGTGCGGGCGGATTTGGTGTCATAGCCGTAGCCGAGTTGCAGCCCGTCCTCGCTGAGCGTCAGCCCGCGTTCGGACAGGTCCTCGGGCAGTTCGGCCAAGGGCTCGTACAGGTCGATGGTCAGGTGTTTCTTGCCGAATTCACCCATCAGCTCGGCCTTGGGTTTGACCAGCAGAAGTTCGCCCTTGTTGATGACGCCGATGCGGTCGGCCATGTCCTCGGCTTCTTCAAGGTAATGCGTGGTCAGGATGACGGTCACGCCCTGCGCCGAAAGCTCGCGCACGACCTGCCACATCTCGCGGCGCAGCGTCACGTCGACGCCTGCGGTGGGTTCGTCAAGGAACAGGACCTTGGGCCGGTGCGACAGCGCCTTGGCGATCAGCACCCGGCGCTTCATGCCGCCCGACAGCTCGCGCGTCTTGGCGTCGCGCTTGTCCCACAGGGCAAGGCTGCGCAGCAGCTGTTCGACATAGGCCTCATCGGGGCCTTCGCCGTAAAGGCCGCGGGTAAAGCGCACGCAGTCCAGCACCGTCTCGAACGGTTCCAGCAGGATTTCCTGCGGGACAAGGCCGATCAGCTTGCGCGCCGCGCGCCAGTCGGTGCGGATGTCATGGCCGCCGACGCGGACCGTGCCGCCGGTGGGCCGGACCAGCCCGCAGATGATCGAGATCATCGTGGTCTTGCCCGCGCCGTTCGGACCCAACAGGGCCAGAATCTCGCCCTCTTCGATGTTCAGGGACACATCGTTCAGTGCCGCCGTGCCGCTGCCATAGCGCTTGGAGAGATGGTCGATCTCGATGATGGCGCTCATGCCGCCCTCCTGCTGTCTTGAACCGGACCGGGGAAGGGCACGCATCGGCATGGCCGGGCGCTTGCGGTTCCTGCGGTCTGAAAGAAGGTTCCAGTCGCGGATGCGACCGGGGTTCGTCCGAGATAGGAAGCCGATCCCGCCGGTGCAATGACCGATCGGTCAGCTGTCGGTCAGCACCGCCTGACCGCCCGCCGCGTCGAACAGGCCCATGCTGGTGCCCTCGATCTGTTCGGTCAGCATCGACAGCACCCGTTCCGAGCGGTCGCCCGCCGGAATCGCCGGCAGGAACTCCACTACCGCCGTGCCGCTGCGGATCGGAAAACCGCGCTTGGGCCAGAACATGCCGCAATTGACGGCGACGGGGACGATCGGCAGGCCGGTCTCGCGCTGGATCACCACGACGCCCGGCTTGTAGGGGACAGTGGTGCCGGGTTTCGTGCGGGTGCCCTCGGGGTAGAAGATCAGTTGACCCAGCCCGCGCGGGCTGTGATGGGCGGCTTTCACCTCGGAAATGATCTGGCGCAGGGCGTCCTTGCCGCGCGCGCGGTCGATCGGGATGCAGCCGACCTTGCGGGCGAAATAGCCGACGACCGGGACCTTCATCACCTCGCGCTTCATCACGAAGGCGCGGCGCGGGCAGGCCTTGGCGATGGCGAAGATGTCCAGAAAGCTTTGATGCTTGGCCGCGATCAGCAGATCGCCGGCAGGCGGCGTGCCGCGAAACTCGACGCGGATGCCGCAGATGACCCGCGCGCCACCCATGAGCAGCTTCAGCCAGCGTTCGCCGACACGCTCGGCATGAGAGGCGTCAAACAGCGTGCGCGGCAAGCCGATGATGCCGACCATCGCGGTCGCCAGAACCGCGTAGATGTAAAAGATCACCGTCCGCACCCAGGTCAGGATGTTGACCGGGCCGGGTTGATACGGGTTCATCAGCGCACCTCACGCAGCATGCGCAGCGCGGCCGAGCGGGTGGCCACAAAGCCGATCAGCCCTGCCGCCAGCGGGATCAGCACCGGCCACAGCCAGCCCCAGCCCTGAAAACCGAGACCGGTCAGGAAGCCGCCCGCTTCGTCGACCGAGGGCAAAGCCCAGATCGCGATCATCCCCAGAACCGTGCCAATGGCCGCGCCCGCCGCCGCACGCCGGGTGAAACGGCGCACAAAGGCGGTGGCGATGGTGATGTCGCGCGCCCCGATCAGGCGCAGCACGCGGATCACCTGCCCGTTCGCCGCCAGCGCGGCCTTGGCCGCCAGCGTGATCATCGCCCCCGAGGTCGCGGCGATCAGCAGCAGCGACACCAGCCCCAGCACCCGCAGTCGGCCCGCAGCCCGGACCAGCGGCTCGCGCCAGCGGGTGTGGTCGTCCAGCACCGCACCGGGCGCCTCGCCCTGCAGGCGCAGGCGCAGCGCCTCGGCGTCGAAGCCTTCGCCCGCCTCGCTGACCTCGATCAGGCGCGGGATCGGCAGGACCTCGACGGGGACATCGGGGCCGAACCACGGTTCCAGCAGCTTCTCGACCTCGGAATCGGGCAATTGCTTGGCATCGGCGATGCCGGGCGTGGTGCGCAGCACCTCCATCACGGTGGCGGTCTGCTGGTCCATCTGCTCGGTCGGAGCGGAAATGCGTACGGTCACCGTCTGGGCCAGTTCATGGGACCAACGCTCGGCCAGACGGCCCGTGGCCAGCGCCAAAGCCAGCGCAAAGACCGCCAGAAACGCCATCGCCGCTGCGGCAAAGACCGTCAGCTGCGCGGTGATGCCGGTCGGCGGCACCACCCGGTCGGTGCCCATCGGGTCCGGCCTGCGCAGTCCCTGCCACAGCGCCGCAAGGTCTAGGGATTTCAGTTCGCCGTGTTTCACAGGTCCGCCCCCGCAAGTTGCAGCCGTTTCCCGGCGATCCGCAGCACCCGCGCCTGCACGCGCTGCTTGGCGGCGCGGATCAGGTTCAGGTCATGGGTCGCGAACAGCACGGCCTTGTCCGCCTGATTGAATTCGATCAGCAGATCGAGAAGCCGCATCGACATCTCCCAGTCAAGGTTCCCGGTGGGCTCATCCGCGATGACCAGTTCGGGCGTCATGATGACGGCGCGGGCCAGCGCCGCGCGCTGCCTTTCGCCGCCCGAAAGTGACGGCGGCAGCGCCCCCCCGTGCTGGCGCAGTTGCACCCAGTCCAGAAGGTCGCGGATCACATCCGTGTCCACCGGTCCGCCCGCAACGATCTGGGGCAGCGCGATATTGTCGGCGACCGGCATGTGATCCAGAAATTGCGGGTCCTGATGGACGACGCCCACCTTGCGGCGCAGCGCGGCGATCCCGTCGCGGGACAGCTGGCTGACGTCCTGCCCGAATGCAATCATCCGCCCCGAACGCGGCAGCAGGTCCGCATAGCACAGCCGCAGGAAGGTCGTCTTGCCCGAGCCTGAAGGCCCGGTCAGGAAATGAAACGACCCCGGCTGCAGGGACAGCGACATGTCCGCCAGCAGCGGTTCGCTTGCGCCATAGCCAAAGGACAGATTCTGCATCTCGATCACTTGGGGACTCCCTTTTCTCCGGGCTGCTTGGCGCGCGGTTCGCGGCTTGATAGAACAGTCCGGCACCGAATGCGAGATGCACGCCCTGCCAAGACCGGCCAAGAAAGACGATTGAATGCGCCTGACCTGCCCCCGTTGCGGAGCCCAATACGAGATCCCTGAATCGGTGATTCCCACAGCGGGCCGCGAGGTGGAATGTTCGGCCTGCAGCCATGTCTGGCACCAATCGGGCGATGCGGCCCTTTTGTCCACGCCCCAGCCCGCGCCAAAAGCGCAGCCCGAGGCCCCGGCCTATGACGCCGCCGCGCGTCCGGCGCTGAACCGTCCGCTGCACGAATCGGTGCTGGCGATCCTGCGCGAGGAAACCGCGCGCGAGCTGTCCGCACGCGCCGCCGAATCCGTCAAGCCGCCCGTGGACCGCGCTGCGATACAGGTGGCGGCCCCTTCGGCCCCGCTTCCCGGCGCATCCCTGCCCCCGGCCGAGGATATTGAATGGCCGGTCGCAACCGTCATTCTGCCCGGCGAACCGATTGCGCCTGAAGAACCGCCCGAACCCAAGGTGGCAGCCCCCGTCGAGCCGACAGCGGAACCCACCCCGCCCGAAAAACCCGGCCTGCCCGATGCCGAGCGCCTTGCCGCAACGCTGATGCGCAAGCCCGCGTTGGTCGATCAACCTGCGCCGGTCGTCGCGCCCGAACCGGTCAGGACGGCTGCGCCAACCCCGACGCCCCCAGCCGCAGCCCAGCCGCGCCGAGGCTATGCGGCAGGTTTCGGATTGGCCATCCTGCTGGCCTTTGGACTGCTGGCCGCCTATATGGCCGTCCCCCCTGCTGCCGAATCCGCACCGGAATGGCGCCAACAGATCGACCGCGGCCGGATCTGGCTGCATGACCGGGCAATGACCCTGCGCGGTGCCATCACCGGCGAATAGGCTCAGAAATTGTCAAGCAACCGGTCGAGGTAGTCGCGCTCATCGCGCGGCCGCTCGCGTTCGCCGCTGCGACGCCGGATCTCGTCCTGCAGATCGCGGGCGCGGCGCGAGGGATCGGTCCCCTCGGCCAAAGGCTCGCCGGTGCTGATCGAGCCGCCATTGCCCGCCGTCGAGCGCCCCAAGGGATCGACCTCGGGCTGATTGCGGAAATCGTCGGCCAGACCGCGCTGGCCGTTCCCCTCGGTCGAGGGGCCTTCGGGCCCGCCCTCCTGCCCGCCCGGCTGGGGCTGACCGTCCTGTCCCTGCTGCTGGTTCTGGTTGCTCATCTCGCCAAGGGCACGCATGCCGTCGCGCATGTCCTGGATAGCCTGCGCCTGACGCTCCATCGCGCCCGAAGCATCACCGTCGCGCAGCGCCTGTTCGGCTTCTTCCATGGCACGGCCGGCATCGTCCAGACTGCGCCGCGCCTGATCCCCCTCGGGGGTGCCGCGTCCGGGCATCAAGCCGCGCTGACGGCCCAAATCTTCGCGCAATTGTCGTTGGCGATCAGCCAGTTCCTGACTGTCGCTGCCGCCCTGACCATTCTCGCCGTCGGGCTGCCACTGGCCGTATTGGTCCTGCATCTGGCGCATGGCCTCATCGGCCAGCTTCTGCTGGTCGCGCAGGGTCTGGGACAGGCGGTCCATCGGCCGCTGCCGCCCCTGCCCTTCGCCGCCCTGGCCCTGTGTCACCCGCATGTTCTGCATCATGCGGTTGAACTGCTCCAGCAGCTGCTGCGCTTCGGCCATCCGGCCCTCGTTCATCAGGCGCTGGATTTCATCCATCATCTGCTGGATCTGGTCGCCGGTGATCTGCTGACCCTGCTGCCCCGAGCGGTCGAACTTCTCGGACGGGTCCTGACCCTGCTGGGCCAGCATGTCGGTATAGGCCTCGGTCGCCTCGCGCAGCTCATCCATCAGGCGCTGCACCTCATCGGGGCTGGCACCATTGCGGATGGCCTCGGACAGACGCTCCTGCGCCTGCTGCATGCGCTCCAGCGCGTCAGCCAGCCCGCCATCCTCAAGGGCGACGGCCGCATCCCACAGCACCTGCGCCAGCTTGTTGCGGGCCTCTTCGGTCAGCGGACCGGCCTCCAGCGTGCCGATGGCGCCGCGCAGCCCCTCGGCCAAAGCCGGGTCCATGAATTCCTCGGGCTGCCAGCTGATCGCACGCAGCAATTGCGCACCCCGCGGGGCGTTCTCGCGCGACCACAGCAGATCGCGCCGCTGCTCGATCAATGAGGCAGCCAGTGGGTCGAAGAAGCGCCGCCCCGGCAGGACCATCGCAACCGGAGCTGAGACTCCCTTCTGTCCGATACCGTCCACCACCTCCAGCGTCACCGTGACCGGCAGGTTGGCCCAAGGGTGACGCGACAGATCGGTGACCAGCTGCCCGCGCAGGTTCTTGCGATTGCCGCTGGCTGGCAGGGGCAGTTCCACCGCGACAGGGTCACGTGCCTCGGGCGTAGTGCCCAACCCAAAGCGGCGGTCGATCCTGCCCATGTCCAGTGCGATCTGCGCCTGCCCGGACACGACGCCATTGTCGTCGCTGGCGGCAAAGGGCTGGATGAAGCGCCCATCGGCGCGGCGGTCAGGCGCGACGACCGGCTCGACCCTGGGCGCGGCATCGGGAATGACGGTAATCGGGAATTGCCGCCCGGCTATCTCGACCAGCCCGCTATGCTCGGCCGCAAGCTCGGCTGCCGAGGCGGCCGTGTCCGGCAGCGCCGCGCCAATGCTTTGCGAAAAGGCGATCCCTTCGCCATAGAAACGGAAACTCAGCCGCGAGCCCTGCGGCAGTTCCAGCGCATCGCCCTCGGGCAGCGCGTTCAGATAGATCGTTGGTCGCCGCGTATAGGCGGGCGGCTCGGCCCAGCCCTCCCATGAGGGCGCGGCCCCCAGATCCGGCCCGGCCATCGGTGCCGGGCGGAAGGTCGCGCCAAGCGCCGCGATACCCTGCCCAATGCGCCCCGAAGGCGCAAAGATCAGCGTCATTGCCACGGCGATCAGCCCGACCAGCCGCAAGGCCATCGGATCGCGCCAGCGCAGCCGGGCATCCGGGATCACCATGCGCGCGGCACGGGCCTGATCGCGCATATGCGCCTGATGCGCGCGCCACAGCGCGAATGCGCCCTCATCCTCAGCCCCGATCGCGACTTCATCGCGCAGGGCCGAAAGCGGCCGCCCCGGCAATTCGGCATCGACCCGTGCCCGCGCCGCCTCACGCGTGGGCCGCCGGAATCGCCTGAGACCCCAGACAGCAGCGACAACCACCGCCAATGCCAGTCCCAGCATGATCCAGAACAGCGCCCGCGACGACACCAGTTCGGTCGCGCCAAAGGCCAAAGCCGCCAGCGCCAACGCCAAAATCACCGTCAATGGCCAGAAGGCATGCGCCAGTTGTTCCCACCACATGCCGGCGCGGGTCAGTTCGACCGCCCGCCGCACATGAAGGGGATCAGGACCGTGCATCGGCAAGACCCGTATTTCTTCGTTTCGGAAATACCCCAAGGGGGGCCGGGGGGAGGAGCCCCCCGGCAGCAGCATCGCAGGATGGAACGGTTACAGCCATTCCGGGATGGTATCGCGTCCCAGCATTTCCTCAAGCGTCGGTCTTGCACGAATGACGGCGAATTGATCCCCGTTCACCAGAACCTCGGGCACCAGCGGCCGGGAATTGTATTCCGAGGCCATCACCGCGCCATATGCCCCCGCGGAACGCAGCGCGACCAGATCCCCTGCCCCAAGACCGGGCAGTTCCACCGCCTTCTCAAAGGTGTCGCCGGTCTCGCAGACCGGGCCGACCACGTCATAGGGCGCGACAGGCGCGCCCGGAGCCTGCTCGACCACCGGAACGATGTCGTGATGGGCCGAATACATGGCCGGACGAATCAGGTCGTTCATCGCTGCGTCAAGGATCAGGAAATCGCGGCCCTCGCCTTCTTTCAGATAGATCACCGAGGACAGCAGGATACCCGCATTGCCCGAGATATTGCGGCCCGGCTCGATCTCGATCTCGCAGCCCAGATCGCCCACCGCGTCGCGGATCACCTGACCGTATTCGATCGGCAAGGGCGGCGCGTTATTGTCGCGGCGATAGGGGATGCCAAGGCCGCCGCCCATGTCGAGGCGACGGATATCGTGCCCATCCGCCCGCAGCGCGCGGGTCAGCTCGGCCATCTTGGCATAGGCTTGGCGGTAAGGCTCCAGATCGGTCAGCTGGCTGCCGATATGCATGTCGATGCCGACGACCTCGATCCCCGGCAGCGCTGCTGCGCGGGCATAGACCTCGCGGGCCTTGGCGATGGGGATGCCGAACTTGTTTTCCGATTTCCCGGTCGCGATCTTCTCATGGGTCTTGGCGTCCACGTCGGGGTTGACGCGCACCGCGATGGGCGCGGTCACGCCCATGCTGCTGGCGACCTGCGACAGCAACTCCATCTCGGGCTCGGATTCGACGTTGAACTGGCGGATGCCGCCTTCCAGCGCCATGCGCATTTCCGCAGCCGTCTTGCCGACGCCGGAAAACACGATCCGCTCGCCCGGCACGCCTGCCGCCTTGGCCCGCGCGTATTCACCGGCCGAGACGATATCCATCCCCGCGCCCAGATCGCCCAGCAGCTTCAGCACGGCCAGGTTCGAGTTCGACTTGACCGCGAAGCAGACCAGATGATCCGTCCAGTCCAGCGCCTGCTGGAACAGCTTGAAGTGACGCGTCAGGGTGGCGGTCGAATAGACATAGACCGGAGTGCCGACCTCGGCTGCGATGCGGGTCAGGGGCACGTCCTCGGCATGAAGAACGCCGTCCACGTAGTTGAAATGGTCCATCAGGTGATCCTGCGAGAGCGGATGAAAAGATAAAGCGGCAGCGCGCAGCCGATTCCCAGCGCCAGTGCCGGGATGGTCAGAAAGGCCAGCCAGTTGCGGCGCACCATGGTTTCGATCAAGCACCAGATCGCCAATGCGATCTGCGCCATGATCTCGGTCCCGCGTGCGCCCGACCACAAAGCCTCGCCCCGCCAAAGCGCGACAGCCGCGCCCAGAACGGCCAGTCCCAGCCAGACCAGCCGCAGGGGCGTCAGCTTAGAGCGAGGTGGTGACACCGACCCGCGCCTCGCCGCTGACATGGAAGCCCGGCTCGGGTGCGGGCTCGGGGCGCGTCGGCGGCCCGTCCACGCCACAAGCGGCCAGCGTCGCCAGCATCAGCGCGAACAGCGCCAGCAGAAGGGTTTGGCTCATGCTTTCTCCCCAAGCAGTTCGTTCCAGCGCGCGATCTGGGCGCGGACCTGCGCGGGTGCGGTCCCGCCATAGGACATGCGCGAGGCGACCGAGTTATGCACGCCCAGCACGTTGAAGATATCCGCGGTGATCGCCGGGTTGACCGACTGCATCTGCTCCAGCGTCAGTTCCGGCAGGTCGACGCCCGATTTCTCGGCCATGGCGACCAGCGCGCCGGTGGCATGGTGGGCGTCGCGGAAGGGCAGTCCCGCCTCGCGCACCAGCCAATCGGCCAGATCGGTCGCGGTCGAGAAGCCCGAGCCCGCCGCCGCTTCCAGCCGGTCGCGGTTGGCGGTCAGATCCGACAGCATCCCGGTCATCGCGGCCAGTGCCAGCATCAGGTTGTCTGCGGCGTCAAAGACCTGTTCCTTGTCTTCCTGCATGTCCTTGGAATAGGCCAGCGGCAGGCCCTTCATCACCACGAACAGCGCCACGGCCGCGCCCAGAATCCGCCCGATCTTGGCGCGGATCAGTTCGGCGGCATCGGGGTTCTTCTTCTGCGGCATGATCGACGAACCGGTCGAGAAGCGATCCGACATGGTGACAAAGCGGAACTGTGCCGAGGACCAGATCACCAGCTCTTCAGCCAGACGCGACAGGTGAACGGCACAGATCGCGGCGCTCGACAGGTATTCCAGCGCGAAATCGCGGCCGCTGACGGCGTCCAAGCTGTTCGCCATCGGCCGGTCAAAGCCCAGTGCCGCAGCGGTCGCATGGCGGTCGATGGGGAAGCCCGTCCCGGCCAGCGCCGCCGCGCCAAGGGGGGATTCGTTCATGCGTTTGCGCGCATCGCGGAAGCGCGACAGATCGCGGCCAAACATCTCGACATAGGCCATCATGTGATGGCCCCAGGTCACCGGCTGCGCGGTCTGCAGATGGGTGAAACCGGGCATGACCCAATCCGCACCCTTCTCGGCCTGACCCAGCGCCGCCCGGATCAGCGCATCAAGGCCCTCAATCGTCGCATCGCATTGGTCGCGCACCCACAGCCGGAAATCGGTCGCCACCTGATCATTGCGCGAGCGCGCGGTGTGCAGCCGGCCCGCCGGTTCGCCGATGATCTCTTTCAGGCGCGATTCCACATTCATGTGAATGTCTTCCAGCGCGGTCGAAAACGGGAAGCCGCCCTTCTCGATCTCTGACAAGACCGTGAGAAGCCCTTCCCCGATCGCCTCGGCATCGCTAGTGCTGATGATGCCTTGTGCGGCAAGCATCGCCGCATGGGCGCGGCTGCCCCGGATGTCCTGGGCATAGAGCCGCTGGTCGAACCCGATCGAGGCATTGATCGCCTCCATGATCGCGTCCGGACCGGCGGCAAAACGTCCACCCCACATCTGGTTGGCGGTGCTGGCGGGCTGCTCGGTCATGGCTGGTCCTTCGGGGGGTGGAATGCTGCGTTCGCTGGTTCTTTATACGGCACTGCTGATTGGTGCAAACCCGGCCTTCGGCGGAGAAATCGACTGGAAGGCCGCGCATGACGGGGGCCTTGCGAAACTTGCCCAGACCGACGCGACCCCGGTGCCGGAAACCACCTTCACCGATCCCGATGGCGGCACGCATTCGCTGAAGGATTATCGCGGCAAGGTCGTGCTTCTGAACTTCTGGGCCACCTGGTGCGCCCCCTGCCGCGAGGAGATGCCCTCGCTCGACGCGTT
The DNA here is from genome assembly GCF_014851995.1 of Paracoccus sp. PAR01. Taxonomy (NCBI): domain Bacteria; kingdom Pseudomonadati; phylum Pseudomonadota; class Alphaproteobacteria; order Rhodobacterales; family Paracoccaceae; genus Paracoccus; species Paracoccus sp. PAR01. The sequence goes on from NZ_JACVAW010000002.1 coordinate 85,686, forward strand.
GCAGGCTGAACTGGGCGGCGAGGATTTTCAGGTCGTGGCCATTGCCGCGGGCCATAACCCGCCGCCCGCGATCAAGAAATTCCTGACCGAGGCCAAGGTGGAAAACCTGCCGGTCCTTCTGGACCCACGCCAGACGCTGGCGCGGGAAATGGGTGTGATGGGCATGCCGGTGACCGTGCTGATCGATCGCGACGGCAATGAGATCGCCCGGCTGATCGGCGGTGCGGACTGGTCCTCGGACGTGGCCAAGGCGCTGATCAGACAGGCGACAGCGCCCTGACCCTTGCGTGGCTTGGGCAGGTCGCGATGTGGTCGTTGACCAGCCCGCAGGCCTGCATGAAGGCATAGGTGATGACCGGGCCGCAGAACTTGAAGCCGCGCTTCTTCAACTCCTTGGCCATGGCCTCGGATTCCGGGGTCTTGGTCGGAACCTCGGCAAGGCTGGCGCGGGTCTGCTGCAGCGGCTGACCACCGACAAAGGACCAGATGAAGGGCGAAAACCCCTCATTCGCCTCGATCTCCAGATAGGCGCGCGCGCCGGTGACGGTGGCCTCGATCTTGCCACGATGGCGGATGATGCCGGGGTTCTGCAGGGCGCGGACGATTTCGGGTTCCCCCCAGCGGGCGACACGCTCGGGGTCGAAGTCTTCGAAAACCTCGCGGAAGGCGTCGCGTTTGCGCAGGATGGTGATCCAGCTAAGGCCCGCCTGAAACCCGTCCAGCACCAGCTTTTCCCATAGCGCGCGGGGGTCGCGCTCGGGGACGCCCCATTCCTCGTCATGATAGGCCACATAAAGCGGATCGCTTCCGCACCAGCCGCAGCGCGTGCCTTCGGTCATCATCCATTAACCTCGAGTCGAGAAACCTGCCCGGTTTTACCCGATGTTAGGAGATCATCGCCAGACTTCCGCCGAAGACAGGAGGCAGCGCATGACAGATCACTTGGACCATCGACAGGAATTCGGCTCTCCGCTGGATTACATGGTCGATCAGCAATCGCGCATGACGATGGCGACCGTGCGCCGTGCCGTCGCGCGCGGGGATGCGGTTCTGGCCTATCAGCCGGTGGTGCAATCCGATCGCCTCGGCCGCGCCGCCTTTCATGAAGGGGTGATCCGAATCATCGATGAAACCGGGCGGGTCGTGCCGCTGCATGATTTCATGCATCTGGCCGAGACGACCGAGCTGGGCCGCCAGATCGACTGCCTTGCGCTGGATCTGGGACTGAAGACGCTGGCCGAAGATGCCTCGATCCGGCTGTCGATCAATATGTCGGCGCGCTCGATCGGCTATCCGACATGGATGCGCATGGTCCGCGACGGAATCGGCCATGACCCAAGCCTGGCCGAGCGGCTGATCTTCGAGATATCCGAGACCTCGGCGATGGGCATGCCGGAAGTGGTCGGCCCCTTCATGCGAGAGTTGCAATCCCATGGCGTCAGTTTCGCGCTGGACGATTTCGGCTCGGGCTATACCTCGTTCCGTTACCTGCGCGACTTCTGTTTCGACATGATCAAGATCGACGGCCAATTCATCCGAGAGATCGCGACTCAGCGCGACAATCAGGTGCTGGCCCGCGCCCTGCAATCGATTGCCCATCACTTCGACATGTTCACCGTGGCGGATTCCGTCGAATCGGCCGAGGACGCGGCCTTCCTGATCGACATGGGAATCGACTGCATGCAGGGTTTTTATTTCGGCGGTCCGACCCTTATGCCGCCATGGCGGTCACCCGGTTCGGCCGCTGTCAGAGCTTGAAAACGCTGGATTTATCCACACAGTTTGTTTATTTTTCAGGCAAATAATCCGCCTCGCATTCGGTTGATTAAGTCGTGATCAGTTATCTTGACCTTGCGGCATGAAACCGAAACTGTGCCCTGACGCTGAAGCCATTCGGCACTCAGGGAAGGAGCCTGACATGACCAAAGCAGTGATCGTATCTGCGGCCCGTACTCCGGTCGGAAGTTTCCTCGGATCATTCGCCAATACCCGCGCCGACGACCTAGGCGCCATCGTGCTCAAGGCTGTGATCGAACGGGCTGGTATCGATCCGTCCGAGGTCTCGGAAACCATTCTTGGTCAGGTCCTGACCGCGGGTCAGGGACAGAACCCCGCCCGGCAGGCCCATATCAAGGCGGGGCTGCCCAAGGAATCGCCCGCATGGCTGATCAACCAGGTCTGCGGCTCGGGCTTGCGGACGGTGGCACTGGCCGCTCAGCAGGTCATTCTGGGCGACGCCAAGATCGTGATCGCGGGTGGGCAGGAATCCATGTCGCTTGCCCCGCACGCGGCCTATATCCGCGCCGGGCAGAAGATGGGCGACATGAAGATGCTCGACACCATGATCCGCGACGGGTTGTGGGATGCCTTCCACGACTACCACATGGGCCAGACCGCTGAAAACGTCGCGGCCAAGTGGGAAATCTCGCGCGGCGCGCAGGACGAATTCGCCGTCGCCTCGCAGAACAAGGCCGAGGCCGCGCAGAAGGCCGGGCGTTTCGCCGATGAGATCGTCCCCGTCACCATCAAGGGCCGCAAGGGAGATACCATCGTCGACACCGACGAATATGTCCGCCACGGCGCCACGCTGGACGCGATGGAAAAGCTGCGCCCCGCCTTCACCAAGGACGGCACCGTGACCGCCGCCAACGCCTCGGGGCTGAATGACGGTGCCGCGGCGGTGCTGGTCATGTCCGAGGATGAGGCCGCGCGGCGTGGCCTGACCCCGCTGGCGCGGATCGCGTCCTATGCCTCGGTCGGCGTCGATCCGTCGATCATGGGCTCGGGTCCGATCCCGGCCAGCCGTCTGGCGCTGGAAAAGGCCGGCTGGGGCGTCGGCGACCTGGATCTGGTCGAAGCGAACGAAGCCTTTGCCGCCCAGGCCTGCGCCGTCAACAAGGACATGGGCTGGGACCCGTCGATCGTGAACGTGAACGGCGGCGCCATCGCCATCGGCCACCCGATCGGGGCCTCGGGCGCGCGTATCCTGAACACCCTGCTGTTCGAACTGCAGCGTCGCGGCGGGAAAAAGGGCCTGGCCACGCTGTGCATCGGCGGTGGCATGGGCGTGGCGCTTTGCATCGAGCGGCCCTGAGTTTTCGGTGCGCGACCCGCTCGCGCGCCGGGCACGACGAATTCAATTCCTGAAGCTGAATTTCTGAATGGGGGGAATGATTATGGGCAAGGTTGCTCTGGTTACGGGCGGATCGCGCGGCATCGGTGCCGCGATCTCGAAGGCGCTGCAAGCCGCAGGCTACGGGGTCGCGGCGAATTACGCCGGCAATGACGACGCCGCCCGCGCCTTTACCGAGGAAACCGGCATCAAGACCTACAAATGGTCGGTCGCCGATTACGAGGCCTGCGAGGCCGGGATCAAGCAGGTCGAAGAGGAACTGGGCCCCATTGCCGTGCTGGTCAACAATGCCGGCATCACGCGGGACGCAATGTTCCACAAGATGACCCCTCAACACTGGAAAGAGGTCATCGACACCAACCTGACCGGGCTGTTCAACATGACCCATCCGGTCTGGACGGGCATGCGCGACCGCAAATATGGCCGGATCGTCAATATCAGCTCAATCAACGGCCAGAAGGGTCAGGCCGGACAGGCCAACTATTCGGCGGCCAAGGCGGGCGATATCGGCTTTACCAAGGCGCTGGCTCAGGAAGGGGCGCGCGCTGGCATCACCGTCAACGCGATCTGCCCCGGCTATATCGGCACGGAAATGGTCCGCGCCATCGACGAGAAAGTCCTGAACGAGCGTATCATCCCGCAGATCCCCGTCGGCCGTCTGGGCGAGCCCGAGGAAATCGCGCGCTGCGTCGTTTTCCTTGCCTCTGAGGATGCGGGTTTCATCACCGGCTCGACGATCTCGGCCAATGGCGGCCAGTTCTTCGTCTGAGTGATTCCCCTGAAAATGGAAACGGCCCGCATCCCGCGGGCCGTCTTCATTTCAGCTTGCCGTGTCGACGGTCATCTCGACGTCAATGCGACAGGCGCGCGATCTCTTCCTTGAGGCGCAACTTTTCCTTTTTCATCTGCGCGATCGAAAGATCGTCCATGCCGGGGCAACGCGCGGCCGCCTCGATTTGAGTGGACAGTGACTGATGTTTACGGCGGAGCTCCTGAACATGGGATTCAACCGACATTTCGTCCTCCTGGATTGATCGAACGAGGGCGATTGCAACACAGAATCGTCACATTGTCACCGGGATTCACCGGTCCCGCAGGTTGAGCGCGACTCCTTGCCGCAAGACCGCGTGGGCTTCCGCCGAAAGGTCTTCGCCATCGGTCAAATGTGACGGTTTTTCATGCATGATAAAGGGAAACAGCAGCCGTGGCGGGGTACGCGCCCCCTTGCGCGCAAGGACGATCACGCGCCCTGCCTCTCGCCCGGTGCGGGCACTGACTGGCAAAATTGTGATCTCGCCGGCGCGCGCCCCAAGATTGGCCAGAATCTCGGCCAGACGTTCGGCGCGGTGGATCAGGGTCAGCCAGCCGCCGGGCTGCAAGCGGCGCAATCCGCATTCGATCCACAGCGACAGCGGCACATCCTCATGGCGCGCGGTGCCGCGTCCGGCATCCGGGGCAATGGTGCCGCTGGCGAAATAGGGCGGGTTGGCGATGACGTGATCGAAGCTGTGCGACCGCAAAGCCGCGGGCATATGGGTCAGGTCGCCCTCGATGATCGTCGCGGGCAGGCCATTCGTCTTGGCGTTCTGCCGGGCCAGATCGGCATAGCCCGGCTGCAATTCCAGCCCGGTCAGCTGCAGGTCATCGACCCGCGCGCCAAGGCACAGCAGCGCCACCCCTGCCCCGCAACCCAGCTCCAGCACGTTTTCGCCGGATTTCGCCGGGCAAGCGGCGGCCAGCATGACCGCATCCGCCCCGGCACGGTAGCCTGCGACGGGTTGGGTGATGGTCAGCCTGCCGCCCAGAAAGCCGTCGGCCCGCAGGGCGTCAGCGCGGGTCATGGATGTCATTGTCGCGCAGGATGGCACTGGCCATGAAATGATCCCGATCCGCGACCATCAGCCGTCGCGGCAGGATTCCCAGCGATCCCTCCAGCACGCTCATGTGCTGATCCAGTGCAAAAGCCGGGATTCCCTCGGCTTCAAGCAGGTCGGTCGCCCGCGCGATCAGCAGCGGATTTGTGGTGCGCAAAAGTTCCTTCATGGCGCCAAAGGGTAAGCTGCGGTTGCGTATGTGTCCATGCCGTGGCAATGGCTTGCAGGCGAAAGGGAATGGCACATGGGCATGAACGAAAACGTCTCGAAGCCGCTCGACCGGCTTTCCAATGAACTGGCCGGCGACATGGCAGCGGTCAATGCGCTGATCCGCGAGCGGATGGCCAGCCGGCATGCGCCCCGCATTCCCGAGGTGACCGCGCATCTGGTCGAAGCGGGCGGCAAGCGATTGCGGCCAATGCTGGTGCTGGCTGCGGCGCGGCTGTGCGGCTATCAGGGCGACAGCCATGTGCTGCTGGCCGCTGCAGTCGAATTCATCCACACCGCGACCCTGCTGCACGACGATGTCGTCGATGAAAGCCAGCAGCGCCGGGGCCGTCCCACGGCCAACCTGTTGTGGGACAACAAGTCCAGCGTGCTGGTCGGCGACTACCTGTTCGCGCGCAGCTTCCAGCTGATGGCCGATACCGGCAGCATGCAGGTCATGCGTATTCTGGCCAATGCCAGCGCCACCATCGCCGAGGGCGAGGTGCTGCAGCTGACCGCCGCGCAGGATATCGCGACGACCGAAGATACCTATATCCAGATCGTGCGCGGCAAGACCGCGGCGCTGTTCTCGGCCGCGACCGAGGCCGGGGCGGTGATCTCGGGGGTCGAGGCACCTGTCCAGCAGGCGCTGTTCGATTACGGCGATGCGCTGGGGATTGCCTTCCAGATCGTCGACGACCTGCTGGATTACGGCGGCAGCACCACCACCATCGGCAAGAATGTCGGCGACGACTTCCGCGAGCGCAAGCTGACCCTGCCGGTCATCAAGGCGATTGCCGCCGCCGATGACGAGGAGCGTGCCTTCTGGACCCGCACCATCGGCAAGGGCCAGCAGGATGAGGGCGATCTGGACACTGCGCTGGCGATCCTCAAGCGCCGTGGCGCGCTGGATGCCGCCCGCGCCGACGCCATCGCCTGGGCCGAACGCGCCAAGGCGGCGCTGGATCTGGCCCCTGCGCATCCTTTGCGCGACATTCTGTCCGATCTGGCGGATTACGTGGTCTCTCGTCTGTCGTGATCCCGATCCACTGAAACGCAAAAAGCCCGGCTTGCGCCGGGCTTTTCCATTTCAGGGACAAACCCCTCAGTTGTTGTAGGCGTTCTCGCCATGGGTGGTGATGTCCAGGCCCTGACGCTCGTCATTGGCGGGCACACGCAGGCCAACCACGGCCTTGACGATCAGCAGCGCGACGAAGGACACGACCGCCGACCAGACCACCGCGACCACGACACCCATGGTCTGGGTCATGACCTGAGCCGAGATGCTGTAGCCCTCGGCCACGGCACCGGTCGAGTAGTCGAAGACACCCGTGCCACCCAGCGACGGCGCAGCGAAGACGCCAGTCAGGATCGCGCCGATGATGCCGCCGATGCCGTGGATGCCGAAGACATCAAGGCTCTCGTCGATGCCCAGTTTCGATTTCAGGCTGACCACGAACCACATGCAGGCGAAACCGGCGACCAGACCGATGACGATGGCACCCATCGGGCCGACGAAACCGGCTGCCGGGGTAATGCCGACCAGACCGGCGATCGCACCCGAAACGCCGCCCAGCAGCGAGGGATGGCCGCGGAACAGCCACTCGCCAAAGGCCCATGCCAGTGCCGCAGCAGCGGTGGCGACAACGGTGTTCAACAGGGCCAGCGCGGCCGTGCCGGTGGCTTCCATGTTCGAACCGGCGTTGAAACCGAACCAGCCGATCCACAGCAGGCAGCCGCCCAGCAGGGTAAAGGGCAGGTTGTGCGGGGCCATCAGTTCCTTGCCATAGCCAAGGCGCGGTCCGACCATGATCGCGGCAACAAGGCCCGCGATGCCGGCGTTGATGTGGATGACCGTGCCGCCGGCGAAGTCCAGATCGCCATGGCCGAACAGGTAGCCCGAGGGCGCGTCATAGGCGCTGGGACCGCCCCACCACCAGACCATGTGGGCCATCGGCAGGTACGAGAAGAAGAACCAGATCACCACAAAGATCAGGATGGCCGAGAATTTCATCCGCTCGACCGTAGCGCCGACGATCAGTGCCGAGGCGATGCAGGCAAAGGCCAACTGGAAGGTGACGAAGACATATTCCGGCACAAAGACGTTCTGGGTGAAGGTCTCGGCCAGCGAACCGGGGTTCACGCCCGCAAGGAAGGCTTTGGACAGACCGCCGATGAACGGGGTCAGCGCGGTCGCGTCTTCGACCGCGCCAGCGCCGGTGAAGGCCAGCGAATAGCCAAAGCAGACCCACAGCAGGGCCATGACGCAGAAAATGGTGAAGACCTGCATCAGCACGGACAGCATGTTCTTGGTGCGGACCAGACCGCCATAGAACAGGGCAAGCCCCGGCACCGACATCATCATGACGAGGATGGCCGAGATCATCATCCAGGTGGCATCGCCCTTGTCGACGATGGGGGCAACGGTTTCGGCGACTGCCGCGGCCGCATCGGCCGCCTCTTGCGCTGTCGCCGGCACGGCCAGCCCGGCAAGCGGGAGGGCAAGCGCCGGGATCATTCTATTGATCGCGGTTAGTCTGTTCATGTTTCCTGCACCTTTTCTCTGCGTCGCAGCAGTTCCGATGGTCAGGAAACGCGCGGCATTCCGCTCAGCACAAGACTTGTGCAGGAAATGTGCGCGGCCCGGTCACGACAAGCCCGATATTTCATCAGCGGTTGCCCGCTTTGCAAGCTGGTGTGGCAGTTCACTCATAGGTCATCTCGGTTCTCAAACTGTTCCGCTTCCTGTATCTTGCCGCTCAAATTGGCCGGGCATCGGCCGGGCAGGAAAGCAGGCATGAAGAAACCCACCGGCAGGGGCCGAATTGTGGCTGATAAGCGCAATTTCGACCAAGCCCCTCAGAAAACTCAAAAAACCGCCGAAAAGAAGCAGCGGATCTATCGCCAGAAGCCCGCAAGGCGCGGCAATTTCCTGACTCGGGGAATCACCGGGCTGATCGTTCTGGTCTGGCGCGTGCTCTGGGGCTCGTTCTGGCGGCTGGGGGCGACGGTCGGCGCGATCGTCGCGGCGGCGACCTTCTACTTCTACACGACGCTGCCCGAACCCTCGGCACTTTTCGACGGGCGTGCCCGCGGTTCGGTCACGATGCTGGACACCGAGGGCCGGGTTTTTGCCTGGCGTGGCGAAACTTTCGGCATGGTCAGCGCCGACAAGATCGCGCCCGTGCTGAAGGATGCCGTGGTCGCGACCGAGGACAAGCGATTCTACCGCCATCTGGGCGTCGACCCTCAGGGCATCGCCAGCGCCATCCGGATCAACCTTGCCGAAGGGCGCGGCCCGCTGTCCGGCAACGGCGGTTCGACCATCACCCAGCAGGTCTCGAAACTGCTGTGCCTTGGCGACAGTTTCGACCCGATCAAGTGGAAATCCGAGGCCGACTTTGAGGCCGAGTGCCGCAAATCGACCATCTGGCGCAAGGTCAAGGAAGTCCCCTACGCCCTGGCGATGGAGCTTAAATACTCCAAGCAGGACATCCTGAACATCTACATGAACCGCTCCTATCTGGGTGCGGGTGCGCGCGGCTTTGAGGCCGCCTCGAAGCGCTATTTCGACAAATCCGCATCGGAAGTGAACGCAGCCGAGGCCGCGATGCTGGCTGGCCTGCTGAAAGCCCCCAGCTATTTCGCGCCGACCTCGAACCTTGAGCGTGCGCAGGACCGCGCCAGCGTCATCCTTGGGCTGATGCATGATCAGGGCTATCTGGACGATTCCCAATTCGCCGAGGCCAAGTCCCATCCCGCCGCGCTGTCCAAGGCAGCAGCGGCGCGCGCGGGCGGCTATTTCGCGGATTGGGTGATGGAGGCCGGTCCCGGCTTCCTGACCAGCGAAACGACCGAGGACGTGACCATCGCCACCACCTTCGACCAGCGCATCCAGCGCGCGGCCGAACGGGCGCTGAAGCGGATCTTCGACGAAAAGGTCGCGGGCGGTTCCAAGGCACAGGCGGCGGTCGTGGTGATGTCGCCCGACGGCGCGGTGCGCGCCATGATCGGCGGCCTCGACAATACCGTCAGCGGCACCTTCAACCGCGCGACGCAGGCGATGCGTCAGACCGGCTCCAGCTTCAAGCCCTTCGTCTATGCGGCGGCGCTGGATCAGGGCTACAGCCCGAATGACCGGGTTCTGGACGGTCCGCTGACCATCAACGTGCGCGGCTCGGGCCCGTGGTCGCCGCAGAACTACACCCGCAAATACATGGGCGAGGTCACGCTGACCCGCGCGCTGTCGCAGTCGCTCAACACCGCCACCATCCGCCTGCAAGAGATCGCCGGACGTGATGCCGTGCGCCGCATTGCCCATGATTTCGGCTTTGCCAATGATCTGGCCAGCGGCCCCGCGCTGGGGTTGGGCGCGTCGGAATCGACGCTGCTGAACATGACCGGCGCCTATGCGGGTATCCGCAACGGCGGCACTGCCGTTCGTCCCTACGGTCTGGTCGAGCTGCGCATCAAGGGCGACGATCAGGCGCTGATCGGGCAATCCGGCGGCATGGGCCAGCGCGTCATCTCGCAAAAGGCGGCGGGTGAGCTGATCGGCATGATGGAGCAGGTGATCCAGAACGGGACCGGCGGTCGCGCCAAGCTGGGCAACCGCCCCGCTGCGGGCAAGACCGGCACCACCTCCAGCTATCGCGATGCGTGGTTCATCGGCTTCACCGGCCAATATGTGACCGGCGTCTGGCTGGGCAATGACGATAACAAGCCGCTGAAGGGCGTCACTGGCGGTGGCCTGCCTGCCGAAATCTGGCAGGCGGTGATGACCGAGATCCACGAGGGTCTGCCGGTCGAATCGCTGGGCAGCTTCGCCTTTGACGCGGGCACTGCGGTGCCGCAGGTGGTGAACACGGGCAGCGACGGTGCCGTCGACCCGCTGGCCGCCGCCCTGTCCGAGGCGCTTGGCCAGCCGCAGCCCCAGCCGACCGCGCCCGCCGAAACTGACCAGCCGCAGGCCACGGACCCGGCGCAATTGCAGCCGCAGGCGGGCCGCACCCTGCCCGATCCGGGCGTCCAGACCGGCGCGCCGCCGCAATTCCCGGCCGAGACCTCATCGACCGCAGGACTGGGCGAGGATACCGAGATGACCCCCGACAACGACCCGCTGACACAGGCGTTGCGCGGGATCGAAGGGGTCTACAAGCAATGACAAAAGGCCGGTCTTACGACCGGCCTTTTCCATTCACCCGTGGCGGTGTCAGCCCGCCTTTTGCAGATCGGCGGTCAACCCGGCCATGTCGCCCTTGCGCCGGGCCAGCATGGCGCCGACCTCGGCCCGCTCCGAGGCGAGCATGTTCACCCCCTCGATGATGATGTTGAAATAGCGGCTTTTCCCGGACTTGTCCGAGACATGCCACTCGACCTCCATCGGGCTGCGCCCCTTGAGATAGGCGACCGAAGTCACCGCAAAGAAGGACTTCACCGGGCGTGCCCCGGTCACCTCGATCTTGGACCCGACGAACTCGCGGAAACGCTTGCCGTATTTGCGCCCGATATAGCCCTGGAAGGCCTGCTTGTAGGCCGCGAATTCGGCCGGGCTGGCCTGCCGCGCCGCCGGACCCAGCGCCGAACGCGCGATGATGTCGACATCGGCATAGCGCGCAAAGATCGCCTCGAAGGATTTGTACATCTGCGCCGAGGGCTGGCCGGAATTGATCACGGCATAGACCTCGTCCAGCGACTTCTGCACCAGCGAACTGGCCTGCGCGGTGTCCAGCGCCTGCGCGGGCATGGCCGTCAGGGCGATACCCGCCCCGATCAGCCCCAGAAAGCCGCGGCGTGTCTCATTCGGCATAAGGGTCAATCTCGTCTCCTTCTTCGCCAAGTTCATGGCGGCGATGCTGCAACCAGATCAGCCGCGTCTGCGCATAACTATCGGCGCTTTCATGCAGGATGGAATCGACGGAATCGCTGAAACGCGCCCGCTCACCGGCTTTTGACACGGCGCGCGCGCCCAGCCCGATCAGCCATTCGTCAAGGTTCAGCACGGCATGCATCGGGTCGATCACCAGATCGACAACTCTACCCACCGTGTCGCGCTCGGTCGAGGGACCTAGCAGCGGCAGTTCCAGATAGGCCCCCTCGGGCACGCCCCAGACAGCCAGCGTCTGGCCGAAATCGGTATCCTGCTCGGGCAGGGCGAAATCCGCCGTCGCCGGATCAAGGAAACCCGCAAGCCCCAGCGTCGAGTTCACAAGGAAACGGAAGGTCGTCTTGACCGCAGGCTCGGCCCGGCCTTGAAGCACATGGTTCAGCGCCTTGCCCGGCTGCGCCAGGTTCGAGCCAAAGTTTCCGATGCCCTGCAGCGCGTAGCTGCCCACCCCCGGCTTGTCCCCGCCCGAGGACATGCCCGAGGTCGCGGGCTTGATGACATTGGCGTCCAGCCCCCGGTTAAAGGCGTGGACCTGCCGGTTCATCGGCTCATAGGGATCGTTGATGCCCTCGGCCCCCGGATTCCCACTGCATGCGGCAAGCCCGGCAATCGCCGTGGCGGCGAGGATCATCTTGCAGGTCAATCTTCTGGCAACCTTCAGCTGTTATAGGCAGGTTTCGACCGTCAGGCATATTCAACCGTTGATCGTCACAGCTTTTGGGATATGCGCTGTAACCGGAACCGACAAGACGGGTCGGAAGGAACAAGGGGAAAACCGGCATGGCTTCGCCGCCGATACATCACGACGGACTTTCCGAGCTGCGCCGCGCGCGCGCCGGATCGTGGCGCCTCTTCGGGTTTGTCGGGCTGTTCTCCTTTGCGGTGAACCTGCTGATGCTGACCGGACCGCTGTTCATGATGCAGGTCTATGACCGGGTGCTGGCCAGTCGCTCGCTGGAAACGCTGACCGCGCTGTTCCTGCTGGTGGTAATCCTGTTTTTGTTGATGGGGTTGCTGGATCTGGCGCGCAGCCGGGTCATGGCCCGCGTCGCCGCGCGTTTTCAGGACCGTCTGGAAGGGCGGGTCTTTACCGCCGCCCTGCAGGATGGCAGCGCCACCGGCTCCGAGGCCGCGACCAAGGGCGGCATGCGCGATCTTGAGGCCGTGCAGCGCCTGATCGGCTCACCGGTGCTGATGGCCTTGTTCGACATTCCATGGGCGCCGTTCTTCCTAGCCGCGGTCTATGTCTTTCACCCGCTTCTGGGGGCTGTCGCCACCGCCGGGCTGGTGATCCTTGTCGGCTCGACCCTTCTCAACCAGATACTCAGCCGCGATTCGCTGCAAAGGGCGGCGATCGCCTCGCAATCGTCGGATCGCATGTCCGACCTGTTCCGGGATGAAGGTGAGCTGATCGGCGCGCTCGGCATGCGCCGGGCGACCTTCCGCCGCTGGCAAACTGCCCGCGACCGCGCCACCGCCGCCACGATCGAGGGGCAGGACCGCGCCGCCGCCTTCACCGTCTTTTCGCGCAGCTTCCGCCTGTTCCTGCAAAGCGCGCTTCTGGCCGCCGGGGCCTATCTGGTCCTGCGCCAGGAAGTGACGCCGGGCGCGATGATCGCCTCGTCGATCCTGATGGGTCGGGCGCTGGCTCCGGTCGAGCAGATCGTCGGCGGCTGGCCCATCGTGCAACGGGCGCAGGATGGCTGGAAACGGCTGGGCGCGCTGCTGTCGCGCCGTCCACCTGCCGTGACGCGCACCCCCCTGCCGCGCCCCGCCGCCAGGATCGAGGTCCGTAACCTTACCGTCGTGCCGCCGGGACAGAATGTGGCGATCCTGCGCGGCGTCAGCTTCGACATCGCCCCCGGTCAGGCCATGGGCGTGATCGGACCGTCAGGCGCTGGAAAATCGACGCTGGCCCGTGCGCTGATCGGCGCATGGCCCGTCGCAGGCGGCTCGATCCGGATGGATGGCGCGACCTTGGATCAATACGATCCCGATGTGCTGGGCAGCCTGATCGGCTACCTGCCCCAGCAGGTGACGCTGTTCGACGGCACCATCGCCGAAAACATCGCCCGCCTCTCGCCCGAGCCCGATCCTGCCCAGATCGTTGCCGCCGCCACCGCAGCTGCCGCGCATCGGATGATCCTCGACTTGCCGCAGGGCTATGACACCCCGGTCAGCCAAGCGGGCGGGCGGCTTTCGGGCGGGCAGATCCAGCGCATCGGCCTGGCGCGCGCGCTCTATGCCGATCCCGTCCTGTTCGTTCTGGATGAGCCGAACTCCAACCTCGACAACGAAGGCTCGGCAGCGCTGAACACGGCGATCCGCAGCATCAAGGCGCGCGGCGGCGCGGTGATCATCATGGCGCATCGTCCCGCTGCCATCCATGAATGCGAACTGCTTCTGATGATGGATCAGGGCATGCGCCGGGCGTTTGGGCCACGCGACGACGTTCTGAAATCCATGGTCCGCAATGCCGACCAGATCAACCGCGCCCAAGGCCAGGGCGGAGGCGTGTCATGACCGATCCCCGACCCGCAGCCCCCGACCTGCCCATCGCCGCCACCCCCGCCAGCACCTCGGGTCCCGCCAAAGTGCCCAGTCCGCCCCCACCGCCCCCGGTCCGCCCCGACTGGTCGGCGCGGGGCTCGGTCGCGCTCGGGCTGTTCGCGCTGGCCCTGCTGATCGGCGGCTTCGGCCTCTGGTCGGTTGGCGCACGCATCGCCGGGGCGGTCGTCGCCTCGGGCCAGGTCGAGGTCGAGCAGCGCCGCCAGATCGTCCAGCATCCGGATGGTGGCGTCGTCTCGGAAATCCTTGTGCATGAGGGCGAAAGCGTCGCGGCAGGACAGGTTCTGATCCGGCTGGACGGCGCGCTTCTGGGCACAGAACTGACCATCGTCGAGGGTCAGTATTTCGAAATACTCGCCCGCCGTGGCCGTCTGGAAGCCGAGCGCGCCGACATAAAGGACATCGCCTTCCCCGAGGAGCTGACCCGTCAGGCCAGCACCCGCCCCGAGCTTGCCAATCTCATGGAGGGACAGGCCAGCCTGTTCCGCGCCCGGCTGGACACCCTGACCCAATCTCTGGGCCAGCTTTCGAAACAGTCCGAACAGGTGCAATCGCAGATCCGCGGCATCGACGCCCAGTCGGTCGCCCTGCAGCAGCAGCGCGACTTCATCTCGCAGGAATTGCGCGACCAGCGCTCGCTGCTGGAAAAGGGCCTCGCGCAGGCTTCGCGCGTGTTGGCACTGGAACGCGAGGCCGCAAGGCTGGACGGACTTCTGGGCGAGGCGACCGCCAATCGCGCTCAGGCAGAAACCCAGCTGGCCGAGATCGACCTGTCACGTCTGGAAAAATCCGCAGCCTATCGGCAAGAGGCCGAAACCGAGCTGCGCGACCTCGGCTATCGCGAGCTTGAACTGGCCGAGCGCCGCCGTTCGCTGACCGAACAGATCGCCCGGCTTGAAATCCGCGCCCCCGTCGCCGGCGTTGTGCAGGAATTGCAGATCACGACGCCCCGCTCGGTCATCCGCGCCGCGGACCCGATCCTGTACATCATCCCGCAGGACCGACCGCTGGTCGTCGCCGCCCGCATCGCCACGATCAATATCGATGAGGTCCATCCCGGCCAGCAGGTGGTGCTGCGCTTCTCGTCCTTCTCGTCGCGCACCACGCCCGAGATCGACGGCATCCTCAGCCGCGTGTCGCCCGATACGCTGGTCGACCAGACCACGCACGTCCCCTATTACCGTGCCGAGGTCACCATACCGCAGCAGGAACGCGCCAAGCTGGAAGGGCTCAGCCTCATCCCCGGCATGCCGGTCGAAGTCTATGTCCAGACCGGCGAACGCAGCCCCTTCGCCTATCTGGTCAAACCCCTCAGCGATTATTTCATCCGCGCCTTCCGCGAAAACTAAGAAAAGCAAAAGGGCGCGGCCTCACAGCCGCGCCCAATTCTTTCTTGCCCAAATATCCCGGGGGAGTCGCGCGGCACGCGCGGCGGGGGCAGAGCCCCCAAAGCTACGTTACAGCCCCAGACACCAGCGCATGACGGCCTTTTGCGCATGCAACCGGTTCTCGGCCTCGTCGAAAATCACCGAATTCGGCCCATCCATCACCGCGCTCGTGACCTCATCGTCGCGATGCGCGGGCAGGCAATGCATGAACAGCGCGTCGGACTTGGCCTGCGCCATCAGCGCCTCATTGACCTGATAGCCGCGCAGCTGGTTATGACGCCGCTCACGTGCCGATTGCGGATCATGCATCGAGACCCAGGTATCGGTCACCACCAGATCCGCGCCCGCGACGGCCTTCGCCGGATCACGCTCGATCAGGGCCTGCACGCCTTGGGCACGGGCGAATTCCAGCGCCTCGGCCTCGGGGTCCAGCGTCGAGGGGCCGGTGAAGGTGAAGTCATAGCCGAACTGCCCGGCGGCATGGATCATGCTGGCGCAGACATTGTTGCCATCGCCCGACCAGACCACCTTGCGCCCGGCGATCGGGCCGCGATGCTCTTCAAAGGTCATCACATCGGCCATGACCTGACAGGGATGGGTGCGGTTCGTCAGCCCATTGATCACCGGAACGCTGGCATATTCGGCCATTTCCAGCAGCGTCGCTTCCTCGAAGGTGCGGATCATGATCAGGTCGACATAGCGCGACAGCACGCGGGCGGTATCGGCGATGGTCTCACCATGGCCCAGCTGCATTTCCTTGCCCGACAGCACCATGGTCTGCCCGCCCATCTGGCGCACGCCCAGATCGAAGCTGACGCGGGTGCGGGTCGAGGGCTTTTCGAAAATCAGCGCGACCATGCGGTTCTTTAGCGGCTGATCGGCATCGGGTGCCCCTTTCGGCTGGCCGTTGCGCGCATCCTTCATCCGACGCGCCGCATCGATCATGCCCCGCAGCTCGGCCTTGTCGGTGGTGTGGATGTCGAGAAAACTGTTCATTTGCTACTGTCTTTCGGATTGATCCGGCAAGGAAGCCGCTTTGCCGGTGTTAGGTCAAGGCCCGTGGCCCGTTTCACGCGGTGGGGAAAGACAAAGCCTCATCGGAGACGCGTCATCACACGCGCCTTGCTGCCATCCTCGGTCATCCGCAGATCGCTGCCGGAAAAACCGGCCTTTTCATAGGCACGGATGGCGCGGTGATTGTCCGGCGCGGGGTCGATGACCAGAACCGAGGCCTCGACCAGCAGGATATCGGACAGCGCGGACAGCCATTGCCCGCCGCGACCAAAGCCCTCCGGCCCGGAGAAGCAGTCGATCGCCAGCGCATCGGCGGGCAGATCGTGGAAATGCGGCGCGTTCCAGTGATGCGCCGGATAGACCTGCGCATAGGCAATGGCCGCGCCATGTTCCAGCACCAGCCATTGCCGCATCGCGGGTTCGTCCAGATCCTCGGCGATCCCGGCCAGCTGCGTCTCGGCCCCGCGCCACCAGCGCGCGACCTCGGGCAGGCGCAGCCAATCCGCCAGCAGGGGCAGATCGGCGCGCGTGACAGGCCGGAAGCCGAACCTATCCATCCAACCTGCCGGCCGCCCGGTCCAGCCGGGCCACCGCCTCAGAGATGTCTTCGTCGCTGATGTTCAGCGGCGGTAGCAGGCGCAGGGTGTCATCCGCCGCAGGCACCGTCAGGATCTGTTCGGCATAGCCTGCCTTGACCAGATCGCCCGGCGCGACGCGGCATTTCAGCCCCAGCATCAGCCCCTGCCCCCGAATCCCTTCAAAAACATCGGGATGGGCCGCGACCAGACCTTCCAGCTTTTGGCGGAACAGACCGGCCTTGCGGTTGACCTCGGCCAGAAACTCCGGCGCGGCGATGATCTCCATGACTTTCGCGCCAACCGCGCAGGCCAAGGGATTGCCGCCATAGGTCGAGCCATGCGTACCCGCGACCATGCCCGCCGCCGCGCTTTCCGTGGCCAGCACCGCGCCCAGCGGGAAACCGCCGCCGATGCCCTTGGCGACCATCATGATATCGGGCGCAACCCCGGCATATTCATGCGCAAACAGCTTGCCGGTCCGGCCCATGCCGCATTGCACCTCGTCCAGAACCAGCAGCGCGCCGGTCTGGTCGCAAAGCGCGCGTATCAGGCGCAGGTCTTCATCGGATAGCGGGCGGATGCCGCCTTCGCCCTGAATCGGCTCAATCATCACGGCGGCGGTGCGGTCCGAGATCGCCGCCTTCAGCGCATCCATGTCACCCCAGGGCAGCTGGCGGAAGCCGGGCATCAGCGGACCAAAGCCCTTGACCATCTTTTCCGACCCGGCCGCCGCGATGGCACCGGTCGAGCGGCCGTGGAAGGCCCCTTCAAAGGTCAGGATCTCGAAACGGTCATCGCCCTGCTCGGCCCAGTGTTTGCGGACCATCTTGATCGCAAGCTCGGCCGCCTCGGTGCCGGAGTTGGTCAGGAAGGCGGTGTCGGCAAAGGTGTTCTCGACCAGCAGGTCGGCCAGCCGTTCCTGCTCGGGGATGTGATACAGGTTCGAGACATGCCAGATCCGCCCGGCCTGTTCGGTCAGCGCGGCAACCAGTGCCGGATTCGCGTGACCCAGCGCGTTGACCGCGATCCCCGCGCCCAGATCCAGATATCGTGTCCCATCCGTCGTGATGGCCCAGCTGCCCTCGCCTCGTTCAAAGGCAAGATCGGCACGGTTATAGGTCGGCAGGACATGCGGAATCATGGAGTGGTCCCTTTGCAGACATGGGCCGCTAAATGCGAATACCCGGAAATGACGGAAAGGCAGGCGGGATCGGACGCTGAAGAATCAACGTCGGGGACGGGCGTGATATGCGGTCCGAATGATCATGCCGGTCGCATAGCGCGGAACGCAGCGTCACGCAACGGGATTCACGGCTTCATCCGATGGCCCGAGCACAGCAACCGCCAGACCGCGTAAAGCACCAGCATGGCCGTCAGAACCGACACGACCAGCGCCCGTGCGACCGGCGCGTCCGAGACCCCGGCAATGCCGTAACGCGCCCCGTCGATCAGATAAAAGATCGGATTCCAATGCGCCAGCGTGGCGAAGGGCTGGGGCAGCGCCTGCACCGAGTAAAATGTGCCCGACAGGAAGGACAGCGGCGTCACGATGAAATTCGTGATCGCGGCCATCTGGTCGAATTTCTGGGCAAAAATAGCACCCAGCATGCCCAAGCCCCCCATCACCAGCGCTCCCAGCACGATGAAGCTCAGCGCGATCAGCGGATGTGCGATGCCCTGCCCGATCAGCGCCGCCATCCCCAGCGCGATCACGACGGCCACGATCAGCGCCCGCACCAAGGCCCCGATCAGATAGCCCGCCATGATCTCGGCCGCGGACAGGGGCGGCATCAGCGTGTCGACGATATTTCCCTGCATCTTCGAGGAGATGATGCTGGACGAGGTATTGGCAAAGGCGTTCTGGATCACCGTCATCATCAGGATGCCCGGTCCCAGAAAGACCAGATAGGGCAGCCCCATGACCTCGCCCCGGTCGCGCCCCAGCGCTAAGGCGAAAACCATGACGAACAGACCCGCCGTCATCAGCGGCGCAAAGACGGTCTGCTGCCAGACATTCATGAAGCGCATGATCTCGCGCCGGGCCAAGGTCCACAGGCCTAGCCAGTTCACGCGGCCGAAACGGCGCACGCCCATCTGTCGAAAACCGGGGCCGGGTTGGACGACACTCATCTGCGCTCCTTGAATTTATGGGTTCGGGCAGGTAAATCTGGCTATCCCCGGTTTAAGACCGGGTTCCGCGGAATTGAAGCCACTAGCACGAGAGCGCCGGGATGGACCCGGTGCAGGAAAGGCAAGCCATGTCCTGGACCGATGAGCGCGTCGAGACGCTGAAACGCATGTGGGCCGAAGGCCAGTCGGCCAGCCAGATCGCCAAAGAGCTGGGTGGCGTCACCAGAAACGCCGTGATCGGCAAGGTGCATCGCCTTGGCCTGTCAAACCGAAACGAGGACGGAACCGAAATGCCTGCCGCACCCGCTGCGCCCGAGGCGAAGCCTGCGCCCCAGCCCACCGCTGCTGCAGCCCCTGCCCCGCAACCCAAACCCACCCCGGCCCCCGAGCCCGCGCCGAAACCCGCTGCCGCCGCTGCTCCGCAGCCCGAGGCCGCGCCCGCGCCGCAGCCGGTGAACTTCAACCGCCGGCCCATCGTGCCCGCAGGCCAGCCGCTGCCGCCGCAGCCCTCGGCCAATGAGATCAGCCCCGAGGCGCTGGCCTCGGTCCGCGAGGTCGAGAAGCGCGCCCGCAAGCTGTCGTTGATGGAACTGACCGAGCGGACCTGCAAATGGCCGATCGGCGACCCGGCGACCGACAAGTTCTGGTTCTGCGGCCTGCCCTCGGCAGCCGGAAAACCCTATTGCGAGGCCCATGTCGGCGTCGCCTTCCAACCGATGAGCTCGCGCCGCGACCGTCGGCGCTAAGTTGGCGCATTTTCCCCGGCTTGCCGCGCTGGCCGTCCTTGTGGAGGCCAAGCGCGTGCTGCTGGTCCAGCGCCGCAATCCGCCGGATGCGGGCCTTTGGGGTTTCCCCGGCGGCCATGTCGAGCCGGGCGAGACCGCGCTGGACGCCGCCGCCCGCGAACTGGCCGAGGAAACCGGCGTCATCGCCCGGCCGCGCGCCTATATCGACAATATCGACATGATCGAACGCGGGGCCGATGGCGCCCTGCGTTTCCATTTCCTGCTGGCGGCGGTGCTGTGCGACTATGTGTCGGGCGAACCCATCGCCGCCGATGACGCGCTGGACGCAGGCTGGTTCCCGGTCAATGACATCCTTGCCGGAGCCAAGCCCCTCAGCGCCGGCGTCGCCGCCACCCTGCAGCGCGCCGTGGCGACATCTGCAGGCTCATGCGTGACTTCAGGCGGCGACAGCACCTGACATCAACTGCGCTATTTTGCGTTGCGCGCCGCCTGCTTGGCATCGAACTGCTCCCAAACGGCCATACGCCCCTTTTGACGCGCATCTGCAAGCCACAGCTTTTTCCGTGCATCCGGCGTTTCGAGCGACCGGTACTTTCCACCAGAAAACTTTGCCCAATCCAGCGCCAAGCCCAGCTTGACCATTTCTGCCGATAGGTCACGACCATCCCGCAATGAGCACTTCGCAACGGTCCGACCGTGGACATCCTGCTCGATGAGTTCTGCCCGGATCGTTTCCCCCTTGCAGAGCGAGGTCAAAGCCCATTTCGCATTCTTCCCGTAAGGGTGATTCAGCTCGGCGGCATCAATTCCGAACAGACGTATCTGCGTTTTCCGGATGACCAGCGTATCGCCGTCAATCACAAAGGCCGAACCTTCGAGGATGCGACGATCCACGATCGGCTTTGCACTTCCTGCGTCGAAGGGAATGACGTTTTCGCGTGGTGTCCGCGGTTGTTCTTTCGTTGACCGAGACTTCTTGCTGCCCTTGCGGCCAAGCAAAACGGCCAGCACGACTGCAATGAATAAAACGAGATATATGACTTCCAATTGATGCAACCCTAAGCGCTTTACGACGCGAATCCTAAAACGCTCCAGTCGATCAATGCCTTTGGGAACACAATATCGATAAAGCCGCGCATACTGGAAACGATACAAAAGTATATTTTGCGGCTAACTCGGGTCGCCAGTCTTGGCTGCCTCTGCACCAAACGATCGGCGACAGGGTTTTGCAAAAATACTTTGCCTTTCCATCAGAAATAATGGCAGAAATTCCAACGGTGTGGCGCCGAAGTCGGGCCCCTCAATTGGGAAGCCGTAAATGATTGGAAGTGACCAAGACTCAATCGTACCCGGACTAAGCCAATA
Organism: Paracoccus sp. PAR01; assembly: GCF_014851995.1. Taxonomy (NCBI): domain Bacteria; kingdom Pseudomonadati; phylum Pseudomonadota; class Alphaproteobacteria; order Rhodobacterales; family Paracoccaceae; genus Paracoccus; species Paracoccus sp. PAR01. Next base: position 106,576 of record NZ_JACVAW010000002.1, read on the forward strand.
CATCTGGTTGCTGTCCGGCGGCGCGGCCATCCTTCTGGCAATCTTATTCCGAGGGCGTGGCCCCCGTATCGGACGGATTGAAGCAGCAAGCTCAGTCTTAATACTGCTGTTCCTGCCAAAGCTGGGACTTCTTCAGCTGTTCTTTGGATCGATGATGGCGCGGCTAAGTGTTATCTACCTGAGCTCTAATCCCTCCTCGATGATATACATGGCTCCTGCCCTTACCGTTTCGCTCATCTCTATCGCAAAGTTCGTAGCCGACCGACTGGTCCGATCGTCCGGGTCATGAAGCAGATACCTCCCCGACGCTGGCCTCCCGCCCTAACCGGCACTCTCCCAAGCAGCACCTTCACAGTGCACAGACTTGGGCAGCCGGTGTACGGCCAGTGACCCAGCACCCCCAGCATTCGCTGGCTTTTCCACACCGTTCGCAGGGCGGCGCTGCGCTGGATGAGGGGGCAATGTCCGCAGGACTTTCCATCTTGACGCTTCGCGGCTAGACATGGCGCCGATCAAAAGGACGCATCCCATGGCCCGGCATCTCATCACCTCGGCGATCCCCTATATCAACGGGATCAAGCATCTTGGAAACCTCGTCGGCTCGCAGCTGCCTGCGGACCTTTATGCGCGCTACCTGCGCCAGCGGGGGCATGAGGTGATGTTCATCTGCGCCACGGACGAGCACGGCACCCCCGCCGAGCTCGCCGCCAAGAAATCCGGAAAGCCGATCGAGATCTATTGCGCCGAAATGCACGAGGTGCAGGCCGGGATCGCGCGCAATTTCGGCCTCAGCTTCGACCATTTCGGTCGCTCCTCCAGCCAGCGCAACCACGTCCTGACCCAGCATTTCGCCGGGAAGCTGGATGAAAACGGCTGGATCGCCGAGGTCGAGGAAAAGCAGGTCTATTCGATCGATGACGGCCGCTTCCTGCCCGACCGCTATATCGAGGGCACCTGCCCCAACTGCGGCTACGATAAGGCGCGCGGCGACCAATGCGAGAACTGCACCAAGCAGCTTGACCCGACCGATCTGATCAACCCGCGCTCGGCGATCAGCGGCTCGACCAATCTTGAGGTTCGCGCGACCAAGCACCTTTACCTGCGCCAGCGCGCGCTGAAGGACCAGATCGCAGAATGGATCGACAGCAAGAAAGACTGGCCGATCCTGACCACCTCGATTGCCCGGAAATGGCTGAACGACGGTGACGGGTTGCAGGACCGTGGCATCACCCGCGATCTGGATTGGGGCATCCCGGTCCAGAAAGGAGACCAGCCTTGGCCGGGGATGGAGGGCAAGGTCTTCTATGTCTGGTTCGACGCGCCGGTCGAATATATCGCCGGTACCGCCGAAGGGACCGACGCCAAGGGCCTACCCGACAGCGAATGGCGCCGCTGGTGGCGTCTGGACGAGGGTGCCGAGGACGTGACCTATACCCAGTTCATGGGCAAGGATAACGTGCCTTTCCATACGCTTAGCTTCCCTGCGACCATCATCGGCTCGGGTGAGCCGTGGAAGCTGGTCGATTACATCAAGTCCTTCAACTACCTCACCTATGACGGCGGCCAGTTCAGCACCTCGCAAGGTCGCGGCGTGTTCATGGATCAGGCTTTGTCGATCCTGCCCGCCGATTACTGGCGCTGGTGGCTGCTGAGCCACGCCCCGGAATCCGGTGACAGCGAATTCACCTGGGATAACTTCCAGCAATCGGTGAACAAGGATCTGGCCGATGTGCTGGGGAACTTCGTCAGCCGCATCACCAAATTCTGCCGCAGCAAATTCGGCGAGGTCATCCCCGAGGGCGGCAGCTATGGCCCCGAAGAAGAGGCCCTGCTTGACGCCCTGACCGCCCGCATCCGCGCCTATGAAGGCTTCATGGACGGGATGGAGATCCGCAAATCGGCTGGTGAACTGCGCGCGATCTGGGTGCTGGGCAACGAATATCTGCAATCGGCGGCGCCTTGGTCGACCTTCAAGACCGACCCGGAAAAGGCCGCGATGCAGGTGCGTCTGGGCCTGAACCTGATCCGCCTTTACGCGGTGCTGTCTGCGCCCTTCATCCCCTTCGCGGCGGATGCGATGCTGGCGGCGATGCAGACCGATGACCGCGACTGGCCCGTGGACGCCCGTACGGCGCTGGCAACGCTGCCCGCCGGTCATGCCTTCACCACGCCCGAGGTGCTGTTCGCCAAGATCAGCGACGAGGATCGCGACGAATGGCAGGATCGCTTCAAGGGGATCCGTAGCTGATCCAAGGGCGTTGGGTCAGTCCAATCCATAGCAGGAGGAACGATGACCCATTGCATCCTGATCGGTTGCCCCGTCGATGAAGGCCAGCGCCGCGCCGGTTGCCTGATGGGCCCGGCCGCCTATCGGGTGGCGGGGCTGGCCCGAACCCTGACCGAGCTTGGCCACACGGTCGAGGATCGCGGCGATGTCATCCCCGCCGCAGGCCGGGGTCAGACCTGCGACAATCCCGCCGTCCACCACCTGCCCGAGGTGATCGCCTGGACCGAGGCGCTCTCCGCCTCGGCCAGCGCGGCGATGCCGGATGGCGTACCGATCTTCATGGGCGGCGACCATTCGCTGTCCCTGGGAACGGTGGCCGGGGTGGCGGCTCATGCGCAGGCCGAGGGTCGACCGCTTTTCGTGATCTGGCTGGATGCGCATAGCGATTTCCACACGGTGCGGACGACGACCTCGGGGAACCTGCATGGAACGCCGATGGCCTATGCCGCCGGACGCGCGGGGTTCGAGCCCTTTCCGCCCTTCCCCGCACCCGTTCCGGGCCAGAACATCTGCATGTTCGGCATCCGCTCGGTCGATCCGGCGGAGCATGCCGCGCTTGAGGAAACCCGGATCACCGTGAACGACATGCGGGTTCTGGACGAACATGGCATTGCTGCTCCGCTGCGGGCCTTTCTGGACCGGGTGCGGGCCGAAAACGGGCTGCTGCATGTCAGTCTGGATGTCGATTTCCTCGACCCTTCGATCGCACCCGCCGTCGGCACCACCGTTCCCGGTGGCACCACTTTCCGCGAGGCGCATCTGGTCTGCGAGCTTTTGCACGAATCCGGGCTGATGACCTCGCTTGATCTTGTCGAGCTGAACCCGTTCCTTGATGATCGCGGGCGCACCGCAAAACTGATGGTCGATCTGGTCGGATCGCTGATGGGACGCAAGGTCTTCGACCGCCCGACGCGCAGCTTCTGACCTTGCCAATTGCCGTCCCTCCCGCTAGCCACGGAACAGGCGCGGGCGTGGCGGAATGGTAGACGCATGGGACTTAAACTCCCTGGGGCGCAAGCCTGTGCGGGTTCGAGTCCCGCCGCCCGTACCATCCCCGACAGACCGGGACTGGCAGCCAACCTCGATCCTGCGACTGACGCGATTGTGTCCGCCCTTGCGGACCTTCGATAAGACCGTTTGCCCTTGGTTCCTCTGCCCGGCTCGGATAGGTTCGCGCCAGATTGCGACAGCAGGAGAAACAGGATGCCTCAGCGTCTTCACCTCGTCTTCGGGGGCGAGCTCGTGGACCCGTCCCGGACGGAATTCCGTGACACCAAGAACATTCACGTCGTCGGTATTTTCCCCGATTACGACAGCGCCTTCGCCGCGTGGAAGGCCGAGGCCCAGCGGACCGTGGACAGCGCCCATACCCGCTATTTCATTGCCCATCTGCACCGCCTGCGCGACGAAGAACGCGAGATCAGCCCGACCGAGGAACTCGGCAGCTGATCGCGGCCGGACAGGCGGATAAGGGATGCCCCCTCCGGGACAAGTAGGCTCGTCTCTGGCCCTGTGGCTGCATCTGCGGCGGCGCTCGGCCCTGGGTCCGGGCGGTGCCGCGCCGCCCGAGGCCCCGCCGGGCAGCGGCACGCTGATCCTTGTCCATCTGTCCGAACGCGCCGATGAACCACTGCCTATTCAGGGCGTGGTCAAGGCGCTGCTGGTGCGCAGGCCGGGCCTGCGCCTCGCCTTTACCGGCGCGCCACTGCCCGAGGACGCCCTGCCCGCAGGCGTCAAATCCACCCATCTGGGCCAGCCACGCGACCCGGCGGCGGTCCGCGACATCATCGACAGGCTGAAGCCACAAGCGCTGCTGCTGATCGGCGGACAACTGCCCTCGGCGCTGATCACCGGCATGGCCGAAGACCGACTTCCGGTGGTGTTGGCCGAAGCCCGGCTGACCGACTATGAACGCCGCGGGTTGTGGCGCGGCATGGTCAATCGCGGTCTGATGCAGCGCCTGTCCCGTGTTCTGGTCCCCGACATGGCCGCCGGAGCCACCGCGCGCCAGCTTGGCGCCGCGCCCGAGCGGATCGAGATGACCGGCCCGGTGACCGAGACCCTGCCCCCCCTGCATGCCAACGAGGCCGAGCGCGCGGCCCTTGCCCAGATCCTGCGCGGCCGTCATGTCTGGCTGGCCGCCGCCCCGACCTTCCCCGAGATCAAGGCCGCGCTTCGCGCCCATCATCTGGCCTTGCAGCATAATCACCGGGCGCTGCTGATCCTTGCCGCGCTGCCCGAGGATCTGGTGCCGGCCATCCGTGCCGAGGCCGAAACGCTGGGCCTTGCCAGCGTCCTGCGCTCAGAAGACGAAGACCCCATGGCCGATGACCATGTGCTGATTGCCGATGACCCCTATGAGATGGGGCTGTGGTATCGCTTGGCCCCGGTGACCTTCATGGGCGGCACGCTTTTCCCCGGCCCCGGCCTTGCCCCACGTCATCCTTTCGAACCCGCAGCGCTGGGTTCGGCGATTATCCACGGCCCGATGCCCGGCACTCATGCGGCGGAATGGGTGCAACTGGGCGGCGCTTCGGCCGCACGACAGGTCAGCGATGCCGAGACGCTCAGCCGGGCGGTCTCGGACCTGACAGCCCCCGATCAGGCCGCGATACTGGCGGGCAATGCGTGGTCGGTCAGCACCGGCGGCGCAGCCGTCATCCGCCGCATCGCCGATGCGGTGATCGATGCGATGGAGGAAGCGGATTGAGCCTGCGCGCCCCCGATTTCTGGTTCCGGCCACCCGGTCTTGCGGCCCGCGCCTTGTCGCCGCTGGGCGCGCTATATGCAGCGGGAACGGCGCGCCGGGTTGCGGGTGGCGCGCGCCTCCGCCCCGGCGTTCCGGTGATCTGCGTCGGCAATATCAACGCGGGCGGGACCGGCAAGACGCCCTCGACCATCATGTTGGCACAACGGCTGCAGCAGCGCGGCGTCGATGTGCATATCGTCTCGCGCGGGTTCGGTGGCACCGAAAAGGGCCCGACCCGCGTCGATGAGGCACGCCACCGCGCCGAACAGGTCGGCGATGAGCCGCTGCTGATGGCGGCCTTTGCCCCGGTCTGGGTTGCGGATTCTCGGGTCGAGGGTGCAAAGGCAGCAGTCGCGGCGGGGGCGCAGACGATCCTGCTGGATGACGGCTTTCAGGACCCGTCGCTGCATCACGACCTGTCGCTGGTCGTCGTCGATGCGGCCAAGGGTTTTGGCAACGGGCTGTGCCTGCCCGCCGGACCGCTGCGCGAGCCGGTCAGCCGCGGCCTTGCCCGTGCCGACCTGTTGCTGTCGATCGGAGAACCCGACGCGCAGGACGCATTTGCCGCGCAATGGGGGGCGAAACTGACGCTGCCGCATCTGCGCGGGCGGCTTGCGCCGCTGCAGACCGGCATGGACTGGCAGGGGTTGCGGGTGCTGGCCTTTGCCGGCATCGGCCATCCCGAGAAGTTCTTTGCCACGCTACGCAGCTTGGGGGCCGAGATCGCGCGGGCGGAACCGCTTGAGGATCACCAGCCCTTCACCCCTGCCCTGCTGACCCGGCTGGAAACCGAGGCAAGGTTGACCCGCGCCCAGTTGGTCACCACCGAAAAGGACGCCGCCCGCCTGCCGCGCAGCTTCCGTCCGCAGGTTCTGGCCCTGCCCGTCCGGCTGGAGCTGCAGGATGCAGCCCCGCTGGACGAGAGGCTTCAGGCGCTGGGGTTGTGATCGCCCTCGCCCAGACGTGGCGAGGCCCGATCCAATGACAGTTCGGCCTCGGAAAAGCGGATGGGCAGGCGCAGCCCCGGCACGCCCTGCGGCGAAATCCGCAAGCCCCGCGCCATAATCTGCGGGTCAGCAAAGACATCCGCCATGTCGTTGATCGGTCCGGCAGGGACGCCTTCGGCCTCCAATGCGGCCAGCAGATCGTCGCGCGTCCATGTCACGGTCACGGCGGACAGCGCCGCGCTCAGCGCCTCGCGATTGGCGATGCGGTCGGCATTGCTGGCATAGGCGGGCGCATCGGCCAGTGCAGGCAGGCCTAGGACCGCACACAGCCGCCGATATTGCCCGTCATTGCCGGTCGCGATGATGATCCAGCCATCGGCGCAGTCAAAGACCGCATAGGGCACAAGGTTCGGATGGGCATTGCCCAGCCGCGACGGTGCCTTGCCGGTGGCCAGATAGTTCATCGCCTGATTGGCCATGACGGTGGTTGCCACGTCGAACAGCGCCATGTCGACATGCTGCCCGCGCCCGGTCGCGTTGCGTTGGTTCAGCGCCGCTAGGATGCCCACGACCGAATAGACGCCGGTAAAGATGTCCACCACCGCCACGCCGACCTTTTGCGGCTGGGCGTCGGGTTCGCCGGTGACGCTCATCAGCCCGGACATGCCCTGAATGATGTAGTCATAGCCCGCGCGATGCGCGTAAGGCCCGGTCTGACCGAAACCGGTCACGCTGCAATAGACCAGCCGCGGGTTCAGCGCTGCCAGACTGGCATAATCCAACCCGTATTTCGCAAGGCCGCCGACCTTGAAGTTCTCGATGACCACATCGGCATCCGCGATCAACTCGCGGACCTTGGCCTGCCCTTCGGGGGTGCGGAAATCGGCAGTGACCGAGCGCTTGCCGCGATTGGTCGCATGGAAATAGGCCGCTGCCCGCTCGCCCTCATGCTCGATGAAAGGGGGACCCCAGCGTCGGGTATCGTCCCCTTCCGGAGCCTCGACCTTGATGACCTCGGCCCCCAGATCGGCAAGGATCTGGCCGGCCCAGGGGCCGGCCAGAATACGGGCAAGCTCGACGACCTTCAGGCCGGCAAGCGGGGTCATTACTTCTTCTCGGCCTCGGCGATCTTGGCGTCGATGATCTTCTTCATGTCATCCCAAGGCTGGTTCTGGACCGTTTCGCCCGCGATGATGAAGGTCGGCGTGCCCTCGATCTTGTCGGCGGTCGCGTTCTTCTGGAAGGTGGCGACCAGATTGGCGACCTGCTGCTTGTCGGCCCAGCAAGCATCCATCTGCTCGGGCGTCATGCCGGCCTTGGCACCGACCTTGCGCAGGTTCGCGGCGATCTCATCGCCCGATTTCGCGTTCAGCCAGGTTTTCTGATCGTCGAACAGCAGGTCCGAAACGGCGTAGTATTTCGAGTCACCGCCGCAGCGCGCCAGAATGCCGGCCCACAGGCCCACCGCGTCGAAATAGACATCGCGCTGAATGAACTTGACCTTGCCGGTCTCGATATACTCGGCCTTCAGCTTGGGCCAGTTTTCCTCATGGAAAGCCGCGCAATGGCTGCAGGTGAAGCTGGCATATTCGACGATGGTGACCGGAGCGTCGGCATTGCCCAGCGCGATATCCTCAAGGATCTTGCCCTCGGGCATCTGCTCCTCGGCGGGCGCGGGCTGGGCTTCTTGCGCCATGACCGGCGAGACCACGGAAAAGGCCAGCGCAGCCGTGGCGGCAGCGATCAGGGAACGGCGGGTGGAAATCATGAATTGGCCTTTCGGTCGTTGGTGTCCCGGCGGGACAGGATGTTCAGCGCCATCTGCCGCATCGCGGCCGAAAGCTGGGGATCGTCGAAATCCTGCGCGATTGCTTCCGCGCGGGCGATGCGGGCGGGATCGGGTGGCGCCGTCCGGCGCGGAGCGGCAAAGCCCGCCTGTTCCTCGGCAAAGCCGTTCGCATCGGCAAATCCGGTGGGCGCGGTCTGGGTCAGGCTGATCCGCGACACCGCGTTGAAGCCATAGCAGGCGTTCACCTTCTGGCGGATCTGTTCCAGCTGCATATTGATCATCGGCGCGCGCGCGCCCGCCACCAGCAGCGTCAGGGTCGCGCCGAAGCCCTTGCCATGGCTGATCTTGACGGGGCGGGCATGGGCTGCGATCTCGGGGCCGACCACCTCGGCCCAGTTGGTCAGCAGCCGCGCGACGGCAAAGCCGCGCTGCTCACCCACCGAGCGGACCCGGTGCGCGACAAGATTTGCCGCGGCCTCGAACCCGCGCATCCGACGGCGCGGTGAACTATCGGGTTTCTTCTGGGCCATAGGGTGACCATGTGATTAAGCTGCGCGCAGTCTGGACCGAGCCGCGCGCGGACGCCAGAGCGGAGTACTGAAAATTGCGTGACTCGAGGGTGATATCGGCGGAATTGCTGGACTGGTATGACCGTCATGCCCGCGTCCTGCCATGGCGCATGCCGCCCGGTCAGGGACAGGCCGATCCCTATCGCGTCTGGCTGTCCGAGGTGATGCTGCAGCAGACGACCGTCGTCGCGGTGAAATCCTATTTCGAGCGCTTCACCCAGCTATGGCCCACTGTTCAGGATCTGGCCGCAGCGCCGGATGATCAGGTCATGGCCGAATGGGCGGGCCTTGGCTATTACGCCCGCGCCCGCAATCTTGTCGCCTGCGCCCGTGCCGTCGCCGCCCTGGGGCAGTTTCCCGACACGCGTGAGGGGCTGGCGGCGCTGCCCGGCATCGGTCCCTATACCTCGGCCGCGATCGGCGCGATCGCCTTTGACCGCCCCGAGACGGTGGTGGACGGCAATGTCGAGCGGGTGATCTCTCGCCTGCATGCGCTTGAGGAACCGCTGCCCGCCTCGAAGCCCGAGATCTATCGCCTTGCCGCCGCGCAGACCCCCACCTTGCGCCCCGGCGATTACGCGCAGGCGATGATGGATCTGGGCGCGACCATCTGCACGCCGCGCAGTCCGGCCTGCGGCATTTGCCCGGTCATCGAATTCTGTCAGGCGCGTCGGCTGGGCATCGCCGCCGAGCTACCGCGCAAGATGCCGAAAAAGGCCAAGCCGCAAAGGCAGGGCACGGTCTGGATCGGCTTTTCCGGCAGCAGGGTGCTGGTCGAAACCCGGCCCGACAAGGGGCTTCTGGGCGGTACGCTGGCCTTCCCCTCGGCGGGCTGGGACGGCTCCGACCTGCCGCCGCCCGCGGTGGCCGACTGGCAGGAGCTGGGCCTTGTCCGTCATGTCTTTACCCATTTCGCACTGGACCTGACCGTGATGACGGCCGAGTTGACCCTGCCCCCCGAAAGGGGCAGGCTGGTGCCGCTTGGCGAATTCAGCGCCACCGCCCTGCCCGGCCTGATGCGCAAGGCATGGGCGCTGGCCCGCCCCAATCCAGCCCGCCCCGCGACGACCCGTCGCCATGGCAAGCCGACCTCAGAAACGTGATGGTTGACCGATGCAAACCGCCTTTCGTGCCCGACTGATCGACGCCCTGCCCTTCTGGCTGTCTTTGGGCATGGTCCCGCTGGCCTTCCTTGCCGCGCGTTTCGGCGGCTGGTGGTGGGCCCTGATGCCGCTTTACGCATGGTACCTGATGACCATGCTGGACGCGGTTCTTGGTTTGAACGACGAAAACCCCGACACCGAAACGCCCGAGACGCAGCTGTTCTGGTATCGCGCCATCACCGTGATCTGGTTCCCCATCCAGTTCGCGATGATCTTTGGCGGCATCTGGTTCGCTACCCGCAGCGGTCTATCGGGATGGGAAAGGCTGGGCCTGTTCTTTGGCATCGGCATCGCCTCGGGAACAATCGGCATCGTTTACTCACACGAATTGCTGCACCAGAAGAACCCGGTCGAGCGCTGGCTGGGCGACTTGCTGCTGGCCTCGACGCTTTATTCGCATTTCCGCACAGAACATCTGCTGGTGCATCACAGTTGGGTCGCCACCCCGCGCGATGCTGTTTCCGCCCGCTACAATGAGGGCTTCTTTCGCTATTTCCTGCGCGTGCTGATGGAATGCCCGAAAAGCGCTTGGGCGGCCGAAACCCGCAGGCTGGCCCGTGCCGGGCGGTCTAAATTCGACCGCCGTAACCCCTTCTGGCGCTACGGCGCGCTGCAACTGGGGATGCTGGCGCTGGCGTTGCTGCTTGGCGGCTGGCAGGGGCTGGCCCTGTTCATCTGGCAGGCTTTCATCGCGGTCTGGCAGCTGGAACTGACCAATTACGTCGAACATTACGGCCTGACCCGTAAGCACCTGGGCAATGGCCGCTACGAACATGTCCTGCCCCGGCACAGCTGGAATTCGTCGCATACGGCGACGAACTGGCTGCTGATCAACCTGCAGCGCCATTCCGACCATCATTACAAGCCCGACCGCCGCTTTCCCCTGCTGCAGACCTATGATCGGGAACAGGCCCCACAACTGCCGCTGGGTTATCCGGCCATGACCTTCCTTGCGATGATTCCGCCGCTATGGCGCCGGCGGATGAACCCCCGCGTCCGGGCGTGGCGGCGGCAATTCTATCCCGAGATCGCGGATTGGTCGGAATATAACCGCGGCACCCTGCCCCAGCCGCGCAACGCGCTATAAAAAACCCCGTCCGGCGGCTCTCCGCAGGACGGGGCAAGGCGGTCCCGGCCGCACCAGAGCACGCGGCTTGGGGACACGGCGAAAACCTTAATTGGGACGCCCCTTGTCAGCCTCCATCTCGGCGCGGATCTGCTGGCGCAGCGTGTCGATGGGGACCATTTTCCCCTCGCGCCGGAAATGCCAGTAGGTCCAGCCGTTGCAGGTCGGCGCGCCTTCCAGCGCGGCCCCGACCTGATGGATCGAGCCCTTGATGTCATTGCCGATCAGACTGCCGTCGGCGCGCACCTTGGCCTTGTGGCGATTGTCCATCGAGAAAAGCTCCTCGCCCGGACGCAGCATGCCACGCTCGACCACCTGACCAAAGGGCACGCGTGGCTCGGCCCGCTTGGCCTTGGTGGTGACAAGGGCTTCATTGTCGAATTTGCGAACGCGGGCGATACGCTTTTCGGCAACCTCGCGGTAGGCCTGCTCGCGTTCGATGCCGATGAAGTCGCGGCCCAGCATCTTGGCCACCGCGCCGGTCGTACCGGTCCCGAAGAACGGGTCCAGCACCACGTCGCCGGGATTGGTCGAGCCGATCAGCAGCCGGTGCAACAGCGCCTCGGGCTTTTGGGTCGGATGGGCCTTGGCCCCGTCCTTGTCCTTCAGTCGCTCGCCCCCGGTGCAGATCGGCAGCACCCAGTCCGAGCGCATCTGCACGCCCTCGTTCAGCGATTTCAGCGCCTCATAGTTGAAGGTGTATTTGGCGCTTTCGGATTTGCTGGCCCAGATCATCGTCTCATGGGCATTGGTCAACCGCTTGCCGCGGAAATTCGGCATCGGGTTGGTCTTGCGCCAGACCACATCGTTCAGAATCCAGAAGCCCTGGTTCTGCAGCTCGGCCCCGACGCGGAAGATGTTGTGATACGAACCGATCACCCAGATCGCGCCATCGGGTTTCAGGATGCGGCGCGCCGCCGCCATCCATTCCCGGGTGAAGCGGTCATAGGCGGCGAAACCGGCAAACTGGTCCCAATGATCATCGACCGCATCGACACGCGAATTGTCGGGACGGTGCAGCTCTCCCTTGAGCTGCAGGTTGTAGGGCGGGTCGGCGAAAATCAGGTCGACGCTATTCGCGGGCAGCGAATTCATCACCTCGACGCAGTCGCCGGCCAGAATCTGGTTAAGCGGTAGATTCCGCGCAATCGCGCGGTTCTTCGTCTCGTGCTTTGTCATTCACTGCCTCGGATTTCGGCTGCTTTGTGGCCGATCTTGTTGGGCAGATGATGATTCACGACTGATTCGGCGTCAAATTCTTTTTTGAATCAAGAACTTGTCAACAGGCCTTTACACAAGATGTTGTGGACAGGCGCAAAGCTGCGCCTATGATGTGGGGTCACGCCCAGATCTAGCAGGGCCTGCCGGTGACTTGCCGTAGGGTAACCTGCATTCCCCTCCCAGCCGTAACCGGGGTGCTGTTGCGCCAAATCCACCATGATGCGATCACGCGCCACTTTCGCAAGGATCGAGGCCGCCGCAATCGACAGGCTGCGCGCGTCGCCCTTGACCACGGCCTGCCCCGGCATCTCCAGCCCGCGGGGCAGCATATTGCCGTCGACAAGCGCCAGACAAGGCCGCTGTCGCAGCCCGGCTATCGCCCGACACATCGCCAGATGCGAGGCGCGCAGGATGTTCAATTCGTCGATTTCCTCGACGCTGGCATGGGCGATGGCCCAGTCGCAGCAGACCATTATTTGGTCCGCCAGCGCATCGCGGCGCTTGGCGGTCAGCTTCTTTGAATCGTTCAAACCCTCGGGGATGCGGTCAGGGTAAAGGATCACCGCCGCCGCCGTCACCGGCCCGGCCAGCGGGCCCCGCCCGACCTCATCGACCCCGGCGACGTGTCGCGCGCCGCGCTGGATTGCCTCGGCCTCAAGCGAATAGTCCGGCGCGCTCATGGCAGGACCGTCACCGGCGCGATGGAGACTTCCTCAAGGTTCACGCCCGCGCCCTCGCGGTCGACGACCAGAAAATCCGCGGCCCGATCCAGTGGCGTCAGCACCCCGTGCCAGACCCCGGCGCGCAGGTTCACCCCCATGCCTGCGGGCACAAGGAAGGCCAGCGGCGTACCCGGCCGCCCGCCATCATCCGGCGCAACGATCGACATCCAGTCATCCGGTCCCAGCGGAAAGAACGCCTGCGAGCCCAGCGGATGACGCTCCAGCAAGGTGCAGTCATAGGGCAGGCTCACCGGCTCGGACCGAAAGATCGAGATGATCGCCTCGCCCCCCGACCGCTCGACCGTGGCCAGCGCGTGATGACGCTCGCAGCGTCCGGCATTGATCATCTTCGTGGGCTGGTCGCGCGGTGCCAGAAGCTCACCGAAGGGCGCGAATTCCTCGGCCGTGATCGGCCGGATCTTGATGCTGCTCATATTCTTTCTTGTCCAAATATCCCGGGGGTACGGGGGCAGAGCCCCCGCTTATCGCTCAGGAATGCTTCATCCTCGGCAGGAACACCGTCAACAGCCCCATCAGAGGAAGGTATGAACACAATTTATAGACAAACTCGATCCCCTTGGCATCGGCCAGCACCCCCAGAACCGCCGCAGCGATCCCGCCCATGCCAAAGGCAAAGCCAAAGAAAATGCCCGCGATCAGCCCGGTACGCCCCGGCACCAACTCTTGCGCAAACACCACGATGGCCGGAAAGGCCGAAGCTAGGATCAGCCCGATGATCACGGTCAGCACCCCGGTCGCCGCCAGTCCGACATGCGGCAGCGCAAGGGTAAAGGGCAGGATGCCCAGGATCGAGAACCAGATCACCTTGAGCGGCCCGACCTTGTCGCCCAGCAACCCGCCCAGCATCACCCCCGCCGCCATGCCGCCAAGGAACAGAAACAGCATCAGCTGCGCCTGCTGCGTCGACAGCCCGAATTTCTCGATCAGGAAGAAGGTGTAATAGCTGGAAATGCTGGCGGTATAGATGTTCTTGGTGAAGGTCAGCAGCGCCAGCACGACAATCGCCATGATCACCCGCCCGCGCGACAGCGACAGATGCGCGGTGCCCCGTGCGCCCGCAGCCTTGCGCCGCCCCTCGGCCCAGGCCCCGATTCGCCACAGGATGGCCGACCCCAGCATCGCCGCCGCCGAGAACAGCGCGATGGAGGGCCGTCCCAGCGGCACCACGACAAACGCCGCCAGCAGCGGGCCAAGCGCCGTGCCGAAATTTCCGCCCAGTTGGAACAGCGACTGCGCCGTGCCGAATTTCCCGCCCGAGGCGATCCGCGCCACGCGCGAGCTTTCGGGATGGAACACCGCCGAACCGACACCAATCAGCATCGCGCCGGTCAGAAGCACCCAGTATTCATGCGCGAGCGCCAGCAGCAGCACGCCCACAAAGGTCGATCCCATGCCCACTGCCAGCGATTTCGGCATCGGGTTCTTGTCGGTGATCGCGCCCACCACCGGCTGCAGCAATGATGCCGTCACCTGAAAGGCAAAGGTCATCATCCCGATCTGCCAATAGGACAGGGTGAATTCCTCGCGCAGCAGCGGATAGATCGCCGCCAGCATGGATTGCATGACATCGTTGATCATGTGGCAGGCACTGATCGCCACCAGCACGGACCATGCCGTGGTTGCGGGACCCGGCGCCCGGAATGCCGTTGCTTCCGACACGTGTGAACCTCTTGCTGAGTGCCGGGACATTCTGCCCCGGCCCCCGGAATGTCAACTCACGGGGCAATCGTCGGAAGAGGTTAACGAAACACTTGACCTGTGCAGTCATATCGCGTCAAAAACTTGTCGCATGAGTTAATTTCGTTCCCGACGGATTTTGCATTTCCGGGTTTTCAACCGGACAAGTCATTCGCTGTCGACCGTATCGAGTCCCCGACACCAATACGGACATATTTAGAATCTTATGACTCGACATACCCAAAGCTTCGCCACGGCAGCGGCCGTGCTTCCTCTTGGTTCCAAGCGCAAAGGCATGACCTGGCAGGCCGTTCAGGACATCGTGCTTGAGCGCATCCAGAACGGTATCTGGCCCGAGGGCGAGCTGATCCCCACCGAATGCGATCTGGCCGCCGAACTGGGCTGCGCCCGTGCCACCGTGAACCGCGCCATGCAGGCCCTAGCCGAAAATGGCGTGGTCGAACGTCGGCGCAAGGTCGGCACCCGCGTCGCGATCCATCCCCGCGTCCAACTGGTCCGCACCCTGCTGCGCCGCGAGCTGGAGGCGGCCGGCCACGAATATGGCTACGAGCTTGTTTCCGCAACGGAAACCAATCCCCCCGCCGATGTCGCGCAGGCCATGATGCTGCGCAGTTCGGAAGTGCTGCTTTACAGTCGCGCGGTCTTCTACTCGGACGGTATTCCCTATTGCTGCGAAGAGCGCTGGACCAACACCTTCGCTGCCAAGGGGCTGGATGCTGCCGTTCTGGCAACGATCAGCCCTTGCGAGTGGCTGCTGGGCAATGTGCCCCTGAATCGGGCCAGCATGTCGGTGGGTGTGGCCACCGCGGATACGGGCTTTGTCGCCCCCGCGCTGAACCTGCCCAAGGACGATCCGGTGCTGCATCTGGAGCGGCTTGAATGGCTCAATAACATGCCGGTTTCGTTGTCGCGGCGCTATTTTCCGCGCGACCACCGCTTCGAAGGACAGATCTGATCGCGAAAAGGGGCAAGTGGTAAACGCTTTACTTGCCCCGAAGCGCGGAACGGGCCAATGCTCGACATAACAGACAAGAAACGCAAAACAATAAAACCGGACATCGAGCATGCCTACACGCGGTTCTTCCACTGGCGCCCTGCTGCGCCTCTCTCTTGCTATGGCCTTTGCCGCGGGCAGCAATGCGGCACTGGCCGAGGCCAACCCCCATCCCCGCCCACCCAGTCGCGCGGCCAGCGTCACCGCGACCCTGCCCGCACAGGCCGCCGCCGTGCCGGAAGCCCGCGATACGGTGATCGGAACCACCGCCTCGACCGCCTCGGGCAAGAAGGGGCTGCGCAGGGTTTCTCCGGCGGAAATCGAGACCGCCACCTATGACGGCGGCGACCTGCCCGCGGGCCAGTCGGCCCTGACCGCCAAGGTCCAGATCCTGCTTGACCGTTCCGGGATTTCCCCCGGCGTGGTAGATGGCTGGCGCGGCGGGATGAGCGAAAGCGCCCTCAAGGCGTTCCAGCGCCGCGAAGGCATGCCGATGACCGGCCGGATGAGCCCGGATCTGTGGAGCCGCCTGCATGTCTATGCCGCGGAGGCCCTGACCGACGAATACACCATCACCCAGGCCGACGCTGCGGGGCTGGTGGACAAGATCCCGGCCGACTATGCCGACAAGGCCGCGATGCGCTCGCAAGGCTATACCAGCGTGCTGGAGCGCCTGAGCGAACGCTTCCACATGGACGAGAAGTTTCTGGCGCTGCTCAATCCCGGCGTCAAGTTCGAGCCCGGCGCGACGATCAGCGTCACCCGGCCCGCGAAGCCGATCCGCGCCACCGTGACCCGGATCATCATCGACAAGGAAACCCGCCGCGTCGCCGCTTATGACGTCAAGGGCCGCATGGTCGCCGATTACCCGGCCACGGTCGGTTCCTCGGATACGCCCTCGCCGCATGGCACGCATCTGGTCAAGGCCGTGGCGCTGGACCCGACCTATACCTATAACCCGCAGCGCAATTTCAAGCAGGGCAAGAACGACCGCGTGCTGATCATTCCGCCCGGCCCGAACGGCCCGGTCGGCGATGTCTGGATCGACCTGAGCGAGCCGACTTATGGCCTACACGGAACCGCAACCCCCTCGCGGCTGTTCGTCAACCAGTCGCATGGCTGCGTGCGGCTGACGAACTGGGACGCACGGGAGCTGGCCCATATGGTCAAAGCCAATGTCACCACGGTCGAATTCCTCGATCCCGGCGTGCGGATCGAGGATGTCGCCCATTCCGCCGTGGCGATGGAATCGAGCGCCCCGATCTCGATCCGGGCCAGCCGTCCGCCGGCGCGTTCGTCCAGCTATACGGCTCCGATCGAGACCGCGCCCACTGCCACTGCCCCGCTGCAGACCCCGACCAATGCCGCGGCCATCGCCGCTGCCGTGCAGGAAGCGGCTTCGACCGTCGCTGGCAAGATCGCGGGCAATGACCGTCCCGTTGCAGCCCCGGCGGGTCGCGGCGAGGCACTGACCGAAGCCTTGGCCCGTGCCGAGGCCATCGCCGACGAGATGCTGTCCCAGCGTGCGCAGGACGCATCGCCAGACGCCCAGGTCGGCAGTCGGGCGTTGCCGCCGCCGGCGCAAAAGCCGCAGCTTTGATCGCATGAGGACATGGGCGGCATTCCTGCTGATGGCGATGCTGCCCATGCCCGTTTTCGCGCAAGCCCCCCGGCCGGAACCTCGTCCGGCCGAGCATCGCCCCGAGGCGCGCCCTGCTGATCCTCCCGCCGCCGTCGAAAAGCCGAAGGCAGACGAACCCCAGCCAGAGCCACCCGAACCCAAGGTTGAAATCCCGGCAGGCCCGCCGATCCGCGCCACCCTGCGCGAGGATGGCTTCGCCTATTCTGCCTGTCTGCTCGAACTGACCCTGCTGGGCGCTGATTTCGACGAAAGCGCGCCGCTGACCGATCCCGACCATGCCGATTGCGGGATCGCGCGGCCGATAACCCTGCGCGCCCCCCTGCCCGGCATCCAGATCGACGGTGGCGCGGTCATGCGCTGCGACACCGCCCGGCATCTGGCGCATTGGCTGCGCGATTTCGTCCGCCCCGCCACGGTGCTACTGCCGGGCCAGCCCCAGCTTGCCGGACTTGAGCCGGGCAGCACCTATCAATGTCGGCCAACCATCGGCAATGGTGGCGAAAGCCTGTCCGAGCACGCCTTTGGCAATGCCTTCGACATCGCCGCCTTTCGCTTCCTCGACGGCAGCCGGATCGAGATCACGCCCCGGCAGGATGACGGCGATCTGACCGAGGCCTTCCAGCAGGCCGTCCGCAAAACCGCCTGCCTGCATTTCACCACGGTGCTGGGACCGGGGGCGAATGCTGCGCATGAAAACCACCTGCATCTGGACATCAAGGCACGCAAGGGCGGCTTCCGCCTGTGCCAATGACTAGCGCGGACCGGATGCCGCCAGCGCCTCGGCCAGCATCTGGAACGCCTGCCGAACCGATGGGCTTTTGCGGGTAAAGAATTGATCCAGCGTCGGATAGATGCGCACGGCCTCATCCAGCTTGGCATCTGAGCCTTGCGCGTAAAGCCCGGCGCGGATCATCAGCTCGGATTCCGAATAGGCCCCCAAGGCCGCCCGTGCCCTGCCGATCAGCACGTTTTCCGGCTCATTCGCCGCATGGGGCAGCGAGCGTGAAACCGAGCGCAGCACGTCCACCGCCGGAAAGCGCCCCCGTTCGGCAATCGCGCGGTCCAGCACAACATGGCCGTCCAGCACGCCGCGCAGAATGTCGGCCACCGGCTCCTCCATATCCGATCCGGCGACCAGCACGCTGAAGATCGCGGTAATGTCGCCGCTGCCCATCGGCCCCGGCCCGGACCTTTCGGCCAGCGACATGATCAGCTGCGATACCGATGGCGGAAAGCCGCGATAGCTGGGGCTTTCCCCGGCAGCCAGGGCGATCTCTCGATGGGCCTCGGCGAAGCGGGTGATCGAATCGGCCAGAAACAGGACATGGTTGCCCTTGTCGCGGAAATGCTCGGCCACCGTCATCGCCGCCCAGGCGCAGCGCCGCCGCATCAAGGGCGACTGGTCCGAGGTCGCGGCGATCACCACCGAACGCGCCATGCCTTCCTCGCCCAGCACTTCCTCGACGAATTCGCGCAGCTCTCGACCGCGTTCCCCGACCAGTGCGATCACCACCACATCGGCCTCAACCCCGCGGGCAAGGGCTGAAAGCAGCGTCGATTTGCCGACCCCCGACCCCGCGAACAGCCCCATCCGCTGCCCGCGCACCAAGGGCAGGATCGTATCAAAGACCGCAAGCCCGGTCCCCAACCGCGCACCCAGCCTATTGCGCGAGGCGGCGGGCGGCGGAGCCGGACGAAAGCCGCGTTCCTCGGAACCGGGACTCAGCGGTCGCCCGTCCAGCGGACGCCCCAACGGATCGATGATTCGCCCGACCCAGCGATCCGAGGGTGCAAGCTGCGGTGCGAAAAGCAGTTCAGCCTCGGTCCCGATGGCCAGTCCCTCGGTCGGACCTTCGGGCAGGATCGCCACCGCATCGCGGCTAAGCGACACAACCTCTCCGCACAGCTCCACCCCGGAACGCATTGAAAAAACGACGCGATCCCCTACGGACGCTTGCCGGTTCAGGCCCGAAATCCAGATCAGCCCGCCTTGGATCGCCACGACCGATCCGAAATGGCGCAGCATATCCAGCCTTTGGATACGCGAGGCAATCGATCGAAATTTTTCCATCCGTCCACTCCAAAAACACGAGCCGCGAAACGGTTTTTAAACCTCTCAGGGTTAAGACCGGGTTATCGGAACTGAGGAGAGGCCCTCGATGTTTGACCGGATCGACACGCTGCGCATGGCCAGTTCGCTGACCGCCCATGCTCAGACGCGGCAGAAGCTGATCGCCCAGAACGTCGCCAATGCCGATACCCCCGGTTTCAAGTCGCAGGATCTGGCGCGCTTTTCCGAGACCTACCGCTCGGGCGTGTCGACCGAATTGCGCGCGACCCGGCCGGGCCATGTCACCGGAATCAGCTGGGGCGGTCAGAACCGCGAAATCGATGCCGGGGGCGAACCCGCACCCAACGGAAACTCTGTTTCGATCGAGGATGAGATGATCCGCGTGGCGCAGGCCAAGAAGGAATTTGATCTGTCGCTGGCCGTGACCCGCGCCTCGCTTTCGATGATCCGCACAAGCCTCGGCCGCCGTGCCTAAGGAGGGATGATGACTGACAGGTTGACCGCAACCGAGATGGCGGCATCGGGGATGCGCGCGCAGGCCGTCCGGCTGCGCCATGTCTCGGAAAACATCGCCAATGCCGACACGCCCGGCTACCGCCGCAAGCTGGTTTCGTTCCGCGAGGAAATGGATTTCGGCCGCAAGACCGGTGGCGTCGATGTTTCCCCGACGCGGCTGGATAAGCGCGAACTCCCCCGCATCTTTGAGCCCTCGCATCCGATGGCCGACGATGAGGGATATTTTCAGGGCTCGAATGTCGACCTGGTGGTCGAGGTCGCGGATGCCCGCGAAGCCGGCCGCAGCTACGAGGCCAATTTGCGCGTCTTTGAACAATCCCGACAGATGGGCAGTGCGCTGCTCGACCTGATCCGTCGTTAAGGAGCACGCCATGATCACATCGATTGACGCCGCCAATGCCTATGACCGCGCCCGGCCCGCAGTCTCGCCCGCATCGGGATTGCCGCAAGGTGTTACCGCCGCAGCCGCCGAATTCGCGCAGGTCATGGACCAGGTGGACATCACCGCCATGGGCGCAATGAACGGCGCCACCGACACCCACCAACTGGTACAAAGCATCGCTCAGGCGGAAATCGCGCTCGAGACCGCCGTGGCGATCCGCGACAAGGTGGTCGAGGCCTATCAGGAAATCCTGCGGATGCCGGTCTGAGCCGCCATGGATGAGAACCTGATCTTTGACCTGATGCGGCAGGCGCTGTGGATTGCGGTGCGCATGTCGGCCCCGCTGCTGGTCGTCGCGCTGGTCGCGGGCGTGGTCATCGGCCTGTTTCAGGCGCTGACCTCGGTGCAAGAAATGACCCTGACCTTTGTCCCCAAGGTAGCACTGATGCTGGCGGTGTTCTGGGTCAGCATGAGCTTCATGACCACGCTTCTAGCCAACTTTTTCACTGATCAGATCGTGCCGCAGATTGTGGGGCACTGATGGATAACGCGATCTATGCCTCGCTGACCCGGCAATCGGGCTTGATGCGCGAAATGCGCGCCATTGCGAACAACATGGCCAATGCCAATACGACCGGCTTCCGCCGCGAGGGTGTGGTCTTTTCGGAATACATGGTGCCGCTGTCCCAGAACGGCGAAACCCTGGCCATGGCCAATATCCGCGGCCGGATGGTGGATCTGGATCAGGGTGCCATGACCCAGACCGGCGGCAAATACGATCTGGCCATCGACGGCGATGGCTTCTTCATGGTTCAGACCCCCGAGGGCGGACGCCTGACCCGCGCCGGCGCCTTCATGACGAATGCCGATGGCGAGATCGTCAACCCTGACGGCTATCCGCTGCTGGATGATGGTCAGGCCCCGATCGCGGTGCCGCCGGGCACGCGCAGTATTGGGGTTGGCGGCGACGGAACCGTTTCGGCGGATGGGCAGGCGATCGGCCGGGTCGGCGTCTTTGCCGCGCCCGATATTGCCGACCTGCGCCACGTCGCGGGCACCCTGTTCGAGGCCGGGACGAATCCCACGCCGCTGGATGACGCCAAGGTCCGGCAGGGCTTTCTTGAGGAGTCCAACGTCGAACCCGTCACCGAGATTGCCCGCATGATCGAGGTCCAGCGCGCCTATGAACTGGGCCAGTCCTTCCTGGAACAGGAAGACCAGCGCATCCGCCAGACCATCACCTCGCTTACCCGTTGAAAGGACACAGGATGAAAGCACTCCAGATCGCCGCGACGGGCATGAGCGCCCAACAGATGCGGGTCGAGGTCATCTCGAACAACCTCGCGAACATGTCGACCACCGGATATAACCCGCGCCGCGCCGAATTCGCCGACCTGCAATATCAGCAGGCCACCCGTCCCGGCACGCTGACCGCGACCACCGGCGCGATGGTTCCGGCGGGGGTACAGCTGGGTATGGGTGTGCGGCCCGCGGCGGTCACCGTCATGCTGGGACAGGGCAGCCAGATCCAGACCAATGGCGATCTGGACGTCGCTATCGACGGCAATGGCTATATTGAGGTGATGATGCCCTCGGGGATCTCGGCCTATACTCGCGACGGCAGCCTGAAACGCTCGGCCGAAGGGCAGATCGTCACTTCCGAAGGCTATCCGGTCGTCCCCGACATCACCATCCCGCAAGAGGCGCGCAGCATCTCTATCAGCCCGTCGGGAGAGGTTTTTGCCTATTTCAGCGACCGGGTTGACCCCGAGAATCTGGGCCAGATCACACTTGCCGGATTCCTGAACGAAAAGGGGCTGGAAGCTGTGGGCGGCAACATGTTCCTTGAAACCAATGCTTCAGGCGCGCCACTTGTGGCCCCGCCCGGAGAGGAAGGGCTTGGCACGCTGCGGGCAGGTTATCTTGAGGAAAGTTCGGTCGATCCGGTGCGCGAGATCAGCGAACTGATCAAGGCCCAGCGCGGATATGAGCTGAACTCCAAGGTCATCACCGCCGCCGACCAGATGCTGGGCGCCACGGTGCAGGTGCGCTGATGATCCGCGTCCTTCTGGCCCTTGCGCTCACCCTGCCCTTGCCAGCCCTTGCCGATGCACTGGTTGCGGCCCGCACCCTGCGCAGCGGCACCGTCCTTGCGCCCGAGGATATCCGCATCGACCCGCAAGCCGTTGGCAAGCTGGACAACCCCGATACCGTGCTGGGGATGGAGCTGCGCGTCATGCTAAGCGAAGGCCGCCCGATCGAGCCCGCCCATCTGACCGCGCCGCGGATTGTCGCACGCAACCAACTGGTCACCATCGCCTATGAACGCGACACCCTGCGGATCGAGACCGAGGGCCGCGCGCTCAGCGCGGGCGGCGTCGGCGACACCATCCGGGTCATGAACAACGCCTCTCGCACCACGCTGTCAGGCCGCGTCGCGGCGGATGGCACCGTGATCGTCGCCCAGAACTGAGGAAACCTGCGATGAGCAATAAACGAACCTATCTGGTCACCACCGGTCTTGTCGTCGCCCTGAGCCTGTCTGCCTGCGGCCGCGCCGATCATCTGGGTCGCGCCCCGAAGATGACCGACGCCGAAAGCAGCGCCGAGTTTCAGGCGATGCTGGCACCGGACCCGGCGATGTCTGCCCTGCCCCAGCGGACGGAAAGTACGGCCTCGCTCTGGACGACCTCGCAAAGCTCGCTGGTGGCGGATCGCCGCGCCTCGGCTCGCGGCGACATCCTGACCGTGGTGATCGAGATTGACGACAAGGCCGAGATCCAGAACAGCTCGGGCCGCAGCCGAAAAGCCTCGGACAAGGTCAGCATCCCGGCGCTGGCCGGTCTACCCCAGCGCGCAGCCGAAGTGCTGCCCGAGGGTGCCAGCATGGACGACCTGGTCGATGCCGACAGTTCCTCCAGCTACAAGGGCAGCGGGAATATCTCGCGCCGGGACAAGATGACGCTGCGCGTCGCGGCCACGGTCGTCGAACGGCTTCCGAACGGCGTCCTGCGCATCGAAGGCAGTCAGGAAGTCCGGGTGAATTTCGAGGTCAGGGTATTGACGGTCAGCGGCTTCGTTCGCCCTTCGGACATCGGTCGTCGCAACGAGATTTCCTATGACCGCATCGCGGGCGCGCGGATCTCCTATGGCGGGCGGGGTCACATCAGTGATGTGCAGCAACCCCGCTACGGCCAGCAGATCGCGGACATGGTCCTGCCCTACTGACGAGGTCGAAGATGAAGATGATCCTGCTTGGCCTCATTGCGGCATTGGCCTTTCTGGGCGGCGCAGTCGGCGGCGACGTCCTGCATGGTGCAAAGCCGGCGGCGGCGGCCAACCCGACCGCATCGCCAACGGGACATGGCGCAGATACCGCCGAAGCCGACCATTCTGCCACGACATCTGATCATGACATCGCACCTGCCGCCGAAGATCACGACACCGAAAAGGCCGCAGACTGGTTCCGCTTTCCCAACCAGTTCTTCGTGCCGATTCTGCGTAACGGAACCACCATCGCGGTGATGGTGATGTCGCTGACACTGGAGGTCTCGGCCGAGGCCCTGCCGGGCATTCAGGCGCAGGAACACCGGTTGCGCGACGCCCTGCTGAAAGCCCTGATGAAACAGGCAAATACGGGCGCCTTTGATGGAAACTTCACCTCCGAGGCGCATATGGAGGCGTTGCGCAAGGAGATGCTGGCAGCGGCGCAGGATGCTGCCGGACCCGAGGTGATCAAGGTGCTGATCGGCGACATTGCCCGGCAGGAGCAATAGTCCGGGGACTGGCCAAGCCGCAGATGATCTGTATAGCTCGGCCAGGATTTCATCGGAGCGCCCGTATTGCAGCCGCAGATCACCATCCTCATGGCGACCTATAATGGCGCAAGGTTCCTGCCCGCGCAGCTCGACAGTATCCTTGCCCAAAGCCATGCGAACTGGCGGCTGATCGTCTCGGATGACGGCTCGACCGACGGCACGCGCGATGTCATTGCGGACTATGCCCGCAAGACCGGTAGGATTGAGCTGATTGACGGTCCACGCCGAGGTGCTACGGCGAATTTCCTGCACCTGATCATGCAGGCGGGGTCACAAGACTGGATCGCCTTCTGCGATCAGGACGATGTATGGAAGACGGACAAGCTGGCGCGCGGGGTTGCACACCTGACCTTGCGAAACGGGCCAGCGGTCTATGCCGCCCGAACGACGATCTGCGACGAAGACCTGCGCGAACTGACCCCGGCACCCCATTTCGCAGGGCCTTTCGGCTTTCGAAATGCCTTGGTGCAGGCCTGCCTGCCCGGCAACACCACCATCGCCAATTCACAAGCCCTGCAGATCCTGCAGGCGGCAGCACCTGCGGCGGATACGGCCGGGATCGTCTCGCACGATTGGTGGGTCTATCAGCTGATGTCGGGTGCCAGGGCCGATATCCATCGCGACGGTGCGCAGGTGCTGATGTACCGCCAGCATCCGCGCAATGTCATGGGCCGCAACGACACCGCCTCGGCACAGGCGGCGCGGGCGTCGATGCTGTTTGACGGCACATTCGCCAAATGGCTCGGGCAGAACCAGATCGCGCTTGAAGCCGCAGAAGACCTGCTGACATCCGAAAACCGGCAGCTTCTGCGGCAGTTCGGGCACTTGCTGCGTGCAGCCGGGCCAAGCGCGCTGGCCAAGGCAATCGACATCGGCCTTTATCGCCAAAGCCGCACCGGCACCGCCGCGATCATGGCCGCAGCCCTTGCCGGTCGCCTGCGAACACCCAGCGATTAAAGCAACGTCGCCAGATATTTGCCGTAGTCGCTTTTACCGTATTTCCGGGCCAACGCGGCCAGTTCCTCGGTCCCGATCCAGCCTTGGTTGAAGGCGATTTCGTCCGGTGAACCGATCAGCAGACCCTGACGTTCCTCCAGCGTGCGCACGAAATTCCCGGCATCCAGCAGGCTGGCATGAGTGCCAGTGTCGAGCCATGCAAAGCCCCGGCCCATGCGCTCGACGATCAGGCGGTCTTCGTGCAGGTAGGTTTCCAGTAGCGTGGTGATCTCCAGCTCGCCGCGCTCCGAGGGCTTCACCTGACGGGCACGGGCGGGGGCGGTGCCGTCCAGAAAATACAGCCCCGTCACTGCGTAATCCGAAGGCGGGACCAGCGGCTTTTCGATAATGGCGCTGGCGCGACCGTCATCGTCGAAGGCCACGACGCCGTAACGCTCGGGATCGGCAACGCGGTAGCCAAAGACCGTGCCGCCTTGCATCCGGGCATCCGCCGCATCCAGCAGCACGGGTAGCCCATGACCGAAGAAGATGTTGTCGCCCAAGACCATCGCCGAAGGCGCGCCAGCCAGGAAATCCTCGGCCAGAATATAGGCCTGCGCCAGCCCGTCAGGCGAGGGCTGGACGATATATTCGAAGCTCAGCCCCCATTGACTGCCATCGCCCAGCAGGCGGCGGAATTGATCACGGTCGTCGGGGGTGGTGATGATCGCGATCTCGCGGATACCGGCCAGCATCAGCACCGAAATCGGGTAATAGACCATCGGCTTGTCATAGATCGGCAGAAGCTGCTTGGACACGCCCATGGTGATCGGGTAAAGCCGCGTTCCCGAGCCCCCCGCGAGGATGATCCCCTTGCGCCCAGTCGCGGATTTGGCCGTCTCAGTCATGTCCGAAGCTCCGTCACTACCTTGGCTAGGCCCGCGCGCCAGTCCGGACGCGCGATACCGAAATCACGCGCGATGGCGCTGCAATCCAGTCGCGAATTCCCCGGCCTGCGTGCCGGGGTCGGATAGTCGCTGCTGGCAATATCGTCGACCCGGCAGGCCAACCCCGCCTGATCCATGATCTCACGCGCAAAGCCCGCCCAACTGGTGTCGGGCGCGCCGGCGAAGTGATAGACGCCGCCGCGCGATGCATCCTCGCGCATTGCCGAAATCATCGTCAGGCAGGCCGAGGCAATATCCGCCGCCGGGGTCGGACCGCCATTCTGGTCGGCAACCACGCGCAATTCCTCGCGCTCGGCGCCAAGCCGCATCATCGTCTTGACGAAATTCGCCCCATGCGCGGAAAACACCCATGAGGTGCGCAGGACCGCCCATTGCCCACCGGCACGGGCGACACCGCGTTCGCCCGCCAGTTTCGAGGCCCCATAGACCCCTAGCGGGCCAGTCGGATCGCTTTCCTGCCAAGGTCTCTCGCCCGAACCGTCAAAGACGTAATCGGTCGAGATATGCAGGAAGGGCACGCCCAGCCGTGCCGCGGCGCGGGCCATGACGAAGGGGGCCTCGGCATTGACGGCATGGGCCAGCTCCGGTTCGGATTCGGCGCGGTCGACGGCGGTATGGGCAGCGGCATTGATGATCGCCGTGGGCTGGGCGGCAAGGATCGCCGCCGCGCAGTTCGACGCATCCGACAGGTCGACCTCATCGCGGCCCAGAAACCATGCCTCGGGGGCCAGACGCGCCAGCTCGGTCGCGACCTGCCCACTGCGGCCAAAGACCAGCAGCCCGTTCATGCCTTGCCCAGCCTTTCTCCAACGCCCTGACGCGACAGCAGCGGGCGCCACCAGTCCTCATTTTGCAGATACCATTCGACGGTGCGCGCCAGACCTTCCTCGACCGTCACCGAGGGTTGCCAGCCCAGTTCGGTGCGGATGCGGGTCGGGTCGATGGCATAGCGGCGGTCATGTCCGGGGCGGTCGGTGACAAAGGTGATCAGCCGCTCATGCGGGGCATGTTCCGGGCGCAGGCGATCCATATGGCCGCAGATCGTGCGCACCAGATCGATGTTCTTCGCCTCATTCTCGCCGCCGATATTGTAGCTGCGGCCCAGTTCGCCCTTTTCCAGAACCAGAAGCAGCGCATCGGCATGATCCTCGACGAACAGCCAGTCGCGGACATTGCCGCCATCACCATAGACCGGGATCGGACGCCCATGCAGCGCGTTCAGGATCACCACCGGCACCAGCTTTTCCGGGAAGTGGAATGGCCCGTAATTGTTCGAACAATTGGTCAGCACCACCGGCAGGCCATAGGTCTCGTGCCAGGCGCGCACCAGATGGTCCGAGGCCGCCTTGCTGGCGGAATAGGGGCTGCGCGGATCGTAGGGCGTGTCCTCGGTGAACTGCCCGGTCTCGCCCAGAGAGCCGAACACCTCATCGGTCGAGATGTGGTGAAAGCGGAACCCCTCAGGCCGCCCCTGCCCGACCCAATAGGCGCGCGCAGCCTCCAGCAGATTGTAGGTGCCGGTGATGTTCGTTTCGATGAAATCGCCCGGCCCTTCGATCGAGCGGTCGACATGGCTTTCCGCCGCCAGGTGCATGATCGCGTCAGGCTGGTGGTCGGCCAGCACCCGGTCCAGCGCCGCGCGGTCGCGCAGGTCGGCCTGCTCGAAGGCATAAAGCGGGCTGTTCGAGACCGAGGCCACGTTGCCCGCATTGGCGGCATAGGTCATCGCGTCGAGGTTCACCACCTCATGTCCGCGCCGCACCGCCAGCCGCACCACGGCCGAGCCGATGAACCCGGCCCCACCGGTTACCAGAATTTTCATGATCTGGCCTCGTATTCGAAATCATCGTGATAAATGAAGGGGCTGTCGAATTCTGCAAACCCGGGCGCCACGGCATCCTTGTCCGATAGAAGCGGCGCGCCGGTCAGGCCCCAGTCGATCCCGAGGCTGTCCCATGCCACCGCGCCATCGCATTCCGGCGCGTAATGGTCGGTGCATTTGTAGCAGATCTCGGTATCCGGCTCGCGCGTGACGAAGCCGTGCAGGAAGCCCGCCGGGATCCACAGCTGGCGGCCGTTTTCGAATGACAGTTCCTCGCCCAGCCACTGGCCATAGGTCGGGCTGCCCTTGCGGATATCGACGGCCACGTCGAACAACCGCCCGCGCCCGCAGCGCACCAGCTTGCCCTGCGCATGGGGCGGCGACTGGAAATGCAGCCCCCGCAGCGTGTCCACCGCCGCCGACAGCGAATGATTGTCCTGCACGAATTCCGGCAGGTCCAGCCCGGCCTCAAGCAATGTTCTGCGGTTCCAGCTTTCCGAAAAAAAGCCCCGCGCATCCCCATGCCGCCGGGGTTCAAGGATCAGCACCCCGCTTAGGGATGTCCGTGTGATCTGCATCCGGTCCTGCCCGCAAACAATCCGTGCCGATCCTCACAAATGTTTTCGCGCCACACAAGCTTCCGATCGCCCGACACCGGAAAACCCGTCCAAATAGACTAAATTGCTTGGCAAAAAGCCGGGGCGCGACGGGTGCCAGGCAAGCCTTCGTTAAACTGACCGACCTAGCCTGACGGGCAACAGGTTCAGTTTCGGGGTTCGGTCATGTTCAGCATCCGTCAGGTGACGACCTATGTCGGTCGCTATCCGGCTTTCGTGACCAATATCAGCGATCTTCAGATCGGACAGACCGCGACGGGCACCTATCTGTTCAGCGCGACCCAACTGGGCGCAGGTCTGGCCTCGTTTCGCCTGACCGCCGCCGATGAGCCGATGCGGATCATGGCGACGCAGGCCTATCCGCCATCCGCAGGCTATCTCGACGCGCCCGAGGTGGCGCTTCTGCCCTGGGGCAATGGGCTTGCAGTGTTCGGGACGGCGGTCGGCGCGGCATGGACCGATGGCTTCGTATTGGCGTCGGGCGGCTTGCTGAACGGTCCCGTCTCGCCCTCGGGCAGCGCCTTGCCGACGACCGTCACCCATCTGGGCGCGTTCGAGATCGGGGGCTCGACCCTTCTCTACACGACGCGAAACGGCAGCACCCTGCTGGAGACATGGCGCATCGGCGCGGACGGCAGCGTCAGTTCGATCTCACGCGCGCAACTGCCGGTCGGTCCGGCGGTTCAGGGCGTCGAAATCAGCGATGTCGAGATCGCCACGCTGGGCGACCGCACCTTCATCCTGACCACCTCGGCGCTGGGAAACTATGTCGCGGCGCAGCTGGTCAATGCCGATGGCAGTCTGGGGCAGATCCAGTATGTCAGCGTCGCCTTGGGCTATGGCATCAACGGCCCCGCCGAGATTGAGACGGTGCGGGTTGCCGGCATCACCTATCTGCTGGTCGGATCGACGCAAAGCTCATCGCTGACGGTGCTGCGGCTGGATTACAACGGCAATCTCAGCCATGCCGACCATATTCTGGACGAGTTGGGCACCCGCTTCAGCCGCATCACCGCGCTTGAGACGGTCGAGGTCGGAGGCCGCAGCTATATCATCGTGGGCGGCGCGGATGACGGGATCTCGGTCTTCACCATCCAACCCGACGGGCATCTGCTGCATCTGGCGACGCTAAGCGATACCGCCGACCGTACATTGCAGGATGTCTCGGCCATCTCGGCCATCGCGATGAATGGGCAGGTCGCGTTGTTCGTCTCATCCCGGACGGAACGCGGGATCACCCAGTTCACCTTTGATCCGGGACAGCTGGGCGAGACCCGGATTCTGCCCGCCGGGCAATATACCGGCACGTCGGGTTCGGACATGCTGCAGGCCGGACAGGGCACCACCCGGATCCTTGGCGGCGCAGGCGATGACATACTGATCGCCGGGCCCGACCCGGTTCAACTGACCGGAGGCGACGGGGCCGATCTGTTCGTGGCCTCAAGGATCAACGGCAAGATCACCATCACCGATTACGAACAGGGGGTGGACCGGCTGGATCTGGCCAATCTGGGCATGATCCGCAGCACCCTGCAACTGACCTTCCGACGCGAAAGCTTTGGCATCACCATCACCTTTGGCGACACGCAAATCGAGGTCAGGACCCGCGACGGCAGAGGCCTGAACGCGAACGCCTTCAACAACTCGATGTTCCCCATCGCCCATTACGAGGTGAGCGGGATGCGCACGATCCTGATCGGAACGGCGGGCGCCGACAATATGACAGCGGGGCGCTACGGCTCAAACGTGCTGGGTTATGCAGAGCGCGATCTGCTGAACGGCCAAGGCGGTGACGACCGCCTTTATGGCGGCGATGACAACGATACGATTCAAGGCGCAGCAGGGGATGACAGCCTGCAAGGCGATGACGGCAACGATCTGCTGCGCGGTGGCGACGGGAACGATTCAGTTCTGGGCGGCGATCAGGATGACACGCTTTATGGCGGCGCGGGCAATGATCGTTTGCTTGGTCAGGCCGGAAACGATCGGACCTATGGCGAGGACGGGAATGACACGATTGTCGATTCGCTGGGCAACAACTCGATCTTCGGCGGGAATGGTCACGACAGCATTGCCGGGGGCACTGGCTCCGACAGTCTGGACGGGGGTGCAGGCAACGACACTCTGCATGGTGGCGCAGGAAGCGATCGCCTGAGCGGCGGGACCGGCGATGACCGGCTTAACGGAAATGACGGGCATGATCGGATGTCGGGTGGAGCGGGACATGACAATCTGAACGGCGGGTCGGGCAATGACACTCTGGCGGGTGACGACGGGAATGATTGGATCTGGGGCGATATCGGCAACGATTCGATGAATGGTGGTATGGGCCACGATTCGGTGAATGCGGGCGACGGAAATGACACCGTCAGAGGAGCTACCGGTCACGATCTGCTTGCCGGCGGGGACGACAACGACCTGATTTATGGTGATGACGGGAATGACACCTTGTCCGGGGGGCTGGGCCATGACCGGATGGTGGGTGGAACGGGCAACGACCGGATGCTGGGTGACGCCGGTAATGACTCGCTGTCGGGTGAGATAGGCAATGACACCTTGCTTGGCGGGGCTGGGAATGACTCGATCCGTTCCGGACCGGGAAATCATCTGATCCAAGGCGATGACGGAAACGACCTGATCGTCGCCGATAGCGGCAATGACAGCATCCTAGGCGGCACCGGGAACGATTCAATCCAAGGCATGGGCGGCTTCGACACGATCGACGGGGGTGCAGGAAACGACACCATCCGCAGCGGCGCTGCGATCGTGACCGGGGGGCGTAACCAGCTGTCCGGCGGGACAGGAAACGACCTGATCGTCGGGGGAAGGGATATCGACTGGATAAGGGGCGGGACCGGCTCGGATCGGATGACTGGCGGGGCCGGGGCCGATTTGTTCCTGTTCCGGACAGCAGAGGACTTCGACCGCAGCAACGATGTCATCACCGACTTCGCCCGAGGTGCCGACCATCTGGATCTGCGTGGCATGGATCTGGACTTCATCGGTCGGGCCGAGTTCTCGGCTGCAGGTCAAGTGCGGCTGACGACCGGAGGAGCCTTAGGCCTAACCGTCGAGATCGACCTGAACGGCGACCGCGTATCCGATCTCAGGATCGGGTTGGGGAATGTCGCCGACCTTACAGCCGGGGATTTCCTGCTGTAGCCTCATCCAGCTCACGTTGAACGCGGCATGACTGGGTAGGTAGGTGCCAGCAAATGCCCCCCTGTCGGGACCCCGACCATTGACCGGCAGGCGGCCCGAACTCGGTGAAGGCCCATCGCCCGTGGTCGTTCCAACGCCTCGATGACCACGACGTCACGGACAAGTTGTCAGTCCGGGGGCCGTCTTGCACCCCTCCAACGCAACACCCTCGATTGCCCCACGTGAAGTGATCCGTGCCGCCGGACGTTGTCGGGGACTAATCCCCGGTCAGCATCGCGCCGATTTCAGCCGCGCGCGCGGTGACCAGTGCGGCGTCGCCGGCGGATTCGACATTCAGTCGGACCACCGGCTCGGTGTTCGAGCGGCGCAGGTTGAAGCGCCATTCCGGGAATTCAAGACTGATACCGTCGGTATCGTCGCGCTTGCTGGCCTGCGGCGCGAAATGCGCCAACACCCGCGCGATCGAGGCATCGGGATCGATCAGGCGGAAATTGATCTCTCCCGAGGACGGATAGGCCGCGATACGCTGCGCCAGCAACTCGCCCAAGGACTGGCCCTTGCGGCAGATCAGCTCGACCACCAGCAGCCACGGGATCATGCCGCTATCGGCATAGGCGAAATCGCGGAAATAGTGATGGGCCGACATCTCGCCGCCATAGATCGCGCCGCTTTGGCGCATGGCGCCCTTGACGAAAGCGTGCCCTGTGCGGGCCTGAATCGCCTCGCCTCCGGCCTCGGCAATCATGGCGCGGGTGTTCAGGACGACACGCGGGTCATGGACGATCCGCTCTCCGGGATGCCTTTCAAGAAACGCGGCGGCCAAAAGCCCGACAATGTATTCGCCCGGAATGAAGTCGCCTTGCGCGTCAAAGAAGAAGCAGCGGTCGAAATCGCCATCCCATGCCACCCCCAGATCCGCGCCATGCGTCCGGACGGCGTCGGCGGTCATCGGCTGGTTTTCGGGCAGAAGCGGGTTCGGGATGCCGTTTGGAAAGCTGGAATCGGGATCATGATTGATGCGGATGAAGCGCAGGGGTGCGCCCCGCTCCTCAAGCTCGGCAGCGATGGCGTCAAAGGTCGGCCCGGCGGTGCCATTCCCGGCATTGACCAGCACCGTCATCGGGCGCAGGGCGGCAATGTCGACGAAATCGACGACGGCGCGGGCATAGGCGGCACGGGCCTCGGGGAAATCGACTGCCCGGCCCGGTTCGGCTGCGGTGAAGGCGCCCGACCGGGCCAAAGCGGCCAAGTCGGCGAATTCGGTCTCGGGGTCCAGCGGCGCGGCGCCCGGCCCGACCAGCTTCATGCCGTTATAGTCGATCGGGTTGTGCGAGGCGGTGACCTCGATCCCGCCATCCGCGCCGTAATGGGCGGTGGCGAAATACATCTCCTCGGTGCCGGCAAGACCAAGGTCGCGGACATTGGCGCCGCCCTCGGTCAGCCCACGGATCAGCGCGGCTGCCAGTTCGGGCGAGGTCGCGCGGCTGTCGCGCCCGACGATCACCTCGCGCGCACCGCGCAACTGCGCAAAGGCGCGACCGACACGATAGGCCACATCCGTATCCAGCTCAGAGCCCAGCCGCCCGCGCACGTCATAGGCCTTGAAACAGTCGATCTGGCGGAAGGGCATCGGTTCGGCGTTGGACATGGGCGGGCTCCTTTGCTTTGGCCTATCGCTACACCAGCCGGTTCACGCCCGCCACCTCATCCTAAGGATGCAGGTGACGCGCCGGGGTCCAGCGGGTAGAAATTCCCGAACCTGACGAGGATGCCCATGGATACCAAAGCCCTGATCGCCACCTATTACGACGCCTTCAACGCCGGTCGCACCGACGAGATGCTGACCTATCTGCACGACCAGATCGAGCATCACGTGAACGAGGGCCAGATCCGCCGCGGCAAGGAATTATTCCGCGAATTCAACGCGCACATGACCGCCAGCTACAAGGAAGTGCTGACGGATATCGTGATCTTCGCCAATGAGGCGGGCGACCGCGCGGCGGCGGAATTCGTGGTGAACGGGACCTATCTGCAAACCGATGAGGGCCTGCCCGAGGCCAAGGGCCAGACCTATGTCCTGCCCGCCGGGACCTTCTTTACCATCCGCGACGGCAAGATCGCGCGCCTTACCACCTATTACAATCTGGCCGACTGGACGCAGCAGGTTTCCGCGTGATTTCCACCCGGACCCTGACCGGAGAAGCGGTCGCCGCCGTGCTGGATGATCTGGCACGGCTGCGCATCGCGGTCTTTCGCGACTGGCCCTATCTTTATGACGGCAACGTGGACTACGAACGCGACTACCTGCGGGCCTATCAATCCCCCGGTGCGGTCGTCGTCGCGGCCTATGACGGCGACCGCATGGTCGGCGCGGCCACCGGCGCACCGATGGAACATCACGCCGAGGATTTCGCCGCAGCCTTTTCCGGACGCCCCGAACCGCTGGAGCAGATCTTCTATTGCGCGGAATCGGTGCTGCTGCCCGACTATCGCGGGCGCGGTCTGGGCCATGTGTTTTTCGACGGACGAGAGGCACAGGCCCGTGCCCTCGGCCGTCGCTACAGTGCCTTTTGCAGCGTGCAGCGGCCTGCGGATCACCCGCTGCGCCCGGCGGATTACCGCCCCTTGGATGACTTCTGGCGCAAAAGGGGTTATGAACCCCTTTCCGGCGTCGTCGCGGAGTTCGACTGGAAGGACATCGACGCGCCGGTTTCGACCAAGAAGCCGTTGCAATTCTGGATGAAAACCCTGTGACACGCGAAATCAAGATCGCCACCGCCGCTTACAATTTCGACTGGTTCGACGATTTCGACGCCTATCGCGCGAAACTGACCCGCTGGGTCGAGGCTGCGTCGGATTGTGACCTGTTGGTCTTTCCCGAATATGGCGCGATGGAGCTGGCCTCATTGGGCGGGCACGACATTGCCGCCGACCTGGAGGCCTCTCTGCACGAGGTCGCCCGCCACAATGACGCGCGCGACGCGCTGCATGCCGAACTGGCTGCCGCGCATGGCATCCATATCCTTGCCGCCTCGGGGCCGTTCTTTGCCGGTGAGCGCCCGTTCAACCGCGCGGTGCTGTTTGGCCCCGAAGGCCGCATCGGCCATCAGGACAAGCAGATCATGACCCGCTTTGAACGCGAGGACTGGCATGTCGAAAGCGCGCCGGGCTTGCGGGTCTTTGACACCGCCGTGGGCCGGTTGGGCATCCTGATCTGCTATGACAGCGAATTCCCCCTGCTGGCGCGGCAGCTGGCCGAAGCGGGGGTCGAGGTGATCCTGACGCCCTCCTGCACCGACACGGTTGCGGGCTTCAACCGGGTGCGGATCGGGGCGATGGCACGGGCGCTGGAAAGCCAATGCGTCGTCGTCCATTCGCCCACGGTCGGGCTATGCGACTGGAACCCCGCCATCGACGAGAACCGCGGCATGGCCGCGATCTATGCCCCCTCGGACGGGTTCTGGCCGGAAACCGGAATTCTGGCTGAAGGCGAGATGGACCGTCCGGGCTGGGTCAAGGCCAAGATCGATCTGGACCGTATCCACCAAAGCCGCGAGGACGGGCGCGTCCTGCCCTTTGCCCATTGGCCCGAAAGCCGGGACAGCGCGATCATCTGACGCGCTTCAGGCCGGCGGGTCCTGCTTGGGTTCCGCCGGCACGGTGGCGTCGGGCGTCGCCGCCGGAGCCTCGCCCTGCGAGGCCACGCCATCGACCGGGGTGGGCTTGGCAAGACTGTTATCCTGCCACTCCCCCGCCGCGATCTGACCGGTCGCGTATTTCATCACGCCATTGCCCTGACGCTTACCGGCGACGAAATGGCCGGTATAGACGTCGCCATTGGCATAGGTTGCGACACCCTCGCCGTCGATTTCGCCCTTGTTCCAGCCGCCTTCATAGCGGAAGCCGTCGGGCGCAATCAGCCGACCCCGGCCCTGCCGCATGCCCGCGACAAATGAGCCGTCATAGGTCGTGCCATCGGGATAAGTCGCCTGGCCCTGACCATGACGCTGCCCGTCGCGCCATGCGCCATTGTAGACATAGCCGTCGGGATAGGTCATGCGACCCTGCCCCTCATTGCGGCCGCGCTTGAAGCCGCCCTCATAGACCAGGCCATTGGCGTATTTGGCGACGCCCTGCCCCTCGATGACGCCGGCCAGCCAGTCGCCCTCGTAGTTCGCGTCGTCGGGATAGGTGATCAGCCCGCGCCCTTCCGGCAGGTCATTCTTCAACGCGCCTTCATAGATCGAACCGTCGGGATAGGTGATGCGGCCCAGCCCCTCCATCCGGCCATCGACCCAGTCGCCGGTATAGATATAACCGTCGGTGCCGGTGAACGTCCCCTGGCCCGAGCGACGGTCGGCGCGGAAATCGCCCTCATAGCGGTCGCCATTGGCATAGACCGCGATACCGCGCCCCTCACGGCGGCCATTGGCGAAACGGCCCTCATAGCTGTCGCCCGAGGGCTGGATCAGCTTGCCCTGCCCCGACATCTGCCCGGCGGACCAGCCGCCCGCGTAGCTCAGCCCATCAGACATCGCCAGCTTCCCCTGACCGGCACGCTGGTTGGCCTTCATCTCGCCCTCATAGGTGGCGCCGTCGGGATAGGTGATCTTACCGCGGCCTTCCTTGACGCCCTGCTTCCAGCCACCTTCGTAGCGATAGCCGTTGGGCTGGGTCAGCACGCCCTTGCCATCATGCAGCGCGTTGATGAAGCCGCCCTCATAGACCGAACCATTGGCGTAATGCGCGATCCCCTGACCGGTGATCTGGCCGTCCAGCCAGTCGCCCTCATAGCTGCCGCCATCGGCATAGGTGATCTTGCCCTTGCCGCTGGGCTTGCCCTTGGCGAAGTCGCCCTCATAGACCGAGCCATTGGGATAGGTCGCCTTGCCCCGGCCCAGAATCTCGCCTTCGACCCAGTCGCCGGTATATTCATAGCCCGAGGGCAGCTTATAGGTGCCGCGCCCGTGCTGCTTGCCATTGCGGAACGTGCCCTCATAGACACCGCCGTCGTCATATTGCTTGGTCACGACGGATTGCGCCCCGGCCATCGAGGTGCCGGCGAGAAGCATTACGCAAGCGACAATGGCTGCCTTCATCGGTCCCGCCTCTGGCTTATGGTTCTTTTGGCCCGGTTTACCGCAAGCCTGCACTGGGCGCAAAGCCCGACTTTTCCTTTCGCGCACACTGGCCTATCTAAATCCTGCAATTTCGAAAGGACTGAGCCATGCCCGACAGGTTTCGCATCACCCTTGGACAGTTGAACCCCACGGTGGGCGACCTGCCGGGCAATGCCGCCAAGGCCCGCGCCGCATGGGAAAAGGCGCGCGAGGCCGGGTCCGACCTTCTGGTCCTGCCCGAGATGTTCATCACCGGCTACCAGACGCAGGATCTGGTGCTGAAGGCGGCCTTCACCGCCGACGCCATGGCCGAGATCGAGCAACTGGCCCGCGACTGCGCCGACGGCCCCGCCATTGGCATCGGTGGGCCATATGCCGAGGGGGCAAAGCTCTATAACGCGTGGTGGGTGCTGCAGGGCGGCAAGGTGTTGACGCGGGTGCTGAAGCACGACCTGCCCCACAAGCAGCTGTTCGACGAGCTGCGCCTGTTCGATCACGGCCCGCTGCAGGGTCCCTACAGCCTGAACGGCATCCGCATCGGCAGCCCAATCTGCGAGGATGCCTGGTGGCCCGACGTGGCCGAGACGCTGGGCGAATCCGGGGCCGAGATCCTGATCGTTCCGAATGGCAGCCCCTATCACCGCAACAAGCTGGACCTGCGCATGGGCCATATGGTTGCGCGCGTCGTCGAATCCGACCTGCCGCTGGTCTATCTGAACTCGGTCGGCGGGCAGGATGACCAGATCTATGACGGCGCGAGCTTTGTGCTGAACCCCGGCGAGGATGGCGGTGCGGTCAAGGTCGTGGAGCTGGCCCCTTTCGATGAGATCATCGAGCATGTCGATTT
Organism: Paracoccus sp. PAR01; assembly: GCF_014851995.1. Classification (NCBI taxonomy): domain Bacteria; kingdom Pseudomonadati; phylum Pseudomonadota; class Alphaproteobacteria; order Rhodobacterales; family Paracoccaceae; genus Paracoccus; species Paracoccus sp. PAR01. The sequence goes on from NZ_JACVAW010000002.1 coordinate 143,763, forward strand.
CGCGCGTGGCCCCGAAGGCTGGCGCGCCGTACCGGGGCGGCTGGATCACCAGCCCGACGAATGGGAGCAGGACTACAACGCCGTGACCCTTGGCCTGCGCGACTACATGCGCAAGTCGGGCTTCAAGCGGGTGGTGCTGGGCATGTCGGGCGGCATCGATTCCGCACTGGTCGCCACCATCGCCAGCGACGCCATCGGCCCCGAAAACGTGCGCTGCGTGATGCTGCCCAGCGAATATACCTCGCAGGCAAGCCTTGACGATGCCGCCGATGCCGCGACCCGCCTTGGCGCGCGGCTGGACACCGTCCATATCGAAGGGGCGCGCGATGCCGTGGGCGACGCGCTGGCCCACCTGATGGCAGGCACCAAGCCCGACACGACCGAGGAAAACATCCAGTCCCGGTTGCGCGGCGTGATGCTGATGGCAATTTCCAACAAGTTCGGGGAACTTCTGCTGACCACCGGCAATAAATCCGAAGTCGCAGTGGGCTATGCCACGATCTATGGCGACATGGCGGGCGGCTATAACCCGATCAAGGATCTGTACAAGACCCGCGTCTTCCAGACCTGCCGCTGGCGCAACGAAAACCATCGCGACTGGATGATGGGCCCGGCGGGCGAGGTCGTGCCGCCGCAAATCATCTCGAAACCCCCGTCAGCCGAGTTGCGCCCCGACCAGAAGGACGAAGACAGCCTGCCCCCCTATGAGGTGCTGGACGCGATCCTTGAAGGGCTTGTCGAAAAGGATCTGGCGCTGAAGGATCTGGTGGCACAGGGCTTCGACCCCGAGACCGTCAAGAAGGTCGAGACCCTGCTTTATGGCAGCGAATGGAAGCGCTATCAGGCCGCACCCGGTCCGCGCATTTCCTCCAAGGCCTTCTGGCTGGACCGCCGCTATCCGCTGGTGAACCGCTGGCGCGACCAGCTGTGAAACGAAAGGCCCGGTGCGAACCGGGCCTTTTCATTCAGACGACCACGTCCATGCGCTGTTGCTGACCCACGTCAAAGACGTGGCGGTAATGCTGGATCAGGTCGGCAGGACCGGTGGCCTTGTCGGGATTGTCCGACAGTTTGACGGTCGGGTTGCCCTCGGCCGCCACCGCCTTGCAGACCAACGAGAACGGCGCAAGGCCATCGCCCGGAACCAGTCCGCGGAAATCATTGGTCAGCAGCGTGCCCCAGCCAAAGCTGACCTTCACCCGCCCGTGGAAGCGCTGGAACAGTTCCTTGATCTTGGCGACATCCAGCCCGTCCGAGAAGATGATCAGCTTCTGACGCGGGTTCTCGCCCCGGCTTTTCCACCATGCGATGGCGGTTTCCGCCCCTTCGGCCGGATCGCCGGAATCGATGCGGATGCCGGTCCATTGGGCCAGCCAGTCCGGCGCATGCTCCAGAAATCCCTTGGTCCCGTAGGTGTCGGGCAGGATGACGCGCAGGTTGCCGTCGTGTTCTTCATGCCAATCGGCAAGGACGCGATAGGGCGCCTGACGCAGCTCATCATCGGTCTTGGCCAGCGCGGCAAAGACCATCGGCAATTCATGGGCATTGGTACCGATCGCCTCGATGTCGCGGCGCATGGCGATCAGGCAGTTCGAGGTGCCGGTAAAGCGCTTGTCGCCCAAGCCCTCGATCATCGCCTGCACGCACCAGTCCTGCCACAGGAAGCCATGCCGCCTGCGCGTGCCGAAATCGGCGATGCGCAGATCGGGGCCAAGCTCTCGCAACTGCTCGATCTTCTCCCAAAGCCGGGTCATGGCGCGGGCGTAAAGCACCTGCAGCTCAAACCGGCCCATGTCCTTCAGGACGGAACGCGAGCGCAGCTCCATGATGATCGCCAGCGCCGGGATTTCCCACAGCATGACCTCGGGCCAGCGACCCTCGAAGGTCAGCTCATATTGGCCGTCGCGCTTTTCCAGATGATAGGCGGGCAGCCGCAGGTTCTCCAGAAACTCCATGAAGTCCGAGCGGAACATCTGGCGCTTGCCATAGAATGTATTGCCGCGCAGCCATGTGCTTTCGCCGCGCGTCAACGACAGCCCACGCACATGGTCCAGCTGCTCGCGCAACTCGCCCTCATCGATCAGATCGGCCAGCCGGACGCGGGTGGTGCGGTTGATCAGGCTGAAGGTGACATTGGTGTCGGGGCGATTGCGAAACACCGACTGACACATCAGCAGCTTGTAGAAATCCGTGTCGATCAGCGAACGGACGATCGGGTCGATCTTCCATTTGTGGTTATAGACCCGCGTCGCAATATCGACCGTAGGTATCATCATATCAGGCTGATCCCCGCTTCGCGCATGTTCTGCCGCGCCACCTCGCGCGAGCCGTTCAGGTCGATGGCCCGCGTGGCGTCCTCGATGACGCTGACCCGGAAGCCCTGCCGCGCCGCGTCGATGGCCGACCATGCAACGCAGAAATCATGCGCAAGGCCCACGAAATACAGGTCCTCAAGGAACCTGTCCCGCAGATAACCTGTCAGCCCGGTCGGCGTCGAGTAGTCGTTTTCATAGAAGGCCGAATAGCTGTCGATGGCGGGGCGGAAGCCCTTGCGGATCACCGTCTCGGCGCGGTTCACGTCCAGATCGGGATGGAAACGCGCGCCGGGCGTGCCGATGACGCAATGCGCGGGCCACAGCACCTGCGGGCCATAGGGCATCTGGGTCAGCGAAAACGGCATCGCGCCCGGATGGTTGTCGGCAAAGCTGGAATGATTGGCCGGATGCCAGTCCTGCGTCAGGATCACATGGTCGAAATCGGCCATCATCCGGTTGATCGGCTCGACGATCTCATCCCCGCCGGCGACGGCCAGCTTTCCTCCGGGACAGAAGTCGACCTGCACATCTACGACGATCAAGGTTCTCGCCATGGCGCCCTCCTCTTTTCAGGCTGTGGTAGGGTTCTGCCGTGGGGGCGTCAATGCCAAGAACTTGAACGGCGGACGCGTCGGGTCTAAGTCCCTGCCATGTTCACCGTCGCCGCACTTTATCATTTCACCCGCTTCCCCGATCCTGCAAGCCTGCAGGGACCGCTGGCGAAGCTTTGCTGTTCCCTGGGCGTCAAGGGCACGCTGCTGCTGGCGCGCGAGGGGATCAACGGCACCATCGCCGGCCCGCGCACGGGCATTGACGCGGTGCTCGCGCATATCCGCGCCCTGCCCGGTTGCGCCGATCTCGAATGGAAGGAAAGCGGCGCGGATACGATGCCCTTTGGCCGCATGAAGGTCCGCCTGAAACGCGAGATCGTGACCATGGGCCAGCCCGACGTGGACCCGCTGGCCTCGGTCGGCCATTACGTCGAGGCGCAGGACTGGAACGCGTTGATCAGCGACCCTGATGTCGCGATCATCGACACCCGCAACGATTACGAAGTCGAGATCGGCACTTTTGCCGGGGCCGTCGATCCGGGCACGAAAACCTTCCGCGACTTCCCCGACTGGTGGCGCGAGAATGCGCACAGGTTCCACAACAAGCGCATCGCCATGTTCTGCACCGGCGGCATCCGCTGCGAGAAATCGACGAATTTCCTGCTCGGCGAGGGCGTCCCCGAAGTCTACCACCTCAAGGGCGGCATCCTGAAATACCTCGAAGAGGTACCCGAACAGGACAGCCTGTGGCAGGGCGAGTGCTTCGTCTTCGACAAGCGCGTCAGCTTGGGTCACGGCTTGAAGCAGGGCCATTACGACCTCTGCCACGCCTGCCGCCGCCCGCTCGCCCCCGATGACCGTGCCCGCCCCGAATATGAGGAAGGCGTCTGCTGCCACCGCTGCGCCACCGAATACAGCGACGCCGACCGCACCCGCTTCCGCGAGCGCCAGCGTCAGGCCGACCGGGGCGAATGCTTCCCTGCCGACTGACGAAAACGCGCGCCACCGAACCGGGGCGCGCGCCTTCTTTCTTGCCGAAATATCCCGGGGGGAACGCCGCAGGCGATGGGGGCAGAGCCCCCTATTTCACCTGCCCCAGACGTCCCGCCGCAATGGCCGCCATGTTCAGGATGTCGTTCACCGAAGACCCGGTCGAGCAGATCTGAATCGGCTCAGGCACCCCGGTCAGGATCGGGCCGACCACCGTCGCCCCCGCCATTTCCTGCAGCAGCTTCACCGAGATCGAGGCCGAGTGCCGCGCCGGAACCACCAGCACGTTGGCCGGACCCGTCAGGCGCGAGAACGGATATTTCGCCGCCTGCGCCGGGTTCAGCGCCACATCCACGGTCATCTCGCCCTCATATTCGAAATCGACCTTGCGGGCGTCCAGCACCTCGGTGGCATGGGCCATCTTCACCGCTCGTTCGCTGACCGGATAACCGAAGTTCGAGAAGGACAGGAAGGCCACGCGCGGATCCAGCCCCAGCCCGCGGGCAACATGGGCGCCGCGGGTCGCGATATCGGCCAGATCCTCGGCCTCGGGCCATTCATGGACAAGCGTATCGCCGATCAGGATCACGCGGCCCTTGTGCAGGACGGCGGTAATGCCGACCGCGCCATCGGCGGGGGTCACGTCAAAGACCTTGCCGATCTGGGCCAGAACATGCGCGTTCTTGCGCGTGGCCCCCGTCACCAGCCCGTCGCCATGCCCATGCAGCAGCATCAGCGAGGCGAAGACATGCCGGTCGCGATTGGCCAGCTTGTTGATGTCCTCGCGGTCCATGCCCTTGCGCTGGAGGCGCGCGTAAAGCGTGTCGTGATACTGATCCAGATGGCGCGAGTTCGAGGCGTTGACCACGGTGATTTCACGCACCGCATCGCCAAGACCGGCAGCTTCCAGCTTTTCCTTGACGTCAGCCTCGCGGCCGACAACCAGCGACTGGCCCATGCCTCCGCGCTGCCATGCGACGGCGGCGCGCAGCACGCGGGGATCATCGCCCTCGGCAAAGATCATCCGGGCCTGCGCCTGACGCGCGCGGGCATGGATGCCCTGCAAGACGGCGGCGGTCGGGTCCATGCGGGCCTTCAGCGACTGGACGTAACCCTCCATGTCGATGATTGGGCGGCGGGCGACGCCGGTCTCCATCCCGGCCTGAGCGACGGCGGGCGGGATGACATGGATCAGGCGCGGATCGAAGGGCGTCGGGATGATGTAGTCGCGGCCAAACTGCAGCTTGCGACCGTAAGCGACGGCGACCTCGTCGGGCACGTCCTCGCGCGCCAGCTTCGCCAAGGCATGGGCGCAGGCGATCTTCATCTCGTCGTTGATGGCGCGGGCATGGATGTCCAGCGCGCCCCGGAACAGGTAGGGGAAGCCAAGGACGTTATTGACCTGATTGGGATAGTCGCTGCGCCCGGTGGCGACGATGGCGTCGGGGCGGACGGCATGGGCTTCCTCGGGGGTGATTTCCGGGTCCGGGTTCGCCATGGCGAAGATCACCGGGTTCTCGGCCATGGCCATGACCATCGCCTGCGTCACGGCCCCCTTGGCCGAAACCCCAAGGAACACGTCGCAGCCCTGCATCGCCTGTTCCAGCGTGCGCAGGTCGGTTTTCACCGCATGCGCCGATTTCCACTGGTTCATGCCCTCGGTGCGGCCTTGATAGATCACGCCCTTGGTGTCGCACATGATGCAGTTTTCATGCCGCGCACCCATGGATTTCAGCAGTTCCAGACAGGCGATCCCGGCAGCACCCGCGCCGTTCAGGACGATACGTACGTCCTCGATCTTCTTGCCCGACAGTTCCAGCGCATTGAGCAGACCTGCGGCGCAGATCACCGCCGTGCCATGCTGGTCGTCATGGAAGACCGGAATGTCCATGAGTTCCTTCAGGCGCTGCTCGATGATGAAGCATTCGGGCGCCTTGATGTCCTCAAGGTTGATGCCGCCAAAGGTCGGCCCCATCAGGCGGACGGCATTGATGATCTCGTCCGGGTCTTCGGTATCCAGTTCAATGTCGATGGCGTTGACGTCGGCGAAGCGCTTGAACAGCACCGCCTTGCCCTCCATCACCGGCTTTGATGCCAGCGCGCCCAGGTTGCCAAGGCCAAGGATCGCCGTGCCGTTCGAGATGACGGCGACCATGTTGCCCTTGACGGTATAATCATAGGCGGTCTCGGGGCGGGCGGCGATCGCCTCGACCGGGACGGCGACGCCGGGCGAATAGGCCAGCGACAGGTCGCGCTGGGTGGCCATGGGCGTCGAGGCGACGATGTCATATTTACCGGGGCGCGGCTCAAGGTGATAGGCCAGCGCCTCCTCGGGGGTGATGCGGGACCGGCGGGGGGTGTTGTCGTCGCTCATGCTGTGCCTCCTGAAATGCGCTCCGTCTCCTTAACGAAGCGTCAAGCCGGGCAGAAGGGCATAAAGTTGCTGCACTGCGGCCAAATCAGTGCAAAAGCGCCTGAGAAACGATGTCGCGGTGCAGGATTAATGCGCAGGCGGCCCCGACCACGGCAATCAGGATCGCAAGCATGTCATGCCTTGGGTCCCATGCCTTCTGCCGCCGCGCCATCCAGACCGAGACCGGATAGCAGAAAATCTGCGCCAGCGCCTGCCCCGCCAGCAGCCCGGTCAGCCCAAAGAACCAGGTCCCGGTCAGCACCAGCGAGAAATAGATCAGCGCCCGGCTGGACTGCATGACAAAGAAGGCCCGCGAATCCCCGGTCGCCAAAGCCGCGCTTTCGTAATTCAGCGGGATGCACATCAGCAGCTGGATCGAGGCAATGGCGACAAGAATGCCCCCGGCACGGGCGTAGCGCGGATCGTAAAGGTGATCGACCAGCCAGGGTCCAACCAGGGCCAGCACGATTCCCACCGACAGCAGCAGCAGGGTGAAACCCATGCGCGTGCGCTGCATCGTGCGCCGGTTGGCCTCGCTCTCGGACGGGGGATGTTCGCGATACATCGGGATGAACAGCCGCCCGGCAATGGCCGATCCCAGCTGGCTGGGCACGCTGGCAAGGAACAGGGCGATGTTATAGACGCCCAGATGGTCCAGATTAAGCACCCGCCCCAGGATCAGCCGGTCGCCCTGAAACAGCAGGAAGCCACAAATGGTGCTGAAGAAAATCCATTTACCGAATTTCACGATCTCGTTGCGGGCCTCTGGCTCCATGCGGAAGCGGTCGACATGGCCGGGCAGCATGTAGCGGATCATCAGCAGCTGCACGAAGGCACCCAGAACGATGCCCCAGACCAGCGCCCAGACATCGCGCAGGATCAGGGCGGCGCCGACGGTGATCAGAATGCCGATCAACTGGCTCAGCAGCTCGACCACGGTCAGCCGCCCGACCTGCAGATGCCGCGCCGCCGTGTCGATCCGGGTCGAGACGAAGCCCCCGACCAGCATCGACGAAGCCGCCGCCGGGAACACCCATGCCAGTGCCGGGATGTTGTAGAACAGCGCCAGCGGCCAGGCCATTGCGCAGGAGACGGCGAACAGGATGAAGCCGCGGATGACCTTGATCGTCCAGGCGGTGTCCAGAAATGCCGGGTCGTCGCCGCGCTTGCTTTGCTGGATCGAAGGCGCGATTCCCATGTCGCTGAACATGGCCAGCCCGATCATGAAGCTGGAGACCAACGCCATCAGGCCGAAATCGTCGGGGCTGAGAATCCGAGTCAGGATCAGGTTCGAGGCCAGCCGCATGATCTGACCCAGCCCAAAGCTGAGCATCGACCATGCCCCACTGCCCAAAGCCCGCGAGGCCATGCTGCGCCCCTGTGGCGCCTCGGCTGCTTCCTGCTGGACCTCGACCGGAAGCTCGCTGGTCATTATCCCAGCCCATCCGTGGGCGTCGCCACGATGCTGGGCGATGGCAGGCCGGGGATCTTGCCCAACAGCCACAGCGCGACAAAGGCCCCTACGACCAGAAGGACCACCATATAGGTAATGCGCAACTTGCCACGCAGAAGATCGCGGCGGCTCTTGCGATAGGGCAGCGATATCACCGGGCGGGTGCCGGTCAGCTTGGCGAATTGCTCGGTCCGGCGCAGGACCGGGTTCATCAGCTCAAGCGCAAATGCGATGACGGCGGCCAGACCAAAGCTGCCGATTGCACCCATTGCCGCCCTTTTCTTGCGGTTCGAAAAGGCCGGATATTCCGGCGGCACGGCTTTTTCAAGGATCACGAAACGCTCGGTCTGGTCGTTATCCATCAGCAATTGCTGGGTCTCGACCTGTGCCAACTGGCGCGACACCTCGCTGTAGCGGTCCTGCAGGCGGCGCTGTTCGCGGCTCATCGCCTCAAGCTTCTCGGCCACCTGCGGCGAACGGGCGCGCGCCTGTTCGATCTGCTGGCGACGCTGTTGCTGTCGCGCCTTCTGGCCGCGCAGATTGCTCAGCTGTGCCTCGTTCAGTTCAAGCTGGCGGCGCACGATTTCCGACACAGCCTCATCGCCAGTATTCAGGCGCTTCAGATTGTCCTCGAGCCGCTTGATCTCGGGATGGTCGGGGGCCAGCGTACGGCGGGCCTGCGCCAACTCAACCTCGGCATTGCGGATCTGCTGGACGATAGTCGAGGCGGAGCGTTCGGCGGCGGTATTGCCCCCCGCCACCAGCGTCAGCTGATCGCGTTGCAGCGCCATGATCTCGCGGTCCAGCGTGTTCTCGGTCTCATTCAGCTGCGCAAGTTCGATGCCAAGATTTTCCTGCGAGGTCGGCAGGGCATCTTCGTTCTGGGTGCTGAAGGCAGCGATTTCGCGATCCAGCGCCGACAGCGCGTCGCTGGTCCGGGCTTCCTCATTGGTCAGGTATTCGCGGCTTTCCTTGATCCGGGCCTGGCGGTTTTCGCGGTCACGATTGACGACGCTATTGGCGAAATAGTTGGCGATGGCCGCCGCAGTGGCGGGTGTTTCGGCCCGCGAAGTGATGACGATGGCCGCCAGCGACATGCGCGATTCCGTCGATACGCCGGGGTTGGACACGCTGTCGATGCGCGTGGTGGTGCGCAGCGCGCTGATCTTTTCGGAATCGCTCAGCTGCGGGGCGTCCTTGAACAGCTCCAGCTCCTTGATGACCTCAAGGATATTCGAACGCGCCATCAAGCGCTGCTCGATCAGCTGCACCCGGCGCGAGGCCGGCAGCGAGGAATCGCTGTTCGGATCGACCGCGGCCGAGGTGTCGATCTGGATCAGCGCCGAGGATTCATAGACCTTCGGCGAGGACACGATCAGATGGAATGAAATCAGGATTCCCACGACGACAATCGTCAGCATCAGCGGCATGCGCCGCCAAAGCATTGAGATGAGATCCTGCAAGGATTGTATCGGACCCAAGACCTTAAACCCTCGCGCCGCTCATCAATCTTCGGACTTGTTCAAGATCACGCCCATGACCGGAGGCATGTCCTTGAGCAGCCGCTCGGCCTGGATCATGTCCGCGGCCGTCCCGTTCTGGCCATCGGCCACCAACAGGATCGCATCGGCCAGAGGCAGGGTCGCCAGCGCCGCATCGCCCCCCAGCAAGGGGGCGGTGTCGATGATCTCGATCGCATCGGGGCGCAAACCGCGCCAGATCTTCATGGCCGAGGCAAGGCTTTCGTCCTGCAGCAATTCGGCCGCGTCCGGCTCCGAACCGCCGGGGGCCACCACCCACAGGTTGGGCAGTTCCTCGACAATGGCGGTGATGTCGATGATGTCGCGTCCTTCCACGAGTATTTCCGAAACCTGATCGCTTTCGGGTATCCCCAAAGCGGCCGCAATTCTGGGCCGGGCCAGATCCAGATCGACCAGGATCACCTCGGTATGTTTCTGCCGCGCCAGCGCCAGCGAAAGCTGCAGGGCGACGGTCGTCGCCCCTGCCCCCTTGGTCAGCGGCACCACGGCCAGCCGACGCCAGCCATGCTTACGCATCTCGCGCAGGATACGGGTGCGCAGAATCGCAAAACGCTCGCCCACGATCTTGGCGTGGCGGATGTCGGCAGAATTGCGTGACGCCTCGCGTCGGATATAGCTGCTGGACACGCGCAACCCGGCGGAGCGGGTGGCAATAGCGCTGGAGGTGGGCCTGTCCGAAGTCTTGTCTGTCTCGGCCTGCAATACTGTGGCCCTTCTGCCTCTGGAAATCACTGCGCCGCCTTTGGGTCATCCGCGCGTCGATGACACTGCCGACAGCGGCATGCTAGCGTCCCGTTGATGAGCGCGACAACAGAAATCACGCCCCTTGGCGAACAGGACAGGCAGAATGGTCCGGCGGCGTCGTCCGGGGCGGTGATCGCTATCGCCATCGGCCGGAACGAGGGCGAACGCCTGCTGCGCTGCCTGCGTTCGCTGCAGCCACAGGTCGGGCGCCTGATCTATGTCGATTCGGGTTCGACCGATGACAGCGTCAGTCGCGCCCGCGCGCTGGGGGCCGAGGTGGTCCTGCTGGACATGTCCCTGCCCTTTACCGCGGCCCGCGCCCGCAATGCCGGGCTGGCCGGCGCGGATGATGCCGAGTTCATCCAGTTCGTCGATGGCGATTGCGAGGTCGAGGCGGGCTGGATCACGACGGCGCTTGCGGCGCTGCAATCCGACCCGAAGCTGGCCATCGTCGCCGGTCGCCGGCGCGAGCTGCACCCCGAGGCCTCGATCTACAACCGGCTTTGCGACGCCGAATGGGACACGCCGGTCGGTCCCGCCCAGGCGGTCGGCGGCGACATGCTGGTGCGCCGCGCAGCGCTGGCGCAGATCGGCGGTTTTGACCCCAGCCTGATCGCCGGGGAGGAACCCGAGATGTGCCTGCGCATGCGACAGGCGGGCTGGACGATCCGGCGCATCGACGCCCCCATGACCATCCACGACGCTGCCATGTTGCGGCACGCGCAATGGGCACGCCGCGCGCGACGCGCCGGCCACGCCTTTGCCGAGGTCTCTTGGCGTCATCGTGACGATCCCGAAGGGTTCTGGCGCCGCGAGACCCGGCGCGCGCTGCTTTGGGGGATTGGCCTGCCTCTGGTCATCCTGCTGGGCGCAATGATCACGCCGCTGTTCTGGTGGCTGCTTCTGATCTATCCGGCGCAGATGGCACGGATCGCCCTGCGCGACCCGCACCGCCCCGAGCGCTGGAAACGGGCATTTTACACCGTGCTGGGCAAGTTCCCCGAGGCTCGCGGCGCGCTGGAGTTTCACTTGCGCCGCCTGATCGGGCGGCGGTCAGGGCTGATCGAGTATAAATGACCGGCTGCACCATCCTCATCCCCGCCCATGACGAGGCAGGCTATATCGGCCCCTGTCTCGACAGCATCCTGCAGCAGGACCATTCCGGCCCGCTGGACGTCATCGTCATCGCCAATGGCTGCCACGACGACACCGCTGCACAGGCACGCGCGCGAACCAGCGATTTCACCGCGCGTGGCTGGTCCCTGCGGGTCGAGGAACTTGCGCAGGGCGGCAAGATAGGTGCGCTGAACCACGGTGATGCCTGCGCGCATGATGGGATTCGGGTCTATCTGGATGCCGATATCCGCATGTCACCCCGGCTGATCTCTGGTCTGGTCACGGTATTGGACGTCCCCGCGCCGCGATATGCCGGTGGCAGGTTGGTCGTCGCCCCGGCGCAAAGCTTCGTCTCACGCCACTATGCCCGTTTCTGGCAAAGCCTGCCCTTTGTCACCGAAGGCGTGACCGGAGCCGGGCTGTTCGCGGTCAACGCCACCGGCCGGCAACGCTGGGGCGCGTTCCCGCAGGTCATCTCGGACGACACCTTCGCGCGACTGCAATTTGCGGAACCCGAGCGGTTTCTGGTCGACGAACCCTATTTCTGGCCCATCGTCGAGGGCTTCGGTCCTCTGGTCCGGGTGCGCCGCAGACAGGACCGCGGCGTGGCCGAAATCGCCCGCCTCTTTCCGCAATTGCTGGCCAATCAGGGCCATGTCCGCCCGACAAGATCGCAGTTGAAGCGCCTTGCCCTGCGCGATCCGGCTGGTTTTGCCAGCTATGCCGCTGTCGCGCTGGCGGTGCGCATGGGCAGGCAGGATCAGGGCTGGGCGCGCGGGCGCTAGCCGCCCGTGGCGCGGAACTCCTCGACCGTCTCCTGCGCCAATTGTTGCAGCACCAGGGCCAGATCCTTCGGCACCGGCGGATAGGGCCCGCCCGCCCCCATCAGCGTCGAAGGCAATCCGACCGGAGATTTTCCGGTGAGCGCCGCATAATGAATCATCGTGACGTAATAGAAGCCGTAGTGGTTCGGGTGGATATCGTCGTGAAAGAAATCCCGGATCGAGGTGCTGTCCGGCACCCTCCCCTCGGCTATGGCGTCATGCAGCCGCACCATACCCAGCCCAGCCGGAACGATCCGCATCGGCGTTTCGAGCTGCGGCAGTTTCGCATTGGTATCATTGGCGATGGCCTGCCAATGCGCCATGTCGCTGACGATACGGTCGCGCCAGGTGCGTGTCGTGCCGGTCTGTGCGTCGTCGATATCGTCCCATGTCGCGTAAAGGTAAGATTTGACATGCGGATTGGTCTTGGCCGCCAGTTCGACCCATTTCGCAGCATAATCGGCGCTGTGGTGCCACTGCATCGTGGTAAGAACTGGAACGCGCTCGGTGATGACGATCGCATCCACGGGATTGGCGGCCAGCCACTTGCGACCGTCAACGCCCTGAGCGGTGGCGCTGTCGTTCCAGTTGATCTCCAGGGGAGCGCCGTTGATCAGCTGGAACTCGACCCGATCATCCAGCACCGCATACATCATCTCGGGCAGATTTGGACTGACCAGGCTGTGGCCCAGATAAAAGGCCGACAAGAGATACTGCAGTATTGCTGACATATTCTTCCCCTTCGGTCAGGTGGGCCAAATTACGGGATCAATACGCGACGATGACCCTGGCGAAACGCTTCCGAACGGCTTTTAACACCGTCCTGCACGGAACCGATTGGGGCGCAACCTGACCCTTTGGTCAAGCAGAACACCCGCCGCAACCCATTGATGTCAAAGATACCTGTCCTTTTTGGCAATACGGTAATTCGTTCTAGTTTTATTCAGGGGCGGGTCTATACTGCAGGACTGTAAAGTTAGTGTCCCTTGTATCGATTACCGTGGGTTAAAAATGCCGCACTCGAACAAGTTTGATTCACCCACTTTGAATCGTGTCGGCTCGATTCTGCAAAACAGTCCTTCCACCCTGCCTGAATCGGGTGGGCTTTCCTCATTCTATGTCCGTTATATGAAACGGCCGCTCGACATTCTGGCGGTGCTGATCGCGGCGCCGATTGTCATCCCGGTCGTGCTGATCCTTGTCCTGATGATCTGGGCGCATGGTGACCGGCCGTTCTACTCGCAGTTGCGCGTCGGCCGCTCGGGTCGCAGTTTCCGCCTGTGGAAGATGCGGACAATGGTCGAGAATGCCGAGGCCCGTCTGGCCGAGCATCTGGCCAGTGATGAGGTCGCCCGCGCCGAATGGGACGCGACCCAGAAGCTGAAGCAAGATCCGCGGATCACGCCGGTCGGGCATTTCCTGCGCAAAAGCTCGCTGGATGAGTTGCCGCAACTGTGGAACGTCCTGCGCGGCGACATGAGCATCGTCGGCCCCCGGCCCATGATGCTCGAACAGGCCCAGCTATATCCCGGCGCGGATTACTATCACCTGCGCCCCGGAGTTACTGGCCTGTGGCAGATCTCGGATCGCAATGACAGCACCTTTGCGGCGCGGGCGAACTTCGACGCCAAATATGCAAACGAACTGAGCTGGTCGAATGACCTGTCGATCGTCGCCAGAACCGTCACCGTCGTTCTGCGCTGCACCGGCTATTGATCCCGACAATCTGCTGGAACACGTTCACTCGTGTTTCAGCAACTCCTCATGATGCGTGACGCACCTATACTTGCGCCACCCGACCAGTAGCGTGGTCAGCGTTCCGACCAGTGAGTAAAGCAACAGCGCCGACCACAGCGACAAGCCAAGGTAAAATACCCCGATCAACGCGCTGATCGCCGCAACCGCGACCCCTATGATCAATACACCGCCCAGTGTAGCCTCCACCTCGCTGTGGTTCGTTAAATCATTAACTCCCTATATAAGAGGGAATCGCTAATTCTTTCTTTCTGGTTCCAATGAAAAGGGTCAAATTCGCCTATTTGTGTCATCAATTAAGCGCAATCTGGCCGATCTTGGTAGCGTATTACCGCAAATCTCGTTCAGGTGGTTTCAGGATTCCATGACTCTACGAATCGGATATGTCGTCAACACCTATCCGCGCCCGTCCCACAGCTTCATCAGACGAGAAATCGCGGCCCTCGAATCCCTTGGCGCGCAGATCCACCGCTTTGCCATGCGCGGCGACCCGCAGGCGCTGACCGATCCCGAGGATCTGGCCGAACACGCCCGCACCGAGCGTATTCTTGAAAGCGGCGGCGTGGGTCTTTTGCAGTCTGTCGCTCGTCAGGCCGGGGCGAGCCCGTCGCAGATGGGTGCCGCTGTCGGGCTGGCGCGCCGCCGGGCCGCAGCTGGAGAATCCAGCTTCGCGCGCCAGCTGATCTATCTGGCCGAAGGCGCACGCATCGCCGCCCGCGCCCGCGAACTGGGTCTGACGCATCTTCACGCACATTTCGGTACCAACTCGACCCGCGTCGCCAGCTATGCCCGGTTGTTGGGCGGTCCTCAGTTCAGCTTCACCATCCACGGCCCCGAGGAGTTCGACCGCCCCGAGGCGCTTGACCTGGCGGGCAAGCTGGCATTGTCGGAGTTCAGCGTCACCGTCAGCAGCTTCGGCCGCGCGCAACTCTCTCGCTGGGCGGCGCCCGAGGATCTACATAAGATCCAGGTCGTGCATTGCGGGCTGGATTGCACCCTGCAGGACACAGCCCCGCTACCGCCCGGACCGCTGAGGCTGGTCGCCATCGGCCGCTTTGCCGAACAGAAGGGCTTTGGCCTGCTCATCCGCGCTTTTGTTCTGGCACAACGGCAAAATCCGGCAATCCGGCTGGCGCTGGTCGGGGATGGCGAGTTGCGCCCGCAGATCGAAGCCATCATCGCCACCGAGGGCATCGGCAATGCGGTCGAGCTGCTGGGCTGGCAGGATCAGGCCGGTGTCCGCGCCGCGCTGGACAACGCCCATGCGCTGGTGACGCCCAGCTTTGCCGAGGGGCTGCCCGTCGTCATCATGGAGGCGATGCTGCGCGCCCGTCCGGTCCTGTCGACCTATATCGCCGGCATTCCCGAACTTATCCGCCCCGGTCAGGAAGGCTGGCTGGTCCCTGCCGGAGATGCCGAGGCCCTTGCCGCCGCCATGCTCGACATTGCCGCCTGCGATCACGCCACCCTGACGCAAATGGGGCAATCCGCCTTGCGACGGGTCCGGCAAAGACATGACATCGCGGATTCGGCGCGTGCGTTGCTGACGCTGTTCACCCACGCCACAGGCTGACCGCCAGATAGTGATCCATGGCTGCCCCCCAGCGCGCCGCAATCAGCCGCGAACCAAGGCACGCTCGCGCCCTCTCGCCGCGGATCACCGCAGGCACATCGCTGAAATCCAGCATCCGCCCGGTCAGCGGAAACTGCGCCTTGAACATCGCCTCTTTCACGCAAAAGGCCAGCAGCGGCGCATCGCCCGTCATGCGATAGGGGGCGACGCTTTCGGCCAGCCCCTCGGGCGCACTGCGGGTCGCGGATTCGATATCGACCCCGACCCACGGTCCGCCAGCGGGCGCGGCCACCGCGACGCAGAACGCGCCGCCATGCGACAGGCTTGCCCTGATCCCATCGGGCAGGTCTGGGCGACGGTCGGCGCGGCTGGGAATGGGCCGATCCGGCGGCAGGTCATGCCCGGCCTCGGCCAGCGCCATCCGCAGGGCTAACCGTCCCAGCGCAAATTCGTGCCGCCGCTTCGGGATCGCGCGCGCCACCGCTGCTTCCTCGCCCGGCATGAGCGGCGGTGCGGCCCGCGAGACATGCAGCACCGCGCAACCAAAATCGGCGGGCAGCAAGCGTCTTAGCAGATCCCGCACCGGAGCGGTCTGGTTCATCCGCCGCCGCGCAACTGCGCCCGCAGGGCCCGGCGCCGCGCCATGGCATCCTCGGCAGCACTGGCCAGCCCGGCCTCGGCCGGGGCCATGACCGGCGGTGCCGCTACGGGTGTCTCGGCCGGAGCCACCACCGACGCCACCGGGGTCAGCCCCGCCAGATGGCGCAGGAAATCGGCCATAACCGGGAAGCGGAAGATATCCGTGACCCCCAACCTGCTCAGCCCCAACCGGTCGCGCATCGTCCGGTGCAACTGGATCGCCAGCAACGAATGCCCGCCCAAGGCAAAGAAGTTGTCCCGAGGCCCGATCTGCGCCACGCCCAGAACCTCGGACCACAGCCCATGCACCGCCCGTTCCAGATCCTCGGTCGGCGAAGCGACCGAGGCGGGCGCGGCGGTCTCGATGACCGGCGCGGCCGCTGCCACCGCTGCGACCACTTCTGGGCGCGGCAATTGCTTGCGGTCGATCTTGCGGTTCGGGGTCAGGGGCATCCGGTCCAGCCGCAGAATGCGGCCCGGCACCATATGCGCCGGCAAGGCACTGACCAGCGCCTCACGCAACTGCTTCTCGGACAGGTCCGTCGCGCCGGTGACATAGACGACCAGCCGCTTGTCGCCGGGCTGGTCCTCACGCACCAGTGCCACCGCCTCGCGCACGCCGGGTTGACCGGTCAAGGCCGCCTCGATTTCGCCCAGTTCGATGCGGAAACCGCGCAGCTTGATCTGGTGATCGGCCCGGCCGATGTAATCCAGACCGCCATCCTCGCGCCAGCGCACCAGATCACCCGTCCGATACATCCGCGCCCCCCAAGCCGAGGCGCGATCCGCAGGCACGAAAGGATCGGGACGGAAGGCCGCTGCCGTCAGGTCCTCGCGCTGCCAATAGCCGCGCGTAACCCCGTGCCCGCCGATCCACAATTCGCCCGGCGCGCCCGGAACCACCGGCGCGCCCTCGCCGTCCAGTACATATAGCTGGGTATTGGCGATGGGGCGTCCCAAGGTAACCTCGGGCGCATCGGTAACGTCGGCCACCGTCGACCAGATCGTCGTCTCGGTCGGGCCATACATGTTCAAGACGCGTGCCCGGCTTTCCTTGCGCAGATCGGCCAGCAGCGCCGGAGGCAGCGCCTCGCCGCCGACCATCACGCATTTCAGCCCTGCCATTGCCCCGGCCACCGCCGGGTCCGAGACCAGAATCCGCGCCATGCTGGGCGTGCATTGGAGATGCGTCACCTTCCAGCGCCGGATCTGCGCCGCGATCGAGAAATCCCCGTCCTCAGGCTCATCGGCTTGCGGGTTCACCTGCGTTTTCAACTGTGCCAGCAGCGGGAAGAAACCGGTGACCTGATCCGGGGCGATGCCGTAATCGATCAGGCAGGCGACCTCGCCGATGCCAATTGTCTTCAGATGCTCGATACGCGCAATCCCGTCCTCGACCGAGCCGAACAGCCCCGAATCCTCGAAATACCGCAAAAAGGCGAATTCGAGGATGCCGTCCAGCTCTTCCTCGGACAGGCTGCCAAGGTCGATGGCCATGGGATTGGTCATGCCCTCGGGTTTGCGGAAGGCCGGGAAATCCCAGGCATATTGCTTGACCAGGGCAGCCGCGCTGCGCAGGTAATTCTTCATCGGCTCGCGCGAGATCTCGCGTGCGGTTTCCCGGTCCTCGGCCAGACAGGTATGCAGCATCAGGGTGACGGTGAAATCCGCCGGATCATGCCCCGCCGCCCGCAGCGCCGCGTGGTAATCCTTGATCCGCGCCGCGACAGTGTCGATGCTTTGGCCCAGAAGATGGGTCAGGACGTTCATGCCCAGCCGCCCGGCCTCGATCCATGTCTCGGGGTTTCCGGCGACCGTCATCCACAGCGGCAGTTCCGGCTGCACCGGGCGCGGCTGGGTCACCACGCCAAAGGTGCCGCCGCCCGCGCGCGGGAATTCGACCGCCTCGCCGCGCCACAGCCGGCGCAACTGGTCGATGCCCGCGATCATCGCGGTCTTGTTGTTCGGCGGCGCGTTTTCCGGTCGCAGCACGAAATCATCCGGCTGCCAGCCCGAGGCGATGGCCAGCCCCGCCCGGCCCGCAGTCAGGTTGTCGATGACCGCCCACTCCTCGGCCACGCGGGCGGGATGATGCAGCGGCAGCACGCAACTGCCCGCGCGCACGGCAATGTTCTTGGTGACCGCCGCCACAGCCGCACCGGAAACCGATGGGTTCGGATAGGGTCCGCCAAAGGCATGGAAATGCCGTTCCGGCGTCCACAGCGCGACAAAGCCATTCTGATCGGCAAAGCGCGCGCCATCCAGCAGCAGCTGGTATTTGCGCGGCCCCTGCCCGTCGTCATTGCCCCAATAGAACAGGCTGAATTCCATCCCGCCGGTCACATCACGGCGCGCTGCTGCCGGCGTGCTGCCCGAGACCGCCAGCCGCGATTCCTCGCCCGCGATCACCAGCCGCAGACCTCGCGCCAGGGACCAGAAAATCTCCAGCACCGAGATGTCAAAGGACAGGCTGGTCACCGCCAGCCACGCATCCCCCTGCCGATGAGGGATCATGGCGTCCATCCCGGTAAAGAAATTCGCCACGTTGCGATGCTCGACCATGACCCCCTTGGGCCGCCCGGTCGAACCCGAGGTATAGATCAGATAGGCCAGATTTTCCGGCCCGACCGCCGTCACCGGCGGAGCGACCATGCCATGCGGCAGGTCGCTGGGGATCGTCACCACCTGCGCCCCATGCGCGGGCAGACGATCAGCCATCCCCGACTGCACCAGCACCACCGGCGCGCCGCTATCCTCAAGGTAAAGCGCGATCCGCTCGGCCGGGTAGTCCGGGTCCAAGGGCACATAGGCGCCGCCCGCTTTCCAGATCGCCAGCGCGCCGATGACCAGTTCCGGCGAGCGCCGGGCGAACAGCCCTACCGGCTGGTCCGACCCGACCCCCATTTGCACCAACCTTGCCGCCAGCGCATTCGCCGCACGGTCCAGTTGACCGCGAGTCAGCACCCGATCCTCAAAAGCCAGCGCCACCGCATCCGGGTCCGCCGAGGCCATTTCGGCGATCAGGTCATGGATGGGGGCCAGCCGCGCATCCACCAGCGTATCATTGCGACCAAGCAGCAGATCGCGCAATTCCTGCGCGTCCAGTAGGGAAACATCGCGCAGGTGTGTCGCATCCGGTCGTTCCGCCGCATCCAATGCGCGCGCCAGTCGCTGCGCCTGAGCCGCGCTGACCCGGACTGGGTCATGGAACAGGGCCGCGCCCGTATCAGTCAGAGCGACTGTCAACGCAGCATGGGGGATGGGCTGCGCGTCGCGCAGGTTGATCGCAAGTTCCGGCCGCGCAGCCTCGCGCAGTTCGGGGGCACGGCGGGTCAGGTCGTCAAGAAAGAAGCGATGCCCGGCGGCCTCGGCGATCCGTGCATCGATCTGCCCGGCAAGCTCGGCCAAGGTGGTCATCCCGCCCTCGGTTTCGACCGCCAGCGGCACCCAACCCGCGACCAGCGGCGAGGTCGGCAGATCAGCCGGACGCAGTGCCAGATCCAGCCGGGACTGAGCCGCCAGCCGCGACAGCAGCAGGGCGGCCAAGGCGACCCGCGACGACCCCGCCCCCGGCTTCAGGTCAATCCGCACCTGCTGCCCCGAGGCTTCGCCCGGCATCACCGCCGGGTTCATCGCCGCCAACCGCTTGCGCCACCATTCGTCATGGGGCGCGGCGTCAGTTGCAAGCGCAGTCAGGCTCGTCCGGTCATCCTGAGGCGTGATGACGGCGCCCAGCGCGGGCAGCTCGCCCGCGAATTTCAAGCGGACCAGCGCATCCGCCGCCGCAATCACCGCCACCTGTCCGTCATGGGCCAGAACCGTCCCCGGTACGCCGCCGCCGGGCTCAATCCCGTCCAGCCCCGCAACCGCAAGCAGCCGCCCGTCCAGCATCACCTTGGGCTCGGACAGCGGGTTCCAATAGCCGCCATGATCCAATCCACGTACCAGCGCACCGATCTCGGCGGCGGGGCGGGTGAAATCCAGAACGCCGCCAGCCTCGGGGCGCTTCTTCTTGCCGACATAGCTGCGCTGCGACAGATCCTGCGGTATCCGCTGCGGCCCCGCCCCCTCCAGCTGGGTCACGACATCGGGAAAGCTTTCGGCGGCGCGCGCAAAGCAGCGCGCATTCAGCGTCAGCGCGGTATCGTCGGGGCGCAGGTCGAACAGGCGCTGCGCCAGGATATCGCCCTGATCCACCTTGCCTTCGATCATGTGCCAGGTGACGCCATGCTGCGCCTCTTGCCCGATGATCGCCCAGACCGGAGCATTCAGCCCGGCCAGTTTCGGCAATGGCCCGTCATGGAAATTGATCGCCCCCCGCTTTCCGCGCGCCAGCATCGCAGGCGAAAGCAGGGACAGGTTCGCGACGCTGAACAGCCAATCCGCCGGTGGCGCATCGGCGACAAGCGGGGCGTCCTGATCCTCGACCGGCAACCCCGCCCCCTGCGCCCAAGCGCGCAGGTCGGGATTGCGCGTCACCACCGCGACGATCCGGTGGCCACGCGCCAGCAGCGTTTCGGCCGCGTGGCGCAACAAAAGCTCATTGCCGACAAGGATCGCGGAGAACTGCGTCATGGCCTTCCCTTTTCAACATGAATCGGCATCGGTTGGCGGCGCAAGGCGTGGCGGGCCAGCGTCATCAGATGACCCGGAGGCACGCCGGTCTGCTGCCGCTGGATCAGGCAGCGCAGCCGCCAGATCGCCTCGCCACCCAAAGTGGCGGCGGTGGCGGCCAGCGCCCCTGCCCGGCCGTGATGCTTTTCGAAATAACGGCGGCGGGAATCGTACCAGTAATCGGGAATGCGCCGCCATTCCTTCATCCCGGTGCTGGCCGAGCCGATATGCTCGACCGCGCTTTCAACGACGTAATGGGTTTGCCAACCGGCCTGAGCCGCGCGGCGGCACAGATCGGTTTCCTCGAAATACAGAAAGAACCCCTCGTCAAACATGCCGACCCCGTCCAGCACATCCATGCGGATCATCATGGAGGCCCCCGCCGACCAGTCGACGCGGCAGGTTGTCGCGGGCTGCGGCATGGCGATGACCTTGCCCTTGAGCAGGCGCGTGACCGGGCCGCTGCGGCTGGCGGCCTCGAACTCACCGGCAGCCGAGGGGAAGCGGAAGGCGGTGTGATGCGGCTCTCCGTCCGGACCGGACAGGCGCGAACAGGCGATCCCGGCCCGAGGGTTTTGCGCCAGATGCTCCATCAGCGCCCGGATCGCGTCGGGCGCGGGGATCGCATCCGAGTTCAGCAGATAGACCAGATCGGCCCGCCGCCCATCCGGCAGGTTCTGGCGGATGCCGTAATTGTTGCCCGCGCCATAACCACCGTTCCAGCCAGACTGCACCACCGCGACGCGGCCCCGGTCCAGCCAGCCGCGCGCCCGCGCCTCGGCCTGCATATGTTCGAACGATCCGTCGCCGGAATCGTTATCGACGATGGTGATGCCGCCATCAATGCCGGCCATTGCGACCAGCGCGGCCTCGGCTGCACCCAGCGACATGTCTGCCGTGCGCCAGTTCAGCACCACGACATGGACCGACGGTTCCTTGTCCAGCATCACTCGGCCGCCTGCACCTGCGCGGAGGCATCGACATCCGCTTCACGCAGGATCTCGCGCAGGATCGAGGTCATGCGCCGCACATTCGGTTCCAACACCATGGAATCGTGGTCCCCCGGCACTTCGATCACCTGCAGTTTCGGCATCCAATCGCTCCAGCCATTATCGGCAACGACATAGTCGCGGCCTGAATTGATCCAGCGCCCGCCCGTCACCTTCCAGCGCAGGTCCAGCGGCGGACGCAGCATCGCCACCGGCCCGTCCCAGACCGACAGCTCCATTCCCGGCAGCGCGTTGAGGAAGGCGGCTTCGATGGCAAGGTCGTGGAAGGTGTCGCCGCTGTCGGTGCTGGCCTCGGCCTCGACCGCGCGGGCCTTGCTGCGGCGGATGAATTCATAGGCGACGCGATCGCGCAACCATTTCGCGGCAAAGCCCGGCCCGCCTTCGGCCAGCTCGCGCCAGCGGATCATCAGCCGGTCCTTGCGGCTGACGGCCTCGCGCAGCGGCAAGGGCGTGTCCAGCATGACCAGCATTGCCACTTCCTCACCGGCCGCGCGCAATTGCCGCGCCATCTCATAGGCGGTCAGCCCGCCGCCCGAGAAGCCGCCGATCAGGTAGGGGCCTTCGGGCTGCACCTCACGCAGCTCCGCGATATAGTCGCGGGCGGCATCAGCAAAAGTTTCATGCGGCTTGTCGTCGCCCAGCAGGCCGCGTGCCTGCAATCCATAGAAGCGGCGGTCCACGCCCAGACGCTGTGCCAACTGGCGCAGGTTCATGACATTGCCGAACATGCCCGCGACCATGAAGAAGGGCGTGCCTGCACCGCGCCCGCCCATATCGACGACAAAGCGGCGCTTGGTGCGGGTGTTGGTCGGCATGGCGCGCACGTTATCCGCCACGATCTCGCGCGGGCCGGTGCGCTCCTCGATCAGCGCGGCCAGCGCGGCGATGGTCGGGGCCTCGAACAGCGTCGAGATCGGCAGGTCGACGCCAAAGGCTTTGCGCACCTGTCCGAACATCCGGACCGCGATCAGCGAATGCCCACCCAGATCAAAGAAGCTGTCCGCCGCGCCGACCTGTGCGATGCCCAACAGCTCGGACCAGATCGCGGCCAGTTCGGCCTGAATGCCGGGCGCGGGGGCGATGAAGTCGCTGTCCAGATCCGGGCGTTCGAAACCGCCTTCGGATGGGGCAGCCGTCTCGGCCAGCCCGGCCTCGGCCACCAGCGCGGGCAAGTCCAGCGAGGACACAAAGACCTGTGGCAGCCCGGTCGAGATCGCCCGTGACAGCATCGCCGGACCGATCGCGGCGGGGATGCCCTGCGAGATATTGTGCTGCAAGCGCCGCTCGGCCGGCGACAGGTTGCGCGCGGGTGCGGCGCGCCCGACGGGCCGCGTCGCGATGGCGTTTTCCAGCTTGCGCAGAGAGAAGCCGCGGATCTCGGCGCAGACGACCCCGTCCGGTCCAGCAAGGGTGATGTCGAACTGGGCCATGCCCTGTGCATCGCTATTGTCACCGGCATTGCGGACATGGCTGGTGACCTGCGCGGGCAGTGCTCCGTAGATCCGGATCGCGCGATAGCCCATCGGCACCCACAGGTGGTCCGGCGACCAGCCCCGGATCAGCGCCATGGCCCAGCCCGTGGCGATATCCAGCAGCGCCGGATGGGCCAGCCAGCCCTGCCCGGCATCCGAGACGAATTCCGGGGCCAGCGCCAGTTCGGCCATGCCTTCGTCGCCTTTCAGGCGATAGCGCCGCAGCACCTGCCAGCGCGGCCCGAAAGCCAGCTGCCTTTCCTGCGCCGAGGCCAAAGCCTGCCCCTGCCCGTCCATATCCCATGGCCCGGCCACGACCAGTGGCGCGGGCGTGGATTCCGTCAGGGTTTCGACCAAAGCGGTGACGTTCGCCTCACCCTGCGGATCGTCAAGGATGCGGATGCGCAGGGCATCGCCCTCGGGTTCGACACGGGTTGTCACCAGAGTCGCGCCATCGACCAGCACCGGACGCAGGAATTCCAACTCGCGGATGACGAAGGGGAATTGTAGCCCGGCTTCCTGTGCGGCCTCGGCGATCATCTCGATCCAGCCGGTGCCAGGCATCAGCGCCTGACCCGAGGCCGTACGGTGTCCGTCGATGATCCAGCGTTCGGCGGAAAGCGTGGTGCGGAATTCGCGCCCGCGCGGCAGCGGCATCGCCTGATCCAGCAGCGGGCGCTGCAGGGTCGCGCCACTGGTCAGCGCGCTTTCCAGCCCCAATGCACGGGCCGCCATGCCGGCATCGGCCCAGACGCCCCAATTGACCGCGACCACCCGACCCAAGGCCTTGGGCGCGGAACGGGCGACCGCGTTCAGATATTCATTCGCCGCCACGTAATCGGCCTGCCCCGCCGGAGCGATCACCGACGAGGTCGAGGAAAACAGCACCGTCATCCCCACCGGATCAGCGGCCAGCGCCTGCATCAGCGCCTGCGTGCCCAGCAGCTTCGGTGCCAGAACGTCCCAGCTGTCATCATCGCTTTTCGCGGCGATCAGGCTGTCGCGGACGATCCCCGCCGCATGCAGCACCACGTCCAAAGCGCCAAAGCGCGCGCGGGTTTCCGCAACGGCGCGGGCCATATCCTCGGGGCTGGTGACATCGGCGCGGATGGCGATGACCTCGGCCCCCGCTGCCTCAAGCTGATGCAACGCGGCAAGGATCGGGGCGGCATCCAACCTGCCGCGCGTCACCAGGGCCAGCCTTGCGCCGCCACGCGCCGCCAATTCGCGGGCGATGGTCTGGCCAATCCCGCCAAAACCGCCGGTGATCAGGCAGACGGCAGCGGGTGGAATGCCCGCCATGCCGTCCTCGGCCAAGGCGACCCGTTCCAATCCCTGCTCGAACCGACGCCCGTCCCGCCATGCGGCCAGTGCCGCACCCGAGGGGGCCAGCGCTTCCTCAAGCAGCATGAGGGCCACAGCGTCAGTGCCGCGCTTCTCGGGCAGGCGAATATCGACCAATCGGGCCGAGACGCCCGGCATCTCATGCGGCATGACCCGGATCGGTCCGGCGGCAGTCGCCTTTTCCGGGCTGGTCGCCGGTTCCTGCGCGATGGACAGCGCGTCGTTGCAAATGGCGATCAAGTCCAACCGGGCGTCGGGCAATTCTGCGCCAATGGCCTGCGCCAGATGCAGCAAGCCGAAATAACCGCGCTCAAGCTGGCTGTTGAGCAGGCTGGAGCCGGGCCGGAACTGCGCCCCTTGGGTCAGCGACCACAGATGCAGGATGCGTTGCGGCACCCGCTCCTGCGCGGCAAGCGCAGAGAGCAGCATCTCATAGCCTTCGCGGTCGGATTCGACCGGAAGGGTAAAGCGCCCCTCGCCCTTGTCGGCAAAGGTATCGGCGATCTGGACGGTGGCGACGCGCTGGCCAAGACCGCGCAGCAGGCCTGCGAGCCGGTCGCCAATACCCAGATCATCGACAAAGATCAGCCAATCCTGCGTGCCAGCGATGACCGGGCCTTCGGGGCCGATCTCGACGGCAGGGGCCGCCAGTTTCCATGCCGGTCGCCAGCCCCATTCGGCAGGGGCCTCGATCCGGGCCAGTTCGGAGCGGCTGTCCGCCGGAGCGGCGGCGCGTTCGATGAAATAGCGTTTGCGCTGGAAGGCATAGCCGGGCAGCGACAGGCGCTGACGACGCGCGCCGCCCCGGATCTGGTCCCAGTCGATGGACCCGCCACAGGCCCAGACGCGGGCCAGGGCAGCCATGAAATAGCTGTCATCGCCAGTCGCCTGATCGCGGTGGCGCAGGGTGGTGATGACCTGACCCGCACTGACCGCGGGATGCGCCTTGGCCATGGCCTGCATGGCGCGACCCGGTCCGACCTCCAGATAGATCCGGGCGGGGTCCTGCGCCAGCCAGCCGATGCCATCGGCAAAGCGCACAGTGCCGCGCAGATGCTGGACCCAGTAATCGGGACTGGTCGCCTGCTGAACTGTCAGCGGCTGCCCGGTCTGGTTCGAGATGATCGGGATCTGCGGTGCATGCAGCGGGATCGAGGCCAGATAGTCCCGGAACTCGGCCAGAACGCCGTCCAGCAGCCGCGAATGGGCGGCGATGGAAATGGCGATGCGCTGGCATTCGATCTCACGCGCGGACATTTTCGCGGCAAAGGCGTCCAAGGCCGCATCCGGCCCTGACACCACCGACATTGCCGGTCCGTTCACGGCGGCCAGATCCAGCCCCAGCGCCGACATTTCCGCGGCGAAATCCTGCGGCTCCAGCGGCACACTCAGCATGCCACCCGCCGGGACCCGGTCCATCAGCAACCCGCGCAGGCGGACCAGACCGATGCAATCCTCAAAGGACATCACGCCCGCGATGCAGGCGGCGGTGTTTTCCCCCATCGAATGCCCGATCAGCGCCGAGGGTTTCACGCCCCAATCGATCCACAGCTGCGCCAGCGCATATTCGGTGATCATCAGCAGCGGCAATTGCAGCGAGGGTTGCAGCAACCGCCGATCCGCTTCGGGCTCAGTGCCCGGTTCGGGCAGCCACAAGGCGCGCAGATCGGTCCCATGCGCCTGCGACATATGATCGAGGCCCCGGTCCATCCATTCGCGGAAGACCGGCTCGGTCTGGTAAAGCCCGCGCGCCATGCCCGCATATTGCGCGCCGCCGCCCGGCAGCATGAAGACCGCGCCCGCCCCTTCGGCCACCGGCTGATGGTCAAAGACCAGCCGGGGATCGGGGTTTTCCAGCATCTCTACCGCCTCAAGCGCGTCATGGGCGACCAGCACCCGGCGGCGGTCGAATTGGCGGCGACCATCGGTCAGAGTGAAGGACAGATCGGCCATGTTGACGCCCGGATTGGCACGCAGCCACGCGGCCAACGCCGCGCTGTTGGCGTCCAGTGCCGCCTTGCTGCGGCCCGACACCGCGATGATCTGGAAGGGCCAGTCGGATTCCTCGGATGCGGGCAGCTCCGGCGGTTGCTCCAGAATGGCATGGGCATTGGTGCCGCCCACGCCCAGAGAGTTCACCCCTGCCCGACGCGGTCCCGGCACCGGCCAATCGCCCAGACGGTCATTGACCCGGAACG
Source organism: Paracoccus sp. PAR01 (assembly GCF_014851995.1). Taxonomy (NCBI): domain Bacteria; kingdom Pseudomonadati; phylum Pseudomonadota; class Alphaproteobacteria; order Rhodobacterales; family Paracoccaceae; genus Paracoccus; species Paracoccus sp. PAR01. Next base: position 170,315 of record NZ_JACVAW010000002.1, read on the forward strand.
GCCCGCCTTCGAAATCGATGGCCGGGTTCGGGGCCTCATATCCCAGACTGGCCGGAATCCGGCCGTGATGCACCGACAGCGCCGATTTGATCAGCCCCGCCGATCCCGCCGCTGTGTCCAGATGACCAATATTGGTCTTGACCGAGCCGATGTGGCACGGCCCCTGCCGCGTCCCATCCGAAACCCGCGCATAGGCCTGATTGAGCGCCGCGACCTCGATCGGGTCGCCCAAAGCCGTGCCGGTGCCGTGGCATTCGACATAGCCGATACTGTCCGAACTGACGCCGGACATGACCAGCGCCTCGGCCACGGCCTGCGCCTGCCCCTCGACGCTGGGGGCCAGATAGCCGGCCTTGGCCGCGCCGTCATTGTTGATGGCCGAGCCCTTGATCACCGCCCAGATATGGTCGCCATCGGCAATCGCATCCTTCAGCCGCCGCAGCACCACGACCGCCGCGCCGCTGCCGAACACCGTGCCCTGCGCGCGATGGTCAAAGGCGTGGCAATGGCCGTCGGGCGACAGGATCTCATTTTCCTTGTAGAGATAGCCCAGACCATGCGGCATCTCGATGGTGACACCACCCGCCAGAGCCATGTCGCATTCGCCCGAATGCAGCGACTGGCAGGCCATGTGGATCGCCACAAGCGAAGTCGAACAGGCCGTCTGTATGTTGATCGACGGCCCGGTCAGGTCAAAGACATGGCTGACACGGGTCGACAGGAAATCCTTGTCATTGCCGGTATGACGCAGCAGGAAATGCCCGACGCCATCGACCAGATCGCGGTTCGAACACACGTTCCAGTAGAAGTAGCTGCCCATGCCGCAGCCGGCCCAGATGCCGATGGGACGGCGGAAACGCTCGGGCACATGGGCGGCATCTTCGAGCGCGTGCCAGCAGGTCTCAAGGAACTTCCGATGCTGCGGATCCATGATCGCCGCCTCTTTGGGCGACAGCCCAAAGAACTCGGCGTCAAATTCGTCGAATTGCCCAAGAATCGCGGCCGAGGGCACATAGTTCGGGTCCGAGAGCCGCGCACGGCTTTCCCCCCGCGCGATCAGGTCGGGCTGGGAAACCGGGCGGATCGATTCGACGCCCCGGCACAGATTGTCCCAGTATTCGGCCACGTTCGCCGCGCCGGGCAATTGCGCGGCCATGCCGACGATGGCGATATCCGTCTCTGACACCCCAGTCTGGTCGAAGGCCATCAACATCCCTCATTCAATGACAGGTCGCCGCGTGAGCGAGAAACAATAAACAACTGCTGCGCGTATTCTGAATATCGAATCCTGCGCGATCCACCAAATGCTATCACCGCTAACAGGCCTGCCTTTTTCGGCAGAATCCTTCTGCGGGTGCAAAGGCGGCGCTTGTCTGAAACGGCGGGCTGTGGATGGATTGGGCAAGGCCATCAGTTCGCGGTGCAGGAAAAGGCATGGAATTCACCTTCCCCGACGACCGCAAGGTCCAGATCAATTGCCGCGATGCGGCAAGCCTGCTGACGCAGGTCGGACAAAACCTGACCGAAGGGCGCGGATTCGCCTTGGCCACGCTGAATGTCGATCACCTGCAGCGGCTGGCCGAGGATGCGGGCTTTCGTCACGCTTACGCCCAACATGATCTGGTCTGCGCCGACGGCAATCCCATCGTCTGGCTGTCGCGGCTGGCGGCACGACCGGTCAGCCTTGTGCCCGGTTCGGATCTGGTGCTGCCGCTGGCCGGGGTCGCGGCGCGGCAGGGCCTGCCCGTGGCACTGATCGGCAGCAGCAATGAGTCTCTGGCGCTGGCCTCGGCTGCGATGCGCGCGCGCGTTCCCGGCCTGACCGTGGCGCTGACCCATGCCCCCGGTTTCCCCTTTGACCCCGCGGGGGCCGAGGCCGATGACATCATCGAAAGCATCCGGCAGTCAGGCGCGCGGCTGTGCTTTCTGGCCCTTGGCGCCCCCCGGCAGGAACTGTTCGCCATTCGCGCCCGCGATGCGCTGGGGAATGTCGGCTTCGCCTCGATCGGGGCGGGTCTGGATTTTCTGTCGGGACATCAGCACCGTGCGCCGGGATGGGTGCGGCAGGCCAAGATGGAATGGGCGTGGCGGATGCTGTCCAACCCGAAGCGGTTGGCCGCGCGCTACGCCAAGGGCTTCACCATCCTGCCCGGACATGCCGCCGCCGCGATCCGCTTGCGCAGGCGTCAGGCGCCCTGAGGCAGAACCAGCCAGCTTGACCCCTGGGTCGAGATATGGACGGCCTCGCCCGGTTCGGGCAGCGCCGCGGATGGCGCGTTGAAGCGGTCCAGCACGATCTCGCGTCCGGCGACCCGCATGCGCAACCGCTGAACCGAGCCCAGAAACTCGACCCCGGTGACCTCGGCGGGGATGCCGTCCTCGGCCAGGGACAGCCCTTCGGGCCGGGCGGCAAGGCTGACGGCCGAGGGCACGGCGCGGCCCAGCGCAAACTCGGTGCCGGCGACACGCAGGCGACCGGTAGGGGCATCCAGAACCTCGGCATCGAAACGGTTCAGCGTGCCGACAAAGCCCGCAACGAAATCGGTGGCGGGCTGGTTGTAGATCTGGCGCGGCGTGCCGGTCTGATCGGCAATCCCCTTGTGCATGACCACGATCCGGTCCGAGATCGACAGCGCCTCCTCTTGGTCATGGGTCACGAAGATCGTGGTAATGCCCAGTTGCTGCTGGATCTCTCGGATCTGGTTGCGCAAGCTGACGCGGATCTTGGCGTCCAGAGCCGACAAGGGCTCGTCCAGCAACAACACGCGCGGGCGCGGGGCCAGCGCGCGGGCCAAGGCCACACGCTGCTGCTGTCCGCCCGACAGCTGCCACGGAAAGCGTGCGCCCATCTCGGGCAGGCCGATCAGCTCCAGCATCTCGGTCACGCGGCCCGCACGTTCCGCGCGCGGCACGCCCGCGACCTTCAGGCCGAAGCCGACATTGTCGGCGACAGTCAGGTTCGGAAACAGCGCATAGGCCTGAAACACCATGCCGATCTGGCGTTGATTCGGGCGCAGCCGGGTCACGTCCTGCCCGTCGATCAGGATGCGGCCCTCGGACGGTTCCTCAAAGCCCGCGACCATGCGCAGCACCGTGGTCTTGCCGCAGCCCGAGGGGCCAAGGAAGGACACGAACTCGCCCTTCTCGACATTCAGGTTGAAGTCATGGACGACCTTGGTCGAGCCAAAGGATTTCTGCAGGTGATCGAGGTTCAGAAAGCTCATTTCGCGGTCTTTCGCACGCCCGCCAAGCGGGAGATCAGTTGCATGACACCCATGCAGCCCCATGTGGCGGCAAAGGCGATGACGGCCAGCGCCGCGGGCTCATAGGCGCGGTTCGCGCCCAGCAGCTGCATGTAGGGGCCAAAGGCCGGGCGGTTCAGCAGCGCCGCCATGGTGAATTCGCCGATGACGATGGCGAATGACAGGAACGCCCCCGACATCACCGCGCCCAGCACATTGGGCAGGATCAGGCTGCCGATGATCCGGGTCCAGCCCGCGCCCAGCGATTGCGCGGCCTCGGTCAACGAACGCACGTCCAGCGTCGACAGGCCGGTATCGACGGCGCGGTACATGTAGGGCAGCGCCAGCGTGGCGTAACCGCATAGCAGCAGCAGGTTCGTCCCCGAAGCCGTTCCGGTCAGCGGCAGGATCGACGAGGTGTTGTAAAGCCGGATATAGCCAAAGACGACGACGATGGCCGGAATGACCAGCGGCAGCAGGGTGATGAACTCGATCACCGGGCGCAGGCGCGGCAGGCGCAGGCGCACCCAATAGGCGGTCGGCACCACGATCAGCACGCCCAGCACGATGGTCAGCAGCGCCATGACCACCGAGTAGCTGAAGGTCGCGCGAAACTGCGGATCGGCCAGCACCGAGCGATAGGCGTCCAGCGAATATTCCCCGCGCCGCATCCGCAGCGAGAATTCGACCGTTCCGATCAGGGGCAGCAGGAAATACAGCCCGCCAAAGACAATCGCCCCCCAGGACCATACGCGCTTCATCGCATCCACCTCTCGGCGCGCGAGCGCATGATGACATAGGCAAGGTTCGCGAGGCCCGTCACAACGATCATGCCGAAGGCCATGGCATAGCCCAGATGCGGGTCCTGCAGGACGTCGCCCCGGATCTGCGCGAACAGCATGATCGGCACGATCGACAGCGACGATCCGGTCAGCGCATAGGCCGTCGCCACCGCCCCGAAGCTGTTGGCGAATAGCAGCGCGAATGTCCCCAGAAGCGAGGGGAACAGGATCGGCAGCGCCACCATGCGCCAATATTGCCCGGTGCTGGCGCCCAGAACCTCGGCAGCCTCGCGCCATTCGCGTTTCAGCCCCTCCAGCGCGGGGGTGATGATCAGGATCATCAGCGGGATCTGGAAGAACAGATAGGTCAGCGTCAGGCCCCAGAAGCTGAGCAGGTTGAAGCCCATCGCGTAGATATTGATGCCGAACCATTGTTTCAGCAGCATCGTCACCAGCCCGACCCGGCCCAGCGTCGCGATAAAGGCGAATGCCAGCGGCACACCGGCAAAGTTCGAGGCCACGCCGGAAAAGGTCATCAGCGGTGCCTTGATCCAGCCGGGCACGCCGCCCATCACCACTGCCGCGGCCATCGCAAAGCCGATCAGGCACCCAAGAAGCGCCGAGGCCAGCGAGACCTTGATCGAGATGGCAAAGCTATCGACGATCCGGGGCGAGGCCAGCCCGGCCAGATTGGCCAGCGTGAAATGCCCCTCGGGATTTTGAAACGCGCCTATGACGATATTCATCGTCGGCAGAACCAGAAACAGTCCCGCAAAGGCAAGAAAGGGCACGATGCCCAGCCAGTTCCAGCCAAACCTGCTCATCATTGCCCCGTCAGATGCTGGCCCCGCCCTGAGCGGGCGGGGCCGTTGGCCTTATTCCTTGACGGCAGCGCCGACGACCGAATCCCAGCCCCCGGTCACGACCTTCTTGTTGGCTTCCTGCTGTTCCAGCGTCGGGAAAATCGCCTTTTCATAGGCCGAGGCCTCGGGCAGTGCCTTCAGCATCTCGTCGGGAACCTTACCCGCCTTGACCAGATCGTTGAAGCGGATCGGGTGGCAGTAGCCCTTCAGCCAGCCCAGCTGACCTTCGTCCGAATACAGGTATTCCATCCACAGCTTCGCGGCATTGGGATGGGGCGCATAGGCCGAGATCGCCTGCACATAGACGCCCGCGACGACGCCATCCTCGGGGATGATGACTTCGACCGGCGGGTTGCCCTTCAGCCCGTCGCGCCAGGACAGCAGGTTGTAATCCCAAGCGGTGACGATCGGGGTAGCGCCCTGCGCGATGGTCGCGGATTTGCCGATGACCGGAACGAAGTTCCCGGCCTTGTTCACCTCGGCCAGCAGTTCCATGCCCTTCTGCCCCGAGGCTTCGCCCGGCTCGCCGCCATTGGCGATGCCCGCCGCCATGACCGAGATGATCGCCTGCGCCGAGGCGCGCGGATCGCCGGCCAGCGCGAAGGCATTGGCATATTCGGGCTTGCTGAGGTCTTTCCACGATTTCGGCGCGGCATCGACCAGATCGGTGTTCACGCCGAAAGCCATGACCCCGTAATAGTCGCCATACCAATAGCCGTCGGCATCCTTGGCATCATCCGGGATCGTGTCCCAGGTGGCGACCTTGTAGGGCTGGATCAGCCCCTCGGCTTTGGCTTGCGGGCCGAAGGACAGGCCCACATCGATCACGTCGGGGGCCTGCGGGCCCTTGTTGTCCTTGTTGGCGCGGATAGCCTCAAGCTCATCGGCCGAGCCTGCGTCGGGGTTCAGTTCGTTGACCTTGATCTCGGGGTATTTCTTCTTGAAGCCCTCGATCACCGCGCCATAGCCGCACCAGTCATGGGGCAGCGCGATGGTGGTCAGCATTCCTTCCGCCTTGGCGGCGGTTTCCAGCGCGGCCAGATCCTGGGCCGATGCCGCCCCCGAGGCTACCAGCGCGATCAGAGCGGCAAGTCCGGTCGCGGTCGAGTGAATCGTCATGTCGCAAACTCCGTTCCATCTGTGCCGCAATGGGCGGCATCCCGTGCCACCTAGCGACGCCCAGTGACAGTGTTGCGACACAACCGCCTGCGAGGCAAAGCTAATTTTTCGCGTGCCCGCAGATTTCGCGCCCCTTACGGGATCAGCGTGACCGAGGCCCGCATCGTGCGACCGGCCAGGTTGTATTCGGCCTCGATCCGGTGACCGGCCACAGCCGGGGCGAAAGCGGCGAAGGCCCCCAGAGAGATGATCGAGCCCGCCTTGAGGTCGTAATGCCCCTGCTGAACCAGCCACAGCACCACGTCCAGCGGATGCCCCAGCAGCCTGTCGCCACGCGAAATCGCGACGGTCTGGCCATTGTTTTTCAGCGACACGCCCAGCTTGCCCAGATCCTCGACCGGGTTTTCCAGTTCGGAAATCGCAATGCTGTCACCCAGCACGCCCCGCCACGGCGCACCGCCATAGGCGGCCATGATCGGACCGGTCGGAACCGTCCCGCGCGAAAAGGCGATATCGGGCAATTCGATAAAGGGCCGGACGTCGCGCAGGGCGGCGGCAACCTCTTCGCGGGTGGTGGCGTGCATGATCGCCGGATCGCCCACGGTCACGACCAGATCGGCCTCGTAATGGGGCATGCGGCTGCCCCTCAGGCTGAGCCTGCTGCCATTGGGCAGCAACATCGGCCCGAACAGCGCCCCCGAAATCGGCTCCTCTACCCCGAAGCGGTCGCGCACATCCTGCGAGGTGAAGCCGACCTTCACGCCGACCGGCGGTCCCAGTTCTGCCTCAAGCACCGACCGGAAGCTGGTATAGGCGCAATTCGCATCGTCCATGTTGCGCACCACCGGATCGGGCAGACGCTGCCCCGCGATCCAGCCCCGCGCCGCGTTCTGCATCAGCGACACATCCGGGCAGGCGGCATCGGCCGCCGTCACGCAGCACCCCATAACTGCGCCCAGAATCAACGCCTTCATCTGTCCCTCGACCAATCGGACTTTTGCGCGACGATGCATGAAGCCAAGGTTAGTGTCATCCAGAATTACGCAACTATACCGCGACATGGTTTGCATCCGTGGCGTCATCCCATAGAAGGACTTACCCCGAAGGAACAGGCCGAAACATGAGCGATCAACCCACCCCGATGATGGCGCAGTATCTGACGATCCGCGAAGCCAACCCGGGGGCGCTGCTGTTCTATCGCATGGGCGACTTTTACGAGATGTTCTTTGACGATGCCGTCGCCGCAGCCGTGGCGCTGGACATCGCCCTGACCAAGCGCGGCACTCATCTGGGCGAGCCGATCCCGATGTGTGGCGTGCCGGTCCATGCCGCCGAATCCTATCTGCTGACCCTGATCCGCAAGGGCTTCCGCGTCGCCATCGCCGAACAGATGGAGGACCCCGCCGAGGCCCGCAAGCGCGGCGCGAAATCCGTCGTCGCCCGCGACGTGGTGCGGCTGGTCACCCCCGGCACCCTGACCGAGGAAACCCTGCTGGAAGCGCGGCGGCACAATTTCCTTGCCAGTTTTGCCCATGTCCGCGACGATTCCGCGTTGGCCTGGGTCGATATTTCGACCGGCGAGTTCCGGGTGATGACCTGCCCGCCTGCGCGGCTGGCCCCGGAACTGGCCCGCCATGCCCCGCGCGAATTGCTGGCCGCCGAGGGGTCACAGCTTGACGACATCGCGCTTGAGGCAGGCGCCGCCCTGACCGAACTGCCCGCAGGCAGCTTCGACAGCGCTGCCGCAACCCGCAGGCTATGCGCGCTGTTTCACGTGGAAACGCTTGAAGGGTTTGGGAATTTCACCCGTGCGGAACTGGCCGCAATGGGGTCGATCGCCGACTATCTGGAACTGACTCAGAAGGGTCGGATGCCGCTGATCCGCCCACCCGTGCGCGAGGCTGCGGGCGGCGCGATGCAGATCGATGCCGCCACCCGGCGCAACCTTGAACTGACGCAGGCCCTGTCCGGCGGGCGCGAGGGCAGCCTGCTGGCCGCCATTGACCGCACGGTGACGGCGGGCGGCGCGCGGCTGCTGGAACGCCGGATCAGCGCGCCTTCCCGCGACCTGGACCTGATCCGTGCCCGCCAATCCGCCGTTGCCCATCTTGCCTCTGAACCCCGCCTGACCGCCGACCTGCGCGAGGCCCTCAGCCGCGCCCCCGACATGGACCGGGCGCTGTCGCGCATCGCACTCGAACGCGGCGGGCCGCGCGATCTGGCCGCGATCCGCGCCGGGCTGACGCAGGGGACGGCCATTGCCGCAATGCTCGGCTGCGACGACATTGCCGTGCTGGAGCAGGCCGGGCGCGACCTCACCGGCCACGATGCGCTGATCGACCTGCTGGATGAGGCGCTGGTGGCCGAACCCCCGCTGCTGACCCGTGACGGTGGCTTCACTGCGCCGGGCTATGATGCGGATCTGGACGACACCCGGCGTCTGCGCGACGAGGGCCGTGGCGTCATCGCCAGCATGCAGGCCGATTATATCGCCCAGACCGGGGTCACCAGCCTCAAGATCAAGCATAACAACGTCCTGGGTTATTTCATCGAGACCACCTCGACCCATGCCGAACGCATGCTGGCCCCGCCGCTGAACGAGCGCTTCATCCATCGCCAGACCACCGCCAACCAGATCCGCTTCACCACGGTCGAGCTGTCGGAACTGGAAACCCGCATCCTCAACGCCCGCGACCGCGCGCTGGAAATCGAGCGCGAGATCTTCGCCCGGCTGACCCGCGCGGTTCTGGACCGCGCCGGACCCATCGGTCAGGCCGCCCGTGCCTTGGCCGAGATCGACCTGACCGCGGCCTTCGCCGATCTGGCCTCGGGCGAGGGTTGGACCCGCCCGCAGGTCGATGCCAGCCGCGCCTTTCAGATCGAGGGTGGCCGCCATCCGGTCGTGGAACGTGCCCTGAAGCGCAAGGGCGAGGCCTTCGTCGCCAATGACTGCGCCCTGACGGCGGGGGAAACCCCGGCGATTTGGCTGCTGACCGGTCCGAACATGGCCGGTAAATCGACCTTCCTGCGCCAGAACGCGCTGATCGCCATTCTGGCGCAGGCGGGGGGCTTCGTTCCCGCCAGCCACGCCCATATCGGCATGGTCAGCCAACTTTTCAGCCGCGTTGGCGCGGCGGACGATCTGGCGCGCGGGCGCTCGACCTTCATGGTCGAGATGGTCGAGACGGCAGCCATCCTCAATCAGGCCGACGACCACGCGCTGGTGATTCTGGATGAGATCGGGCGCGGCACCGCGACCTGGGACGGGCTGTCGATCGCATGGGCGGTGATGGAGCATCTGCACGCCAAGAACCGCTGCCGGGCGCTGTTCGCCACCCATTACCATGAGATGACCTCGCTCTCGGCCCGGCTGCCGGGTGTCGAAAACGCCACTGTCGCCGTGCGCGAATGGGAAGGCGAGGTGATCTTCCTGCACGAGGTCAGGAAGGGCGCCGCCGACCGCAGCTATGGTGTGCAGGTGGCGCGGCTGGCCGGACTGCCGCCTTCGGTCGTCGAACGCGCCCGCGAAATCCTGCACCAGCTGGAAAGCGGCGAGGATGAGGGCGCGGGCAAACCCGCGGCATTGCTGGACGACCTGCCGCTGTTCCGCAGCGCCCCGCCCCCTGCCCCGATGGCGAAACCCAAGCCCTCGGTCGTCGAGGAGCGCCTGCGCGCGCTGAACCCCGACCAGATCACCGCACGCGAGGCGCTGGACCTGATTTACGAGCTGCGCGAAGGGCTGATCGCGTCAGACTGACCGCGACACGGATGGCTTGCTGATCGCGGCCATCCGCTCATCCACGATCTGCAGGATGCGGTCGGTCGCGCGCTTGCCGATTTTGACCCCCAGATGTCCCTCGGCCATCGGCGGGACAAGGTCGGGGTCATCGACACCGGCAATATCCGCGAAAACCGTGTCGTAATGGCATCCCGATACATGGGCATTGGCCAGGAAATCGCCCCAGCGATGCATCTGCGTCTGACGCGTGCCGATCTCGATCACCAGGGAATCCGGGTGGGAATAGGTCATGTTCGCCAGCCCCGCACCATGCGGCGCAATGACGATATCGGCGGCCTGCATGGCGGCGATCTGCTCCAACGGGGACAGATGCTCAAAGACCACCACTTCAAAGCCACGGCTTCCGAGTTCCTCCAGCAACGGCTCGTGCCCGACAAGCCCACGCGCGCGGGCGTCTCCGGACTCGTCCCGGCCCATGAAAACCAGCTTTGGCATGCCTTTGATGATGTCCGCAGACAGTTGGCCCAAAGCCTGTTCGCGCAGCATGCGCAGGCTTGAATCGAACGAGGCCTTGGAGACCTCCTTGCGATAGGAGTTGTCAGAGTTGAGCTCATGCCATTTCGGCTCGTCAGAGATCGAGACGCAATCGTCGATCCGTGGATCGCGGACCTGATACAGGTAGTGACGATGATTGTAGACCGAACGGACGCGCTCATATTTCGTGCCGCTGGTCACGAAATTCACGCGATCCGCAATGCTGGGGTAGATCGCCGAAATAAAGCGACTCAGGAAACCCTTGATATTATCCTGCGGCAGGTGAAGGTTGATCGGCCTTCCCGACTTGTCCTTCACGAAATGCGCCAGACTGCCCAGGGTCTCGGTGGTGAAATGGTAATAGTTGAAGCCGTTCTTCAACTCGATGGCGATATCCAGATCGTTGCCCTTGCCCTTCCACAGTGCGGGCGTCAGGGTGCCGTTGTTCCTTGCACGCCGAAACGCGGATTTGATCCGGCTCTTGCGCCAGTCGGCATTGTTCTGGACATCGACCTTGTTGCGAATGCGATCGCCAGAGGCACCGTTCAGCCAGAAACGGCCGTTGATCATCGCGAAGGAATTGCGGAACTCGGCATTCTCAAGCACGACAGGCGCCGAGTTGATCTCCATGATCGCCTTGAAACGCTGCAGCTGCTGACGCTCGATAACAAGCTCTTGCAGGTCGTTGATGGTATCGCTGTCACTTCCGGCAAACAGCCGGACGGTTGCGCCTGCAGCCGGTCGCATGACCCAGCCCTTGCGGGGCGGAATGTAATACATCCCTTCGTGCAGCGAAGGCATGTGAAACATGTCCATCGGGGGCCGGCGCAATTCCAATGCCATTCAGGCGCTCCTTCTGATCCAGTACTCGGTCCCGCGGAAGGGCGAGCTCAGAGGCTTACATTTCCAAAACTCTCGCGCAATGCCGCCGACCACGCCGCTGACATCGCGGCGAAGGCGGGGTCGCCGTCGAGGATGCGGCGACGCTGCGAGATGCGTAAATCGTCGCGGGCGATCACCGCCAGATCCAGCGGCATGCCCACCGAAAGGTTCGAGCGCAGCGTCGAATCCATCGACAGCAGCACGGCCTTTTGCGCATCGGCAAGGCTGGTTTCCGGCGTCACCACCCGGTCGAGGATCGGCTTGCCGTATTTATGCTCGCCGATCTGCAGGAAGGGCGTGTCCTCGGTCGCCATGATGAAATTGCCCTGCGGATAGATCAGGAACAACCGCATCTCGCCGTCGCGGCGCTGTCCGGCGACGATCATGCTGGCGCTGGCCTGCTGGTTCAGATCGCGGGTCTGTTCGGCAATCTCGCGCGTGGTGCGGTGCAGGGTTTCGCCGATGATCGAGGCGACCTGCAACATCGAACCCGCCTTCATGATCGAGGTCGTCTCATCGGCCTCGGGGTTCTCGATCGCCTCCTGCAGACGGCCAAGGGTGGTCTGGGTGACCGACAGGCTGCCTGCGGTCATGATCGCGATCACCCGCTCGCCCGGCTCTTCAAAGAAGAACATCTTGCGATAGGTCGAGATATTATCCAGCCCGGCATTGGTGCGCGTGTCCGACAGCAGCACCAGTCCCGCATTCAGTTTCAGCCCGACGCAATAGGTCATCTTCCGGATCCCAAGGCTCGCTTCCCGGACCTGAATAGGCCCAGCCGCCCGGGCACGCAACTCACGGTCACGCAAACCGGGGGTGGGCTATTGCTGGATCTCCTCGACATGCACCCGCACGTCGAGGCTTTCGATGCTGATGCCAAAGGCCATGCCGCGCACCGGCGCCGCGTCCTGCGCGTCATAGCCCGAACCCAGACGCACGTAGCGCTCATCGGGGCAGCAGGCATTGGCGGCGTCGAAGCCGACCCAGCCCAGCGATCCGACATGGATCTCGGCCCAGGCATGGGCGGCGTCATGGGGTTTGCCGCCGACGCTGGTATGCAGATAGCCCGAGACATAGCGCGCCGGCAGGCCGCGTTCGCGGGCGCAGGCGATCAGCGCATGGGCATGGTCCTGACAGACCCCCTGCCCCAGTTCCAGCGCCTCGGCCGCCGAGGTCACCGACTCGGTCGCGCCGGGCGTATAGGCGATGGCCTTGCTGACCGCAGCAGACAGCCGATGCGCGATGTCCAGCGCGTCCTCTCCCTGAACCGAGGCCGCCAGTTCCTTCAGACCCGCATCGGCTTTGGTCGCGGGGGTGCTGCGCAGATAGACGATCGGGCTGACGCTTTCACGATGGCCGCGCAGAACGCCGGCGGTGTCGCGGGTCTCGATCAGGCCTTCGATCTGCACGGTCACTTCCTCGACCGGGCCGCGCACGGTCCAGCCCTCGATCCAGTCCCCGGCCCCGTCGCGGAATGCCGCGCCGCGCTGGCCACCGCTGACCGAGATGCGCCATTCGCTGACCCGCTGCCCTTCATGGACCGAAGGCGTCAACCGCAGGCTTTGCACCAGCGCCTCGACCGGCGTGTCATAGCTGTAACTGGTCTCATGGATGATCTTCAGTTTCATCGGCGCGTCCTCCCCCTACATCCGGCCGCTGAAATAGTCGTCCTGCACCGCATCGGCGATGACGCCGATCTCATTGATGAACCAGCTGAGAAACTCATGCAGGCCCTCGTCAAAGATCGCGTCGATATCGCGTGCCATCAGCTCCTCCAGCGTCTGGCGGGCGCGCAGGGATGCCGTCGCAGGCACCGTCTCGCCATAGCGGCGGGTCAGACCGTCAAGGTTCCAGACCGCCTCATAAAGCGAGGTCAGCAGCGAGCGCGGGCTTTCCCCGTTCAGGATCAGGAAATCGGCAACCTTGTTCGCGGTGACCTCACCGCCATAAGCCCAGTGAAAGGCGCGATGCGCCGACAGCGCGCGCAGGATCACCTGCCACTGGTAGTTGTCCAGCCCCGAGCCGACGAACTCGACCCTCGGCAGCAGCACGAAATACTTCACGTCCAGCAGGCGCGAGGTCGCGTCCGCCCGTTCCAGCGAATAGCCCAGATTGATGAAATGCCAGCCGTCATTGCGCAACTGGCTGGCATTGATCGCGCCGCGCACCGTCGCGCCGTGCCGGGTGGTGAAATCGGTCAGCTGCGCCGTATCGATATCGCCGCGCGGGCGGGCGACCAGCTGGCGCAATTCCTGAAACGCGGTGTTCAGCGCGTCCCAGACCTGATTGGTCAGAGCGGTGCGCACGATCCGCCCACCCTCGCGGGCCTTTTCAAAGCAGGAGGCCACGGATGAGTGGTTCTGCTTGTCAAAGAACAGCCAGGATTCGATGTTCTCCTGATTGATGCGGTCGCCATAATGCTCGGCGAAGGCGTCCTGCGCCCCCGAGGCGCGCAGGAGCGATTCCCATTCGTTGCGGTAACCTTCCTCGGTATTGGGCAGCAGGGTGATACGGGCGCCCACATCAAGAAGCCGGGCGGCGGTTTCCGCGCGTTCCAAGTGGCGACCCATCCAGAACAGGTTGGCGGCGGTGCGGCTAAGCATGGATGCGTCCCTTATTCCGTCAATACCCAGGTGTCCTTGACCCCGCCGCCCTGCGACGAGTTCACCACCAGCGAGCCTTCGCGCAGCGCCACCCGCGTCAGCCCGCCGGGGACCAGCTCGACCCGGTCGCCGCACAGGCAGAAGGGCCGCAGGTCGACATGGCGGGGCGCGATGCCCTCATCGACAAAGGTCGGACTGGTCGACAAGGCCAGTGTCGGCTGGGCGATGTAATTGCCCGGATTGGCCTTGATGAGTTCGGCGAAGCGGGCAATCTCCTCGCGGGTGGCTTTCGGGCCGATCAGCATGCCATAGCCGCCCGAGCCGTGGACCTCCTTGACCACCAGATCCTTGAGGTTTTCCATGACGTATTTGTAGTCGTCGTCCTTCCACAGCGTCCATGTCTGGACGTTCTGCAAAAGCGGCTCCTCGCCCAGATAAAAGCGGATCATCTCGGGGACATAGGTGTAGATCGCCTTGTCATCGGCCACCCCCGCGCCCGGCGCCGAGGCAATCGACACCCCGCCCGAGCGATAGACATCCATCAGCCCCGGCACGCCCAGCATGGAATCCTTGCGGAAGCACAAGGGGTCCAGATAGGGATCGTCGATCCGGCGATAGATCACGTCGACACGTTTCGGCCCCTGCGTCGTGCGCATGTAGACAAAGCCGCCATCGACGAACAGATCGCTGCCCTCGACCAGTTCGACGCCCATCAGGTTGGCAAGGAAGCTGTGCTCGTAATAGGCGCTGTTGTAATGGCCCGGCGTCAGGATGACGATGGTCGGCGTGCCCTCGCATTTCGCCGGCGCGACCGAGGCCAGCGTCCGGCGCAGAAGTTCGGGATATTGGTCAACCGGCTCAATGCGGTTGTTGCGGAACAGACCCGGAAACATCCGCATCATGATCTCGCGGTTTTCCAGCATGTAGCTGACACCCGAGGGCGTGCGGCAATTGTCCTCAAGCACAAAGAACTCATCGCGGCCGGTGCGCACGATGTCGATGCCGACGATATGGGAATAGACCCCACGCGGCGGCACGAAACCCACCACCGCCTTTTCATAGGCCTCGTTCTGAAAGACCAGCCGGGCGGGGATGCGCCCGGCGCGGATGATCTCGGCCCGGCCGTAAACATCGCGCAGAAAGGCGTTCAGCGCACGGGCGCGCTGCTTGATGCCGCGTTCCATCTTGCGCCATTCGCTTTGCTGAAAGACGCGCGGGATCATGTCGAAGGGGATCAGCCGGTCCGGGTCGCCGCCCTCGCCATAGACCGCAAAGGTGATGCCGATGCGGCGAAACAGCGCCTCGGCCTCGGCCTGCTTCATCTGGCGCATCTCGGCGGGCATCGAGGCGACCCAGTCGGACAGCATCGCGTATGGGGCGCGTACCTCTCCGCTTTCGATCATTTCATTATATGACATCGCACCCCCTCAACCCGCATTTCTGCCCATGATCTTCGCAATCGTGGGCGAACTGTCCATCCGGCCAACAGAATTTGCGCAAACGAAGTTCCTGATGGCATGGTTCCAAGCAGGCATTGCCGCAAATTCAGGCATCCGCCGCCAGACGGGCCATAGGCGGCCCGCAGCACGCAGCCGTCGGGCGAATTCGATGAAATTCCAAGGCAATTTCGCCGTAGGATTCACGGAATCGGAAGCAGTTCGGCCCTAGACCGGGACCAGTCGAGGCTTGGGAACTGGTCATGCTGATTACATTGTTGCCACAGCCGGACAACGTCCCAATCGGCACCCACAAGCCAAGGCTGGACGCCGTTCCCATGCTGTTCAGAATTATGCCGGATGTTGTGCCCGGACCGACGGAATGACCGTCCTATCGGACGACCGGCAGCCGATGTTTCACACGATCTTCACCGCCGATCCCCTGCCCGTTCGGCGGACGCTGGGTTTGTTGCGTCAGCGTTTCGCGACCCTTACCGAACCTGATGCGCTGTCCCGGCCGGAACTGGTGTTGATCGAGGTGCTGGACAGCATCTGCACGCGCAGCATCGACCGGGCCAACAGTGCATCTACGCGTCATTCGCTGGATCGAGGGGACTTCCTGCGCCGTGACCGATGACGGACCTGACCCTAGGCCCGTCTTGCCTTGCCGTCCGCGAATTGCCCAAGGGCAGCCTCGATTGGACCGGGCTCCAGCAACTACGCAGTATCCACACGGGGCGGCGCAACTATCTTGGCTTTACCATGCCTTTGGATCACAGTCTGTCCGACTTGCCGCCACCAATGCAATGAAGGCGGGTCAGTTCAGCCCGACCTGCAGCGGATAGCGGCCATCCTCGAACTCGCCGAACATCTCGTCCACCTCGGGATGTTCCAAGGGCTCGCCCGAGACATCCGGCATCAGGTTCTGCTCGGACACATAGGCGACGTAATAGGTCGCCTCGGTTTCGGCATAGAGATGATAGAAGGGCTGATTGCGCGAGGGGCGCGATTCCTCGGGGATGGATTCGTACCATTCCTCGGTATTGGCGAATTCCGGGTCGACATCAAAAATCACACCGCGAAACGGATGCTCGCGGTGACGGACGACTTGGCCCAGACTGTATTTCGCGGTTATGGACGGAATCCGCATCGTGCCTTCCTTTGACGCTGCGCCTCATAGCGCGACCAGCCCGCGCTGTCCACCTTGGGGTGAATCGCGGCCCTAACGGGGCGGCGACGCATGGTGTACCGGCAGGCGGCCTTCATCGGACAGGACATGAATGCCACTGTCGTCAAAGACCACGGCGCTCAGCGGCCCGTCATAGGCGGCGCCGGTATCAACGGCCAGACGGTTGCCAAAATGGGTGACCTGCTCGACCACCGTATGGCCGTGGACGACAAGGATGCCGTGATCGGTCGCATCGTCCAGAAATCCCTGACGTATCCAGACCAAATCATGCTCGGCCTGCTGGGCCAGCGGGATGCCGGGCCGGATACCCGCATGGACGATCAGCGCCTGCGGGATCAGGTGCCACAGCGGCAACCCGTCCAGCCATTGCAGATGCGCCTCGGGCACCGCCCGCATCAGGTCGGCATGGATATCGGCATGGCTGCGCCCTTCGGTCCCGATCCCGTATGAGGCCAAGGTCTGCGCCGCGCCCAGATTGGCATGGTCGATCCAATGCCGACCCGAGGCCAGACCCGGATCGACCCATTCCGGCGTATTGGCAAAACGCGGCAGAAAGCGGTCGTGATTGCCCTTCAGCACCACCCAGTCCCGACCCTCGGCCTGTCCACGCATCAGGTGATCGACGACACCACGCGAATCCGGGCCCCGGTCGATCAGATCGCCGACATGGATGATCTGACCGCCGCCGCCATGCGCGGCGTCATCCTCGGCGATCCGCTCATGCGCCGCTTTCAGCAGCTCCAACTGGCCGTGAATATCGCCGATGACATAGCTGCGCATGAAAGCCTCCGCATGAAAAAGCCCCCGGAGGTTACTCCGGGGGCCGTCAGGTGCAAGGTCGTGGATCAGACTTCGAAGTTGATCGGGCGGACCTGGATGAATTTTCCGGTCGCGCGCAGGGCTTCGATGACCTCGGGCTTCAGCTCTTCGTCCAGATACAGGATGGCAATCGCGTCATCCCCGGCCTTGGTCCGGCCAAGGGTGAAGTTCGCGATGTTCACGCCCAGATCACCCAAGGTCGTTCCCAGCGCACCGATCACGCCCGGCACGTCCTTGTTGCGGGTGTACAGCATGTGCTCACCGATCTCGGCATCGACATTGATGCCACGGATCTGGATGAAGCGCGGCTTGCCATCGCTGAAGACGGTCCCGGCAATCGAACGCTCACGCGTGTCGGTGACGACGGTGACCTTGATATAGCCGTCAAAGATGCCCGATTTCGCCTGCGTGGTGGTCGCGACCTGCACGCCACGCTCGGTGGCGATGACCGGGGCCGAGACCATGTTCACGTCCGGGTTGGTGGCCTTCATCACGCCCGAGATCACCGCAGCGTTCAGCGCCTTCAGGTTCATCTCAGCCGAGACGCCATCGTAAAGCACGTTGATCGCCTTGATCGGCTCATCGGTCATCTGGCCGATAAAGGCACCCAGATGCCCGGCCAGCTTGATCCACGGCCCCATGACGGCGGCTTCTTCGGCGGTGACCGAAGGCATGTTCAGCGCGTTCTGGACGGCACCGGTCAGCAGGTAATCGGCCATCTGCTCGGCCACCTGCAGCGCCACGTTTTCCTGCGCCTCGTTGGTCGAGGCACCCAGATGCGGCGTCACGACGACATTCGGCAGGCCAAACAGCGGGCTTTCCGTGGCAGGTTCGGTCGCGAACACGTCCAAAGCGGCACCGGCGACATGGCCCGACTTCAGCAGCTCGGCCAGCGCCTCTTCGTCGATCAGACCACCGCGCGCGGCGTTGACGATGCGCACGCCCTTCTTGGTCTTCAGCAGGTTCTCGCGCGACAGGATGTTGCGGGTCTTGTCGGTCAGCGGCACGTGCAGGGTGATGAAATCGGCCTTGGCCAGCATCTCGTCCAGCTCGACCTTCTTCACGCCCAGTTCCAGCGCGCGCTCTTCCGACAGGAAGGGGTCATAGGCCAGAACCTTCATGCGCAGTCCAAGCGCACGGTCGATCACGATCGAGCCGATATTGCCCGCGCCGATGATGCCCAGCGTCTTGTTGAAGACCTCGACGCCCATGAAGCGGTTCTTTTCCCACTTTCCGGCATGGGTCGAGGCGCTGGCCTCGGGCAGCTGACGCGCCACGGCGAACATCAGCGCAATGGCGTGCTCGGCGGTGGTGACGCTGTTGCCGAAAGGCGTGTTCATCACGATCACGCCCTTTTTCGAGGCCGCCGGAATGTCCACGTTGTCGACACCGATGCCGGCGCGGCCGATGACCTTCAGGTTGGTCGCGCTTTCCAGCAGCTTCGCCGTCACCTTGCTGGCCGAACGGATCGCCAGACCATCATACTGACCGATGATCTCGGCCAGCTTTTCCTTGTCCTTGCCGATTTCCGGCAGGTAGTCCACTTCGACGCCGCGATCGCGGAAGATCTGGACGGCGGTTTCCGAAAGCTTGTCCGAAACAAGAACCTTGGGCATTTCTTTATCCTCTGGATATGCGGGGTCGGCGTCGCGCCGCGCGCACCGCAAGTCAGCTTCTTTCTTGTCTAAATATCCCGGGGGTCCGGGGGCAGCGCCCCCGGCCCGGCAGATCAATCAGGCTTCGACGGCCTGCGCTTCGATCTCGGCGTTGAAGGCGTATTCGATCCAGGGCATCAGCGCCGCGACATCGGATGCCTCGACGGTGGAACCGCACCAGATCCGCAGACCGGCAGGCGCATCGC
This sequence comes from Paracoccus sp. PAR01, assembly GCF_014851995.1. Taxonomy (NCBI): domain Bacteria; kingdom Pseudomonadati; phylum Pseudomonadota; class Alphaproteobacteria; order Rhodobacterales; family Paracoccaceae; genus Paracoccus; species Paracoccus sp. PAR01. The sequence goes on from NZ_JACVAW010000002.1 coordinate 189,384, forward strand.
GATAGGCACCGGCGTCCAGCGCCACGCCTTCTTTCTCAAGACGTTTCGCGACAGCCTTGGCGAAGGCTGCACCATCCTTGATGCGCGGATCGGTGAATTTCAGGCAAACCGAAGTGGTCGACGCAGTAGCCGGGTCCTCGGCCAGATCGGCGATCCAGTCGCGGGTGGCGATGAAATCACGGATCGCCGCGGCATTGGCATTGGCGCGAGCTTCCAGCGCCTTCTGACCGCCGAGCGATTTGGCCCATTTCAGCGCGACCAGATAGTCTTCGACGCACAGCATCGAGGGCGTGTTGATCGTTTCGCCCTTGAAGATGCCCTCGATCAGCTTGCCGCCCTTGGTCATGCGGAAGATTTTCGGCAGCGGCCATGCCGGAACATAGCTTTCCAGACGCTCGACAGCGCGGGGGCTCAGGATCAGGACGCCATGCGCGCCCTCGCCGCCCAGAACCTTCTGCCAGCTGAAGGTCACGACATCCAGCTTGTCAAAGGGCAGGTCCATCGCAAACGCAGCCGAAGTCGCGTCGCAGATGGTCAGACCGGCGCGGTCTGCCGGGATCTTGTCGCCATTCGGAACGCGCACGCCCGAGGTGGTGCCGTTCCAGGTGAAGACCACGTCATTGTTGAAATCGACTTCGGCGAAATCGACGATCTGGCCGTAGGGCGCTTTGCGGGTAACCGCGTCCAGCTTCAGCTGTTTCACCACATCGGTGACCCAGCCTTCGCCAAAGCTTTCCCAGGCCAGCATCTCGACCTTGCGCGGGCCAAGCAGCGACCACAGCGCCATCTCGACGGCACCGGTATCCGATGCCGGAACGATGCCGATGCGGTAATCTGCGGGAACGCCAAGGATCTCACGGGTCAGCTCGATGGCTTCGGCAAGTTTCGATTTGCCAATCGCTGCACGGTGCGAGCGGCCCAAGGGCGCATCAGCAAGCATGTCGAGCGAGAAATTCGGAATCTTCGCGCAGGGGCCCGAAGAGAAGCGCGGATTGACCGGGCGCGCAGCCGGAGCAGTCATGCTCATATGTGTAGCCTTCCAGCTAGATAGCGCCGCGTTGGGGCGGCGTGTCCCGCTGACGGCCATATAACCCGCCCATGATTCAGGCAAGAATTTTTTCGTTTCCTGCCCAAAACATTTTAATCGCCCCCGCTTCATTGAAGCTGCGCGCCGCTTTGGCTAGTCCTTCGCGCAACATTCCTTCCCCGGAGCGCCCCATGTTTACCGTCACCGTCCTTGCCGCCCCGCAACGTGCCAATCTCAGCCCCGCGCTTGTCGATGAATTGCGACAGGACTGGAATGGTGGCCCGGTGATCTGGCTAAACCCTGGAATCGCTGCCGAATTCCCGCTTGAAACCCAGCCTGCGAACTTCTGGCAGATCTGGGAAATCCTGCAGGGCAAGGGCTTTGACCTTGCCATCCAACCGACCAAGAGGCGCCGCAAATCGGTGCTGCTGGCCGATATGGATTCGACCATGATCGATCAGGAATGCATTGACGAGCTGGCCGATGTCGCTGGCGTCGGCCCCCGCGTCGCCGAAATCACCGCCCGCGCCATGAACGGCGAACTGAACTTCCACGAGGCGCTGATCGCCCGCGTCGGCCTGCTTTCCGGCCTTGCGGAAACCGCGATTGGCGAGGTTCTGGACAGCCGCATCACCCTGGCAGCGGGCGGGCGGCAGCTGGTCGCGACGATGCGCGCCCAGGGGGCCTATGCGGCGCTGGTCTCGGGCGGGTTCACCGTCTTCACCGGCCCGGTCGCCGCTGCACTGGGTTTCGACGAACACCGCTCGAATGAGCTTCTGGCCGATGAGGGCGTGCTGACCGGTCAGGTCGGCCTGCCGATTCTGGGCCGCGAGGCCAAGGTCGAGGCGCTGGAGGCAATCACCGCCGCCCGCGGCCTGACCCCTGCCGATGTCATCGCCGTGGGTGACGGTGCGAATGATCTGGGCATGCTGCAACTGGCGGGCAGCGGCGTCGCCCTTCATGCCAAGCCCGTGGTGGCCGCGCAGGTCGATCTGCGCATCAATCACGGCGACCTGACCGCGCTGCTTTACCTGCAAGGCTATGGCGCAGAAGAATTCGAGAGCTGATCGCCCCCGATCACGAACTTGCGAATTTGTCTGTTCAGTGACAGAAGCGAAGTCATGACACTTCGCTTCAAAGCCCTGTCCGTCCACCTGCTGACCGCCACCGGCGCGGTCCTGTCGATGCTGGCCCTGCTGGCCGCGGCGAATGCCGAATGGTCGCAGATGTTCTTCTGGCTGGTCATCGCGCTGATCGTCGATGGAATCGATGGCCCTCTGGCCCGCCGCTACCACGTCCGGGTGAACTGGCCGACTTATGACGGGGTCCTGATGGATCTCATCATCGACTACCTGACCTATGTCTTCATCCCGGCCTATGCGCTGTTCAAATCGGGCCTGCTGCCCGGCTGGACCGGCTGGATCGCGATCATCGCCATCACCTATGGCAGCGTGCTCTATTTCGTCGATACGCGGATGAAGACGGTGGACTATTCCTTTGCAGGCTTCCCCGCCTGCTGGAACATGCTGGTGCTGGTCCTGTTCGCGCTGAAGCCGAATTTCTGGATCATCCTCTTCGTCGTGGTCGCCCTGACCGCCACGATGTTCACCAATGTCAAATTCATCCACCCGGTTCGCACCCAGCGCTGGCGGGCGATCTCGCTGCCGGTAACGATGGCCTGGGTCGGCTTTGCGGTCTGGGCAGTGCTGGTGGATTTCCACCCCGAGAGCTTCGCGCGCTGGGGTCTGCTGATCACCTCGCTCTGGCTAAGCTGCGCGGGCTTCCTGCAGCAGCTGACCCAGAAGCGGGCTTGATCCCACCGGAGTTTGGCTGAAAAGCTGGCCCGGACAGGCGGCCGGAGGAAACATGCTGCAGAAATTCTTGCAAGCGGCGGCTTTGTCCGCCCTTCTGGCTGCGCCCGCGCTGGCGGCGCAGGACACCATCACCCTTGGCATGGTGCTTGAGCCGCCCCATCTCGACCCGACCGGAGGTGCTGCCGCCGCCATCGACGAGGTGGTCTATGCCAATCTGTTTCAGGGCCTGACCCGCATCGGCCCCGATGGCAGCGTCCAGCCCGATCTTGCCTCCAGCTGGGACGTCGAGGATGGCGGCAAGGCCTATATCTTTCACCTGCAGCCCGGCGTGACATTCCATGACGGCAGCGCCTTCGATGCGCAGGATGTGATCTTTTCGCTGGACCGGGCGCGCGCGACGGACAGTACCAATGCGCAGAAGAACCTGTTCGAAGGCATCGACAGGATCGAGGCGCTGGACCCGCAAACCGTCCGTGTCAGTATGAAGGCCGCCGATGGCGCATTTCCCTTCAAGATGGCCTGGGGCGATGCGGTGATGGTCGATCAGGCGAACATCCCCCAGATCGCCACACATCCGATCGGCACCGGCCCGTTCCAGCTTGGCGAATGGAAACAGGGCGACCACATCACGCTGCAAGCCTATGACGGCTACTGGGGCAAGAAACCGGCGCTGAAATCCGCGACCTTCCGCTTCATCCCCGACCCCACCGCCGCCTTTGCCGCAATGATGGCGGGCGATATCGACGCCTTCCCGATCTATCCGGCACCGGAAACCCTGCCCCAGTTGCAGGCCGATCCCCGCTTCAAGGTGCTTGTCGGCACGACCGAGGGTGAAACCATCCTTGCGATGAACCACAAGAACCCGGCGCTGGCCAATGCCAAGGTCCGCACCGCCATTGCCCACGCCATCAACCGCCAGGACCTGATCGATGGCGCGATGTTTGGCTATGGCACGCCCATCGGCACGCATTTCGCGCCGCACAATCCCGATTACATCGACCTGACCGCGCAATCGGCCTTCGATCCCGATCAGTCCAAGACCCTGCTGGCCGAGTCGGGCGTCACCGACCTGACCCTGCGCCTTGCCCTGCCGCCGCCGCCCTATGCCCGTCGCGGGGGCGAGATCGTCGCAGCCCAGCTGCGCGCCGTCGGTATCCAGACCCAGATCACCAACATGGAATGGGCGCAATGGCTTGAGCAGGTGTTCAAGAGTGCCGATTACGACCTGACCATCATCAGCCATGTCGAGCCGATGGACATCGGCATCTACGGTCGCCCCGGCTATTATTTCAATTACGACAATCCCGCCTTCAACGAGGTGATGGACAAGCTGTCCGCCGCCACCGACGCGGCCCAGCGTTCAGACCTGCTGAAACAGGCGCAGCAGATCATCGCCGATGACAATGCCAATGCCTTCCTGTTCCAGCTGGCCAAGACCGGCGTCGCAAAAGCCCAGCTCGAAGGCTTGTGGGAAAACGCCCCCATGCCCGCCAACGACCTGACCGAGGTTCGCTGGGCGGATTGACCCGCGCTTTCTTCGTTTCTGAAATACCCCAGCGGCGCTGCCCCCGGGCGGTGCCCGTTCAGTTCTTCAGCACGATGCAGCGCCCGCCGAAACTGCGCAAACGCGAGCAGAAGGCATAGGCCTCGGTCCGCGAGGAATAGCCGATCTGCGCGGTATAGACCCGACGCGGCCCGCCCGAGATCTTGCGCCGCACATAGCTGATCCGCTTGCCGCCAAGGATCGGGCGCAGGGTCTTGTTCAGACGCGAGACCTGGCTGTTGACGCCGGACTGGCTGGGATGGGTGGCAACGATCACGCCCCAGGGCCAGACACGCTCGGGCGTCTTGAACTCGCGCAGCTTGCGGCTGGCGGCCAGATCGATGCAGGCGGGCAGGAACGGGCGCTGCTTGTCCAGCCGCAGGTCCATCTCCTTGGGCGGGCTGTCACGCCAGACGGCGGCAGTCATCCCGGTGATCGCCTGCACGTAATCCTGCGTCTCCCAGGGCAGGCCACCGCCATTCGAGACATAGCGCGATGCGCGGTTTTCGCCGCCGTTATAGGCGACCGCTGCCAACCCGATATTGCCGAAACCGTCGGTCAGGCTGCGCAGATAACGGGCCGAGGCGGCAATCGCCTTGGCCGGATTGAACGGATCGTCCAGCCCGACCATCTCGGCGGTGCCCGGCATGAACTGGGCGATGCCCTGCGCGCCGACCGGACTGATCGCACCCGGCTCGAACAGGCTTTCCTTCCACAGAAGCCGGGCAAAGAAATGCGGATCAATGCCGTTATGCCCCGCCGCGCGCTCAATTGCAGAACAGACATCGGGCACGTAATTCGCGACCGAGATGCAGTAGCGCCCGTCATCGGTGCAGCGGCTTTTCGGCGAGGAGACCTGTGGTGCAGGCGTCCCGTTCACCGCGTCCACGGCCTCATAGGCGCCGACCTGGGCGGCTGAAAAGGCGGCAATAAGGGCGATGACCAGAAAACGCATGAGTTACTCACAACGGCTGCACTGTGGCGCGGCCTTCAGTTAGCAGGAACCCGGCCCGATGAAAACCGCGGGACGGGATGGATCTCAGGCCTGAACCGCGGCCTTTCCGCCCACCTTTCCAGCAGGCGTAGACTTGCGCTCGGCCCTCTCGGCTTCCTTCACGCGGATCTTTTCGGCCTTTTCGGCCAGCTTGCGGCGCTTATCCTCAAGCTGGGCGGCCTTTTCCTCCAGCTTGCGGCGGCGCTCCTCCAGCTTGTCGGCCTTGGTCGGCTTTACGGACTTCACCGGCTTCTCGGCAAGGGCGCGTTTTTCGGCGTGGGCGGGTTTTTCGGCACGGGCGGGCTTGGCCGGGGCTTCGTCACCTTCTGCCGCAGGCTCGACCACCTTGGCGGGTTTGGCCCGCTTGTCCTTTTTCGGGCGGGCCATCCGCGCCAGCTTCTCCTCGGAAGCGCGGTGCAGCGCCTGCGCGAGCTCTTTCCTGACGGCAGCCTCGGTCGCGGCGGCTTTCACCCCACGCAATTCCTTCATCAGCGCGGCCAGTGCGGCATCGTCCAGAAGTTTCAGCGCATCAGGTCGGGTCTGCTCGTTCAGCGCCTCGGGATTGGCCGGGGCTGCGGGTTTTTCTTGGGCATTCACGGCCATTCAAACGTCCTCGTGGCAGGTCATGCGATGAATCTGCCATGCCACGGGAATCTGCTCCAGAAAAAACACCCCGGCCTTGCGACCGGGGTGCATTTCGTGGGCGTATTGTGGCCGGATTACCGGCCAAGACAGCCCTTAGGGGGCAGCCGTCGCGGTCGTGGTCTGCGCGGCGGGCACAAGATAGCCGTCCGGCGTCTGCACAAGCTGGCCTTCCAGCGCGACGCTTTCCCCATGCGAGCGCACCTTGACGCGGGTGCCCGACGGAATCTCGCCGAACAGGTCCATCACGTCCTGGTTGAACATGCGGATACAGCCGGCCGAGGTCGCCTTGCCGATGGACGAGGGGTCCATCGTGCCGTGGATGCGATACATCGTGTCACGGCCACCCTGATACAGGTAGAAGGCGCGGGACCCCAGCGGGTTGTCGATGCCACCCGGCAGGCCGTTTTTCAGCGGGCCATACAGGTCGGGCATGGTGCGCACCATGTTCGAGGTCGGCGTCCAGCTGGGCCATGCCTGCTTGCGGCCGATCGTTGCCCCGCCTGCGAAGTTCTTGCCGGCCTTGCCCACGGCGACACCGTAGCGCATCGCCTCGCCCGGCGCGATGACGTGGTAAAGGTAGCGCGCATAGGGATCGACGACGATCGTGCCCGGCGCCTCGGACCCATTATAGGCGACGCGTTGACGGGTGTTGCGGTCGGTCAGGTAGGCGTTGCGGACGGCGTGTATCTCGATCGGCTGTCCGTTGGGTCCGGAATCGGTACGGGCACCATAAACGCCACTGGCCACAGAGGACCGGGTTGGTGTCGTGGTCTGCGTGGGCGCACAGGCCGCAAGGCCCAGTCCCATCGCCAGCATCAGCGAGGCTAGTCGCATCGGGCTTTCCCTTCTTTACTCGGCTGCGCGACAAGGGCGCGGCCGGTGGCAGCAAAAAAGACATAGGAAAACAGGAATCGCCGAGCAGAGCGGATTCGAGTCTTATGTCTACAACAGTCGTCTGACCCCGCCAGCCGTCAAGTGCAACCCTGCGCGAGCCGCTTTTTCGGTTAACCACTGTTGCTGTTTCGCTGAAAACGCGACGTTTCGAAAAAATTCCTGCATCCCACGGGAACCGCAGACGAAATTGCGTGTTGAATGCGCGATCTGCGGCCGGAATGTCCGACTGCGGGTCTGAAACGAGGGAGCAGGACATGACAGTTACCTCACTCATCATCACCCTGATCATCGGGGCGATTGCCGGTTGGCTCGCCAGTATGATCGTCAAGGGACACGGACAGGGCGTGCTGACGAACATCATCGTCGGCATCGTCGGCGCATTGATCGCCGGCTTCCTGTTCCCCGCATTCGGATTCGGTACCACCAGCCCGGTTCTGGGCTCGATCATTTCCTCGACCATCGGGGCAGTGATCCTGCTGTTGATCCTAAGGCTGATCAAACGCGCCTGAGGGCGCAGCCCCCGTCAAGGGGACAAGAGTTTCCCGTCGTCAGCCGACGATGTGGCCGCCTGAACCGGTTCGAGCCTGTTCGAACCGGAAAGGGTGGCAGTTAACGATCGACGAAGTAAGTCGTGTCGCCCCGCACCGCGGGGCCGTCGGGAAGGGTCGGCATCTGCCGGCCAAGCGGGCCGGGCTGAACTGCACAAGTCTCCTCGTGCAGTCTCAGCCCGGCTTCAGCGGAAAACGCGCTGGAGCGTGTGAAAAAGGGGGCCGCATGGCCCCCTTTTCGCATTTCGTCGGTTTCCGGCTGTTCAGGCCCGTGCGGGCTGCATCGCCTTGCCCAGCTGGGCCTTGGCGCCTTTCTGGTAGCGCGCATAGCCCAGATCGGCGAATTCGATATCCGGCTTGCGCCCCGAGATCAGATCCGCCAGCAGCCGCCCCGAACCCGCCGACATGGTCCATCCCAACGTGCCGTGGCCGGTGTTCAGGAACAGGTTCGCAATCGGCGTCGCGCCGACGATCGGCGTCCCGTCCGGCGTCATCGGGCGCAGACCGGTCCAGAACTCGGCCTTGGCCGGATCGCCCGAGCCGCCGAACAGGTCAGTGACCGATTTCGTCAGCGTGGCGCGGCGGCGGTCGTTCAGGCTCAGATCATAGCCGGCGATTTCGGCCAGACCGCCAACGCGGATGCGGTCGCCCAGACGGGTGATCGCGACCTTGTAGGTTTCATCCATCACGGTCGAAACCGGGGCGAGGCTTTCATCCTCGATCGGGATGGTCAGCGAATAGCCTTTCAGCGGATAGATCGGCAGCTTCAGGCCCAGATGGCGGACCATCAGCGGCGAATGCGGACCCATCGCCAGCACATAACGATCGGCGGTCATGCGGCCCTGATCGGTGCGCACGGCGCTGATGCGGCCGCCCTCGGCCTCAAGTTCTTCGATGGTGACGCCCCAACGGAAGGTGACGCCCAAAGCCGCCGCCATGTCCGACAGATTGTTGGTGAACTTGAAGCAATCGCCCGTCTCATCGCCCGGCAGGCGCAGGCCACCGACGATCATGTCGGCGGATTTCGCCAGACCCGGCTCGGCCGCGATGCAGCCCGCGCGGTCCAGAACCTCGAAGGGCACGCCATCGGCGCGCAGCACCTCGATATCCTTGCCCGCGCCGTCCATCTGTTCCTGCTTGCGGAAGACCTGCAGCGTGCCCTGAGTGCGCTCGTCGTAATGGATGCCGGTCTCGGCGCGCAGATCGCCAAGGCAGTCGCGGCTGTATTCGGCGATGCGGACCATGCGGCTTTTGTTCACGGCATAGGCGGCGCTGGTGCAATTGGCCAGCATCTGCGCCAGCCAGCCCAGACGGTGCATGTCCAGACGCGGTTGCAGGACCAGCGGCGCGTGACGCTGGAACATCCATTTCATCGCCTTCAGCGGAATGCCCGGCGCGGCCCAGGGCGAGGAATAACCGGGCGAGATCTCTCCGGCATTGGCATAGCTGGTTTCCAGTGCGGGGCCGGGCTGACGGTCGATGACCGTCACCTCATGCCCGGCTTTCGCCAGATACCAGGCCGAGGTGACGCCGATCACACCTGCTCCCAGAACGATAACTTTCATCTGCGCGCGCCTTTCAGAAGGGATTGATGAAAAGATACGCCGAGTCGAGGAAATGAATTCCCGAACTGCGGCGCTTTGCAGCAGGCTGTCGCAATTTTCTTCGATGGATTGACGATGATGACGTGAAACCTTCGCGAATATCTGAATAAGCCGGAAGATGTGCCCAAGATGACAGGGGAATCGGGCAGCGGTTGCCGCCCGCCCGCGCTTTGCTAAGGTAAGGCCGAAGCAGAGGTCCCTCAGCATGCCCGCCAAGCCAAGACAAAGCGCCTTCGCCCCGTTCCGCCATAAGGATTTCCGCCTGCTCTGGTCGGCAACGCTGATCTCGAATTTCGGGGGGCTGGTGCAATCGGTGGGCGCAGCGTGGATGATGACGCAGCTGACCGACTCGGCCACATTGATCGCGCTGGTGCAGGCCTCGAACACGCTGCCGATCATGCTGTTCGCCCTGGCCTCGGGGGCGCTGGCCGACAATCTGGACCGCCGCACGCTGCTGCTGGGGGCGCAGATCTTCATGGCCATCATGTCGTTGCTGCTAGCGGTGCTGACATGGCAGGGCTGGATGACGCCGCTTTTGTTGCTGTCGCTGACCTTCCTCATCGGCGTCGGTCAGGCGATCTACAACCCGCCCTGGCAGGCGAGCATGGGCGATCTGGTCCCGCGCGAGGATCTGCCGGCGGCGGTGACGATGAACTCGGTCGGCTTCAACCTGATGCGCAGTGTCGGCCCGGCGGTCGGCGGCATCATTACTGCTGCGTTCGGCGCGGCCGCAGCCTTTGCCGTCAATGCCGCCAGCTACATCCCGTTGCTGGGCGCACTGCTAAGCTGGCATCCCAGAACCCCCGAGCGTCTGACCACGCGCGAGCCCTTCGTCTCGGCCGTGGGCGCGGGGCTGCGCTATGTGCTGCTGTCTCCCAATCTGGTGCGGGTGCTGTCGCGAGGCGCGCTGTTCGGCTTTTCCGCCATCTCGATTCTGGCGCTGCTGCCGCTGGTGGCCAAGGCCCAGCCCGAGGGCGGCTCGATGCTGTTCGGGCTGCTGCTGGGCTGCTACGGGCTGGGCGCGATCTGCGGCGCGGTGGTCAACCCGCGCATCCGCGAGCGGATGAGCAATGAAAAAATCGTCCGGCTGGCGTTTTTGGGATTCGCCGGGGCGGCGCTGGTGCTGGCCTTTACCGATGGGGTCTGGCTGCATGCGCTGGCCATGCTGCCCGCCGGTGCCAGCTGGGTGCTGGCGCTGTCGCTGTTCAACGTGACGGTGCAACTGTCGACACCGCGCTGGGTGGTGGCGCGGGCCTTGGCCCTGTACCAGACCGCGACTTTCGGCGGCATGGCGGCGGGCAGCTGGATCTGGGGCATGATCGCATCAAGCCAGGGCATCCATACGGCGCTGGCCTGCGCGGCCTTGCCCCTGATCCTTGGCGCGCTGGTCGGACACTGGTTCAGTGCGCCGGAATTCGGCACGGTCGATCTGGACCCGGTGAACCGCTTCCGCGAGCCGGAACTGCGGCTGGACCTGCGCGGACGCTCGGGTCCGATCATGGTTCTGATCGACTATCAGATCGCGCAGAAGGACGTGCCCGAATTCCTGCGCCTGATGGCCAAGCGCCGCGACATCCGCCGCCGCGACGGCGCGCGCAACTGGGCGCTGCTGCGCGATCTGGAGCATCCCGAATTGTGGTCGGAAAGCTACCATATCGCGACCTGGGACGAATATGTCCGCCACAACCTGCGTCGCACCAAGGCCGATTTCGAGACCTATGAAGAATTGCACCGCCTGCATTCCGGCGACAAACCTCCGGTCGTGCATCGCATGATTGAACGCCATTCCGTGGATTCCAGTGACGACCTGCCGCTGATCGGCAAACTGGAATTACCCTGATCCGCTGCAAGTCGTTGTCAGCAATGGCTTTACCGAATGCTGGCGGGCGTTTAGCTTGGCATGCATGCAACGCTACTTGCTTCACCGCCTGATCGTGCTTGGCCTCAGCCTTGCTGTGGCCTCGGTAGCGATTTTCATGGTGGTGGAACTGGTTCCGGGCGACCCGGCCAGCTACATGCTGGGCACTGGCGCACAGCCGGAAACCGTGGCGGCGCTGCGTCAGCAGATGGGTCTGGATCAGCCCGTGGCCCTGCGCTACGCCCATTGGATCGGCGCGGCCCTGACCGGGGATCTGGGGCAAAGCTTCACCTACAAGACCCCGGTTGCGGCGCTGATCCTTGACCGGCTGCAGGTTTCGTTGCCTCTGGCGCTGATGGCGCTGCTGCTGTCGGTCGCAATCGCGCTGCCCATCGGCATGTTTGCTGCGGCCCGCAAGGGCCGCGCCGGAGATACGCTGTCCATGGGCGCGGCGCAGATCGGGATCTCGCTGCCGAATTTCTGGTTCGCGATGCTGCTGGTGCTGCTGTTCGCGGTGCGGCTGCGCTGGCTGCCCGCAGGCGGCTTTCCGGGCTGGGGCAATCCCTCGGCCGCGCTGAAATCCCTGATTCTACCCGCCGTGGCGCTGGCCTTGCCACAAGCCGCGATCCTTGCGCGCGTGCTGCGCTCGGCCCTGGTCGAGACCTTGGGGCAGGACTACATCCGCACCGCCCGCGCCAAGGGCCTGAGCCGCGGACAGGCGCTGCGGCTGCACGCGCTGCGCAATGCCCTGATCCCGGTCGTCACCATCCTTGGCATGCAGTTTTCGTTCCTTCTGGCCGGAGCCATCATCATCGAGAACGTCTTCTACCTGCCCGGTCTGGGGCGGCTGATCTTTCAGGCCATCACCCAGCGCGATCTGATCGTGGTGCAGGGCGCGGTACTGGTTCTGGTCGCAGCGGTGATCCTTGTGACCTTTCTGGTCGATCTGGCCTATGCCGCCATCGACCCGAGGCTGCGGCTGAAATGAGGCTGTCACTGGCGCTGGGGCTTTTGCTGACCGGCCTTGCGGTGCTGGCCGCGGGCCTGTCCTTTCTGTGGACGCCGGGCGATGTCACGCAGCTGGCGATTGCCGACAAGCTGCTGCCGCCCTCGGGCGAACATTGGCTGGGCACCGACCAGTTGGGCCGCGACATGCTGTCGATGATCATGGTGGGCGCGCGCACCTCGATAGCAGTGGCGCTGGTCGCGGTCGGCATCGGCATGGGGCTGGGCGTGCCACTGGGGCTGATCGCGGCGGCGTTTCAGGGCAGCTGGCTGGATGAGATCATCATGCGCGGCAACGACCTGATCTTTGCCTTTCCCAGCCTTGTCATCGCCATCCTGATCACGGCGGCATTCGGGCCATCGGCGCTGAATGCGATCATTGCCATCGGCATCTTCAACATCCCGGTCTTTGCCCGGATCACCCGCGGCTCGGCCCTGCCGATCTGGACGCTGGACTACATCCGCGCGGCACGGGTCGCCGGCAAGGGCGCGGCGCGGATCAGCCTGCAGCATATCCTGCCCAATATCGCCAATATCCTGATCGTGCAGGGAACGATCCAGTTCAGCCTTGGCATTCTGGCCGAGGCCGGGCTGTCCTATGTCGGCCTTGGCGCGCAGCCCCCTACCCCCAGCTGGGGCCGCATGCTGGCCGAGGCGCAGACCATGATCTCACTGGCGCCGCATGTCGCCATCGTGCCCGGCCTTGCCATCGTGCTGACGGTGCTGGGCCTGAACCTGTTGGGCGACGGGCTGCGCGATGCGCTGGACCCCAGATTGCGCGGTTCGCGATGATCGAGACCTTTGATCTGGGCGTGACGCTGGGCCAGACCATGCTGCTGAACCGCGTTAACCTGCGGCTGGCCCCCGGCAGGATCACCGCGCTGGTGGGGGAAAGCGGCTCGGGCAAGTCGTTGACGGGACTTGCACTCATCGGATTGCTGCCCCCCGGCATGCGGACGCAGGGCCGCATCGAACTGGACGGCGAGGACATCCTGCCCCTGCCCGAACGCGAGTTGTGCCGCATTCGCGGCAAGCGCATCGCCATGGTCTTTCAAGAGCCGATGACCGCGCTGAACCCGCTGATGACCATCGGCGATCAGGTGGCCGAGGCCCTGCTTCTGCATCAGGGCCTGCCCCGCGATCAGGCACTGGCACGGGCGCGCGAACGCCTTGATCGCGTCGGCCTGCCCGCATCGCGCTTTCCGCTGACGCTTTATCCGCATCAGCTATCCGGCGGGCAGCGTCAGCGTGTGGCCATTGCCTTGGCCATTACCCAGCGTCCCGATTTGCTGATCGCGGATGAGCCGACCACGGCGCTGGACGTGACCACGCAGAAGCAGATCCTTGATCTGCTGGCCGGGCTGGTCCGCGACGAGGGCATGTCGCTGCTGCTGATCACCCATGATCTGGCGGTGGTGGCGGGTCTGGCGGATGAGGTCGCGGTGATGCAGCGCGGCACCATCGTCGAAAGCGCGCCTGCTAGCCAGATCTTTCATAACCCCCGCCACGCCTATACGCGCGAATTGCTCAAGGCCGCCAAGCATCAGCCACGGCTGGTGCTGACCCGCCCCGACGCGGCGCCGCTGCTTCAGGTGGAGCAGGTCTCGCGCAGCTATCCGGCGGTGCGACCCGATAGCGGTCCGGGTGAACAGCGGCTGCTGGCCGTCGATAATGTCAGCCTGACCATCCAAGAGCATGAATCCGTCGGGCTGGTCGGCGAATCCGGCTGCGGCAAGTCTACCCTGACCCGCGCCATCCTTGGCCTTGACCCGATCCAGGGCGGCCAGATCCGGCTGGCAGGGCAACAGGTCCACGCCGGATGGCGGATGCCCGATGCGCTTCGGGCCCGGATGCAGGTGGTGTTTCAGGACCCGTTTGGCAGTTTCGATCCGCGCTGGCGGGTGGAAAAGCTGGTGGCCGAGCCCTTCCATCTGACCGGACGCCCAAAGAACTGGCGCGACCGCGTGGCCGAGGCGCTGTTCGATGTCGGCATCACCGGCGATGTGATGCGGCGCTATGCGCATGAATTCTCGGGCGGGCAGCGGCAACGCATTGCCTTGGCCCGTGCCCTGATCATCCGGCCCAGCCTGATCATTCTGGACGAGGCCGTTTCCGCGCTGGATGTCCGGGTGCGGGCGCAGGTGCTGGAACTGCTGGCCAGGCTGCGGGTGAAGCACGGCCTGTCCTACCTGTTCATCAGCCACGACCTGTCCGTCGTGCGGCAGGTGACCGACCGGGTGCTGATCATGCGGCAGGGCAAGATTGTGGAATCAGGCCCGACCGCACGGGTGCTGGACAACCCCGACCACCCCTATACGCGCCAGCTTTTGGCGGCGACGCCACGTCTTCCACAGGAAATCGGCCTTCTTTCGGTAGAAAATCTGTCAGACGGCTTGTGAACCGATCAGTTCACCATTACCTGCTGCGGACTTCGAAAATGCCGACTGAGTGATGTGATGACCCGTAAACCCATGAACAGCGCCCGGCCCGTTTCCGGCATGTCCGCGGCCGAGCGGCTTTTGCTGAATTCCCAGGCTGCCCAGCGGCAACTGGTTGGAAATGGCGTGACCCAGGTGATTCCCGCCGTCGCCGAATCGCCGATTCCGGTCCTTGATCCGCGCAATCGAACGCCTGATCCCCGGCTGAGCCGGCTTCCCCGGCCCGCGGCACCCATCGCCGTGCGCGCCTGAAACATCCGCGCCGCTTAGGCGAAGAAGACCTCTCAAGACCTGACAGGGACTGAAAAAAGACGAACGGATCGCACTAAAGACAACAGGCCCCGCGTGCCGCAGGGCCTGTCGCTCCTCCCCTTGATGGCGGCCAAGCCTCCCCGAATGGCCGCCCAGGTATTCCGTTGTGGCTCAGAAGCTGATCAGCTCTGCCTGCCACGCGGACAGTTGTGCCCGACGAATCTACGGCCTGTCAACTGGTCTACCAGTGTATACCGAACATTCCTTCACATTCTCCTGATCGTCATTGCAGTTTCATACTTCAATGCAGTGCTGTCTGGCTGGTGCTTGACCCCTGCGCGCTTTAGGCGCACCACGCCCAAGCTCGCTTCACGACTCAGGAGAAGAACATGTCCCGCACCGTCTATCTGAATGGCGAATACCTGCCCGAGGCCGAGGCCAAGGTCTCGATCTTTGACCGTGGATTCGTCATGGCCGACGGCGTCTACGAAGTCACCAGCGTCCTTGACGGCAAGCTGCTGGACTTTCCCGGCCACCTGACGCGGCTGAGCCGCTCGCTGGCCGAACTGGGCATGGGCAATCCGCATTCCGACGCCGAGTGGCTGGAGATTCACCGCCAACTCGTTGCGCGCAACGATATCGTCGAAGGCATCGTCTATCTGCAGGTCACCCGCGGCAATCCCGGTGATCGCGATTTTGCCTATCCGCCCGAAGGCACGCCCCAGACCGTGGTGCTGTTCACCCAGTCGAAACCCGGCCTTGCTGCCAACCTGCAGGCCCAGACCGGTCTCAAGGTGGTCTCGGTTGAGGACCTGCGCTGGTCGCGCCGCGACATCAAGACGGTGCAGCTGCTTTACCCGTCCATGGCCAAGATGGAGGCCAAGGCGCGCGGTGCCGATGATGCCTGGCTGGTCGAGGACGGCTTCGTGACCGAAGGCACCTCGAACAACACCTATATCGTCAAGAACGGCACGATCATCACCCGCCAGCTGTCGACCGACATCCTGCATGGCATCACCCGCGCCTCGCTGCTGCGCTTCGCAGCCGAGGCCCAGATGAAGATCGAGGAACGCCCCTTCACCATCGAGGAAGCGCAATCCGCGGATGAGGCCTTCTTCACCTCGGCCTCGGCTTTCGTGCTGCCGGTGGTGGAAATCGACGGCGCCAAGGTCGGCGGCGGCAAGGTCGGCCCGGTGGCGACCCGCCTGCGCGAACTCTACCTTGAGGAATCGCTGAAATCCGCCATCTGAGCAGCTCTCATTCGCCGGAACGCAAAGGGCGCGCCAGTGGCGCGCCCTTTTTCATGACCGGATGAAACCACTCAGGTTTCGCGGGTAAAGCTGATGTTGTCCACGTCGTCGGTCACGGTATCCTTCAGGATCGCCAGAACCTCACCGTTCACGACGATCTGGACGTCATCGCCATCCTGCACCATATCGTATTCCTCCTCGCCGTCATAATCGGCGGGCAGGGTGATGCTGATGCTGTCCGAGCTGCCATAGATGATGGTGGTCGCACCGCCCGCATCGCTGCGCAGGACGATCTGGTCATCACCGTCACCGCCCGAGACGATGTCATTCGCCCCGGCATGGATGGTGTCGTCGCCTTCACCGCCCAGCAGCGTATCCTGCGCGTCCGGCTCCGAGGCATCGGCCGACAGGATCAGGTCGTCGCCATCCTCGCCATCGATATAGACGGTGCCGCCATGATCCTCGATCCGGTCATCGCCTTCACCGCCGGTGATCGAATGATTGCCGCTATTGGTGATGATCGTGTCATCGCCTTCACCGCCGTCAATCGTGTCATTACCCTCAACGGTGCCCGGGTCCACCGCGCCATAGACGTCGTCGTCGTAGCCCAGATAGATCTCGTCATCCCCGGCATCGGCGCTGACCGTATCGTCGCCATAGCCGGTCCAGATCGCGTCATCGCCACCGCCGCCCGAGACGGAGTCATTCCCTTCGAAGGACTGGATGGCGTCGTCGCCATCACCCGCGGCGATGGTGTCATCGTCCTCGGTTCCCTCGGTCAGCTCGCGCCCGCCGAACGGATCGTCCGCAGGTGCCTCTGGCGGATGGTCGTCGTCATTGCTGGAAATAAGCGAGCCAAGCCCGGCAATGCCCAGCACCCCCAGCAAAAGGAAAATGGTCTGGTTCATCCCTGTCCTCCAAAGTCACCGGACGGCACGATAAACCGTCGCCCCCCGCCGCGGCAAGCAAACCGCGATCTTCTTTCTTGCCGAAATATCCCGCAGGGGGAGTCCATCGGGAACCGATGGACGGGGGACGCGAAGTCCCCCTGCCCGACCACGCCTCAATGACCCAGAATTTGGCTCAGGAACAGCTTGGTTCTTTCGGATTTCGGATTGTTGAAGAACTCCTTGGGCGTGTTCTGTTCGACGATCTGGCCCTGATCCATAAAGATGACGCGATGCGCCACGGCCTGCGCAAAACCCATCTCATGGGTCACGCACAGCATGGTCATGCCGTCCTCGGCCAGTTCGATCATCGTATCCAGCACCTCCTTGATCATCTCGGGGTCAAGCGCACTGGTCGGCTCATCGAACAGCATGATCCGCGGCCGCATGCACAGCGAACGCGCGATAGCCACCCGCTGCTGCTGACCGCCCGACAACTGGCCGGGATATTTCAGCGCCTGTTCGGGAATCTTGACCTTTTCCAGGAAATGCATCGCGGTTTCCTCGGCCTCGCGCTTGGGAACCTTGCGCACCCAGATCGGCGCCAGCGTACAGTTTTCCAGAATGGTCAGATGCGGGAACAGGTTGAAATGCTGGAACACCATCCCGACCTCCGAGCGCACCTTGTCGATGTTCTTCAGGTCATTGGTCAGTTCGGTGCCGTCGACGATGATACGGCCGGCCTGATGCTCCTCCAACCGGTTGATGCAGCGGATCAGCGTCGATTTGCCTGATCCCGAGGGCCCGGCAATGACGATCCGCTCACCCCGGCTGACATTCAGGTCGATATCGCGCAGCACATGGAAGGTGCCGTACCACTTGTTCAGCTTGGCGATCTCGATCGCGGTCTCGCCAAGTTTCGGTTGGGTCTGGGTTTGTGTGGCCATGACATGCTCCTCAGCGGTGGTCGCGCTTCAGGCGGCGTTCCAGATGCATGGAATAACGCGACATGCCGAAGCAGAGGATGAAGAAGATCGAGCCGACAAAGATGTAAGGCTCCCAATAGGCGCCCTTCCATTCGAAGCTCGCGCGGATGGTGTCGGACATGGCCTTCAGCGGATCGAACAACCCGACAAAGACAACCAGCGTGGTGTCCTTGAACATGCCGATGAAGGTCGAGACGATGCCGGGGATCGAGATCTTCAGCGCCTGCGGCAGGATCACCAGCCGCTGCGCCTTCCAGTAATCCAGCCCCAACGCGTCGGCGGCCTCGTATTGGCCCTTGGGCAGCGCCGCCAGACCGCCGCGGATCACTTCGGCCATATAGGCCGAGGCGAACAGCGTCACCATGATGATCACCCGCAGGATGATGTCGAAATTCGTGCCCGGCGGCAGGAAGTAGTTCAGCAGCAAGGAGGCCACGAACAGCAGCGTGATCAGCGGCACGCCGCGGATGAACTCGATGAAGAGCACCGCCATCATCTTGATGACCGGCAGATCAGAACGCCGCGCCAGTGCAAGGATGATCCCCAGAGGCAGTGACAGGGCGATGCCCGCGACGCCGATGGTGATCGACAGGACGAAACCGCCGAACTGGTCCGAGGTGACCGGCGTCAGCCGCATCGGCAGCACGGTGGCGATGCCGCGCGCGACAATATCCGACAGTGCCAGCCACCAGAACGCCGCAACCAGAACGGCAGCAGCAAAGGCGAACATGCCGTAGGCCGACAGCGCCCGCCAGACAAAGAAGCCGATGACGAAACCGGCCAGCGCCATTGCCGGCTCCCACAGGGTTCCACCCCATAGCAGCCAGGTCGCAAGGAAGGGATAGATCAGCGTTGCCAGCAGCGCCCAGTCGCGGCGGGCCTCGATCAGCGCGACCCATGCCAGCAGCAGCACCGCCATCGCGCCCAGCTCGACCCCGTTCGCCCCCAGCACCGCCGAGATCAGAAAGGTCAGCACTGCGGCAAGCCCGATGACAATGCGTCGGGCGCGTGGGTTGTCGGCGAACAGGACGGGTGCCAGGGCCAGAAACAGCGAACCAAAGGCCAGAACCGGCCGCCAGTACAGATCGACCGGGTAGAAGCCAAAGACGAACTGGTTCCAGCGATGCTTGATCACGGCAAAGCAGGCCCCCGAGGCGTCGGGTCCATGCGCCGCCGCGATGATCTGGCGGCATTCGGCCATGCTGTTCGCATTCCAGACCGAATGTGACAGCCACGGCCAGAGCGTGCTGAACAGCAGCCACAGGATGCCCAGACCCAGCAGGGTCAGGGCAATGTTCAGCGGCCCCGAGAACAGGTTCTCGCGCAGCCACAGGATTGCGCCGGAAGCCCGCGTCGGCGGCGGTTCGGGCGGCAGCATGCTGTCGCGGACAAAGGCGACGGATTGGGTCTGGCTCATCTCACCGCTCCTTCAGCTTGACGCGACTGTTGAAGACGTTCATCCCGCCCGAAATGATCAGGCTCAGCAGCAGATAGATGCCCATCATCAGGACCATGGCTTCCATCTCGCGCCCGGTCTGGTTCAGCGTCGTGCCGCCCAGCGTGCCGCGCAGGTCCATGTAGCCGACCGCGATGGCCAGCGAGCTGTTCTTGGTCAGGTTCAGATATTGCGAGATCAGCGGCGGGATGATCACCCGCAGCGCCTGCGGCAGGACCACAAGGCTCATGGTGCGGCGCGGGCGCAGACCCAGCGCATAGGCGGCCTCGGTCTGGCCCTTGCTGACCGACATGATGCCGGCGCGGACGATCTCGGCGATGAAGGCCCCGGTATAAAGCGTCAGTGCCAGCCACAGCACGACAAAGGCGTTGTCCAGATTCAGGCCTTCGGCAAAGTTGAAGCCCTTGAGCACCGGCGGGACCAGATGCAGGCCGAAATACCAGGTCAGCAGCGCCACCGGCACCAGATACAGCGCCAGAGAGATCCACAGGGTGGACGGACGCCGACCGGTCGCATCCTGAATGCGCTTGGCGCGCTTGCGCAGCAGGCGATGGGCGACATAGGCCGCAGCCAGCACCACGGCATAGGCGATCAGCGCCCAGCTGATCCCCTCGCGCCCCAGCGCGATCACGCCGGGCGGGTTGCTCATGCCGATCGAGGGCACGGCGGTATAGCGGTTGGTCGGCGCGATCATGTCGAACATGACCATGCTGGCCGCCGGATTCTCACCGCGATAGGCATTGGGCGGCGGCATCGTTTCGGTGAAAATCGCAAGGATCACCAAAATCCACAGCAGCAGCGGGATATTGCGGAAGACCTCGACATAGACGGTCATCAGCCGCGCGATCAGCCAGTTGTTGGACAGACGCAGCACGCCCACCACAACGCCCACCACCGTCGCCGAGATGCAGCCAAGGATCGACACCTGCAGCGTGTTCAGCAGGCCGACAATGGTCGCGCGCAGATGGGTGTCGTCAGAGGTATAGGGGATCAATTGCTGCGGAATGTCATATCCCGCCCGCCTGAAAAGAAAGTCGAAGCTGAGTGTCTTGCCCATGATGGCAAGGTTGCGAAGCGTGTTGTCGATCAGCCAGCTTGCCAGAAGCATGACCCCGATGAACACGACTGCCTGAATGGTCAGTGACCGATAGCGGCGGTCGTAAATCAGCATCGACAGGCGGAAAGGCGGCGAGGCCGCGCCTGGATAGTCTACCATATTGTAACCCCTGTTGGCCGGCGGTCGGGTCTATTGCCCGTGTTCTTTCCGGCGCGTGGCAGAACGGGCGGGGTTTTGCCCCGCCCGTCCAAGGTCTCAGCGATTACCGGAAGGGCATCGCATACATCAGGCCGCCCTGGGTCCATTGCGCGTTCAGACCGCGGGCCAGACCGATCGGGGTCTGTTCGCCGATGGTCGCGGCAAAGATCTCGCCGTAGTTGCCCTGCGCCTTGATCGCGCGCTTGGCCCATTCGGCGTCCAGACCCAGCATCTTGCCCAGGTCATCCGAGCTGCCCAGAAGACGCTGGACCTCGGGGTTCTGCGAGGATTTCGCCAGCTCGTCGATATTGGCCGAGGTCACGCCATATTCCTCGGCGGCCAGCAGCGCATAAAGCGTCCAGCGGGCAATATCGCCCCAGTTGTTGTCGCCATGGCGAACGGCCGGCCCAAGCGGTTCCTTGGAGATGATCTCGGGCAGGATGATGTGGTTCTCGGGATCGGCAAAGGCCGCGCGCGTCGCCGCAAGGCCCGAAGCGTCGGTTGTGTAGGCGTCGCAGGCGGCAGCCATGTATTGCTGTTCGCCTTCGGCGTTGCTGTCGATGTTGACCGGCTGATAGGTCATGTTGTTGGCCTTGAAGTAATCGGCCAGGTTCAGCTCGGTCGTGGTGCCGGTCTGGATGCAGATGGTGGCACCATCCAGCTCCTTGGCCGAGGACACGCCCAGATCCTTGCGAACCATGAAGCCCTGACCGTCGTAATAGTTCACGCCGATGAAATCGAGCTTCAGGTCGGTATCGCGCTGGAAGGTCCAGGTCGAGTTGCGCGCCAGCAGGTCGATCTCGCCCGAGGACAGGGCGGTAAACCGGGTCTGGCCGGTGGTCGGCACGTATTTCACCTTGGTCGCGTCACCCAGAACGGCGGCGGCGACAGCCTTGCAGAAAGCGACGTCAAAGCCGGTCCAGTTGCCATTCGCATCCGGAGCGGCAAAGCCGACGAGGCCGGTGTTCACACCGCAGTTCAGCACGCCGCGGGCTTTAACCTCTTTCAGCGTGTCGCCTTCAGCGGCCATGGCACCGGTCGCAGCAAGCGCGAGGGCGGTGACAGAACCGAAGAGCGCAGTTTTCTTCATGGGGTTCCTCTCTGTTGGTCTTCCGACCCTGAACGGGCCGTGTGGAAGCTAGGGCCGTAGGCTAGCCCGTTTGAGCCAGGGGGCAATTGGACTGCCCCCATAAGCGGCATTGTGCCGATGAAGTTCCCTGCGTCAAGAATTAGGGAAAGGCTGTCAGACGGATCTGCTGAGTTTCCAGAAACGCTCGGCATTCAGCATCTGCTCAAGTCGCGCGACAGCGGCCTCATCGGCCTCATCGTCGCGACCCCAGTTTTCTGCTTGAAATTCCTCATCAATCCGGGAAAGCGCATGCGATATTTCGGCATCCAGACGCCCCCGGATCACCGCCAGTCCTAGGATCAACGAGCCGGGAAGCGTGACCAGATCGTGCAGCGCGGTCAGGCCAAAGACATCCAGCGCCAAGACCTCTGCCCGCAATTTCAGCAAGGACGACTCATCCTGCGGCACGGGCAGGACTCCGTGCGTGATGCGCAGTGGTGCCCTAAGTTCGGTCGCGGCCCAGTCAATCAACGGGTCCCAGCCCTCGGCCTGCGCGCGGATCAGTCGGTCGGGCGCGTCGGCGCGATAGGACAGCAGATCTGTGCCGCCATATTCGGCAAGCATCAGGGCCACCGCTTCGAATTGCGGCGTGACGCGCTCGACGGCGGAATTCGCGGCGCGGGTCAGCGGCATGCTGTTCGGATCGATGATTTCGGACTGAGCGTCCCATTCGACGGCGATCGCTTGGGCCAGACCGGGCGTCGGCAGGATCAGGGGCAACTTGCCCGGGGTGCGCACGGGGCGTTCGTCCAGCGTGACTTCCCAGCCGCCATCGGCTTCACGGGTTGCCGCGGCCGTCCAGAATCGCCGGGCCTTCCATTCGCTGCTCATGTCGTCTTTTCCTTCGGGACCCAGTCCAGCAGGGCCTGCGTCAATGTCGGATAATCGGGGGCGACCAGTGCCGCCCCTGCCCCATGCAGTTCCGCCGAGGGGTGATAGCCCCAGTCGACGCCAAAGCCGGTCACACCCGCGGCGCGGGCCATTTCCATGTCGAATGTGGTGTCGCCCACCATGACCGCCTGCCACGCCTCCAGCCCGGCATCGAACAGCGCGCTTTCCAGCATCGCCGGATGCGGCTTCGAGGGGTGCCCGTCCGCCGTCTGCCGGGTAAAGAAGCGCCGCGCCAGACCATGCGCCTCAAGCACCGCCATCAGCCCACGCATCGGCTTGCCGGTGGCAATGCCCAGCAGCACGTCCTCCTGCGCCGACAGCGCGTCCAGACAGTCCAGCGCGCCGGGATAAAGTGGCGGCACCACCCCCCGCGCCCGCGAGGCGATAAACGCGTCGCGATAGCCGGTGACGACACGCTCATGCAGCACGGGCGAGGCCTCGGGCAACAGATGCGCGACAGCGATGGGCAGGGACAGACCGACGATGGACAGGATTGCGGCCGAGGCCATTTCGGGCAGTCCCGCGTCGCGCAGGCCAAGGTTCATTGCCTCGGTGATCTCGTGCTGGCTGTTGACCAGCGTGCCATCGACGTCAAAGACGACCAGACGCATCATTCCTCCGCGAAGGGATCTTCGGGCACGTCGTTTTCATGCCAGCCAAAGGTCTTCCACGTCCGGGCCATGTGATCGGGCAACGGCGCGGTGATGGTGATCAGCTTCTTGGTGATCGGATGCTCAAAGCGGATCATGCGGGCGTGCAGATGCAGCTTGCGACTGATCTCTCCGCCCAGTTGCGCGCCCCAGCCATCGCCAAGGTTTTCCTGCCCCGAGCCGCCATATTTGCCGTCGCCGACGATGGGATGGCCCATTTCCGACATATGGGCGCGCAGCTGGTGGGTGCGACCGGTCACCGGGACCATGGCGACCCAAGAAACGCGGCTGCCAAGCGCCTCAAGCACGGCGTAATCGGTATGGGCGCGCTTGGCACCCTCGGTTTCGGCGACCTGGCTGGGATGGACGGCGACCATCTTTTCGCCCTCGCCCATGCGGCCACGACCCGGCGCCTTGACCAGACCGTATTTGATCGAGCCCATGCGCGGATGCGGCACGCCAGCGACGGCGGCCCAGTAGATCTTGCGGGTCAGGCGGTGACGGAACCCTTCGGACAGCGCGCGCGCCACCCGGTCGGTGCGCGCCAGCAGCAGCACGCCCGAGGTGTCCTTGTCCAGCCGATGGACCAGCTTCGGGCGGTCCTTGAAGCCGAACATCAGCGCCTCGGTCAGCCCGTCCACATGCCGGTCGCCCTGCCCCGAGCCACCCTGCGAGGGCAGGCCCGGCGGCTTGTTCAGCGCGATGATATGCTCATCCCGCCACAAGACGCAGGACTGGATCATCTCGGCATCGGATTGCTTGATGCCATTGCGCTTGGTCACGACCGGAGCGGCAGCATCCGGCAGCGGCGGCACGCGCACCTCTTGGCCCACCTCGATCCGGCTGTTGGCCTTGACCCGCCCGCCATCGACACGCAGCTGCCCGGTCCGGCACATCTTTTCGACCGCGCCCTGCGTGAGCTGCGGAAACTTCTTCTTCAACCAGCGATCGATACGCTGATCGCCCTCATCCGCAGTGACGCGGATGGTCTGAACACCACTCATACGAATAACCCCCGGCCCATGGCCAATCCGGCGAAGACCGCCAGAAGTGAAATCACGACGGAAGCCAGCACATAGCCTGCGGCGGTCAGAACCGCGCCGCGCTCCCACAGTACCATCGTGTCCAGCGCAAAGGCCGAAAACGTGGTGAAGCCGCCCAGCACCCCGGTCAGCAGCAGGGGCGCATAATGCTGCCCTCCGCGCCCGGCGATGGCTGCGGCAAGAATGCCCATGACGAAGCAGCCGACGATATTCACCGTCAGCGTTCCCAATGGGAAACCGGCGCTGATCCGCGCCGCCATGATGTTGACGCCGTAACGCGCCATCGACCCCAGGGCGCCACCTACTGCGACCTGAAGGAATGCATGGTTCATGTCTTGCCCTCTGTGCGCCGCTTTTGACGGAGGCTGGCGAACCATTCAACGCGCTTTTTCAGTTCCCGCTCGAATCCACGCTCGACCGGCAGGTAAAGGACGGGACGTTTCATGCCGTCGGGGAAATAGTTCTGCCCCGAGAAGCCGTCCTCGGCATCGTGGTCATATTGGTAACCCGCGCCATAGCCCTGTTCCTTCATCAGCCCGGTCGGCGCGTTCAGGATATGGGCAGGCGGCATCTGGCTGCCCGAGCGCCGCGCCAGATCGCGCGCGCCCTTATAGGCGGCGTAGCCCGCGTTCGATTTCGGCGCGAGCGCCAGATAGATCACCGCCTGTGCCAGCGCCAATTCGCCCTCGGGACTGCCAAGACGTTCGTAAAGTGCCCAGGCATCCAGGCAATGACGCTGCGCAGCAGGGTCGGCCAGCCCGATATCCTCGACAGCCATGCGGGTGATGCGCCGGGCCAGATAGCGCGGGTCCTCGCCGCCTTCCAGCATGCGCGAGAACCAGTAAAGCGCCGCGTCGGGATCGCTGCCGCGCACCGATTTGTGCAGGGCCGAGATCAGATTGTAATGTTCATCCCCAGACTTGTCGTATTTCGCCGCGCGCCGCATCAGGCGCTGGGACAGCTGGTCGATGTCAAGCTGGCCGGTCACGCGCCACGCCATGACCTGCTCAATCAGGTTCAGACCGGCGCGGCCATCGCCATCGGCCATTTCCAGCAGCCGGTCGCGCGCCTGAGGGGTCAGCGGTAAGGCGCGGCCCAGTTCCTGCTCGGCCCGCTGTGCGAGGCGTTCCAGATCCGCCAGATCGAGTCGCTCAAGGACGATCACCTGCGCGCGGGACAGCAGCGCGGCGTTCAGCTCAAAGCTGGGATTTTCGGTGGTGGCCCCGACCAAAACGATGGTGCCGTCCTCCATATGCGGCAGAAAGCTGTCCTGTTGCGCCTTGTTGAAACGGTGGATCTCATCCACGAACAGCAACGTGCCGCGCCCTTGCTGACGACGCAGTCGGGCGGCGTCAAAGACCTTGCGCAGTTCCGGCACGCCCGAGAAAATCGCCGAGATCTGGACAAAGGCCAGCTCGGTCTCCAGCGCCAGCAACCGGGCGATGGTGGTCTTGCCCACACCCGGCGGCCCCCATAGGATCAGCGAAGACAGGCTGCCCGCCGCCAGCATCGCGCCCAGCGGACCGTCAGGGCCAAGCACCTTTTCCTGACCGACGACATCGGTCAGCCGGGCCGGCCGGATGCGGTCTGCCAGAGGGCGGTTAGCCTCATGCGGGTGAGCGTCGCTTGCGGACGCGTTATCGAAAAGATCTGCCATGCGGGGGGCATGTTACGCCGAGGGCAATGCGCGCGAAAGGCCCCCTCCGCCGGCTCATGCGATCAATGCAGCTTGGTGGCGAGATTGATCGAGACACATTGGAAATGACCGTCATCGATCCAGATCACCGGCCCCATTGCATGCGCATCCAGTCCACAGGGACGCAGCCAGCGCGGCCAGGTCGCCGCAACCAGGCAGACCAGTTTGGTCGCGCCCAGTTCGCGTGCCGAATTGGTCATCTCATGGACAAGATTCATATGGACGCGACGGCGGTCACGCTGCGGCGTGTTGTGATCGACGAACAGCCGGCTCGCTTCCCAGGTCGTCGCTTCAACCGGGGCGGTGTCTTCCAGCAGGTTGCGCGGAATCGAGCCACCCAGCAGGTCCAGCTGCGCGTCGCGGATCATGTAGGAATACATGCCGCAGCGTGCCGTGGTCGGCGTCAGACGCACGCCAGCCAGCACATTGCCTCTTTCGTGAATTGCGACCCAACGGCTCATCGGAGTGTCGTACTGGTCGAATTCCATGTCGTCGGTCTGGGGCAGATCCCAGCGCTTCTGGACGATGAAGCTCTGTTTCCGCGCCCGGAAGATATTTGCAAAAAGCTCGCCGTGGTTGTGGATGTTGGCGAACGAAAGCGTGGTGGTCTGCATTGATAATCTCCTGGGGTTGTGGTGGGTGTTGGCCCCCAGGGTGATAACCGTTCAAAAGGCGGACCGTTTCCTTTACAGCAAGCGGTAATCCTTGGCCCTTTGCAGCGCCTCGGCGGTGGTGCGCGCCATGAGACGTTCGCGCGCGGAGATGAGACGAGCCTTGAATGCGCTCTCCGTGATGCCAAGTTTTGCCGCCGCCGCTGCGTGCCGATCTCCTTCTGCGATACACCGAAGGGCCTCCTGCTGAGCCTTGGTCAGGCTTTCCGGCGGCTCCGTTATATCATGGAGACGCCGAACCGTGGCCGAGATCACTTCGATCTCGTCATCCGTGAATTCCCGTTTGTCATGGGCAAAACAGCAAATCGTGCGCGATTTGATCGGGCCATGCGCGACGGCCAGACCGTATTTCAGCCCATGATCCGCCGCGTCCTGCAGAAGCGAGAACGGGTCCGGGATGGGCAGCACACTCCAGCGACAGGCGCCGGTCGTCGAAAAGCCCCAGGCAATCGTGGGATCGCGCAAAGCATAGGCCCGTTCCGCGTAACGCAGCGACCATTCTTTGTTATAGGTCTGAAACTGCATCAGGGGTGCAGCAAACCGAATGTGCAGGCCGACGAAGTAGCCGGCCGGGGCAAGCTTCTTGAGCTTGGCGAGTGCTGCGTTGATATCCGCGCGAGACGACATGACTAATTCGACAGATTGCGATTTCTATGAGTTCCGCCTGAAATTGGCATGTGGGTCAATCTATTCAAGCAAATCCCGCATTCAATCGGTGTTTTTCTTACGCCATCTTTCAGCGCCAGAACATTTCCAGGCTTCGGGGCTTCGAGGCCAAGCAAACAGCCCCTGACCCCGAAGCCGAATTTACCTGCAATCGCAAACAGATAGATAAACTGTTCGCAGATCGGCAGCTTTCAGCGCACGGTTGAGATCAGCGACAATTTCGCAAGCTCATGTTGCAGAAAGCCCGCAACCCAATAAAGGGTTACGGGCATAAATTCTTGATAACCCTAAGAAAGGGTTATGAAATCATACTTCTTCAGCAGCCGATTCGGCTTCCAGGCGAGCGCGGTCAGCCGCACCCTTGGCGCTGGTGTCGCGGTCGACCAGCTCGATGATCGCCATCGGGGCCATGTCGCCATAACGGAAGCCGGCTTTCAGGATGCGAACGTAGCCGCCCTGACGGTCTTTGTAGCGAACGCCGAGGATCTCGAACAGCTTCGCGACGTGCTGGTCTTGCTTCAGCTGCGCATCGGCCTGACGGCGGGCATGCAGGTCGCCGCGCTTCGCCAGGGTGATCAGTTTTTCAACGATCGGGCGAAGTTCTTTGGCTTTCGGCAGGGTCGTTTTGATCTGTTCGTGCTCGATCAGCGAGCCAGCCATGTTGGCGAAGAGCGCCTTGCGGTGCTCATGGGTACGGTTCAGACGGCGGTAACCGCGGGCGTGACGCATGATAATCTCCTATGACGTCTTTTACTTTGTCCGGCGACCCTGCGTTGGGCCGCTCTCCTTGGGGCGGAATGCCCAGTCGTGCGGGGGCGACGAGCGCCCCCGAAAGCGATCAGAACTGGTCGTCGAAGCGTTTTGCAACGTCTTCGATGTTTTCCGGCGGCCAGTCGACGACATCCATGCCCAGATGCAGGCCCATGCCCGAGAGCACTTCTTTGATCTCGTTCAGCGACTTGCGGCCGAAGTTCGGGGTGCGGAGCATCTCGGCTTCGGTTTTCTGGATCAGGTCGCCGATATAGACGATGTTGTCGTTCTTCAGGCAGTTTGCCGAACGGACCGAGAGTTCCAGCTCGTCGACCTTCTTGAGAAGGCGCGGATCGAATTCCAGACCATCGTCGGCATCCGAACGGGTCGCGGCTTCGGGCTCTTCGAAGTTCACGAAGACCGAAAGCTGGTCCTGAACGATGCGCGCGGCATAGGCCACGGCGTCTTCCGGGGTCAGCGAACCGTCGGTTTCAACCTTCATCGTCAGCTTGTCGTAGTCGAGAACCTGACCTTCGCGGGTCGGCGTGACTTCGTAGCTGACGCGTTTCACCGGCGAGAAGATCGCGTCGATCGGGATCAGACCGATGGGCGCATCTTCGGGACGGTTTTTGTCCGCGGCGACATAGCCCTTGCCGGTCGCAACCGTCAGTTCCATGTGCAACTCGGCGCCGTCGTCCAGATGGCAGATGACATGGTCGCGGTTCAGGATATAGATCCCGGCCGTTTCCTGGATGTCGCCAGCCTTGACTTCGCCCGGACCCTTGGCCGAGAGCGTCAGACGCTTGGGCGCATCGACTTCCATCTTCAGGGTCACGCCCTTCAGGTTCAGGACGATATCGGTCACGTCTTCACGCACGCCGGGAACCGACGAGAATTCGTGCAGGACGTTGTCGATCTGGACCGAAGTAATGGCCGCACCCTGAAGCGAGGACAGCAGGACGCGACGCAGCGCGTTGCCCAGCGTCAGACCAAAGCCGCGCTCGAGCGGTTCGGCGATGACGGTGGCGACGCGGGTCGAATCAGCGCCCGGCTTGATTTCAAGCTGGGTCGGCTTGATCAGTTCAGCCCAATTCTTGTGGATCATGCGTGTGCCTCCATACCTGTTTCCGATCCATGACCGTGATCGGAAACGCCCGAGGTTGAATGCGAAAATCGCGTTCCGCGCCAAAACCTGGCGCGGAACGCGTCATCACAAGTCCGAATTAGACGCGGCGACGCTTCGGCGGGCGGCAGCCGTTGTGCGCGATCGGCGAAACGTCACGGATGGCCGTGATGTTGAAACCGACGGCAGCCAGCGCGCGCAGAGCCGATTCGCGGCCCGAGCCGGGGCCCTGAACTTCGACTTCCAGCGTACGGACGCCGTGTTCCTGGGCTTTCTTGCCAGCGTCTTCAGCAGCCATCTGGGCAGCGTAAGGGGTCGATTTGCGCGAGCCCTTGAAGCCCATGGTGCCAGCCGACGACCACGAGATCGCGTTGCCTTGCACGTCCGAGATCAGGATCTTGGTGTTGTTGAAGGACGAGTTCACATGCGCCACACCAGTGGCGATGTTTTTACGTTCCTTGCGCTTAATGCGGGTTTTATCGCGTGCCATTGATCAGCCCCCTTATTTCTTCTTGCCAGCGATCGGCTTCGCCGGGCCCTTGCGGGTGCGAGCATTGGTATGGGTGCGCTGACCGCGGACCGGAAGGCCACGACGGTGACGCAGACCACGGTAGGAACCCAGGTCCATCAGGCGCTTGATGTTCATCTGCGTCTCACGGCGCAGGTCGCCTTCGACGGTCAGGTTGGCATCGATATATTCACGGATCTGCAGAACTTCGGCATCCGAGAGTTCGTTCACGCGACGGGTCGCGTCGATACCCACGGCCGAGATGATCTCGTCCGCAAATTTCGGGCCAATCCCGTGGATATAGGTCAGAGCGATCGGGACGCGTTTCCCGGTCGGAATGTTGACGCCAGCAATACGAGCCACGCGTTTTTCCTTTTCACGTTGCGGTTCCGTAGCACCGGAACCTTTTTTCACAACCAAAGACCCGAAAGCCCAGCCTTCGGGTCTTGAAGCCGACACCTGGAAGTCAGGTGATTCTCATGCGAGATGCTGCGGATTAAGGGATTCGCAGGCTTTCGTCAAGCCTTGGACCCATTCAGCACCTGTGCGACCTCGGCCGCCACCACCTCGATCTCGGCCAGGCCATCCACGGGGTGAAGGTTCCCCTTGGCATAGTAGTAGCCGATCAGCGGCGAGGTCTTCTTGTAGTATTCCATCAGCCGGGTCTTGAGGCTGTCGGCATTGTCGTCGGCGCGGCGACGCAGATCGGTCGAGCCGCAGACATCGCAGGTACCCTCGACCTTGGTCGGCTTGGTCACGTCATGATAGACTTCGCCGCAATTGCCGCAGGTGAAGCGCCCGGAAATACGCGAGACCAGAGCCGCGTCATCGACGCGCATCTCGATCACGGCGTCGATATCCTGACCTTCTTCCTTCATCAGACCTTCCAGCGCGTCGGCCTGAGCCAGCGTGCGCGGGAAGCCGTCAAAGATGAAACCCTTGCCGCCCTGATCCAGCTTTTCCTTGATCAGGCCGATGACGATCTCATCGGTGACAAGCTCGCCCCGGTCCATGACCTGTGCCACGCGCTGCCCCATCTCGGTGCCCGAACTGCGGGCCTCGCGCAGCATGTCGCCGGTCGAAAGTTGCACCAGACCGCGCTCTTCGATCAGCCGCCGCGCCTGAGTGCCTTTGCCGGCCCCCGGGGGGCCGAGCAGAATGATATTGGTCGCCATATTGTCCCTCTTCCGCCCGTTCAGGGCCTCTCCCTATCAACGACGGGCGGGTGCCTTGCGAGGACGCGGCGCCCCCGGCTTGCGTTTCCCGCGCAGCTGCGATTTCTCGATCAAACCTTCGTATTGGTGAGCAAGCAAGTGGCTTTGGACCTGATTGATCGTGTCCATGACAACACTGACGACGATCAGCACGGAAGTCCCACCAAAGTAGAAGGGGATCGCCAGCTGGTGACGGATCACCTCGGGCAGCATGCAGACCGCCGCCAGATAGGCCGAGCCGACGACCAGCACGCGGCTGACGACATAGGACAGGTAGTCCTCGGTGCGCTTGCCCGGACGGATGCCGGGGATGAAGCCGCCCTGATTCTTCAGGTTCTCGGCCACGTCATCCGTCTTGAAGCTGACGTTGAACGTATAGAAATACGCAAAGAACACGATCATCGCGACGAAGAACAGCAGGTAAAGCGGCTGCCCCGGGCCGAAATAGGCCAGGATCGTCGACATGATCGGACCGGTCTGGTTGCCCGAGAAGGTCGAGATCGTCACCGGCAGCAGCAGCAGCGAGCTGGCAAAGATCGCCGGGATCACGCCTGCGGGGTTGACCTTGATCGGCAGGTGCGAGGACTGGCCGTCATAGATCTTCATCCCGACCTGACGGCGCGGATACTGGATGTGGATCTTGCGCAAGGCGCGTTCCATGAACACGACAAAGGCAATGACCGCGATCACCATCACGATCACCCCCAGAATCACCGGGGTCGAGACGGCGCCCGAACGGCCCTGCGCCAGGAACTGCGCCAGGTGGCCGGGGATCTCGGCGACGATGCCGACGAAGATGATCAGCGAGATGCCGTTGCCGATGCCACGGGCGGTGATCTGCTCACCCACCCACATCAGGAACATGGTGCCGCCAACCAAGGTGATGACCACCGAGGCGCGGAAGAACATGCCCGGCTCATGCGCGAGGTTGCCATGCTCAAGGCTGACCGCCAGACCCCAGGCCTGGAACAGCGCCAGCGCCACGGTGGCATAGCGGGTATATTGGTTGATTTTCTTGCGGCCGTTCTCGCCCTCTTTCTTGAGTTGCTCAAGAGCGGGGACCATCGAGGCCAGCAGCTGGACGATGATCGAGGCCGAGATGTAGGGCATGATGCCAAGCGCAAAGACGCCCATCCGCCCCAGCGCACCGCCGGTGAACATCGACAGGATGCCACCAAGGCCGGCTTGTGCCTGGTCCATGAAGTTGCGCAGCGCCGCGCCGTCGATCCCAGGCACCGGAATATAGGTGCCAAGGCGGTAGATGATGAGAAGTCCGAGCGTGAACCAGATCCTCTGGCGCAGCTCGGTAGCTTTGCCGAGCGCACCCCATGACAGGTTCGCGGCCATCTGTTCTGCGGCTGACGCCATACGTATGCCCCTTCATGGCAGCGCCGCCGGATCGTTTCCCGATCCCGCGGCGCCTGGAAAACTTGACAGCTATGTATTGGGCGCGAGCGCGCCCTTCAACAGCTTATTCGGCCGCGGCTTCTTCTTTGACCGGACGCGTGACGGTGATCTTGCCACCGATCTTCTCGATCGCCTCGACAGCGGCTTTCGACGCACCGGCAACGGTCAGGTTCAGAGCGGCTTTCAGCTCGCCTTGGGCCAGAACGCGCACGCCGTCCAGTTTGCGGCGGATGACGCCGGCAGCAACCAGGACTTCAGCGGTGATGTCAGCCTTGGCATCCAGACGGCCGGCATCGACGAAGGTCTGCAGCTGGCCCAGGTTGACCACAGCGAATTCCAGACGATTCGGCTTGCTGAAGCCACGCTTCGGCAGGCGGCGGTACAGCGGCATTTGGCCGCCTTCGTAACCGTTCAGCGCAACGCCCGAACGCGAGGTCTGACCTTTGATACCACGGCCAGCGGTCTTACCCTTGCCCGAGCCGGGACCACGGGC
Source organism: Paracoccus sp. PAR01 (assembly GCF_014851995.1). Lineage (NCBI taxonomy): Bacteria > Pseudomonadati > Pseudomonadota > Alphaproteobacteria > Rhodobacterales > Paracoccaceae > Paracoccus > Paracoccus sp. PAR01. The sequence continues at coordinate 222,081 of NZ_JACVAW010000002.1, forward strand.
AACGCGTTTTTTCTTGCGCGAGGAACCTTCGTTATCGCGAAGTTCGTGAAGTTTCATATCGCTTCTCCTACAGCCGGAAGCGCCCCATGAAGCGAAGGGGGCGGACACGGCATTTCTTGCTTGTTGAGTCGATGCCCGCGAGGGCACCGGCGGTTCCTATATGAAGGCAGCCACCCGGTCAAGTTTCGCGTTCGACCTTGACCGGACCGGTCACGACCGCACGCCGATCTCCATCTGAGGTTCGGGCCGATGCAGTCTGTGCAACCGCCGCCCCAGCGGCTTTTCGACCAGACTGCAGGCCAATCCCCCTGCCAGCAAGGTGATCGCGGCAGCAAGAAGCGCCACCACATCGCTCGGCAGTGCGACGAATTTCTGGATAACCCGAAAAGCCACAGGAATCGTAAAGACCTGGATCAGGTAGATCGAATAGGATGCGGCCCCCAGGAACATCACCGCCCTGCCCCGCAGCTGCGGCAGATACACCAGACCAGCGACAATCAGCACTGCCGGCACACCATATGCGACAGGACGAGGTAACTCTGCTACCTGGAACAGAGCCGCCCCAATCAACATGGCCATCCCAATGATAATGAAAAGCGATGGGAACGGCAGCTTCCACCCGCGCAGGTAGAATAGTCCTATTCCCATTCCATAAACGAATTCGACCGAAACCCATTCGATCCATCCCGAGGCGCTCAGCAGGGAAAATGACGCCAACACCGGAATCCAAGTTAATTCCAATGGCAGCAGCGAAAAGCTGAATGCAAAAAAGATATAGAACAGCCACTCATATTCCAGCGTCCATCCTACATATACGACCGGAAACCCCTCTCCCGACAGCCAGTTCACAAAGAACAACGAGGTGAGGGTCTTGGACGCGGAAAAGCTGCTGTTGCTGAAAAGCTGCGGCAAGGCCAGCAGCAGACCAGTCAGCAGCAGGGTCAGAATCCAGTACATCGGAACAATGCGAATCGCCCGCTCCAGCAAGAACTGACCGAGGCTGCGCCGGGTTCGCGCCTGCGACAGCACCATGACAAATCCGGAAATGACGAAGAAAATATCGACGCCCGATTCGCCCCATTTAATGAAATGCGCGAGAAACGATGTCGAGCGCCCCTCATTCTGGGCGGTCCAGGCGACGTGAAACAAAACAACAAGCGTAGCAGCGGCAAAGCGCAGAATCTGGATATTACCAAGCACGCTACAGACCTTTGGACACTGAAAACAGGTACTCAATACTAAGGCTTCTGCCAACTTAGCTTACTCGAAGGCGAGAATGAGGCAAGGAGAACAGAACGTTTTGAGATCTGCCTTTATACTGTCCTTATGAATAGGCGGAAAAATTAGAAGATACCTCGCCGATCTGACCCAGCGCGAGTCTCATCGACCTGTTCCACCTATTATGGCGTATCTGACGGCGGCAAAGGTATCATCCCAGCCAGATGTCGCCCGCGTCAGAACTCCAGCCACGTCCCGATCTTGAACGCCTGCTGATCTGGACCAGACAAGGGCGTGATCGCTCCTAGTTCGATCTTGGCGGGGCCGATCAGGTCATGGACAATTGTCGTCGCCAGCTTGCTGGAGAAGCCGGTATCCTCGCGCTGCTCCAGCCGTAACTGATTGATGAACATCATCGATTCGGTGGCATGCAGGCCCACGGTCAGATCGGCCTTGGTCGTCACCTCGGGCGTCAGATAGCTGAACTCGCTGGGCGAAAGCCCTGCGAAATCCTCAGGGTTCGTCATCGAGCCGGCGACCTTCAACCGGGTTTCCAGCGCCAGCCAGCCGCCTTCAAGGATGCCCTGAAACCCACGCCCCCAATCCGCACCGGCCTGAGCCATCGGCAAAACCATGCCCTCGCGTGAGACCATGCCCAGTCCCAGAGATAGCGCGAAGCGGTTCTCGCCGATGGGCTCAAGGCCATGCTGCAGCCAGAAGATCGCGCTGGTCTCGCCGACATTGGTGTAGCCCAGTTCAAAGCCCAGCGTTTCACGTGCGGTCAGGCCATATTCGCCGTAAAGCCCGGTATAGCTGTTGCCGTCGCGGTCCCGCTCATCCGAAAGCGACAGGAACATCCCCTTTTCGGCCCGCGCCCAAGGACCGGCAGCCGCCGGGCCGCCCAGACATAACAGCAGAATCAGCAGACTGACACGCCGCATGGGCTTGCTCCTTGGCGCGGGATCGGACCCGGCGAAGGTAGCCTCAGATTGGTTAGCAAATGGTTAAGCCAGCCGGTCGGACAAAGGAAAACGCCCCGGAGAAGCTCCGGGGCGTTTCCTAACTCAAAGCGTGCTGAAATCAGCCGCGCTCTTCGATGATGACAACCAGATGCGGGATCTTGTTGACCATGCCGCGCACGGCCGGGGTATCTTCCAGCTCGCGGGTGCGGTTCATCTTGTTCAGGCCCAGGCCTTTCAGCGTCTCGCGCTGGACGGCCGGACGGCGGATCGGCGAGCCGATCTGCTTGACGACGATGGTTTTAGCCATGGTGTCTCTCCTTACGCTTCGACAGCGGCGTCAGCCGGCTTGTCGTTCGACGGCAGGATCTCGGCCACTTTCTTGCCACGGCGCTGAGCGACGTTGCGCGGCGAGGATTCTTTTTTCAGACCGTCGATGGTGGCGCGGATCATGTTGTAGGGGTTCTGCGAGCCTTGCGACTTCGCAACAACGTCCTGAACGCCCAGCATCTCGAAGACAGCGCGCATCGGACCACCGGCGATGATACCGGTACCCGGAACGGCAGTCCGCATGATCACTTTACCGGCGCCGTGACGGCCTTCGATATCGTGGTGCAGGGTGCGGCCGTCGCGCAGCGGGACGCGAACCAGCGAGCGTTTCGCCTGTTCGGTGGCCTTGCGGATCGCCTCGGGGACCTCTTTGGCCTTGCCCTTGCCGAAGCCGACACGACCACGCTGATCGCCGACAACCACCAGAGCGGCGAAGCCGAAGCGCTTACCACCCTTGACGGTTTTCGACACGCGGTTGATCGCGACCAGACGATCGGCGAATTCCGGGGTCTCTTCGCGCTCTTCGCGGCGACCCCGACGGTTTTCACGTTCTGCCATATGGCATTCCTTTAAAACTGGCGCGCGATCGCGCCGTTAAATCCGATCCTGGTGGGCCAATGCCAAGGCAAAGGCCCCCGGATCATCGGGGTGGCGATGACGCCACCCGCAGTCCTTAGAACTTCAGACCGCCTTCGCGAGCTGCGTCCGCAAGGGCTTTGATCTTGCCGTGGAACAGGAAACCACCGCGGTCGAAGATGACTTCTTCGACGCCGGCTTTCTTCGCACGCTCTGCAATCGCTGCGCCGATCTTGGCCGCGACTTCCACGTTGTTCTTGCCAACAGCGCCGAAGTCTTTCTCGAGCGACGATGCCGAGGCCAGGGTGACCCCTTTCACGTCGTCGATGACTTGAACGCTGATGTTCTTGGAAGAACGGTGAACGGACAGACGCGGACGACCGTCCGTGATAGCCCGCAGTTTGTTCCGCACGCGCAGGCGGCGCTTCAGGAACAGCTCTCGTTTGTTCAGTGCCATTTCTCGCGCCCCTTACTTCTTCTTGCCTTCCTTGCGGAAGACGACCTCACCCTTGTAGCGGATGCCTTTGCCCTTGTAGGGCTCGGGCTGACGCCACTCGCGGATGTTCGCGGCGACTTGGCCGACCAGTTGCTGGTCGATGCCTTCCACCACGATTTCGGTCTGCTTCGGCGAGGTGATGGTGACGCCGGCAGGCGCCTCGAAGTTCACGTCGTGCGAATAGCCCAGAGCCAGTTTCAGGACATTGCCCTGCATCGAGGCGCGGTAACCCACACCCTGAATTTCCAGCTCTTTCTTGAAGCCCTGGCTCACGCCGACGGTCAGGTTCTCGACCATCGAGCGAGTCATGCCCCACTGTTGACGGGCGCGCTTCGAGAGACCACGGGGGGTCACTTTCACGGCGCCGTCTTCCAGCGACAGGGTCACGTCATCGGTCGCGGTGAAGCTGCGGGTCCCTTTCGGGCCCTTCACTTCGATCGTCTGACCTTTGACTTCTGCGGTCACGCCTTGCGGGAGGGCGACCGGTTTTTTACCAATCCGAGACATCTCTGCCCTCCTTTAGAACACGGTGCAGAGGACTTCGCCGCCAACATTGGCGTTGCGAGCCGCTGCGTCCGACATCACGCCTTTCGGCGTCGAGACGATGGAAACGCCCAGGCCGTTGCGGACCGACGGGATTTCCTTGACCGAGGCATAAACCCGACGACCGGGTTTGGACACACGCGCGAGTTCGCGGATGACCGGGGTGCCTTCGTAGTATTTCAAGCTGATTTCCAGCTCATTGTGGCCGGCTTCCGTGGTTACGGGCTCGTAACCGCGGATGTAGCCTTCCGCCTTCAGCACGTCCAGAACCCAGGCGCGAAGCTTGGAGGCCGGAGTGCGAACGGTCGATTTGCCGCGCATCTGTGCGTTGCGGATGCGGGTCAGCATATCGCCGAGAGGATCGTTCATCGACATATTGCCCCCTTACCAGCTCGATTTGACCATGCCGGGGATCTGACCGAACGAGCCGAGCTCGCGCAGCATGATCCGCGACAGTTTCAGTTTGCGATAATACGCGTGCGGACGACCGGTCAGTTGGCACCGGTTGTGCAGACGCGTGGCCGAGGAGTTGCGCGGCAGTTCAGCCAGTTTCAGGCTGGCATTGAAGCGCTCTTCCATCGGGCGGGACTGATCGTGGACGACCTCGTTCAGAGCGGCGCGCTTGGCGGCGAATTTCTGAACCAGACGCTCGCGCTTCTTCTCGCGCTCGATCATGGATTTTTTAGCCATATCTCTTTTACCCCTGCGATCAGCTGTTGAACGGCATGTTGAAATGCTTCAACAGCGACTTCGCTTCCGCGTCGGTCGGCGCGGTGGTGCAGATGATGATGTCCATCCCCAGAACTTCGTCGACCTTGTCGAAGTTGATTTCCGGGAACACGATGTGCTCTTTCAGGCCCATGGCGTAGTTGCCGCGACCGTCGAAAGAGCTGCCCTTCACGCCGCGGAAGTCGCGGACGCGCGGCAGCGCGATGTTGATCAGGCGATCCAGGAATTCGTACATCCGGTCACCGCGCAGGGTCACTTTCGTGCCCAGCGGCATTTCTTCACGGACGCGGAAGCCTGCGATGGACTTCTTGGCATGAGTGATGACAGCCTTCTGACCCGCGATCAGCGAGAGCTCTTCAGCACCTTGCTTGACCTTTTTCGTGTCTTTCACGGCTTCGCCGATACCCATGTTCAGGACGATCTTGTCCAGACGCGGGATCTGCATGTCGTTCTTGTAGCCGAACTCTTCTTTCATCGCAGCGCGAATGACTTCGCGGTACTGCGCTTTGAGACGCGGCGAATAGGTGGCTTGGTCCAGCATCAGATCACGTCTCCCGTGGTCTTGGCGAAGCGGACTTTCTTGCCGTCTTCCAGGCGGAAGCCAACGCGGGTCGCTTTGCCGTTCTTGTCCATCAGCGACAGGTTCGACAGGTCGATCGGCATGGCTTTCGACACGCGACCGCCTTGCGAGGTCTGGGTCTGACGAGTGTGGCGGATCGCGATGTTGACGCCGTCAACAACAGCCTTGTTCTCTTTGGGAAGAACGGCCGAGATCTCGCCCTGCTTGCCTTTGTCCTTGCCGGCCAGCACGACGACCTTGTCGCCCTTTTTCAGCTTGGCAGCCATTACAGCACCTCCGGAGCGAGCGAGATGATCTTCATGAAGTTCTTGGCGCGCAGCTCACGAACGACCGGCCCGAAGATACGGGTACCGACCGGCTCACCCTGGTTGTTCAGGATGACGGCGGCGTTGCGGTCAAAACGGATCGAGGTGCCGTCTTCACGTTTCACTTCTTTGGCGGTGCGCACGACGACGGCCTTGCGGACGTCACCTTTCTTCACGCGACCGCGCGGAATGGCTTCCTTGACGGAGACGACAATGATGTCGCCCACCGACGCATAGCGACGGTGCGAACCACCCAGGACCTTGATGCACTGAACTCGGCGAGCGCCGGAGTTGTCAGCGACATCCAGATTGGTCTGCATCTGGATCATTGGGTTACTCCCGACCTTTGGGGACCAGCATCACCGGCCCCAGGGTTTCGATTAAGACTGGAGAAGCTCACGCCGAAGCTTCAACAGCGTCGACAAGCACAGTCCAGCGCTTGGTCTTCGAGATCGGGGCACATTCGATGATGCGAACGGTGTCACCGACCTTGAACTGGTTCAGCGCGTCATGCGCGCGGTATTTCTTCGACGACCGTACGGTCTTGTGCAGCAGCGGGTGCTTGAAGCGACGCTCGACCAGAACGGTGACGGTCTGTTCGTTCTTGTCGCTGACGACCTTGCCTTGCAGGATGCGTTTGGGCATGGACCTGGCTCCTTAGTTCGACGCCGCGGCTTCCGCCGCTTTCTGGTTCAGAATGGTTTTCACACGAGCGACGTCGCGACGGACGGCGCGCATGCGGGCGGTCGACTCGAGCTGGCCAGTGGCCTGCTGGAAGCGCAGGTTGAACGCTTCCTTTTTCAGAGCCAGCAGCTGTTCTTTCAGCTGATCCGGCGTCTTGTCTTTCAGTTCCAGCGCTTTCATACGCCATTTCCTTTCAACATCACCGGAGAGCCCCTGCACAGCAAGGCCACCCTGATTCCGGTGGAGTTTCATGATGAAGGCTTGCCCATACAGGCATGACCGATTTTTTGCAAGGCTCTTTGTGGAAAACCCGCAAATGACGCGCGCCCCGCCAGTATCCCGGCGGGGCGCGGATTGTGTAGGGTGCGCTTCAGCGCACCGATCCGGGGTTGGCAAGGTGCGTTGAAACGCACCCTACCCTTCGGATCACCAGTCTTCGCGGGCCACGATGCGGGTCAGCACCGGCAGCTTGTTCGCACCCAGGCGCAGTGCTTCACGCGCGATCTCGTCGGACACGCCGTCGATTTCGAACATGATGCGGCCGGGATGGACGCGGGCCGCCCAGTAATCGACCGAGCCTTTACCTTTACCCATCCGCACTTCGGTCGGTTTCGACGAAACCGGAACGTCCGGGAAAATCCGGATCCAGACCCGGCCCTGACGTTTCATGTGACGGGTGATCGCGCGGCGGGCCGCTTCGATCTGACGGGCGGTGACGCGCTCGGGCTCGGTAGCCTTCAGGGCGAACGAGCCGAAGTTCAGGGCGAAACCGCCCTTAGCTTCGCCGTGGATCCGGCCCTTGTGCTGTTTGCGGAACTTGGTCCGTTTCGGTTGCAGCATCTCTACTTCTCCTTAGCGCGCGTCGCGGTCACGACGCGGACCGCGCGGAGCCGGACCGTCTTGCGCTTCAGTCGCGCGACGGTCACGTGCCTGCGGGTCATGCTCCATGATCTCGCCTTTGAAGATCCAGGTCTTCACACCGATGATCCCGTAGGGGGTGGTGGCTTCCGACAGCGCATAGTCGATGTCGGCGCGCAGGGTGTGCAGCGGCACACGGCCTTCGCGATACCACTCGGTGCGAGCGATCTCGGCGCCGCCAAGACGGCCAGCGACGTTCACCCGGATGCCCAGGGCACCCATGCGCATGGCGTTCTGCACGGCACGCTTCATGGCGCGACGGAACGAAACGCGGCGCTCGAGCTGCTGAGCGATCGATTCGGCAACCAGCTGGGCGTCCAGCTCGGGCTTGCGGACTTCAACGATGTTGAGGTGCAGTTCCGAGGCGGTGAAGTTCGTCAGCTTCTTGCGCAGGGTCTCGATATCGGCGCCTTTTTTGCCGATGATGACACCCGGACGCGCGGCATAGATCGTGACGCGGCACTTTTTGTGCGGACGCTCGATGATGACGCGGCTGACACCAGCTTGTTTGGCTTCAGTATGGATGAAGTCGCGGATCTTCAGGTCTTCCAGCAACAGGTTGCCGTAGTCCTTGTCATCTGCGTACCAACGGCTGTCCCAGGTACGGTTGACCTGAAGACGCATCCCGATTGGGTTTACTTTCTGACCCATTACGCGCGCTCCTCGACCTGACGCACCTTGATGGTGATTTCCGAAAACGGCTTCATGATCTTGCCGTAACGACCACGGGCGCGCGGACGACCGCGTTTCATGACCATGTTCTTGCCGACCCATGCCTCGGCGACGATCAGGTTGTCGACGTCCAGGTTATGGTTGTTCTCGGCGTTGGCGATGGCCGACTGAAGGCATTTCTTCACGTCGCCGGCGACACGCTTGTGCGAGAAGGTCAGGTCGGCCAGAGCCTTGTCGACTTTCTTGCCACGGATCAGAGCCGCAACCAGGTTCAGCTTCTGCGGCGAGGTGCGAAGCATTTTCGTTTTTGCGAACGCCTCGTTCTCCGCCACGCGGCGCGGATTGTTTTCCTTACCCATGACGATTACTTCCTCTTCGCTTTCTTGTCGGCGGCGTGACCGTAATAGGTCCGCGTCGGCGAGTATTCACCAAACTTCTGGCCGATCATCTCCTCGGTCACGGCGACCGGGATATGCTTGTGGCCGTTGTAGACGCCGAAAGTCAGGCCGACAAACTGCGGCAGAATGGTCGAACGACGCGACCAGATCTTGATGACGTCGGACTTGCCAGCCTCGCGGGCTTTTTCCGCCTTGCGAAGCACGTATGCGTCAACAAAGGGGCCCTTCCAGATAGAACGTGCCATGGATTAGCGCCCCTTCTTCGCGTTACGCGACCGCAGGATGTATTTGTCGGTCGCTTTATTCGTGCGGGTCTTGTTACCCTTGGTGCCTTTGCCCCACGGAGTAACAGGATGACGACCGCCCGAAGTCCGGCCTTCACCACCACCATGCGGGTGGTCGATCGGGTTCATTGCAACACCGCGAACGCTCGGGCGGATGCCCTTGTGACGGTTGCGGCCTGCTTTGCCCAGGTTCTGGTTCGAGTGGTCCGAGTTCGACACGGCACCGATGGTGGCCATGCACTCTTGACGAACCAGACGCAGTTCGCCCGAGGACAGGCGGATCTGTGCATAGCCGCCGTCGCGACCGACGAACTGGGCGTAGGTGCCTGCCGAGCGGGCCAGCTGGCCGCCCTTGCCGGCTTTCAGCTCGACGTTGTGGACGATCGTACCGATCGGCATGCCCGAGAAGGGCATCGCGTTACCGGGTTTCACGTCGACCTTGGCGCCAGCGATCACCTTGTCACCAACAGCAAGACGCTGCGGAGCAATGATGTAGGCCAGTTCGCCATCTTCGTATTTGATGAGCGCGATGAAGGCGGTGCGGTTGGGATCGTATTCGATCCGCTCGACCGTCGCCGGGACATCGAACTTGGTGCGCTTGAAATCGACGATGCGGTAGAGACGCTTCGCCCCGCCGCCTTTGCGGCGCATCGTGATCCGTCCGGTGTTGTTCCGGCCGCCGTTCTTGGTCAAACCCTCGGTGAGGGATTTGACCGGGCGCCCTTTCCAAAGCTCCGAACGGTCGATCAGAACCAGCCCACGCTGGCCAGGCGTAGTCGGTTTATACGACTTGAGTGCCATGCTTTCTGTCTTCCGTTGCTTTGGACCTGTGGTGGTCCGTTTCAGTCAAAACACGACGGCCCCACAGGGGGGCCGTCGATTCGGTGGCTCTATATCAGAGGCCGGTCGACACGTCGATGGTGTTGCCAGCTTCCAGCGTGACATAGGCTTTCTTCACGTCCGAACGGACGCCGGGGCGGCCTTTGAAACGCTTGGTCTTGCCTTTGGTGATCGTGGTGTTGACCGCTTTCACCTTGACGTTGAACAGGGCTTCGACCGCTTGTTTGATCGAGGGCTTGTTCGCGTCTTTGGCGACCTGGAAAACGAAGGCGTTGGCTTCACCAACGAGCGTCGCTTTCTCGGTGATCAGCGGCTTGACGATCACATCGTAATGTTCGGGCTTCGTGGTCATTTCAGACGAGCCTCCAGAGCTTCGACTCCGGCGCGCGTCAGGACAAGCGTGTCGCGACGCAGGATGTCATAGACGTTGGCACCCATCGACGGCAGGACGTCCACGCCTTCGAGGTTGCGGGCGGCACGGGCGAAGTTCTCGTTCACTTCGGCACCGTCGATCACCAGAACGCGCTTCCAGCCGTTTTCTTTGACCGCTTTAGCAACGGCCGCAGTTTTGGCATCGGCGAGGTTCAGGCTGTCCACGATGACCAGCTCACCTGCGGCGAATTTCGCCGACAGAGCGTGCTTCAGGCCAAGTGCGCGAACTTTCTTCGGCAGATCGAAAGCGTGCGAACGCGGGGTCGGACCCTTGTACACACCACCGTGACGGAAGGTCGGCGCCTTGCGGGAACCGTGACGAGCGCCACCGGTGCCTTTTTGGCGATAGATCTTCTTGGTCGAGTAGCTGACATCCGACTTGCCCAGGACCGAATGGGTACCTTGCTGGGCTTTCGCACGCTGCCAGCGCACGACGCGGTGCAGCAGGTCGGCACGCGGCTCGAGCCCGAAGATGTCATCGCTCAGGTCGATGTCACCGGCTTTGCCGGCTTCGAGCGTGATCACATCGAGTTTCATCAGTTGTCTCCTTCGGGCGCAACGGCCTCGGCAGAGACCTGAGCCTCAGCGGCAGCCTTCGAACGGGTCGCAGCCGGGAAGACCGTGTTTTCGGCCAGCGGCTTTTTCACGGCGTCCTTGATGGTGACCCAGCCACCTTTCGAGCCCGGAACCGAACCCTTGACCATGATCAGGCCACGGTCGGCGTCGGTCCGAACGACTTGCAGGTTCTGCGTGGTGACGCGAACGGCACCCAGATGACCCGCCATTTTCTTGCCTTTGAAGACCTTACCCGGGTCTTGGCACTGGCCGGTCGAACCATGCGAGCGGTGCGAGATCGACACGCCGTGCGAGGCGCGCAGACCACCGAAGTTGTGACGCTTCATCGCACCTGCAAAGCCTTTACCGATCGAGGTACCGGCGATGTCGACGAACTGACCCGCGAAGTAGTGGTCGGCGATGATTTCTTCGCCCACTTCGATCAGGTTTTCGGCGGCAACGCGGAATTCCGCGATCTTGCGCTTCGGAGCAACATTCGCTTTCGCGAAGTGACCACGCAGAGCAGCGGTCGTGCGCTTGGCTTTCGCCTCGCCCGCGCCCAGCTGCAGGGCCACATAGCCGTCTTTCTCAGCGGTACGCTGAGCAACGACTTGCAGGTTGTCGACGTGAAGAACGGTGACAGGAACTTGACGCCCGTCTTCCAGGAACAGCCGGGTCATGCCCAGCTTCTTGGCGATTACACCAGTCCGCAGCATAATGGCCTCCTTACACCTTGATTTCGACGTCAACGCCAGCGGCGAGGTCGAGCTTCATCAGGGCGTCAACGGTCTGAGGGGTCGGGTCGACGATGTCCAGCAGGCGCTTGTGCGTGCGGATTTCCCACTGGTCGCGGGATTTTTTGTCGATGTGCGGACCGCGCAGAACGGTGAATTTCTCGATCTTGTTGGGCAGCGGAATCGGACCGCGGACCTGAGCGCCGGTGCGCTTGGCGGTGTTCACGATTTCCTGCGTGCTGGCATCCAGGACACGGTAATCGAACGCCTTGAGCCGGATGCGGATATTCTGGCTTTGCATTATCATCCCTCTTGCGGGGAACTCGAGTTGAGAGGCTGACGAAACACCACGTCCCGCCAGCGTCGAACCGTAAAAATAAGAGCAGGCCGCCCCATTACATGGCGACCCGTCATAAGGCAACCGATTCTTTCGGCAAGGAAGGGAATCAGTGGCAATGCGCCCGTTTAACGGGTTGACCGGCATCGGTCAAGCATTGCCGCCGGGTTCCGGTTTGCTCGGCAAAGTCGTCACGCACACCTTCGGCGCAACGCCCTCTGCGATCCGGCAAACACCAAAAGGCCGTCCCTTTCGGGACGGCCCTCTCATCGCGATATCCCCGAGGGGATCACCCGATGATATCTGGTGAAGGTGCGCTGAAGCGCACCCTACCCCGGCCCCCGTAGGGTGTGCTTGAGCGCACCCCACGCAAAGCCCGGTCCCGAATTACTTCAGGATTTTCGACACAACGCCGGCGCCGACGGTGCGGCCGCCTTCACGGATGGCGAAGCGCAGCTTCTCTTCCATCGCGATCGGGGCGATCAGTTCGACTTCGAACTTCAGGTTGTCGCCCGGCATCACCATCTCGGTGCCTTCCGGCAGCTTGACGGTGCCGGTGACGTCCGTGGTGCGGAAGTAGAACTGCGGACGGTAGTTGGCGAAGAACGGCGTGTGACGGCCACCCTCTTCCTTGGTCAGGATGTAAGCTTCGGCTTCGAAGGTGGTGTGCGGGGTCACCGACTTCGGCTTCACCAGAACCTGGCCACGCTCGACGCCGTCACGGTCGATGCCGCGCAGCAGAACGCCGACGTTGTCGCCAGCCTCCCCACGATCCAGCAGCTTGCGGAACATTTCCACGCCGGTGCAGGTGGTTTTCTTGGTGTCGCGGATGCCCACGATTTCCAGTTCGTCGCCGACGTTGACAGCGCCACGCTCGATACGGCCGGTCACAACGGTGCCGCGGCCCGAGATCGAGAACACGTCTTCGATCGGCAGCAGGAACGGCTGGTCAACCGCACGCTCGGGGGTCGGGATGTAGCTGTCGACAGCCGCGATCAGCTCGCGGATCGAGTTCTCGCCGATTTCCGCATCGCGGCCTTCCAGAGCGGCCAGAGCCGAGCCCTTGATGATCGGAATGTCATCGCCGGGGTAGTCGTACGAGGACAGCAGCTCGCGCACTTCCATCTCGACCAGTTCCAGCAGTTCCGGATCGTCAACCTGGTCGACCTTGTTCAGGTAGACGACCATGTAGGGGATGCCGACCTGACGGCCCAGCAGGATGTGCTCGCGCGTCTGCGGCATCGGGCCGTCAGCAGCGTTCACCACCAGGATCGCGCCGTCCATCTGCGCCGCACCGGTGATCATGTTCTTCACGTAGTCGGCGTGGCCGGGGCAGTCGACGTGCGCGTAGTGACGCGCTTCCGACTCGTACTCAACGTGCGCGGTCGAGATCGTGATGCCACGAGCGCGCTCTTCCGGCGCACCGTCAATCTGGTCATAGGCCTTGAATTCACCAAAATACTTGGTGATCGCAGCCGTCAGAGTCGTCTTGCCGTGGTCAACGTGACCAATGGTCCCGATGTTGACGTGCGGTTTCGTACGTTCAAACTTTGCCTTTGCCATAAGCAGGGCTCCTTGGATTCAGGTGTTCTACGAGGAAAGGCGGGGCGTCAGCCCCGCCATCCCGATCAGGCGTATTTCTTCTGGATCTCGTCCGAGATGTTCTGCGGCACGGCTTCGTAATGATCGAACTGCATCGAGAACACTGCACGGCCCGAGGACATCGAGCGCAGGTTGTTGATGTAGCCGAACATGTTGGCCAGCGGCACGAACGCGTCGATGACGTTGGCGTTGCCGCGCGAGTCCTGACCACGGACCATGCCACGACGGCTGGTCAGGTCGCCGATGATCGAACCGGTATATTCTTCCGGCGTCACAACTTCGACTTTCATGATCGGCTCGAGCAGTTTCGCGCCGGCTTTCTTCAGGCCTTCACGCATTGCTGCGCGCGAGGCGATTTCGAAGGCCAGAACCGACGAGTCGACGTCGTGGAAGGCACCGTCCGTCAGAGCGACCTTGAAGTCGATAACCGGGAAGCCTGCCAGCGGGCCCGAGTCCATGACGGACTTGATGCCTTTTTCGACGCCGGGGATGTATTCCTTCGGAACCGCACCACCAACAATCTTCGACTCGAACGAATAGCCTTCGCCCGGCTCGGTCGGGGTGATCGTCAGCTTCACGCGCGCGAACTGGCCGGTACCACCGGTCTGTTTCTTGTGCGTGTAGTCGATATCAGCCGAGGTCGAGATCGTCTCACGGTAAGCCACCTGCGGCGCACCGATGTTGGCTTCGACCTTGAACTCGCGCTTCATCCGGTCGACCAGAATGTCGAGGTGAAGTTCGCCCATGCCCTTCATGATGGTCTGGCCCGACTCGATGTCGGTTTCGACGCGGAAGGACGGGTCTTCGGCCGACAGACGCTGAAGGGCGAGGCCCATCTTTTCCTGGTCAGCTTTCGACTTCGGCTCGACGGCGATCTCGATGACCGGCTCGGGGAAGGTCATCGTTTCCAGAACCACCGGGTTCGACGGATCGCAAAGCGTGTCGCCCGTGGTGGTGTCTTTCAGACCGGCCAGCGCGATGATGTCGCCTGCAAAGGCTTCTTCGATCTCCTCGCGGTTGATCGAGTGCATCATCATCATCCGGCCAACGCGTTCGCGCTTGCCTTTGGTCGAGTTCATCATCTGGTCGCCTTTCTTCAGCACGCCCGAATACAGGCGGGTGAAGGTCAGCGAGCCGACGAAGGGGTCGTTCATGATCTTGAACGCGAGGCCCGAGAAGGGCTGCGCGTCATCAGCGCGACGCTCGATGTTACGCGTTTCCGTCTCATCGCCCGGAAGGAAGCCCATGTAGGCGGGCACGTCCAGCGGCGAGGGCAGGAAGTCGATGACCGAGTTGAGCAGAGGCTGAACGCCTTTGTTCTTGAACGCCGAGCCAGCGGTGACCGGGAAGAACGACAGCGACAGCGTGCCCTTGCGGATCAGACCGCGCAGGGTGGCTTCGTCGGGCTCGTTGCCTTCCAGATAGGCTTCCATGGCAACATCGTCTTGCTCGACGGCAAGCTCGATCATGTTGCCACGCCATTCGTCGGCCAGATCTTGCAGTTCTTCGCGGATCGGTTGACGGACCCAGCTCGCGCCGAGGTCTTCGCCTTTATAGACCCACTCTTCCATCTTGATCAGGTCGACGATGCCTTCCAGCTTGTCCTCGGCGCCGATCGGGAAAGCGATCGGGCACGGGATGCCACCGGTACGGTCCTTGATCATCTTCACGCAGTTGAAGAAGTCAGCGCCGATCTTGTCCATCTTGTTGACGAACACGATCCGCGGAACCTTGTAACGGTCAGCCTGGCGCCACACGGTCTCGGTCTGCGGTTCAACGCCAGCGTTGGCGTCGAGAAGGCAGATCGCACCGTCAAGCACGGCCAGCGAACGTTCGACTTCGATGGTGAAGTCGACGTGGCCGGGGGTGTCGATGATGTTGAAGCGGTACTTCGTGTCCGAGGTGCCTTCGGTGGTCGGATCTTCCTGGCGCTGCCAGAAAGTGGTCGTCGCAGCCGAGGTAATGGTGATGCCCCGCTCCTGCTCCTGCTCCATCCAGTCCATGGTCGCGGCGCCGTCATGGACTTCGCCGATCTTATGGGACTTGCCGGTGTAGTAGAGGATGCGTTCCGTCGTCGTGGTCTTACCCGCGTCGATGTGGGCCATGATCCCGAAGTTGCGGTAACGCTGGAGCGGATATTCCCGTGCCATGATGCTATTCCCTTACCAGCGGTAGTGGCTGAACGCTTTGTTGGCGTCGGCCATCTTGTGGGTGTCTTCGCGTTTCTTGACAGCGGTGCCGCGGCCGTTGACGGCATCGGCCAGCTCGCCCGCGAGGCGCTCTTCCATGGTGTGTTCGTTGCGGTTCTTGGCCGCAGTGATCAGCCAGCGGATCGCCAGCGCTTCACGGCGGGTCGGGCGAACCTCGACCGGAACCTGGTAGGTCGCACCACCGACGCGGCGCGAACGCACTTCGACGGAGGGCTTAACGTTGTCGAGGGCTTCGTGGAAGACTTCGACCGGCTCGCGCTTCAGCTTGCCTTGAACGCGTTCAAGGGCGCTGTAAACGATGCGCTCGGCGACCGATTTCTTACCGTCAACCATCAGGTTGTTCATGAACTTGGTCAGCACACGATCGCCATACTTGGCGTCAGGCAGAACTTCGCGCTTCTCAGCGGCGTGACGACGGGACATTGATGCCTCTCCTTACTTCGGACGCTTCGCGCCGTATTTCGAACGGCGTTGACGACGATCTTTGACGCCCTGGGTATCCAGCACACCGCGCAGGATGTGGTAACGGACACCCGGAAGGTCTTTTACACGGCCGCCACGGATCAGCACGACGCTGTGTTCCTGGAGGTTGTGCTTTTCGCCCGGGATGTAGGAGATGACCTCGAAGCCATTCGTCAGGCGCACTTTGGCGACTTTACGCATAGCGGAGTTCGGTTTCTTCGGCGTGGTGGTGTACACACGCGTGCATACGCCGCGCTTCTGCGGGCACCCTTGCAGGTGCTGCGACTTCGAGCGCTGCACTTTCGGCTGCCGCGGTTTGCGGATCAGCTGTTGGATCGTCGGCATTCGGTTCCCCGTCTTGCTTTCGTCAATACTCGCAGCAAAATTGCTGCGCCACTTCTCGACGGCGTAACGCGCCCATCGCGAAACGCCACGACCCATCACATCCCATGCGGGAGGATGGGTTCAGTTCCAGAGGATCGGGGCTTACGCCCGGATCTTGACCAAATATAGGTTCTGGGCACCAGGCAGGATTCTGCCGGGTGTGCGGCGTATAGGGGGAATCGCGGGGTGAGTCAACAGCCGCCCCCTATTGCCCCCAGCGCGGTCGCGCCGCACCCGGCAAGCCAAAGGCACGGGCCGCGTCATCAAGGCTGGACAGGTCGATGCGGAAACGCTCAGCCAGGACCTTATGCCACTGCGCATCCTGATCCGGCAATGGGTATCCGGCACCAATCGCCCCGGAATCATTGTCGTGATTAAGAAAACGCACAAACATCACCTTATCGCACATCGTGACGCCGGGCATCGACAGCCCGATCTTAAAATGCGGGAAATGTATGGCGGTTTGCGGCGCATCAGGCGGCAAATAGGCCGTCAGCCCGACGCTGGCATTGTGGATGACCCGCTGCTGAACCTCGATCCCGCGCTGCGTGGCCTTCAGCACCAACCCGCGCGAATAGTCGCAAGACAGCTTGCGGCCTAGCTGCCATAGCGGCCGCATGGCGGCAAAGTCCCCGCGCGCATGGGCGATATAGTCGATGGCGACCGCATCATCATCATCCTGACGGAAATGGCCCACGACATCGGCATCCGCCTCGACATGAGGACGGATCGCAGCAAGGCAGGCCGCCAGATGCATCTCCATCGGCGGGATCAACGCCAGCCGGAACTGTGGCGCGATCTCGGTCAATTCTCGCAGACGCGAAAGATAGGGTTCGGGCAGGTCCGGCCCGGTCATCAACACCAGTGTGAAATCGGGATCGGTCTGGGCCAGCAGACTGGGCAAGGTGATGTTCTCGAACCAGAACCAACGCCGCGCCAGTCGCTCGGCATCATAGAGGAACGCACGCCGCTCCTCGATGCTGGTATGGGTAACCTGAAAACCCCGCCCGCCCAGATAGGAAAACCGGCACAGGCCAAGCATCTGAACCCGCATCACCCTGCCTTCCGCAACTGCCGCTCGCGCAGGATGGAATAAAGTCCCGCGCCCACGACCAGCGCCGACCCGACCCAAGTCCACAGATCCGGCCATTCGCCAAAGAATGCCAGCCCCAACCCGATCGCCCATAGCAGCGAGGTGTAGCGGAACGGCGCGACGAACGAGACTTCGCCCACCCGCATCGCTGCGACGGCGGTGAAATAGCCCACGGTCAGCAGGGTCGCCGCCCCGGCCAGCAGGCCAATCTCACCGACTTTTGGCATGCGCCATTCCTCTCCGATCCCCATGACCAGCCCCGACAGCGTCACCAGCAACGCGGCGTGAAAGGCGATGGTCGAACTGTCCACCTGCACCGAGAACAGCCGCGTCGCAATATCGCGCACCACGATCAGCCCCATCGCCGCCAGTGCGACAATCGACCACAGATCGAACGCGCTGCTTCCGGGTCGCAGGATCACCAGCACACCGGCGAAGCCCACCCCGATCGCCCCCATCCGACGCCAGCCAAGTCGTTCGTGAAACACCAGCGCGGCCGCCAGCGTCACGGCCAAGGGCAGCGCCTGCATGATCGCCGACAGATCGGCCAACGCCATCTGCCGCAGCGCCAGCAGATAAAGCAGGGTCGAGATGATATCCGCCGCGCCGCGCAGCACCAGCGGTCCAATGTCATGGCGCGGCACCGTCACCACCAGCGGCTTGCGCTGCAAAGCGGACAGCAACAGCATGAAGATCAGCACCAACCCGCCCCGGATTGCCACCGATTCATATAGCGGCAACTCCCGCGTCACTGTCTTCATCAGGGAATCGTTGCAGGTGAATGCCGCCATGCACAGGACCATGAACAATGTCCCGCGCAGATTGGCAGCCATGTCCGAATGCCCCTGCGGATGCAGCGACACGGGCGCGACCCGACGAAATGACGAGATGAGTGGCGAGCGCATTCTGTCCCCGAAAACCCCAGGACAAGGGTTAAGCATGCCCGCTCGCAAAAGCCAGCACGGCCTTCCATACATCCGGAACTTCTGCCGCGACCGTCGCCCGGCGTTTTCACCGTTTCCTAAATACCCCTGCGGCAGCGATCACCGCCCAATGGAAAAGGCCCGGCGCAATGCCGGGCCTTTCCTGTGTCATGTTGCAGCGATCAGTTGTCGCCAGCAGCCTCGACCGGCGCGGCTTCCGGCGCGATCAGGGCCGCAGCGGCTTCCGCCTCGGCGCGGCGCGCCTCGATCACGTCGTTGTCGCGATCGGTCGCGATGCGACGCACGCGGGCGGTCGCGCCACCGGTACCGGCCGGGATCAGACGGCCGACGATGACGTTTTCCTTCAGCCCGACCAGTTTGTCGCGCTTGCCCTGAACGGCGGCCTCGGTCAGCACACGAGTCGTTTCCTGGAACGAAGCGGCCGAGATGAAGCTGCGGGTCTGCAGCGAAGCCTTGGTGATGCCCAGCAGCACCGGCTCGCCATTGGCCGGACGGCCACCCTTGGCTTCGATCTTGGCATTCTCTTCCTCGAACTCGTCGCGGTCGACATGCTCGCCCTTCAGCAGCGTGGTATCGCCACTGTCGAGGATCTCGATCTTCTGCAGCATCTGGCGAACGATCACCTCGATGTGCTTGTCGTTGATCTTCACGCCCTGCAGTCGATAGACGTCCTGCACTTCGTCGATGAGGTAGTCGGCCAAGGCCTCGATCCCCATGATGCGCAGGATGTCATGCGGTGCCGGGTTGCCGTCCATGATGTAGTCACCCTTCTGCACGAAGTCGCCTTCGTGAACCGGGATGTGCTTGCCTTTCGGCACCATGTACTCGACCGGGTCCATACCGTCCTGAGAGGGCTCGATGCTGATGCGGCGCTTGTTCTTGTAGTCCTTGCCAAAGCGCACATAGCCATCGATTTCGGCGATGATCGCGTGATCCTTGGGACGACGGGCCTCGAACAGTTCCGCCACGCGGGGAAGACCCCCGGTGATGTCCTTGGTCTTGGCGCCTTCGCGCGGGATACGCGCCACCACGTCACCGGCTTTGATCTCTTGGCCTTCTTCGACCGAGAGAACCGCGTCTACCGACATCGGATAGGTGACCGGGTTGCCCTGCTCGTTGCGGACCGGCTCGCCATCGGCATCGACGATGATGATCTCCGGCTTCAGCTCGTTGCCTTTGGGGGCCGAGCGCCAGTCGGTGACGATCTTCTGCGTCATGCCCGTCGCATCGTCGGTCTCGTCGCGGACCGAGATCCCCGACAGCAGGTCGACATACTTCGCGAGACCGGCCTTTTCGGCGATGATCGGCAGGGTATAGGGGTCCCATTCGAACATCTTCTGGCCGCGATTGACGTGATCGCCTTCGCGCACGAACAGTTTCGAGCCGTAGAACAGTTTGTGGTTCGCCAGAACCTCGCCCTGCGCATTTTTGACTTCGATCTGCATGTTCCGGCTCATGACGATCAGCTCGCCATTCGCGTTCTCAAGCGTGTTCTCGTTCTGGTAGGCGATCGTGCCTTCCTGCGCCGCTGCGATGAACGACTGCTGGCCACCCTGTGCAATACCGCCGATGTGGAAGGTCCGCATCGTCAGCTGGGTGCCCGGTTCACCGATCGACTGCGCGGCGATGATGCCGACAGCCTCGCCGATGTTGACCAGCGTGCCACGAGCAAGGTCGCGACCGTAGCAAAGTGCGCAGATGCCATCGTCCGACTCGCAGGTCAGGGCCGAGCGGATGCGGACGGTCTGAACACCGGCCTGCTCGATCTCGTCTGCCTTGCGCTCGTCGATCAGCTCGTTCTTGCGAACGATCACGACATCCTCGCCCGGAACCAGCACGTCATCGGCCGCAGTCCGGCCCAGAACACGCTCGCTGAGCGGGCTGACGACTTCACCATCGTTGACCGCCGCCGAAGCGGTGATCGCACGTTCGGTGCCGCAATCATGGTCACGGATGATGCAGTCCTGCGCCACGTCAACCAGACGACGGGTCAGGTAACCCGAGTTCGCGGTCTTCAGTGCCGTATCGGACAGACCCTTCCGGGCGCCGTGGGTCGAGTTGAAGTATTCAAGAACGGTCAGACCTTCCTTGAAGTTCGAGATGATCGGCGTTTCGATGATCTCGCCGTTCGGCTTGGCCATCAGGCCGCGCATCCCGCCCAGCTGCTTCATCTGGCTGACCGAGCCCCGAGCGCCCGAGTGGGCCATCATGTAAACCGAGTTCGGTTCCAGCTCAGCGCCCTTCTCGTCCTTTTTCGTGGCCGAGATGGTCTTCATCATCGCGTCGGTGACTTTGTCGTTACATTTCGACCAAGCATCGACAACTTTGTTGTACTTCTCGCCCTGGGTGATCAGGCCGTCCAGATACTGCTGCTCGAACTGCTTCACCTGGTCTTGGGTTTCCTCGACCAGTTCCCATTTCGCCGGCGGGATGACCATGTCGTCCTTGCCGAACGAGATGCCCGCACGGAATGCCTCGCGGAAGCCCAGACCCATGATCTGGTCACAGAAGATCACCGATTCCTTCTGACCGCAGTAGCGGTAGACGGTGTCGATGACGTTCTGGATGTCTTTCTTGCGCAGCAGGCGGTTGACCAGCTCGAAGGGCGCTTTCGCGTTCTTCGGCAGCAGCGAACCCAGACGCAGACGGCCCGGCGTGGTGTCGAAGCGGATGATCACTTCGTTGCCGTTCTCGTCGATCTGCGGCAGGCGGGCCTTGATCTTGGCGTGCAGGTGCACCGAGCCCGAGGCCAGAGCATGCTCGACCTCTTCGAGGCTGGTGAAGGCCATGCCTTCGCCCTTCATGCCTTCGCGTTCCATGGTCGTGTAGTACAGACCAAGGACCATGTCCTGCGACGGAACGATGATCGGCGCGCCGTTGGCGGGCGACAGAACGTTGTTCGTCGACATCATCAGGACGCGCGCTTCCAGCTGCGCTTCCAGCGACAGCGGAACGTGAACGGCCATCTGGTCGCCGTCGAAGTCGGCGTTGAAGGCCGAGCAGACCAGCGGGTGCAGCTGGATCGCCTTGCCTTCGATCAGGATCGGCTCGAACGCCTGGATGCCCAGACGGTGCAGCGTCGGCGCACGGTTCAGCAGAACCGGGTGCTCGCGGATGACCTCGTCAAGGATATCCCAGACCTCGGGACGCTCTTTCTCGACCAGCTTCTTCGCCTGCTTGACGGTCGAGGAAAGCCCCTTCGCCTCAAGACGCGAATAGATGAACGGCTTGAACAGCTCGAGCGCCATCTTCTTGGGCAGACCGCATTGGTGCAGCTTCAGTTCCGGACCGGTCACGATGACCGAACGGCCCGAGAAGTCGACGCGCTTGCCCAAAAGGTTCTGACGGAAGCGACCTTGCTTACCCTTCAGCATGTCGGACAGCGACTTCAGCGGGCGTTTGTTGTTCCCGGTGATGACGCGGCCGCGACGGCCGTTGTCGAACAGAGCATCGACCGACTCTTGCAGCATCCGCTTTTCGTTGCGGACGATGATGTCGGGCGCGCGCAGCTCGATCAGGCGCTTCAGACGGTTGTTCCGGTTGATGACCCGGCGGTACAGGTCGTTCAGGTCCGAGGTCGCGAAACGGCCGCCATCCAGCGGAACCAGCGGACGCAGTTCCGGCGGAATGACCGGAATCACGGTCAGGACCATCCATTCCGGACGGTTGCCCGATTCCAGGAAGGACTCGACGATTTTCAGGCGCTTGATGATCTTTTTCGGCTTCAGCTCGCCGGTCGCCTCTTTCAGCTCCTCGCGAAGCTGCTCGGCGGTGGCGGCCAGGTCGATATTGGCCAGCATCGCGCGGATCGCCTCGGCGCCGATATCGGCGGTGAAGGCGTCGGCACCGAAATTGTCCTGAGCGTCGAGGAACTCTTCCTCGGTCAGCAGCTGACCATAGGACAGGTCCGTCAGACCGGGTTCGATCACGACGTAGTTTTCGAAATACAGGATACGCTCAAGATCGCGCAGGGTCATGTCCAGCATCAGGCCGATGCGCGAGGGCAGCGACTTGAGGAACCAGATATGGGCGACCGGAGCGGCCAGCTCGATATGGCCCATGCGCTCGCGGCGGACCTTCTGCAGCGTGACTTCGACGCCGCATTTCTCGCAGACGAGGCCGCGATATTTCATGCGCTTGTATTTGCCGCAGAGGCATTCGTAGTCTTTGATCGGGCCAAAGATACGCGCGCAGAACAGGCCGTCACGCTCGGGCTTGAACGTACGGTAGTTGATCGTCTCGGGCTTCTTCACCTCGCCGAAGGACCAGGCAAGGATTTCCTCGGGCGAAGCCAGCGAGATCTTGATTTCGTCGAACTGCCGCGGCTGGGCCAGCGGGTTCAGGGGATTGGTGGCAAGTTCCTGGTTCATTTTCAAATCCTAATGAGGGGCGCGGGGGATGGGTGACGTGCTCCCGTAGGGTGCGCTTAAGCGCACCCTACGAGGGTGACGTCACTCCTCGTCCTCCGCATCCAGGAGTTCCATGTTGAGGCCCAGACCCCGGACCTCCTTGACCAGAACGTTGAACGATTCCGGCACGCCGGCTTCGAAGTTGTCCTCGCCCTTCACGATGCTCTCATAGACTTTGGTCCGGCCAGCCACGTCATCCGACTTCACCGTCAGCATCTCTTGCAGGGTGTAGGCGGCGCCGTATGCCTCAAGGGCCCAGACCTCCATCTCACCCAGACGCTGACCACCGAACTGCGCCTTACCACCCAGCGGCTGCTGCGTGACAAGCGAGTACGGACCGGTCGAACGGGCGTGCATCTTGTCGTCGACAAGGTGATGCAGCTTCAGGACGTATTTCGCCCCGACGGTGACCTTACGGGCGAATTGCTCGCCCGAGCGGCCATCGAAGACCACCGACTGACCCGAGGTGTCGAAACCGGCACGACGCAGCGCATCGTTCACGTCCGCCTCTTTTGCACCGTCGAAGACGGGCGTGGCGATCGGAACACCGCCGCGAACGGCGTTGGCGTGCTCACGCAGGGTCTCGTCGTCCAGAGTCTCGAACTGCTGGGCGTACAACTCGTCGCCATAGCCGTTCTTCATCGCCTCACGGACCGGAGTCATGTCGCCATTGCGGCGATAATCTTCCAGAGCCTCGTCGATCTTGATGCCCAGACCGCGCGAAGCCCAGCCCATGTGGGTTTCAAGGATCTGACCGACGTTCATGCGCGACGGCACGCCGAGCGGGTTCAGCACCAGATCGACCGGGGTACCATCGGCCAGGAACGGCATGTCCTCGATCGGAACGACCTTGGACACGACACCCTTGTTGCCGTGACGACCGGCCATCTTGTCGCCCGCCTGCAGCTTGCGCTTCACGGCGACAAAGACCTTGACCATCTTCATGACGCCCGGAGGCAGATCGTCGCCCTGACGGACCTTCTCGACCTTGTCGTCGAAGCGGTTGTCCAGAGCACGCTTCAGCATGTCGAATTGCTGGTTCAGCGCTTCGACTTCCTTGGCGGTCTCTTCGTCAGCGACGGCAAGCTGCCACCACTGGCCGCGGCTCAACTGGCCCAGCAGGTCATCATTGACGGCCGAGCCGGACTTGATGCCCTTCGGACCCTTGACCACTTCGCGGCCCATGATCAGCGTTTTCAGGCGCGCATAGATGTTGCGCTCAAGGATCGCCAGCTCGTCGTCCCGGTCACGGGCCAGACGTTCGACTTCTTCACGTTCGATCTGCAGCGCACGTTCGTCCTTGTCGACGCCGTGACGGTTGAAGACGCGGACCTCGACGATCGTGCCGTAAGCACCCGGCGGCAGACGCAGCGAGGTGTCGCGGACATCCGAAGCCTTCTCACCGAAGATGGCGCGCAGAAGCTTTTCTTCCGGCGTCATCGGCGATTCACCTTTCGGGGTGATCTTGCCGACCAGGATGTCGCCCGGGCCAACCTCGGCGCCGATGTAAACGATGCCAGCCTCGTCGAGGTTGCGCAGCGCTTCTTCACCGACGTTCGGGATGTCGCGGGTGATCTCTTCCGGCCCCAGTTTCGTGTCGCGGGCCGCCACTTCGTATTCGTCGATATGGATCGAGGTGAACACGTCGTCGCGGTGGATGCGCTCGGAAATCAGGATCGAGTCTTCGTAGTTGTAGCCGTTCCACGGCATGAACGCGACGACCACGTTCCGGCCGATGGCCAGTTCGCCCTGATCGGTCGAGGGACCGTCGGCGATGACCTGATTCTTGACCACCGAGTCACCCACCTTGACGATGGGACGCTGGTTGATGGTCGAGGACTGGTTCGAACGCTTGAACTTGCGCAGACGATAGATGTCGACGCCGGCATCGCCCGCACCCAGATCCTCGGTCGCACGCACAACGATACGCTGCGCATCGACCTGGTCGATGATGCCGCCGCGACGGGCCATGATGGCCGCCCCGGAATCGCGCGCAACCGTCGCTTCCATGCCGGTGCCGACGAACGGCGCCTCGGCACGCAGCAGCGGAACCGCCTGACGTTGCATGTTCGAGCCCATCAGCGCGCGGTTGGCGTCGTCGTTCTCAAGGAACGGGATCAACGCCGCAGCGACCGAGACCAGCTGTTTCGGCGACACGTCGATCAGATCGACGGCATCGACCGGGTTCAGCATGAAGTCACCGGCTTGGCGGGTCGAGATCAGCTCGTCAACGAACTTGCCGTTCTCGTCCAGCGTCGCGTTGGCCTGAGCCACGGTGTGACGCATTTCCTCGGTCGCGGACATGTAGACCACGTCATCGGTGACGTGACCTTCGATGACCTTGCGATACGGGGTCTCGATGAAGCCGTATTTGTTCACGCGGGCGAAAGTGGCCAGCGAGTTGATCAGACCGATGTTCTGACCTTCCGGCGTTTCAATCGGGCACATCCGGCCATAGTGGGTCGGGTGAACGTCGCGAACCTCGAAGCCTGCACGCTCACGCGTCAGACCGCCCGGCCCGAGCGCCGACAGACGGCGCTTGTGCGTCACTTCCGACAGCGGGTTGGTCTGGTCCATGAACTGCGACAGCTGCGACGAGCCGAAGAATTCGCGGACGGCAGCGGCTGCCGGTTTGGCGTTGATCAGGTCCTGCGGCATGACGGTGTCGATTTCGACGCCGGACATACGTTCGCGGATGGCACGCTCCATACGCAGCAGACCGATGCGGTATTGGTTCTCCATCAGCTCGCCGACCGAGCGCACCCGGCGGTTGCCGAGGTGGTCGATATCGTCGATCTCGCCCTTGCCGTCGCGCAGTTCGACCAGGCCACGGATACAGGCCTTGATGTCGTCCTTGCGCAGGGTGCGCTGGGTGTCCGGCGCATCCAGATCAAGGCGCATGTTCATCTTGACGCGACCCACGGCCGAAAGGTCGTAGCGCTCGCTGTCAAAGAACAGGCTGTCGAACAGGGTCGAGGCAGCCTCGACGGTCGGCGGCTCACCCGGACGCATCACGCGGTAGATGTCCATCAGCGCGCCATCGCGGCTCATGTTCTTATCCGCCGCCATGGTGTTGCGGATATAGGGACCGACGTTGACGTGGTCGATGTCCAGAACCGGGATCTCGGTGATGCCGTTGTCCATCAGGACCTTCAGCAGACCGCCCGAGATCTCGCCGTCGCGACCGTATTCAAGGGTGATCTCGTCACCGGCCTCGGCATAGATGAAACCGGTATCGTCATTGACGATATCCTTGGCGACAAAGCGGCCGACGATCTTTTCGAACGGCAGCAGCAGATTGAGCGGGCCCTTCTCGGCCAGCTGCTTGACCAGACGCGGGGTGACCTTTTCGCCGGCCTTGGTGATGACTTCGCCGGTATCGGCATTCACCAGATCATAGGTCGGACGGGTGCCGCGCACGCGCTCGGGGAAGAACTTGGTGACCCAGCCCGCGTCCTGACCTTTGCCAGCGCGCTGCAGCTTGTAGTCCACGGTGTCGTAGAAGGCATCCATGATGCCTTCCTGATCCATGCCAAGCGCATAGAGCAGAGTCGTCACCGGCAGTTTGCGGCGGCGGTCGATACGCGCGAACACCAGGTCCTTGGCGTCGAATTCGAAGTCCAGCCACGAGCCGCGATAGGGAATGATGCGGCAGGCGAACAGCAGCTTGCCCGAGGAGTGGGTCTTGCCGCGGTCATGGTCGAAGAACACGCCGGGCGAGCGGTGCATCTGCGACACGACGACGCGCTCGGTGCCGTTCACGATGAACGTCCCGTTCTGGGTCATCAGGGGCATGTCGCCCATGTAGACGTCTTGTTCCTTGATGTCCTTGACGGACTTCGCGCCCGAGTTCTCGTCGACATCGAACACGATCAGACGCAGGGTGACCTTGAGCGGCGCGGCATAGGTCATGTCGCGGGCTTGGCACTCGTCAACGTCGTATTTGGGGCGTTCGAGTTCGTATTTCACGAATTCGAGCGTCGCGGTCTCGTTGAAGTCCTTGATCGGGAATACCGATTGGAAAACACCGTTGATGCCCTCGCCGTCCTGATGGCCCTCGGCCTCGCCCGACCGCAGGAACAGGTCGTAAGAGGATTTCTGAACCTCGATGAGGTTCGGCATTTCCAGGACTTCGCGGATATTGCCATAATAACGCCGGATGCGTTTCTGGCCGACATAAGCTTGCGCCATAGAGGGTCTAACCTTTCGTCTTTCGCTTGCAGCGGTCGTCGGGGCCCGACCGGCGCAAGGCGGCGAATGAGGGGCGGGGTTCCATTCGTGCCTCGCGTCCCACCGCGCGGCTCCCGAACCCCGAACATGCCCTGAAGGAAGGTCTCCTGCGATTTCTTGCGAAACCGTCCTTCAAGACAGGTTCGGCAGGGACCGGGAAAGCCCGGACCCTGCCCATTTCATCCGAAATGAATCGGCCTGTTAAGGCCAATTACTTCAGCTCGACCTTGGCGCCAGCCGCTTCGAGCTTTTTCTTCATTTCTTCGGCGTCGGCTTTCGAAGCGCCTTCTTTGACTTTGCCACCGGCTTCGACCAGGTCTTTGGCTTCTTTCAGGCCCAGACCGGTGATGCCGCGAACTTCTTTGATCACGTTGATCTTGTTCGCGCCGGCGTCAACCAGGACGACGTCGAATTCGGTTTTCTCTTCAACTGCTTCAGCAGCTGCAGCCGGACCGGCAACCATGACGGCGCCACCAGCAGCCGGCTCGATGCCGTATTCGTCTTTCAGGATGGTTTTCAGTTCCTGGGCTTGCAGCAGGGTCAGGCCCACGATTTCTTCGGCGAGTTTTTTCAGATCAGCCATTTTTCCGTTCTTTCACTAAATGTTCCAACGATGGGTGTTCGACCCTACGAGGGAATGGGTTTGCCTTAAGCGGCCTCACGCTCTTCCAGAGTCGTGAGGATGCTCGCGATGTTGCTGGCAGGTGCGCCGATCGCGCCCGCGATGTTCGAAGCAGGGGCACCGATGCAGGACACGATCGAAGCGATAAGCTCTTCACGCGACGGCATCTGGGCCACGGCTTTCACACCAGCCGGGTCAAGGGCCGTGTCACCCATCGCACCGCCCAGGATCACGAACTTGTCGTTAGCCTTGGCGTATTTATCCGCGATCCGGGCAGCAGCCACGGGATCTTCGGAATAGGCGAGCACGGTCATACCCGTCAGATAGTCGGCGATGCTTGCGCAAGGCTTTCCATCCAGGGCGATCTTGGCGAGCCTGTTCTTGGCAACGCGAACGGACCCGCCAGCTTCACGCATTTGCGCGCGCAGGTCCTGCATTTGGGCAACCGTCATTCCTTCGTAGTGGGCAACCACCACGACGCCAGAGGCTTCAAAGATTTGGCCGAGTTCATCGACCAACTGCTCTTTTTGCGCTCTATCCACGGTTTCACTCCAAGTGTGGGGGTTTCCCCCCGGCTCAACTATCCAGCCGCTCGAACAGCGACTGAACCGGTCCGTGACGGTCCAAGATCCCCCGAAGAAACCTTCGGAAAATGGTCTTGATCCCATCTCAGGAAGGAAATTAAGCAGGTCGCCCTGCACCCTCCGTCTCGGACAGGACGGGGCATTGCTGCCCCGCCATCCGCCGGATTGCTCCGGCGAAACTCATGCCGCTTACTGAGCGGCGGCCGAAGCCAGGTCCAGCGACACGCCCGGACCCATGGTCGAGCTGATCGAGACCTTCTTCAGGTAGGTGCCTTTGGCGCCCGACGGCTTCGCACGGTTCACGGCGTCGACGAAAGCGCGGATGTTCTCGGCCAGTTTGGCGGCATCGAACGAAGCCTTGCCAACACCAGCGTGAACGACACCGGCTTTTTCAGCCTTGAACTGGACTTCACCACCCTTGGCAGCTTCGACGGCCGATTTAACGTCCATCGTCACCGTGCCGACTTTGGGGTTCGGCATCAGGTTGCGCGGGCCAAGGATTTTGCCCAGACGGCCGACCAGCGGCATCATGTCCGGGGTGGCGATGCAGCGATCGAATTCGATCTTGCCCGACTGGATGGTCTCCAGCAGGTCTTCTGCACCGACGATCTCGGCGCCAGCGGCTTTCGCTTCGTCAGCTTTCGGGCCACGAGCGAAGACAGCGACGCGAACGTGCTTGCCCGTGCCGTTCGGCAGGGTGACAACGCCACGAACCATCTGGTCGGCGTGACGCGGGTCGACGCCCAGGTTCAGCGCGATTTCAACGGTTTCGTCGAATTTCGCTTTGACGTTGGCTTTCACCAGCGCGACAGCTTCTTCAACCGAAAGAGCCGATTTGCCTTCGAAAGCGGCGCGAGCGGCGGCTTTGTTTTTCGAGACTTTTGCCATGACTTAGCCTTTCACCTCGATACCGATCGAACGGGCCGAACCAACGATGATCTGCATCGCGGCTTCGATATCGTTCGCGGAAAGGTCCTTCATCTTGGCTTCGGCGATCTCGCGAACTTGCTTCGCGGTCACGGTGCCGGCGACCGTACGGCCGGGCTTGTCCGAACCCTTGGCGCGGTTGCGCTTGCCGACCGGCTTCAGGCCAGCAGCTTTCTTCAGCAGGAACGAGGCCGGAGCGGTCTTCGTTTCGAAGGTGAAGGATTTATCGGCGTAATAGGTGATCACGACCGGAACCGGCGAACCGGGTTCCATTTCCTGCGTCTTGGCGTTGAACGCCTTGCAGAATTCCATGATGTTGATGCCGCGCTGGCCCAGTGCGGGGCCGACCGGCGGGGACGGGTTGGCTTGACCCGCCTTGATTTGCAGCTTGAGGCTGCCGACAACTTTCTTGGCCATCTGGCCTTCTCCTTATCATCACGCCCTTGCGGGCAGACTTAGCGGTTCGACGGCTTGCGCCTCCCGCATGACATCACGCGGTCTTGGAGACCTGCGTAAATTCCAGCTCGACCGGCGTCGGCCGGCCAAAGATCGAAACGGTGACCTTGATGCGGCTCGAGACCTCATCCACCTCTTCGACCATCCCCGAGAAGCCCTCGAAGGGCCCGTCGGTCACGTTCACCTTCTCGCCCACGTCGAAGCGGATCAGGTTGCGCGGCGCAACCTCGACCCCACCTTCGCCGGTGCGATGCAGAATCGTGTTCACCTCTTCGTCGCGCATCGGCATCGGCTTGCCATGCGCACCCAGGAAACCCGTCACTCGGTTGATCGAGTTGACCAGGTGGTAGGTCCGGTCCGACAGATCCATGTGAACCAGCACATAGCCCGGCATGAAGCGACGCTCAGAGGTCACCTTCTTGCCGCGACGGATCTCGATCACCTCTTCGGTGGGGACCAGAACCTCGTCGATCTCGTCCTCGAGACCCTTTTCAGCAGCAGCCTGGCGAATCGCCTCGGCGACCTTCTTCTCAAAGTTCGACAGGACGCTGACCGAATACCAACGCTTTGCCATGTCTCGATCGACCCCTGTTTACTCCAGGCCGGCTTGCGCCAGACCCTTCAATTCAAATTCCGCCCAAGAACCAGACGCCATTTCAAACGACACTAGCTCAAATTGAAATCGGCGCGCACGACCGAATCGATGCACGCCGCGTCACGGGCAGGTCGCAAGCACATAGCGCCCCCTGCCCTGTAATGCAAGACCTCAGCTACCGACGACGCTCAGGATGCCTGCCAGACCCGACTTGATCGCCAGATCGACAAGGAAAAAGAAGATCGAGGCCAGCGTCGCCATGATCAGGACCATGATCGTCGTGGTAACCACCTCACGGCGGGTGGGCCAGCTGATCTTGCCGACTTCGGCGCGCACCTGGCTGATGAACTGGACGGGGTTGGCCATGTTGATCCCTTTGGTCATGCAGCGCGTCAGATAGACCGGGCGCGGCGGATTTTCAAGCCGGAACCGGTCCCGGCTTTGCGATTGCCGCTGTCACGGATCAAGGAACTGCACCTTTTCGGTTGCCCGCACCAACGAGACCTCGCGCGCATACATCAGCGCAGAGCGGGCACGAACCTCATCGTCGAACAATTGCAGCGGCGCGTGGCCGGCATCTCGGCTGAAGCGACGCTGCGCCCGTCGGACCAACACACGCAGATCTTCCTCGCTATCGGCCATCGCGCGCCTGCGAAACCAGTCATAGCCCGCCTGCGTGAGACTGACATTCGACGGTGGCAATTCGGGGATCAGCGCGGCCAGTTCCTCGCCCAGCATCAGTTCCAGCACGCGGGGCCGCAATTCGCGGTAGTCCTCGTAGCGCCAGATCACGATCAGGTCGACGGAATCGATCGCGGCCAGCCGTTTCACCAGACCCGACCAGCGCACCCTTGTCGGGTCGCGGCCATGCAGCCACGGATCAAGCTCGATTTCATTCCCCAATGAGACCTGCAGCGCAAAGGCCGACTGGTTATAGGCCGCCGGATCGCGCAGAGACAGGAACAGCGTGGCATTACCGCGCCCGGCCATCTGGATCACCTGCCGCACCCGCCGACCGGCATGGGGATAGAGCACGCCATTTTCCGCGATCATGTTGTAGCGGCGGGTGCCGCCCAGGATGTTTTCCTCGGACAGCAGCAACCGCGCATGATTCGCGGCCAGTTCGGACATGGCCTGCCGGCATTCCCGTGCAGGACGACTGGCCCCGCCCTTTTCCAGCGCCTCGGCCAGGGTCATTGCGCGCAGGGTCTTGGGCCCGGCATAGCACAGCCCGCCCTGCCCCAGTTCTTCCCGGACCTGACGCAGTGATTGTTGAAGATGGGTCGAGGCGGTCTTGTGCGCGCCCAAATGGAGGCTCAGCAATCCGGCCGTCCTTTCGCTGAGTCCCGCGAATGACCGGGACGGATATTCCGACATGCCCGCATCCGCTCCGCCCATGGGATCGAAGGCAGTTCAAATACTGCACTTGCAAACAGGACGATTCTGTCGCGTCGCGTCCGTGCTGACAAGGTCAGGCGGTTCACGTTTTCTCGGGTGGATGTGGTAGCGATCATGGCATGGCACGATCCAGCCGGAGGCTGGGTGGTGACACATGGCGATGATCGGAAGACCTGGCAGGGGTTGGGGGACTCGAACCCACGACCCTCGGTTTTGGAGA
The DNA here is from genome assembly GCF_014851995.1 of Paracoccus sp. PAR01. NCBI lineage: Bacteria > Pseudomonadati > Pseudomonadota > Alphaproteobacteria > Rhodobacterales > Paracoccaceae > Paracoccus > Paracoccus sp. PAR01. Next base: position 253,807 of record NZ_JACVAW010000002.1, read on the forward strand.
CCGATGCTCTACCAACTGAGCTAAACCCCTAGGTCGAGGAACCCAATATGGCCTGCGCTTCGGGTCGTCAAGGCGGTTTCCGGGGTCCGATGCGGATCGCTGCAGATTTCCACAGTCTTTTCCGGGTGCCGGGCCGAAGGGTTAATCCTTTCCACCCTCGCCCCGGAAAAGCTGGTCGAAGCGTTGCAGCAGTTCGGCGCTGTCGGCGCGTTGGGTGTCGGCGGTCGCGTCCTCGGCGAACAATGTGGCCCGCTCGGGGAACCAGCGGCTGCGCAGCCGCTCATTGCGTGGCGCGAAACGGGCAAGGATGTGGTCCGACTGTGCTTGCGACAGCAGATCACCGCGCCCGGCGGCCGCCTCGTCAAGCTCATTCATCAGCTTCCGGTTCGCGCGTCGCAGGGCGCGGGCATCGTCGCGCGGAATCCCAGTGTAATGCGTGACCAGTTCGGCGATGCCCGGCGCTTTCCTGTGGCACCAGCCGCGCCCGGCCCATCACCGCCAGCATATCCGCAATGCTGTCCGGCACAGGTCCCGGCGCGGCTTCTTCATAGATGCGGAGGATGATTTCGGCCTGTGGGTAGGCTTCCTGCCACTTCACCAGCAGCTGCTCGTAATTCAGCTGCAGGGCAATCCGGCGCAGCACCGCATCAGGATTGGAGCTGGCACCGTTCCATTTGACGGTCTGCTTGTAAACCGCCTCGGCATAGCGGTCCTGACGCCGCAACCAGACCAGAATACGGAGGGGGTGCCCGGCCAGCGCCGCGAACAGCGGCCCCGCCACTTGCGGGCCGTGAACCGAGAAGGATTCGGCCGAGATCAGCACATCTTCGGGCTGGACCTGCTCGATCCGCGACCGGATCGCAGCCAGCATGGCGTCGGCGGCACCATGCTGGCAGGAAGCTTCGGCTTGACCCGGACATAAAGCAGCCGCTGCGCCAGCAGCGTCTCCTCATGCGTCGCGAACCATTCCTGCAGCGCGGAGGTGCCCGTCTTCATCATCCCGATGTGAAGCCAGATCCGCGCCATTTCCATCGCCGTCTGCTACACCCTAGGCCTTGCGCATTTCTGCCCGGACAGGCTCGGATACGTCACTGTCGTCGCTTTCCAGAAAACCACCCGACTGCCGCGCCCATAGCCCGGCATAGATGCCGCCGCGGACCAGCAATTCGTCATGACTGCCCTGCTCGACGATGCGGCCGCGGTCCATAACCACCAGCCGGTCCATCCGCGCAATGGTCGACAACCTGTGCGCAATGGCGATGACGGTCTTACCCTGCATCAACATTTCAAGCTGGCTCTGGATCGCGGCCTCGACCTCGCTGTCCAAGGCACTGGTCGCTTCGTCCAGCACAAGGATCGGGGCGTCCTTCAGCAGCACGCGGGCAATGGCAATGCGCTGACGCTGGCCACCCGAGAGCTTGACCCCCCGCTCACCAACATGCGCATCCAGACCCCGTCTGCCCTGCGAATCGCCCAAGGCTCCGACGAAATCGCTGGCCTCGGCCAGATCGGCGGCGCGCAGGATTTCGGTCTCGCTCGCGTCGGGGCGGCCATAGCTGATATTGTCCCGGATCGAGCGGTGCAGCAGCGAGGTGTCCTGCGTCACCACCCCGATGGCCGCGCGCAGCGATTCCTGCGTCACGCGGCTGACATCCTGACCGTCAATCAGGATCTGCCCCGCGCTGATGTCGTGGAAACGCAGCAGCAGGTTCACCAGCGTCGACTTGCCAGCGCCTGACCGCCCGACCAGACCGATCCGTTCGCCCGGAGCGATGTTCAGGGTCAGGTGGTCCAGAACCGTGGTGCCCTTGCCGCCATCGGCATCCCCATAGCGGAAGGTCACATCGCGGAACTCGACCGCGCCGCGCGTCACCACCAATGGCTTTGCCTCGGGCGCATCCGTCACCATGCGCGGCAGCGCCAGTGAGCCGATACCGTCCCGCACCGTGCCGATATTTTCGAAGAGCCCGGCGAACTCCCACATGATCCAATGCGACATGTTGCCCAGTCGCAGCGCCAGCGGGATGGCAATCGCCACTGCGCCCACCTCGATCCGGCCTTGGGTCCACAGCCAGATCCCCAGCGCCGTGACCGAGAAGGTCAGGCCCGAATTCAGCGAGGACAGCAGGATGTTCTGCACCGAGGCCAGCCGCATCTGGCGATGCACCGTCTGCAGGAACCCGTCCATGCTGTCGCGGACATAAGCCTCCTCGCGCGAACTGTGCGAGAACAGCTTCACCGTCGAGATATTGGTATAGCTGTCGACGACCCGGCCGGTCATGACGGCACGGGCATCGGCCTGCGCCTCGCTGACGCGGCCGATCAGCGGCACCAGCCACCACAGCATCAGCCCGTAAAGAACGCCCCACATGACAAAGGGCACCGCCAGCCAGCCATCGGTCGAGGCCGCCAGCACCAGCGCCCCCAGGAAATACACGCCGACATAGACCAGCACGTCCAGAAACTTCATCGCCACTTCGCGCACGGCCAAGGCGGTCTGCATCAGCTTGGTGGCGATGCGCCCGGCGAATTCGTCCTGAAAATAGCTCATCGACTGGCGCAGCAGGTAGCGATGCGCCTGCCAGCGGATGCGCTGCGGCAGGTTGCCCATCAGCGTCTGGTGCATCAGCAGCGAGAAGACGATCTGCAGCAGCGGAATGCCGATCACCAGAATCGCCGCCATCGCCAGCAGCCGGCTGCCCTCGACCTGCCAGAATTGATCCCGCCCGGTCCCGGCCAGCCGATCGACCAGATCGCCCATATAGCCGAACAGAATCACCTCGAAGACCGCGATCAGCGCCGAGCAGGCCGACATGGCCAGCATATAGCCCCATGCCCCCCGCGAGAAATGCAGGATGAATCGCCACAGCCCCTTGGGCGGCATACGCGGCGGATCGGCAGGATAGGGATCGAGCCGGCTTTCGAACCAGCTGAACATGTCAAACCTCGTGGAGTTTTCGGACGCCCTCGTCGCCCGGCGGCACAGTCTCATGGCCGCAAGCGAATTTGCAAGGGGGGCTACAGATGCCGCGTTTCGGGCGCGGGGTCCCACCAGGCATCATGAGCGCCATCGGCATAATAGATCGGGGCAGCGATCAGTTCCGCCTCGGTCGCGTCGTCCAGCGCGCTGACACAGACCATGACGAAACGCCCACCCAGATCGGCGATATTGCCTTCGGTCCACAGCCGCGTGCCGCATTGCACGCAAAAGCGGTGGTGCATGTCGATGTCGTCACCATTTCGTCGCGGCGTCTCGGCCAGATGCTCCTGTCCCGCCGTCACGCGAAATCCGGCAGGATCGGACAGACGCATTTCCCAGTAGCGCATCTTGCGGCAAAAGCTGCAATTGCACCGCATCGTGCCCTCGGCCAGATCGCCATCCGCCTCGAAGCGCACCGCGCCGCAAAAGCAGGAACCGTGATAGGTCTTCATCGCTCACCTCCGCAGGAACCCCGCCGAAACTTCGGCAGGGTCCAGTCTGGCAGGTCACTGCTGACAGAACGTGTCAGTTGGCAAGCTTTTCGGCAAAGAAGGCCAAGGTCCGGTCCCAGGCCTGCTTCGCCGCCGCCTCATCGTAGCGGGGCGTGGTGTCATTGTGGAAACCGTGCTGAGTGCCGGGATAGATGAAGGCTTGGTATTCCTTGCCATCCGCTTTCAGTGCTGCCTCATAGTCCGGCCAGCCCGCGTTCACCCGTTCGTCATTCTCGGCGTAATGGATCAGCAAGGGCGCCTTGATCCGCACGACCTCCTCGGGCCGCGGCTGGCGGCCATAGAAGGGGACCGAAGCCGACAGGTCGGGATAGGCCACGGCCAGCGCATTGCACACGCCCCCGCCATAGCAGAAGCCGACGCAGCCAACCTTGCCGGTCGAATCGGGGTGATCGCGCAGGAATTCATATGCGGCGAAGAAGTCCTCCATCAGCTTGGCCGGATCGAGGTTGGACTGCATCTCGCGGCCCTTTTCGTCATTTCCGGGATAGCCGCCGACGGAACTGAGCCCGTCAGGCCCGAATGCCAGATAGCCCGCCTTGCCCAGACGACGCACGACATCCTCGATATAGGGGTTCAGCCCGCGATTTTCGTGGACGACCAGCACCGCGGGCAGTTTGCCCTGCGCGACCGCCGGGCGCGCCATCAGGCCCGATATCTTGCCGTTTCCCTCGGGGCTGTCATAGCTGACGGTCTCGGTGCGGATGGCCGGATCGTCCGGCGGCACCTGCTGGGCCAGCGCATAGTCGGGCTTGAGCGCCTCGAAGATCGCTGCGGCGGTCATGCCCACGGTCGCGAATTGCGCGGCCTGCGCCATGAAGTCGCGCTTGCTGATGCGGCCATGCACGTAGCCGTCAAAGATTTCCAGAATGCGGGGGTGAAAGTCGGATGCCTTCCTTCTGCCATTGCCGTCCATGCCGTCCTCCTGCGGGTAGCCCAAACTGCGGGAACAACTCTGAAACCGCGACGCGGTTCAGCACAGCCGCCACATTCGGCGGAGTTTGCCCGGCAGGGCGCATGTCCCCGCCGGGTGCGATGGAACCGCAGGCTCAGCCAGCAGTGCCCTCGACCGCCATGTCGATCAGATCGGCGATACGTCCCGGCTGCGACGCCAATGAGGCATGGCTGGCCTCAAGGCTGATCGTGTCTTTGGGGTTCATCCGCGCCGCCATCATCTGCTGGTTCTCGGGATGGATCATCCGATCGAGGGTCGAGATCTGATACCAGCTTGGCTTGACCTTCCATGCCGGGGCCGAGATCGCGTCACCAAAGGTGCTGCCCAGCGGAGCCTTTTGCGTCACGGCCATGACCAGCGCCTCGTCCTCGGACAGGTCCTGACAGAAGCTCTCGCGGTATTTTTCGGGCTTCACCCACAGATAGCCGTCGCTGTCCGGCGCGATATTCGCAAAGGCCTCGGGCGGTTTGGCCTGGCTGATGCTGCCCGGGCTTTCCCCGGCATCGGGGGCGAAGGCCGCGACATAGACCAGCCCCGCGACATTGGGCAGATCGCCCGCCTCGGTGATCACGGCGCCGCCATAGGAATGTCCGACCAACAGCACGGGGCCGTCGATCTGACGGACCATCTTCTGCGTGCGCGCGACATCATCGGCCAGCGACGTCAGCGGGTTTTCGACGGCGTGGATGTCGGTATGGCCGCGCCTGTGCAGCTCGATGATGACCTTGGCCCAATGCGCGGCTCCTCCCCAGAAACCATGGACCAGAATGACGGTGGGACGTTGTGGCATGCGTCTTCCTCCCTGTCGGACATGCAACCGGCCATTCCGATGACGGCGCGGTTTTGCTGTCCCTTCAAGGATGTCGCCATTGCCCGCGCCTGTCCATCCGGCTTCACCAGGGTGCCGAAAACGGAAAAGGCCGTCCCTTTCGGGACGGCCCTCTCATCGCGATATCCCCGAGGGGATCACCCGATGATATCTGGTGAAGGTGCGCTCAAGCGCACCCTACCCCGGCCCCCCGTAGGGTGTGCTTGAGCGCACCCCACGCAAAGCCCGGTCCCGAATTACTTCAGGATTTTCGACACAACGCCGGCGCCGACGGTGCGGCCGCCTTCACGGATGGCGAAGCGCAGCTTCTCTTCCATCGCGATCGGAGCGATCAGTTCGACTTCGAACTTCAGGTTGTCGCCCGGCATCACCATCTCGGTGCCTTCCGGCAGCTTGACGGTACCGGTGACGTCCGTGGTGCGGAAGTAGAACTGCGGACGGTAGTTGGCGAAGAACGGCGTGTGACGGCCACCCTCTTCCTTGGTCAGGATATAAGCTTCAGCTTCGAACTGGGTGTGCGGGGTCACCGACTTCGGCTTCACCAGAACCTGGCCACGCTCGACGCCGTCACGGTCGATGCCGCGCAGCAGAACGCCAACGTTGTCGCCAGCCTCCCCACGATCCAGCAGCTTGCGGAACATTTCCACGCCGGTGCAGGTGGTTTTCTTGGTGTCGCGGATGCCCACGATTTCCAGTTCGTCGCCGACGTTGACAGCGCCACGCTCGATACGGCCGGTCACAACGGTGCCGCGGCCCGAGATCGAGAACACGTCTTCGATCGGCAGCAGGAACGGCTGGTCGATGGCGCGCTCGGGCGTCGGGATGTATTCGTCGACAGCAGCGATAAGAGCGCGGATCGAGTCCTCGCCGATAGCCTGGTCGCGGCCTTCCATTGCGGCCAGAGCCGAGCCTTTGATGATCGGAATGTCATCGCCGGGGTAGTCATAGGAGGACAGAAGCTCGCGAACTTCCATCTCGACCAGTTCCAGCAGCTCTTCGTCATCCACCTGGTCGACCTTGTTCAGGTAGACGACCATGTAGGGGATGCCGACCTGACGGCCCAGCAGGATGTGCTCGCGGGTCTGCGGCATCGGGCCGTCAGCAGCGTTCACGACCAGGATCGCGCCGTCCATCTGGGCAGCACCGGTGATCATGTTCTTGACGTAGTCGGCGTGGCCGGGGCAGTCGACGTGGGCGTAGTGACGCGCTTCCGACTCGTACTCGACGTGCGCGGTCGAGATCGTGATGCCACGAGCGCGCTCTTCCGGCGCACCGTCAATCTGGTCATAGGCCTTGAATTCACCAAAATACTTGGTGATCGCAGCCGTCAGAGTCGTCTTGCCGTGGTCAACGTGACCAATCGTCCCGATGTTGACGTGCGGCTTATTCCGTTCAAACTTTGCCTTTGCCATCATGGCCTCCTATCGGAGGGGCCACCCGCGCGACAGCCCCATCGTGAAACATCCGCCGCGACTTATAATCGTGGCGCGGAAAAATCAAGGGTAGCCTAGCAGCACCGTGATAACGAAACCGATGAACGCAGGGTCAGGAAATCGGCTTGGAACCAAGCCCGGTCCAGCAGGCTTTAGCAGGGGATGGCGCCCCGTTATGCGGTGGGCGCCCTTTCACGTCGGAGGACGACATGAGCCTAATGAAATCACTTGCCCGCGTTGCGGCCGGTATCATGCTGGCGAAGGGTATCGGTACGATGATGAAGAATGCCCAGGGCGGCGGAGCGGCGGGTGGCTCGACCCAGGCCCGGAACGCGCCTTCAGGCAGCATCCTTGATGAGATCGTCGGCAAAAGCGGCGGTACAGCTGGCCGTCAGGCCGGGGCTGGCACCGGTGCGGGTGGCCTTGGCGACATCCTTGGCCAGATTCTGGGCGGTCGCGCGCCCGGCGCAGGCGGCGGCTCGCCCTATGGTGGGGCGCATTCGCCCTCGGGGCGTGCCAGTGGCGGCCTTGGCGGCATCCTTGACCAACTGACCGCCGGGCGCGGCGGCGGCACGACCAGCGCAGGTGCAGGCACCGGTGGCGGTCTGGGCCAGATCCTTGCTGGCGGCGCTGCGGCTGGTGGCCTTGGCGGCATCCTTGGCGAGCTTCTGGGCGGCGGACAGGCCAAGGCTGGAACGCCCGCTGGCGGCTTGGCGCAGAAGGGCTCTCAGCCCGCGAATGACGCCAGCTTCGGCGAGGTGCTGAACGACGCGCTGGTCAATGGCGGCGAGCCCTCGATCACCCCCACCCCGGAACAGAATGCGGTGGCCGGGCTGATCTTGCGCGCGATGATCCAGGCCGCGAAATCCGACGGCAAGATCGACGAGGCCGAACAGGCCCGCCTGACCGCCGAACTGGGCGAGCTTGACGATGAGGAACGCGCCTTCATCCGCGAGCAGATGGCCGCCCCGGTCGACGCCGCCGCCCTTGCCAAGGAAGTGCCGCAGGGTCTGGGTCCGCAGATCTACACGATGTCGCTGATGGCCATCGACTTCGACAACCGCAATGAGGCCGAATACCTGCATTCGCTGGCGACCGCGCTGGGGCTGGACAAGGCCACGGTGAACGGCATCCACGAAAAAGTCGGCGCGACCAATCTTTACGCCTGACCGACCCTATGCCTGATCAAACAGGCCAAGCTGGCGCGGGGCAGTCTCTGCCCCCGCCGCCTCAAGCGCGGAAAGCGTGATCCCCAGCAGCCTGACCCCATGCGGATCGGCAAAGACCGGCTCCAGCAATTCCCGCGCGATCTCCAGCATCTCGTCCCGGCTCGCCACCGGACGCGGCAGCGACTTCGCCCGCGTCATCTGCCGAAAATCCCCGTATTTCACCTTGAGCGTCACGGTGCGCCCAGCCTTGCCCGAGGCGACCGCATGCCGCCACACCTTGTCGGCCAGAGGTGCCAGTTCCGCATGCGCCGCGCCGATGTCGCGCAAATCGTCGAAAAACGTGTTCTCGGCCCCGATGGATTTGCGGATGCGGTCGGGTTTGACCTCTCGGGTGTCGATGCCGCGGGCGATGTTCCAGTAATAGGTCCCCGATTTCCCGAAGCGCGCGGTCAGGAACTCAAGGCTTTGCCGCGCCAGATCCGCGCCGGTCAGGATGCCATGCGATTCCATCCGGGCAGCGGTCGCGGGGCCGACGCCGTGAAAGCGGCCGATGGGCAGGGATTGCACAAACTCGGCCCCGGCCTCGGGCGGGATCACGAACAGCCCGTCGGGCTTTCGCTGATCCGAAGCCAGTTTCGCCAGAAACTTGTTGTAGCTGACCCCGGCCGAGGCGGTCAGCCCCGTCACCTCGCGGATGCGGGCACGGATTTCCTGCGCGATGCGGGTGGCCGTGCGGCCATCAAGATAATCGGTCAGGTCCAGATAGGCCTCGTCCAGCGACAAGGGTTCGATCAGCGGCGTGTAATCGGCAAAGATCGCGCGGATCTGCTGGCTGACGGATTTATAGACCTCGAAGCGCGGCTTGACGAAGATCAGGTCCGGGCACAGCCGCTTTGCCCGCATCGAGGGCATGGCCGAGCGCACCCCGAACCGCCGCGCCTCATAGCTGGCGGCGGCGACGACGCCGCGCTGAATACCACCCACGGCGACCGGCTGGCCGCGCAGGTCGGGATTGTCGCGTTGCTCGACGGACGCGAAAAACGCGTCCATGTCGACATGGACGATGCGGCGGATACGCTCCGGCTCGCTCACGCGAGGATGCGGGCATCCCCCGCAACCAGCCCCTCGCCCATGCGATCAAAGCGCATATAGGCGATGGCGTGCCCGCCCGATTGGGTGAAAAGCGTGCCTGCCTCGCGCCCGTCGGCCATCAGGATCGGCGTGCCGGTCGGGGCCTCGCCCGCGATGCCGACAGTGACCAGCCCTTTGCGCAAGTCGGTCTTGTGCTTCATCCGCGCAGTGACCTCCTGCCCGACATAGCAGCCCTTGCGGAAATCGACGCCATGCAGACGCTCGAACCCGGCCTCAAGAATGAAGGTGTCGTTCGGGATCAGTTCGACCAACGACTCGGGGATGCAATGCTCGACCCGGATCGCGTCGAAATCGCTGCCGTCATCGCCCGTGCCGCCATACAGCCGCCAGCCAAGTGCTGGATGGCGCGGATCGGCAATGGCCGCGTCGGGCATGTCGCCCGTGCCACGTGAAACGGTCAGGTCGGTCGCCTCAATCGTCACCGCCGAGCGCAGCTTGTACATCGTCAGCCTGCGCATCAGGTCGTCGGCCAGCCGTTCGTCCACGTCGATCAGCAGCCGCTCGCCCATGGGCACGATCAGGAAATCGGCCAGATACTTGCCCTGCGGGGTCAGCAGCGCCGCCCAGACCGGCACGTCGCCGACCTTGTTCGTCACCAGTCCTTGCAGGAACTGCACCCGATCCGGCCCCGAGACCGCCAGAATCCGCCGCATCATTCTTCTCCGAATTGCAATCTGACCAGCGCCGCATAAGCGCCGCCCTTTTCCATCAACTGGTCATGGCTGCCCTCTTCGACAACCCTGCCGGCTTCCAGCACGATGATCTTGTCGGCCTGCCGGATGGTGGACAGGCGGTGCGCGATGACCAAAGTGGTGCGGCCGACCGACAACCCGTCCAGCGCCTGCTGGACCAGCCGCTCACTTTGTGCGTCAAGCGCGCTGGTTGCCTCGTCCAGCAGCAGGACCGGGGCATCGCGCAGGATGGCGCGGGCGATGGCGACGCGCTGGCGCTGCCCGCCCGACAGGGCCGAGCCGCGCGGTCCGGCAGGCGTGTCCAGGCCATAGGGCAGCGGATCGACGAAATCGGCGGCATGGGCGGCCTCGATGGCGGCGCGAAGGCGGGGTTCGTCCTCGGCATGGCCCAGCAGGATGTTCTCGCGCAGGGTCTCATCGAACAGGGCCGCGTCCTGACTGACGGTGGAAAACTGGTCGCGCAGGGTCGCCAGATCGAACTCGGCCAGCGGCACCCCGCCCAGGGTGATGCTGCCCGAGGCCGGATCGACCATGCGGGTCAGCAGGTTGAAGACCGTCGACTTTCCCGCCCCGGACGGCCCGACCAGCGCGGTGGTCTGCCCCGCCTCGGCGGTGAAGGTCAGGCCGTTCAGCACCGGGTGGTTGTCATAGGACAGATGCACATCCTCCAGCCGGATCGTAGTGTCCGGCGGAGCCTCGCGGCGCGGCCCCGAGGTAATCGTGGGCCGCATGTCGAGGATTTCATAGATACGCTCAAGGCTGGCGGCGGCGGTTTGCCAGGTGCCCGCAAGGGTGCCCAAGCGACGCAGCGGCTGGAAGGCCAGTGCCATGGCGGTAAAGAAGGACATGAAGTCGCCGACCGTGCGTTCGCCCGACATGACCTCGGCCCCGCCCAGCCAAAGGACGCCCATGAAACCAAGGCCGGTCACCACGTCGACCAGTGCCGGAACCGTCGCGCCGATGGCTGACATCTTGATCTGGCCGATGCGGATGCGGTCGACGATCTGGGCGAAGCGACCGGCCTGATAATCCTCCATCCGGTTCAGCTTGACCGCGTTGATACCGTGCAGGACCTCATCCAGACGGGTGGCGCGCTGGCTGGCATTCTGGCGGTTCTGGCGCATCTTGCGGCGGATGTAGCGCTGGACCATGACCATCGGCAGGATCAGCAGCGGCGCACCGATCAGCGCGGCCAAGGTCCATTCCGGATCGACCGCGATCGCCACGCCGAACAGCGACACCAACGAGACGATGTCGCGCCCCATCCCCGAGATGAAGGTGGACCATACCCCTTGCACCGCGATGGAATCGCCCTGCACCCGCTCGATCATCGCGCCGGGAGGGTTCTTCTGGAAGAATGCCCCGTCCAGCGTCATCACATGGCGCAGCATGTCGGTCTGCATCGTCGTCGACACCGCCAGCGACACCGAGGTCATCAGGCTTCGGTTGATAACGAAAGTCGCGGCCCGCAGCAGGAACAGGCCAAAGATCACGCCGCCGACCCACCAGATCGCGTCGCTGTCGCCACCGACGAAGACGCGGTCGAAAAGCGGCTTCAGCATCCAGCTGAGCAGGCCCAGCGTCGAGCCCTCAAGGACCAGGAAGAACAGTGCCAGCGAGATCCGCGCCCAGTAGGGATGCAGGTAGTCCCGCCACATGCGTGAGAACAGATTGGCTGTTTTCTGGATTTTTTCGGCCATCGCTGCCCCGCAAGAAACTCGCCAAGGGATAAGCCGCGCAGCCCCTCAGGGCAAGGGCCGCCCCCGGTTGACGCCGCAACGGCGCGGGCCTACCGATTGCACGTTCTGCAAAAAAGGCGTCACGTCATGAGCTTTGCCCTTGGGCGTCCGGTCATCGCCATCCCCGGCCCCTCGCCCGTTCCCGACCGCGTGTTGCGCGCGATGCACCGCCCCTCCCCCGACATTTATGGCCCCGAACTGGCGCAGGAAAACCTGGCCATGATCGCACGGCTGAAGCGTCTGGCCGGAACGTCGGCGCATTGCGTACCCTATATCGGCAATGGCCATGCCGGCTGGGAAGCCGCGAACGTGAACCTGTTCAACCGGGGCGAGCTGGCACTGGTGCTGACCTCGGGCCATTTCGGGCGGGGCTGGGCGCAGACCGCGCGGGGGCTGGGGATCGAGGTCGAGACGCTGGATTTCGGACTAAGCCCGCCCGATCCGCAAAGGCTGGCCGAACGTCTGGCCGAGGACCGCGAGGGCCGGATCAAGGCCGTGCTGGTCTGTCAGGTCGATACCGCCAGTTCGGCGCGGGCCGATATTCCGGCGATCCGTGCGGCGATGGGCGATCACCCGGCGCTGCTGGCCGTCGATGCCATCGCCTCGCTGGGTTGCGAGCCGTTGCTGATGGATGAGTGGGGCATCGACCTGCTGGTTTCGGCCAGTCAGAAGGGGCTGATGGTGCCGCCGGGACTGGCGCTGGTCTGGTTCTCGGACCGGGTGAAGCTGCTGGGCCGCACCGATCTGGCGACGCCGTACTGGGACTGGACGCCGCGATCCGAGGCGCAGGAGTTGTGGCAGTTCTGGGGCGGCACGCCGCCGGTTCAGCATGTCTATGGCATGAACGAGGCGCTGACCCTGCTGCTGGACGAGGAAACGCTGCCCGTCGCCTGGGCTCGGCACGAGGCGCTGGCCCGCGCGACCTGGGCTGCGCTGGAGGCATGGGGTGCGGGCGGGACCGGGATTTCCACGGTGGTCGCGGACCCGGCCGGGCGCGCGCGCTCGGTCACGGCGGCGACGATCCCGAATGCCACTGCGCTGCGGGCCTGGACGCAGGAAAAGGCCGGGCTGACGCTGGGCGTCGGCCTTGGCGCTGCCGATCCCGAAGCCGGGCTGCGCATCGCCCATATGGGCCATGTCAGCGCCCATCAGCTGCTGGGCACGCTGGCGGTGATCGAGGCCGGGATGGATGCGCTTGGCATTGCCCATGGACCGGGCGGGATCGAAGCGGCGGCACGGCTGATCGCCCAATCGGCCTGACCTGTGCGACCTGCGCCGTCGCATGGGTATTTGTAAAACGGTGAAATCGGGCCTTGGCGCGTGATATCATGCGCCGGGGCTGGGTGCGGGCATAAGGGTTCCCTGTGCCAATGAAAGAAATGCGATGCGACTGACCACGCCACCCGAGTTCCAGTCCGAAGCCATGCTGCGGGGCATCGATTTCGCCCCGCTGGACCTGCTGTTGCGGCAAGAGGCGCTGGAGCATGGGTTGGAGGTCCATGATGGGCATGGCCGCTCGACCTGGTGCGAGACGGAGCTGGGCGAGTTTGGCGTCAAGAAGCGCGGCGGCGACGTGCTGGTCTTTGCCCATGCGCATCGTCCCGAATGGCTGTCGGCCATTCAGGAAGCCATCGTCGAGCATCTGGCCGAAACCATGCCCGAAACGGTGCAGCGCCTGCGCTGGTCCTCACTGGCCGATATCGGCAAGCCGCCGGCGAATTTCAGTCTGGCGCGGGTGGGCAAGGTGCGGCGGATCTCGGCGGATTTTTTGCGCATGCGGTTGCATGGCCCTGATCTGGGGCGGCTGGCGACCTTGGATTCGATCCATTTCCGGCTGGTCCTGCCGGTGGCGGGTGACACGGCCCCCGAATGGCCACGGCTGGGTGCGAACGGGCAGGTGCAATGGCCCTCCGGGACCAAGACGCTGCATCGACCGGTCTATACGGTGCGGGCCATCGATGCCGATGCCGGCTGGCTTGAGACCGACATCTTCCTGCATCATGGCGGGCGTATCTCGGATTGGGCTTTGGCCGGACCCGAGGGCGATCTGGTCGGCTTGATGGGGCCGTCGGGCGGCGGCATTCCGACGACCGAGCGCTTGCTGCTGGCCGGGGACCAGACCGCGTGGCCCGCCATCGCCCGCATCCTCGAGTCGCGCCCCGATGCCATGGGGACAGCATGGCTTCTGGGGGCAGAATCCGACTATCCTATGCCCAAGACCGGGAACATTTCCGTGACCCCCCTGCCGGACGGGGCCGAGGCTCTGGCCACGATCCTGCAGGAAAGCCCCCCGGAATCCACCGAACATCTTTGGATGGCAGGAGAAAAGTCCCGGATCGCCATGCTGCGGCATCTGCTGCTGGACAAGCTGGGCCATGACAAACGGCACGCCCATCTGGCGGCCTATTGGACGGCAGGGACGCCAGATACCGGGGCCTGAAACCCGGCCAATAGTTGACAATTTTACCCCGAAGATTAATACCCTCCGCAAAAGCCGCGGCCATGGGGCGGAATTCCTTTCGTGGAAAGGATGCGCCATCAGCCAGTGCGGACGGATCTAATGCCGAAGATACGAAGGATCACCATGAGCCAATCGTCGCTGCCGCGCACCCGCGTGGGGACCGCACTTGTTCTAGCATGTCTGGCGACGGCTTCGCCCCTTTGCGCGCAGGAGGCGGCAAATGGCGCCGTGGCCCCAGCGGTCGAGCCGGCGCAGACCGCACCCGCAGCCACTGAACCGGCAGCACCCGCAGCCCCGGTCACGACGACCGAGGTGCCTGCGGTGTCGACGCCGCCTGCGACCGTTCCTGCCGCACCAGCAACTGTTCCTGCACCGGCAACCGCTCCGGCAGCGTCCACCGAAGCCGCGCCTGTGGCTGCCACTCCGGCGATCGTCCCCGCTCCGGTACCCGAGGCGCAGCTGGCAGCACCCACCTCCAGCAGCATCCTGCCCGAAGTGATCCAGGACGCGCTGGAACCGCTTTCCCCGCAGGAGCGCGATCCGAACCTGCCCCATGACCTGTCGCCGATGGGGATGTTCTGGGCCGCTGACTGGGTCGTGAAGGGCGTGATGATCGGGCTGGCATTCGCCTCGGTCGTGACCTGGACCGTGCTTTTCGCGAAATTCCTTGAACTGATGGGGGCGCTGCGCCGCGTTCAGACCGGCATCCGCCGCGTTGAATCCGCAACCAGCCTGCCCGCGGCCCTTGCCGCCACCGGGCGACGCAAGGACCCTGTCTCGCGCATGATCAAGGCAGCGGCGACGGAATATGACCGCTCGGCCCCGGCACTGGACGTGGCGGGCGATTCCGGGCTGAAAGAGCGCGTTGAGTCCCATCTTGACCGCATCGAGGCCGTTGCCAGCCGCCGCATGGGCCGTGGCACCGGGGTTCTGGCGACCATCGGCTCGACCGCGCCGTTCGTCGGGCTGTTCGGGACCGTCTGGGGCATCATGAACAGCTTCATCGGCATTTCGGAATCGCAGACCACCAACCTTGCCGTCGTCGCCCCCGGCATCGCCGAGGCGCTGCTGGCCACCGCCATCGGTCTGGTCGCCGCAATTCCGGCCGTCGTCATCTACAACGTCTTTGCCCGCGCCATCACCGGCTACCGGCTGCGTCTGGCCAATGCCTCGGCCGGGGTGAAGCGTCTTGTCAGCCGCGATCTGGATTTCCGCGGCACCACCCCTCGCAGCGAGGTCTGAGCCATGGCTGGCAGTGTCCGCGAATCGCAAGGCGACGATCTGGTCGAGAACCACGAGATCAACGTCACCCCCTTCATCGACGTCATGCTGGTGCTGCTGATCATCTTCATGGTCGCCGCCCCGCTGGCGACGGTCGATGTGAATGTGGACCTGCCGGTTTCCAATGCGACCCCCGCGCAGCGCCCGGATCAACCGGTCTGGGTCACGGTCAAGCCCGACCTGACGCTGGCCTTGGGCAATGACGATATTCCGGCGGGCGGTCTGGCCGCAGCACTGGCCACCGCCACCGAGAATGACCACGAAAGGCGCATCTTCCTGCGCGCCGACAAGGCCGTGACCTATGGCGACCTTATGGGCGTGATGAACACGCTGCGCGAGACCGGCTACCTGAAAATCGCGCTGGTCGGGTTGGAATCGACCGCCGCAGCGCCCGGCGCGGTCCCTGCCGCCGCCGCTCCGGCCGCCGCTCCTGCTCCTGCCCCCGCCGGAACCCCTCAGCCATGAGCGCGCAGGCGGCGATACGCGATGGCGCGCTTTGGGGCTCGGTAGCGGTCGTCGTGCTGGCCGCGCATCTGGGCGGCGCGATCTGGATCATGCATCGGGCCGAGGCGGCAGCGCCCCCCGGCCTGCCCGACCCGATCTTTGTCGAACTGGCCCCGATGCCCGAGGCCGCAGCCCCGCCGGATGAGGCAGAGGCCCCGGAAATCGCCGAGGCCGCGCCCGAACCCACGCCGGAGCCTGAACCAGAGCCCGAGCCGGAACCCGAACCTGCGCCCGATTTCGTCATGGATGAGCCGCTGCCGCAGCTGGAACCGCTGCCGGACATGAACACGCTGTTCCCGCCGCCCGCCGATGCGGTGGTGCTGCAGAAATCTGTGCGTCCCAAGACCCGCCCCGAGCCTCCCGAACCCGAGCCGGAGCCGGAACCCAAGGTCGTCCAGAAGGAACCGGAACCGAAGAAGGTCGAGAAGAAGAAGGAAGTCGCCAAAGAAGAGCAGACCGCCCGCAAGGCCACGACCACGCTCCGCGCTCAGCCTTCGACCCGCACGGCAGCTCCGTCTCAGGGCGGCGCGCCCTCGGCCAAACAGGTGGCGTCATGGCAATCCAAGGTGCAATCTTCGGTGGCCCGCCACATGATGCGGGCAAGGCTGAACAAAGGCGGGGTCCATGTGACCGTGTTGTTCACCATCAACGCGAATGGAAGTGTCTCGGGCGGTCGGTTGGGGAGTTCGACCGGCGATGCCAAGACCGATGCCGCGCTGGCGCGTCAGGCAGCCAGACTGCCCAAGATGCCGCCGCCGCCGTCTGGCAAGGCGACGCCCATGACGCTTCCAGTCACCATCAGGAAGTGAGCGCCTGAACCCCCAGCGCGGGGGCAAGGCCGCGGATCACCTCGGCCAACGCCCGCGCATCGGTTCCGGCATCGGCATTGCGCCGCCAGACCACTGCCAGATCGCGTGAGGGTTCTGGCGCGGCAAAGGGCACGATGCGCAAGCGGCCATCGTGGTTCTCATCGGCGAGGGCGATGCGCGGGATCAGCGTCATCCCCAGCCCGCTTGACACCATCCGCATCAGCGTGGCCATCGATGCCGCCTCAAGGTTCACCTTGCGGCGCGGGTTGCGCATGCCGCAGACCTCCAGCGCCTGATCGCGCAGACAATGCCCGTCGGCCAGCAGCAGCAGGCGTTCCGCCGCAATGCTTTCGGGCTTGGCGGGGCCGGACAGGAAGGTGGTGTCATCCTCGGACAGGGCGACCAGAAAGCCGTCGCGCAGGACCGGCTCGGCCATGATGCCCGCTTCCATCACCGGCAGGGCCATCAGCCCGGCGTCGTAACGATGGCTGGCGATCCCGGCCAGCAGGTCGTCGGTCACCACCTCATGCAGTTCCAGATCCAGCGCCGGATGGCTTTGCCGCAGGGCCGAGATCAGATGCGGGATCAGATAGGGCGCCACCGTCGGGATCAGTGCCAGCCGCAGCTTGCCGGTCAGCGCGCCACGTCCCGCCCGCGCCACAGCCTGCAAGCGCTGCGCCGAATCCATCAGCTCTTGCGCGATGGGCAGCAGCCGGTCCCCCAGCGCGGTCAGCCGAACCGGCCCGGTGCCCGCGCCGCGTTCGAACAGCGCACCGCCCAGACGCGCCTCAAGCTGGGCAATCTGGCTGGAGAGGCCGGGTTGCGAGACGTTGGATACCTCGGCCGCGCGTCCGAAGTTGCGCAGCCGCGCGACGGCAAGGAAATAGGTGATCTGGCGCAGCGTGAAGTTCATAAGCGGTGATTATCACGATGCGCCGGAACAAGAACCCCCCTTAATCGGCGCGTGCGGGGCGCATTAATCGCTGCGCGCGGGGCGCGACACCAGCAGCTTGTCGATCCTCCGCCCGTCAAGGTCGACGACCTCGATCCGCCAGCCGTCCCATTCCACCACATCGCCCACCTGCGGGATTGCGCCCGCCAGATCCAGCACCAGTCCGGCGACGGTCGAATAGTCGTGATCGTCCGACAGCGGCACCGACAGGCGGTCGGCGAATTCATCGACCGGCATCCAGCCCGCGATCAGCAGGCTGCCATCCTCGCGCTGGACCAGTTTCGGTTCGTCGTCATCCATGCCGACGAATTCGCCGGTGATCGCCTCAAGCACGTCCATCGGCGTCACCACGCCCTCGAAATGGCCGTACTCGTCATAGACCAGCAGCATCTGACCCGGAGAGGCGCGCAGCTTGGCGATGACCTCGGGGGCGTCCATGGTCTCGGGGATGATCGGGGCGGGCTTCATCAGCGCACGCAGATCGAACTGCTGGCCATTCACCGAAATCAGGTCGGCGCTGGCAACGACGCCGATCATCTCGTTTTCGTTGCCGTCGCTGACCGGCAGGCGGGTACGGTGGCTGTCCTTGAACTTGCGTGCGATGGTCGCATAGCTGTCATTCACGTCGACGGCGGCAATGTCGCGACGCTGGGTCATCAGCCCGCGCGCGCTGCGGTCGGCAATGCGCATGACGCCGGCGATCATCTCGGTCTCGGCACGGTGCATGACGCCGGCGCTTTCGGCCTCGGCGATGACCAGACGGATTTCCTCGTCCGAGATGCCGCGATCGTCATCGCCTGTCTGGCGCAGCAGCGACAGCACCAGCCTGCCCGAGCGATCCAGCAGCCAGACCAGCGGCGCGGCGACGCGCGAGATGCCCTTCATCAGCGGCGCGACCTTCACCGCGACGGTTTCGGGCGACCGCAGGGCAATCTGCTTGGGCACAAGCTCACCCAGGATCAGCGACAAATAGGTGATGGCCACGACCACGCCGCCCATGCCCAGGGGCTGCGCCAGCGTCGGCGGCACGCCCCAGCCGGGCAGAGCATTGGCCAGACGCGCGCCCAGCGTCGCCCCGGAAAACGCCCCCGACAGCACGCCGACCAGCGTGATCCCGATCTGCACCGAGGACAGGAACCGTCCCGGCTCCTCGGCCAGACGGATCGCGGTCGCGGCCCCGCGGTTGCCCCTGTCGGCCAGCACCTTCAGCCGCGCCGGGCGCGACGAGACGATAGCCAGCTCGGACATGGCCAGCAGGCCGTTGAGCAGGGTCAGAAGGACGACGATGGTTATTTCGATCCACATGGGACAGCTCGGTTCCGGAAACGATGCGGTTGCAGGTCAGGCCAGCGCACGCGACAAAAGAAAAATCACGGCCTTGATCATCGCATAGACGACCCCGACCGCGATGGCGAAAGAAACGATGCCCAGCACCGCGCCAAGACCCGCCCACAGCCCGTCACGTTCGAGCAGGCCCAGCATCATGACGCTGATGGCAAAGGCGGGCAGCATGTTGCCCAAGGGTACCGGCAGCAGCAGCACGACGGACAAGGCAAGGCACAGCCCACCGATCAGCCTTTCGCTGCGGGGTGTGACCAAGGCGGCGATACGGGGGCGAAGCAGGTGCTCCAGCGCGGAAAGCGGCGGCGTCACGCGCCGCACCACGCCTGCAAACATATTGCGCGGCATCGAGCGCCGCGAGATGAACGGCGGCAACCACGGGTTTTGCCCGGTCATCTGCTGCCATGTCAGATAGATCAGCGGCCAACCCAGAATTGCCGACAACCCCGGCGGGGCGGGGACGACATTCGGCACGGCAAAGATCAGAATCAGTGCCGCCAGCGCCTGCCCCGGCATCAGGGTCAGCAGGTCGCCCATGGCAATGCGCTGCCGCTGACTGTCCTGCGCAAGCGTCGTCAGGCGCTGAGACAGGCTCTGGCGCGCCTCGGGTCGGCTAGGGCCGGGCTCCGGCGAAGGGTCACCCCCGGGATCAGGGGCGAGGGTTTCGACTTGGCCCGGCCCGCATCTTCGCGGGGGCTCGGGCGTGTCGGAAATGTCGTCGATCATCGAAGAGTCGGCGGCCGCTTTCCATAAGTGGGACGCACCCACTGTAGCGAAATGACCGCCAAGAACAACCGCCGATGACGTATCCGTGATGCCGGGGCGATTTGCGCGCCCCGGCGGGACGGGTCAGGCCGTCTTGAACAGCGATTTCAGCGTCGAGGGCTGGCAGCGCAGATATTGCGGCGAGGCGGTGACACTGGCCCCCAGTTCGGCCGCGACATGCCAGGGCCAGCGCGGGTCGTAAAGCACGGTACGCGCCACCGCGATCATATCGGCATCGCCCGTGGACACGATGGCCTCGGCCTGATGCGCCTCGGTGATCAGCCCGACGGCAATGACCGGAATACCCACGGCCTGTTTCACCGCGCGGGCCAGCGGCACCTGATAGTTCGGCCCGACCGGGATCTTTTGCCGCGGGTCAAGCCCGCCGCTGGACACATGGATCGCGTGACAGCCCCGAGCCTCAAGCTCGACCGAGATCGCGACGGTGCTGTCGCTGTCCCAGCCACCCTCTTGCCAGTCGTCGCCATCGACCCAATCGGTGCCGGACAGGCGCACGGTAACGGGATAGCCCTCGGGGACGGCAGCCTTCACCGCATCAAAGACCTCAAGCGGGAAGCGCATGCGGTTTTCAAGGCTGCCGCCATATTCATCCGTACGCTTGTTCGACAGGGGCGACAGGAACTGGTGCAGCAGATAGCCATGCGCGGCATGGATCTGGATCGCGTCGATGCCCAGCCTGACCGAACGGCGGGCGGCCTCGGCAAAGGCCTCGCGCACCTTGGCCATCCCGGCCTTGTCCAGCGCGACCGGAGGGTTGTCGCTGGCCGCGAAGGGCAGGTCAGAGGCCGAGACGGTCTGCCAGCCATTCGCGTGATCGGGCGCGATCTGGCCGCCGCCATCCCAGGGCTTCGCGGTCGAGGCCTTGCGTCCGGCATGGGCCAGCTGGATCGCGATGGGCATGTGGGACCATGCCCGCACGGACTTCAGCACGCGGTCGATCGCCGCCTCGGTCGGGTCGTCCCACAGGCCAACATCGGCATAGCTGATGCGGCCTTCAGGCAGGACGGCGGTCGCCTCAATGGTCAGGATACCCGCGCCCGATTGCGCCAGCATGCCCAGATGCATCAGGTGCCAGTCCGTCATCTTGCCATCTTCGGCCGAATACTGGCACATGGGAGCAATGACGATGCGGTTCGCAAGGGTCGAGCCTCCGATCGTGATCGGCTCGAAAAGCTTGGATTGGGGCATGGGGCCCTCCTGCTGATGATGCAGAAATGAAGTAGTCGGGCCATGGGGATTCACAAGCCCCACGCCCAAATCCGACCGATCTGTTCCGTCGCGGCCACTGCATGGGGGCCATGACCCGCTATCGCTTCACTTTTTCCGGCACTTTGTCTAATAGGCTGCCAATCCCAAAAAAGGTAATGCAATGGCCAGCGCCAATCTCAACATCATGATCAAGGCCGCGCGCAAGGCGGGCCGCAGCCTTGTCAAGGACTTCCGCGAGGTCGAAAACCTTCAGGTCAGCGTCAAAGGCGCAGGCGACTTCGTCAGTCGCGCCGACCGCGAGGCCGAGCGCATCATCAAGGAAGAACTGCGTGGCGCCCGCCCGAACTACGGCTGGGTTGGCGAGGAAACCGGTACTGATGCCGGCGAGGACCCGACCCGCCGCTGGATCGTCGACCCGCTGGACGGGACCACCAACTTCCTGCACGGCCTGCCGCATTGGGCGGTTAGCATCGCGCTGGAGCACAAGGGCGAAATCGTCGCCGCCGTGGTCTATGACGCCGCCAAGGACGAGATGTACACCGCCGAAAAAGGCGACGGCGCCTTCCTGAACGACCGCCGCATCCGCGTGTCGGGCCGCCGCCACATGATCGAATCGATCTTTGCGACCGGCGTGCCCTTCGCGGGTCAGCCCGGCCTGCCCGCGTCCATCCGCGACCTCAGCCGCCTGATGCCGCTGACCGCCGGCGTGCGTCGTTGGGGTGCGGCCTCGCTTGATCTGGCCTATGTCGCCTCGGGCCGCTTCGACGGCTACTGGGAACGCGGGATCAAATCTTGGGACGTGGCTGCGGGCATCCTGCTGGTCAAGGAAGCGGGCGGCTTCGTCGAATCGATCCGTTCCGAGGACAACCCGGTCGAATCCGGCTCGATCATCGCGGGCAATGCCCAGCTGTTCGAACCCTTCGCGGAAATCATCCGCAGCCGGGACTGACCCCGGTTGACCTTTCCGCCGGTCGGGCGCATGGCTTCCATACCAGAGGAAAGCCCGCCATGACTGAGAACCACCGGACGGGGCCTCACTTGGCCCCGCCAGACTCCCCGACCGCCTCTTATCAGCCTTCACCGGGCGAGGATCGGCAGGGAAAAGCCATCATGATGATCTGCGCGGCCGCGCTTGTCTTTGCCATGATGGACGGCATGTCGCGCTATCTTGGCGCAGCCTATTCGCCGATTTTCGTCATCACCCTGCGCTACTGGTTCTTTGTCGGCTTCGTGCTGCTGCTTTGTGCCCGGTCGCCGGGCGGAATTCGCGGCGCAATCCGTTCAAAGCGACCGGGAATGCAGATATTTCGCGGTGTGCTTCTGGTCTTCGAGGTCGTGGTCACGGTCGAGGCCTTTGTCCGGCTGGGCCTGATCAACACCCATGCCATCTTTGCCTGCTATCCACTGCTGATCTCGGCTCTGTCCGGCCCAGTCCTTGGCGAGAAGGTGGGCTGGCGACGCTGGGCCGCCGTCGCCGTGGGGTTCACCGGCATCCTGATCGTGCTGAAACCCGGCAGCGGGGTGTTTTCGACCGAGGCCGCCCTGCCCTTCCTCGCCGCCGTGATGTTCGCACTATACGGGCTGCTCACACGTCTGGTCGCGCGCGACGATGGGGCCATGGTCAGCTTCTTCTGGACTGCCGTGGCGGGGGCCGTCGCAATCACGCCTTTCGGCCTGAGAGAATGGCAACCTATTGCTGCTTGGGATCTGCCGTGGCTGTTGCTGCTCTGCCTTGGGGCGGCAGCCGGGCATATGCTGCTGATCAAGGCCTATGAGATGGCCGAGGCCTCGGCGCTGCAGCCGTTTTCCTATACCCAACTGGTCTGGGTCAGCATCTTTGGCGTGCTGATCTTTGGCGAGACGCTGGCCCCCAACGTCGCCCTTGGCGGGCTGATCGTCGTCGGCGCGGGCCTGTTCACCTGGTGGCGGTCGCGCCAGCGGGAACGGGCTGCTCGGCAGGGGTGACGGCAGCCTTGGCTTCCTGAATGTCGGGGGCGGGGCCAAGCACCTCGGCCAGCACGCCGCCCGCCGCGTAATGGATCAGCGCGCGCTCCGACATTGGCGGACGCTTCGACAGGGCCAGACGGATCGGAGGCTGCGGCGGGATCGGCATGATGCCCCCGCCGCTCAGGTCAAAGCTGGGCACGATGGGCGCGGGCTTGCCCATGATGCGCGCGCGGTAGACCGGCAGCGCCTCGGCCACGCGCATGACGTAGTTGCGGGTTTCGTCAAAGGGGATCATCTCGACCCACTCGATCGGGTCGGCAGCGCGGCGCAGATCGCCGAAATCGTTGATCCAGCGCGCCGAGCGCCCCGGCCCGGCATTGTAGCCGGCGCTGACCAAGGCAATTGACGGACCGAAGCGGTCGCGCAACCCAACCAGATAGGCCGCCCCCAATCGCGCGTTATAGGCGGCGTCCTTGGACAGACGCGGCGCGTCATAAGGCTCGCCCAGCTTGCGGGCCATTTCCTTGGCGGTTCCGGGCATCACCTGCATCAGCCCCTGCGCGCCGACATGCGACGAGACCGTGTGGTTGAATTCGCTTTCCCGGCGGGCAATCGACATGACCAGTTCCGGCGGCAGGCCCAGCGGCTTGGTCTCAAGCCCGGTCAGCGGGAAATAGGCGGCAGGATAGATCACACCCTTGGCTGCGGCCGCCTTGGCCAGACGCAAGGCATACCACGGATGGTGCATTTCCAGCATCATCCGGGCCATGCGACCGATATCCTCCGGCGCGGCGGTCTCGGCCAGATGCAGGAAGAAGCGCGCCGCCTGATCGGTATCGCCCGCCGCCATCAGCCAGACGCCCGCCTGCCAGACCGGATTGTACCGCAGATCGCTGTCACGCCATTCCGGCAGGCTGTCATTGGCCAGACCCGGAACCGCTAAAGCGGGCTGCATCGGCTGGCGCAGCTTTTCGGCGGCCAGCTGGCCGTAATAAGCGGTCTGCCAGCTTGCGGCATGCAGATAGGCGCCGCGCGCGGCATCCTTGTCGCCAGCGGCCTCATGCGCGCGGCCCTGCCAGTAAAGCGCCCGCGACAGCGAGATCGGGCTGCTGACGCCCGCCTGCAGCCGGGTGAAATGCCCAAGCGCGCGGTCGCTTGCGCCCTGTTTCAGCGCAGCGAACCCGGCCAGCCATTCCAGATCGATGAAGGGCTCGCCGCCTTCGGGAAGGAAGTTCCCGGCGGCCAGCTTCTCGGCCAGCGGCCAGTCGCCTGCGCGCATCGCCTCGCGTACGAAATCGGCGCGGGCCTTGGCCCAATCCTCGGGGACGCGCAGCGCCTGCGCATCGGTCGAGCGTTCCAGCATCAACTCTCGCGCCAGATCCGGCATTTTCGCCCGCATCCGCCAGCGGAAACGGTCCAGCGCCAGCCCGGCATCGGCGCGCTGTTCGTCGGACAGGACAAGGATCAGCGCATCGACCCCAGCCTTGCCGGATTGCAGCGCGATGCGTGCCCGGCCGATATTCTGCGCGGCGGGCGTCGCCAGCGGCAAGGCAATCTCGGCCGATTCCCATTCGCCCTGATCCAGCAGGCTGGACAGGCGCGCGTCGTGCAATCCGACCAGATCCGCGCCATAGATGGCGACGAAATTGTCGGATTCGGGGTCGGTCAGCGGCTGAGTCGTCCAGAAGCGCGCCAGTTCCGCCTGTGCCGCTGCGGCATCCGTCTCGCGCAGCGCGGTGACCAGCGCCTTGGCCCCGGCCACCGTGTCGGGGCGGCGCGGGCCGAACCAGTCGATGATCTCGGTCGCGGGCAGATCCCGGCGCAGCAGCGCATCGCCCCGGCGATACAGCAGCGTCATCCCCGGCCAATCGCGATGCGCGCGGGCAAAGGCCAGATATTCCGGCCAAGTCCCCTGCCCTGCCCGCAATTTCTGCCATTCGATCAGCGCCTGCGCCATCGGACCGGATTTGCGGGCATAGGATTCGGCATCCGCCCAGTCGCGTGCGCCCGACGCGGCCAGCGCGCTGGCAATCGCCCCGGCGTCCTCGGCATGCGCAGGTTGCAGGCCAAAGGCCAGCGAAAGGGCCAGCAAGGGCCCCAGAACCCTGTCGCGCAAAGGATACATCATGTCCCCATTACTGCGGGCTTTCCTGCCGTCGCGCAACTCACATCCTTGGCAAGCGCCGCCACGGGATGTAAGGCCAACAAAGATTCAAACTCAGGATACTGTCATGTTCAAAGGCTCTCTGCCCGCGCTGGTCACGCCATTCACCCCCGAGGGGGAACTGGATCTCGCTGCGCTGAAGAAGCTGGTCGAGTGGCATATCGCCGAGGGCAGCCATGGGCTGGTACCCGTCGGCACCACCGGCGAAAGCCCGACCCTGAGCCATGACGAACACCGCACCGTCGTCGAAGAGGTCGTGCGCCTTGCCGCCGGTCGCATCCCGGTCATCGCCGGTGCCGGGTCCAATTCCACGCGTGAGGGGATTGGTCTGATCCAGCACGCGCAGGCCGCGGGCGCCGATGCCGCGCTGGTCGTGACCCCCTATTACAACAAGCCGACCCAACCCGGCCTGATCGCGCATTACACCGCGCTGCATGACGCCAGCGCCCTGCCGATCATCATCTACAACATCCCCGGCCGCTCGGTCATCGACATGACCCCCGAAACGATGGGCGAACTGGCCAAGCTGCCGCGCATCATCGGCGTGAAGGACGCGACCGGCAAGCTGGAGCGCGTCAGCCAGCAGCGCATCACCTGCGGCACGGATTTCATCCAGCTGTCCGGCAATGACGACACCGCGCTTGGCTTCAACGCCCATGGCGGCGTTGGCTGCATCTCGGTCACGGCCAACGTCGCGCCGCGGCTCTGCTCGGAATTCCAGCAGGCGATGATGGCGGGCGATTTCGCCAAGGCGCTGGAATATCAGGACAAGCTGATGCCGCTGCATGTCGCGATCTTCCTTGAGCCGGGCGTGGCCGGGGCGAAATACGCGATGTCGAAACTGGGCCTGTGCAGCGACCGTGTACGCCTGCCGCTGGTCGGGCTGACCGAGGCGACCAAGGTGGCGATCGACGCCGCGCTCAAACATGCGGGCCTGATCTGAGGCCCTGCCCCCGGAACGCAAAGGCCGCCCCAAGGGCGGCCTTTTTCATTCAACGCGGCGCGGAATAGACCACCGACCAATAGGCGAAACGCCCGTCAGCGGACAGCGCGTGTCCGATCCCCATATCCTGCAACTGGGGAATCACGATGTTCTCGCGGTGCTTGGCCGAGCTTGACCATTCCCGCAGCGCGCCATTCAGGTCAAAGATCGAACTGGCCCCGGCCGCGATGTTTTCAGCGGTGATGCGGGGCTTGTAGCCCAGTTGCTTGACCCGCATCCCCGGCCCGGTCGAGGTCGCCCCGCGATGATCCATCTGGCCGCGCCTGGCCATGTCGCAGGCCTGTTGCTGGGCCGCCTTTTGCAGCTTGGCGTTCCCGCGCAAGGGCGACAACCCCGCCTGCGCACGCACCGCGTTGGTCTGCGCAAGGGCGATCCCGGTTTCCGAGGCCGACAAAGCCCGACACTGGGCGTCACCCGCGACCGAGACATTGACCGCCCCATGCCCGTCGGTCCGCACGATGCCCTTGGGCATGCTTGGGACAATCGGATTGTCCGGTTTGGGCGCACCCGGCTGGGAACAGGCTGCAACAAGGCAAATGACCGCAACTGAAGCGAACTTCTTCATAAGATCCTGCAAAAAACTTGAACCGCGACGCCAATTATGGCGCGCGGCATCAATACAATCTTAAGGGCGGCAAGTGAAACGATCAGCCCTTGTTCAGCGGCTCATGCATGGGATCGCCATAGGTCGACCATGAGGTGTCGGGCGAAGGCTTGGGAATTTCCTCCTCGCGCCAGTTCACATGCATGTTGGCCTTGGCGATGACATTGCCGGTGACCGGCGCGGTCAGGAACAGGAACAGGGTGATCAGCAGTTCATGCCACGTGACCTGCCCGTGTTGGGTCGGAAACCACACCAGCGAGCCGATCAGCACCGCGCCCACGCCCAACGTCGCCGACTTCGTCGGCGCATGCAGCCGCGTCATCTGGTCGGGCAGCTTCACCAGCCCATAAGAGCCGACAAAGCCAAAGATCCCGCCCACCACCAGCAGGAACGAAACGACGATTTCCCCGATCATTTCCATTGGCTGCCCCTTATTCGATGATGTCGCCGCGCAGGATGAATTTCCCGTAAGCGACGGTCGAGATGAAGCCGACCATCGCGAACAGCAGCGAGGCCTCGAAATACATGCCGGTGCCCTTGTCGATGCCGAACAGCGCCAGAAGCGCGATGGCATTGATGGTCATCGTGTCCAGCGCCAGCACCCGGTCGGCAATGCCGGGCGCGCGGACCACGCGATACAGGCAGAACAGCATCCCCAGTCCAAAGCAGACATAGGCGAAAGCCAGCGCGTAACCGATCATGCAAAGATCTCCTTCAAGCGGGCCTCGTAACGGTCCTTGATCTCATCGACGATGGCTTGGGGATCGGGCGCGTGCAGGCAATGGACCAGCAGCGCCTGTCCGTCCTCGGACAGATCGCAGGTCAGCGTGCCGGGCGTCAGCGTGATGGTCGAGGCCAAGGCGGTGATTGCCTCGGGCTGGGTCAGCTCCAGCGGAATGACGATCCATGCAGGCTGCAGATCGCGGCGCGGTTTGAACAGCACAATCCGGGCCACGTCGAAGTTCGCCTTGACGATGTCATGCAGCACGATCGCCAGATAG
The DNA here is from genome assembly GCF_014851995.1 of Paracoccus sp. PAR01. Taxonomy (NCBI): domain Bacteria; kingdom Pseudomonadati; phylum Pseudomonadota; class Alphaproteobacteria; order Rhodobacterales; family Paracoccaceae; genus Paracoccus; species Paracoccus sp. PAR01. The sequence continues at coordinate 281,327 of NZ_JACVAW010000002.1, forward strand.
CCGGGAATCCGGCCCGGAGATTTCAGCTTGGCCGTATCGGGCCAATAGGGCGCCGTCATCAGCGGGATCACCACGCCAAGGATCACCGCAAAGACCAGCGATCCGACGGCCCAGCGGTTCACCAGCAGCATCCAGACCGCAATCAGGACCAGCGACAGATAGGGATGTGGCAGCAGGCGGCGCATCATTTCGTGCCCTCCTGCCCCTCAAGCACCGCGTGCAGGTAGATTGAGGGGTTGTACAGCTGATCGGCGGTCGCCTCGGCAAAACGCGTCACCGGCCCGGCAAAGATGGTCAGCGCCACGATCCCCGCCAGCAACAGACCCACGGCGCTGGCCGCCAGCGCGGGCGAGGCTGCGTCGCCCAGATCCTGAATATGCTCATCGGGTTCCAGCTTGGTCGGGATCGGACCGCGGCGCGGCGCGGCGGGCGCGGCGACGGGCACCGGTACCTCTTGCAGCTCGTAGGACTTCCAGAACACCAGCGAGCCCGCCCGCGACATGCCATAGATCGCCACCAGCGAGGACAGGATCACCGTACCCCAGATCCACGGAGCAGCCGCCGCATCGCGGGTGGCGTCCAGCACCAGCAGCTTGCCGATGAAGCCCGAAAACGGCGGCATGCCTACCACGGCAATGGCGGTGGCAAAGAACAGCGCCGCGATCAGCCCATTGCCCGGCATGACCCCGTCCAGACGCAGCCACAGGTCTCCGCGTCGGGCACCGACCATGTCGACGACCAGAAACAGCGCCGCCCCGGCAAGGGTCGAGTGGATAATGTAATAGATCGCCGCCGTGGTCGCCTGCGGGGTGAATTGCGACACCGCGATCATCAGCGTGCCGACCGAGCCAATCGCTGCAAAGGCTGCCAGACGGCCCAGATTGCGCGTGCCCAGAATGCCAATCTGCCCGATCGCCAGTGTGAACAGGGCGGCGGGTAGCAGCAGGTCCATCACCACCCCCTCGATCACCGTGTCCTGCGGAAAGATCAGCGTGTAGAAGCGCAGGATCGCATAGACCCCGACCTTGGTCATCACCGCGAACAGCGCCGCGACCGGACCCGGCGCATTGGCATAGGTCGAGGGCAGCCAGAAATGCAGCGGCACCAGCGAGGCCTTGATCGCAAAGACCAGCATCAGCAGCACTGCGCCGGTGCGCAGCAGCGCCGTGTCCTCGGCCGGCATGACGGCGACGCGGGCGGCCATGTCGGCCATGTTCAGCGTGCCGGTGACGGCGTAAAGCACCCCCAAAGCGGCCAGAAACAGGGTCGATCCGGCAAGGTTATAGGCGATGTATTGCACGCCCGCGCGCAGTCGCATCGGGCCGCCGCCATGGATCATCAGCCCGTAGCTGGCGATCAGCAGGATCTCGAAAAAGACGAAAAGGTTGAAGGCGTCTCCGGTCAGGAAGGCGCCGCAGACGCCCATCAACTGGAACTGCCACAGCGCATGGAAATGCCAGCCCTTGCGGTCCCAGCCCGAACCAAAGGCGTAAAGCTGCACCGCCAGCGCCAAAGCGGCGGTCAGCGCCACCATCATCGCCGCCAGCCGATCCAGCATCAGCACGATGCCAAAGGGCGCGGCCCAATTGCCAAGGCGATAGACATAGACCTCGCCCGAGGAAGCCATCCAATTCAGATACAGCGCCACGCCCAGCAGGGCGGCGGTCCCGGCGATGGAAAACACCCGTTGCAGAAGCAGGTCGGCGCGCATCCACAGGATGATCAGCGCGCCCATGACCGCCGGCAGAACGACGGGAGCGATCAGGATATGGTTCATCAGCGTCCTTCCCCGGCATCACCGCGGCTGACGCCCGGCTCTCGGTCGGCGCGGGGCATGTCGACGCGGTCGTCGCCGCCCTCAAGGAAGGCCCCCAGCGCCATCATCACCGTCACCGCCGTCATCCCGAAGGAAATCACGATGGCGGTCAGCACCAGCGCCTGCGGGATCGGATCGGTATAGCTGGTGACCCCTTCCTGCAGGATCGGGGGCTGGTTGATCACCAGCCGCCCGGTCGAGAACAGGAACAGGTTGATGGCATAGCTCAGCATGGTCGTGCCCAGCACCACCGCAAAGCTGCGGCGGCGCAGGATCAGATAGATGCCCGCCGCGGTCATCATCCCAATGGCGCTGGACAGCAGAAGCTCCATCAGCGGCCTCCCTTGATACGACTGGGGTTGATGTCCATCGGCTCGGCATTGACCGTCTCTCCGGCCTGCCGCGCGATCCGTGACAGCGAATTCAGCGCCAGCATCACCGCGCCGACAACACACAGGAACACGCCAAGGTCAAAGCCCATGGCAGATGCCAGCTCGAACTTCTCGATCCCCGGCAGCTTCACATAGCCATAGGTCGAGGTCAGGAACGGATAGCCCGCGAACCACGCCCCGATCCCGGTCACGCCCGCCGCCAGCACGCCCGCGCCGATCATGGCATGATAGGGCACCCGGTTGCGGCTTTGCGCCCAGCCAAAGCCCGAGGCCATGTATTGCGACACCAGCGCGATCGACACGATCAGCCCGGCGACAAAGCCGCCGCCCGGCATGTTGTGGCCGCGCAGGAAGATATAGGCCCCGACCACCAGCGAGATCGGCAGGATCAGCCGGGTGATGACCACCATCAGCAGCGGATGGCGCGCCCCGGCGCGGCGGCTGTCATAGACCCAATTGCGCAGGCGACGCCCGCTTGCACCCAGCAGCAGCGTCTCGGTCAGGGCAAAGATCGCCAGCGCGGCAATGCCCAGGACCGTGATCTCGCCAAAAGTATCATAGCCGCGGAAGTCGACCAGAATGACGTTCACGACATTGTCGCCGCCGCCCAGCTTGTGGCTGTTCTCGATCATGTAGCCCGAGATCGAGGGCAGCGCGAAATCGCTGCGCATCACCACATAGGACAATGCGCCAAAGCCCAGCCCGGTCAGCGTGGCGATGAAGGCGTCAAAGCCGCGCTTGCCGTCGCGGCTGTCCAGCACGGTGCGCTTGGGCAGGAAGTTCAGCGCCAGCAGCAGCAGGATGACCGTGACCACCTCGACCGATATCTGGGTCAGCGCCAGATCGGGGGCCGACAGATAGACAAAGCTCCCCGAGACGATCAGCCCGATGATGCCCACCAGCACCAGCGCCAGCAGCCTGTTGCGGTGAAAGGCCACCATGCAGCAGGTGGCGATCATCAGCAGCACCCAGCCGATCAGCGGAATCGCATGGATCGGCAGCATGGGCCGGGTCGCGCCGCTATAACCTCCGGTCGAGAAGGCCCAGAGGCCGCATAGCAGCACCGTCATCGAGAAGGCGACAAAGGCCCGCGCCATCGACCCATTGGTGAAGCGGTCGGTCAGCCGATAGGCCAGATAAAGCGCCGCCTGGGTCACGCCATCAAACATGGCTTTTGCATCGGGCCGCCAGACCCTATCGCGGATGGCCAGCATGCGCGGATTGAGGATCAACAGCAGCAGACCGCCCAATGTCGCCACGATCGACAGCTTCAGCGCCATGTTCAGCCCGTGCCACAGCGCCAGATGCGCGTGCGGATGCCCGCCCGTGACAGCCGCCGCCGAGGCATCGACCAGCCAGCCCGCGAATGTGTTCGGAAACAGCCCGATCAGCACCACCAGCGCGGTCAGGATCGCGGGCCCGATCCACAGACCGATGCCCGGATCATGCGGCTTGCGGGGATAGTCGTCCCGTTCGGGACCAAAGAACACCTGCCAGACGAAGCGCAGCGAATATCCGACCGAGAAGATCGCCCCCACCGTCGCCATCGCCCAGACCAGATTGGCATTGCCGCGCCAGACGGCATGGGTGGTTTCCTCCAGCATCATCTCCTTCGAGATGAAGCCGTTCAGCGGCGGAACGCCCGCCATCGACAGGGCTGCGATGGTGCCGATCAGGAAGGTGATGGGCATCAGCTTGCGCAGGCCCCCCAGCCGCTTGATCGAGCGTGTCCCGGCCTCATGGTCGATGATGCCCGCGGTCATGAACAGCGCGGCCTTGAAGGTGGCGTGGTTGATGATGTGGAACACCGCCGCCACCGCCGCGGCCTCGGTCCCGAAGCCCAGCAGCATGGTGATCAGGCCCAGATGCGAGACGGTCGAAAAGGCCAGAAGCGATTTCAGGTCGTCGCGGAAAAAGCCGATCCACGCGCCCAGCACCATGGTCACCAGCCCGGTGGTCGCAACGATATAGAACCATTCCGGCGTACCCGACAGTACCGGCCACAGCCGCGCCATCAGGAACAGCCCGGCCTTCACCATGGTCGCGGAATGCAGATAGGCCGAAACCGGCGTCGGCGCGGCCATGGCGTGTGGCAGCCAGAAATGGAACGGGAACTGCGCCGATTTCGTGAAGGCCCCCAGCAGGATCAGCAGCAGCGCGGGCAGATAAAGCGGGCTGGCTTGGATAGCTTCGCGCGCGTTCAGGATGTCGCTGATGTCGTAGCTGCCCGCGATATTGCCAAGGATCAGCATGCCCGCGATCATCGCAAGACCGCCCATGCCGGTCACGGTCAGCGCCATTCGCGCGCCCTGCCGTCCCTCGGGCAGGTGCTTCCAATAGCCGATCAGCAGGAAGGACGACAGCGAGGTCAGCTCCCAGAAGATCAGCAAAAGCAGGATGTTGTCGGACAGCACGATACCCATCATCGCGCCCTGGAACAGCATCAGATAGGTATAGAACACGCCGACCGGCTCATGCCGCGCCAGATAGAAGCGGGCATAGGTGATGATCAGCAAGCCGATGCCAAGGATCAGGATGCCGAACAGCAGCCCCAGCCCATCTATGCGGAAATTCGCGTTCAGCCCCAGCTGGGGCAGCCAGTCGATGCGGGTGGTAATGACCTCGCCGGCCATGATCGCGGGGATATGCAGGCACAGGCCCAGCAGCGCGACAAAGGTGGCCGTTCCGCAAACCATCGCCGCCACATCCCGCCCGGATCGGATCAACAGGCCCGGCAGCAAAGCGCCGATGAAGGGAAGAGCGGCAATCAAGGCGGGCGACATGGTTCCTCCTTCCAGTGGCGATCCTATGTCCCGAGCCATTCCCTGAATGTCAACCCGAACCGGGGTTTAGGGAAGTTGACGCTAGGCGATGTTCCCCTTTCGTGCTAACCAACGGGAAAAAATCGGGACAGGCATGAGAATTATCGGCATCGATCCGGGACTGCGAAACATGGGCTGGGGCGTGATCTCGGTCGATGGGCCGCGCCTGCGCCACATTGCCAATGGCATCGTCCATTCCGAAGCAGGCGATCTGGGGCCAAGGCTGGCGGTGCTGTATCGCGGGTTGTGCGAAGTCATCGCCGAACATCAGCCTACCAATGCCGCGGTCGAGCAGACCTTCGTCAACAAGGACGCGGTCGGCACGCTGAAGCTGGGACAGGCGCGCGGCATCGCCCTGCTGGCCCCGGCGGCGGCGGGCATCGAGATCGGCGAATACGCCCCGAACGCGGTCAAGAAATCCGTGGTCGGCGTCGGTCATGCCGCCAAGGAGCAGATCCAGCACATGGTCCGCCTGATGCTGCCGGGGGTCGAACTGGCCGGGCCTGACGCAGCGGATGCTCTGGCGATCGCGATCTGTCACGCGCATCACTTGCAGGGTCGCGCCCTGCGCATCAAGATCAAGACATGAGGGAAAGCACATGATCGGACGCATCGCCGGGATCATCCTGCACCGGGCACAGGACCATGTGCTGATCGACGTGCGCGGCGTGGGATATATCGTCCATGTCAGCGAACGCACCGCCGCCAGCCTGCCACCGGCGGGTCAGGCCACCGCGCTTTATACCGAACTGCTGGTGCGCGAGGATCTGCTGCAGCTTTTCGGCTTCCCCTCGCTGCTGGAGAAGGAATGGCACCGGCTGCTGACCTCGGTTCAGGGGGTCGGGGCCAAGGTGTCGCTGGCCATTCTGGGCACGCTCTCCGCCGAGGGTCTGTCGCGCGCGCTGGCGCTTGGCGACTGGTCGGCCTTGCGCAAGGCACCGGGCGTCGGCCCAAAACTCGCGCAGCGCATCACCATGGAACTCAAGGACAAGGCCCCCGCGATCATGGCGCTTGGCGGCAGCCTCAGCGTCGATCTGGGGCCGATGCCGGAGGCCGAGGTGATCGAATCCGGCGGCACCAAGAAGCCCACCCCTGCCCCGCGTGTCGATGGCAACGCGCAGGCGACGGCGGATGCGCTGTCGGCACTGTCCAATCTGGGCTATGCTCCTTCCGAGGCTGCCGGGGCCGTGGCCGAGGCGCAGGGCCGGGAACCCGGTGCCCCGACCGCCGCGTTGATCCGGGCGGCCCTCAGGCTGCTTGCCCCCAAGGAGTAAGACGATGACCGGAAACCTGCGCACCTTCGTCCTGATGGCCGCTCTGACCGCGCTGGTCATGGGCATGGGCTATGTGATCGGCGGACAGGGCGGTGCGGTTTTCGCGCTGATCTTTGCGGGCGCGGGCAACCTCTGGGCATGGTGGAACAGCGACAAGGCCGTGCTGCGCCAGCAGGGCGCGATGCTGGTGACGCGGCAGGATGCACCGGAACTGGTCGACATGGTCGCGGCGCTGGCACAACGTGCGAACCTGCCCATGCCCAAGGTCTATGTACTGGCCACCGACCAGCCCAATGCCTTCGCCACCGGCCGCAATCCCGAAAACGCCGCCGTGGCGGTGACGCAGGGCATCATGCGGGTCTTGAACCGCGATGAGCTGGCCGGGGTGATCGCCCATGAACTGGCCCATATCAAGCATCGCGACACGCTGACCATGACCGTCACCGCGACCATGGCCGGGGCCATCGCCATGCTGGGCAACATGCTGATGTTCTCCAGCATGTTCGGCGGGCGCGACGATCAGCGCGGCGGCGGTCTTGCGGGCTTGCTGGCGATGATATTTGCACCCTTGGCCGCGGGTCTGGTGCAGATGGCAATCTCGCGCACCCGCGAATATGAGGCCGACCGCATCGGCGCCGAGATCTGCGGCCAGCCGATGGCGCTGGCCGGAGCCTTGGCCAAAATCTCGCGCGCGGCGGGTCAGGTCGTGAACATCCCCGCGGAAAGGAACCCGGCCTCGGCCAGCATGTTCATCATCAATCCGCTGCATGCCCTGCGCATGGACCGCCTGTTCGCCACCCACCCCGCGACCGAGGATCGCATCGCCCGACTGCAGGCCATGTCCGGTGGCAGTTACAGCGCATCGCGCGTCCCCTCTGCGGGCGGGCGCGACAGCGGCCCGTGGGGCAGCCAATGATCGACCCCGATCCCATGCTGCGCCCCGAGCCGATGGAAACCGATGGCGAGGACCGCGCCCTGCGTCCGCAGATGCTGTCCGATTTCGTCGGTCAGGCCGAGGCGCGCGCCAATCTGCGCGTCTTCATCGAAAGCGCCCGGATGCGTGGCAAGGCGATGGATCACACACTTTTCCACGGCCCGCCCGGTCTGGGCAAGACAACGCTGGCGCAGATCATGGCGCGCGAGCTGGGCGTGAACTTCAAGATGACCTCGGGGCCGGTTCTGGCCCGCGCCGGTGATCTGGCGGCGATCCTGACCAATCTTGAAAACCGCGACGTGCTGTTCATCGACGAGATCCACCGGATGAACCCGGCAGTCGAAGAGGTCCTTTATCCCGCGATGGAGGATTTCGAACTGGATCTGGTCATCGGCGAGGGTCCCGCTGCCCGCACCGTCCGGATCGAGCTGCAACCTTTCACCCTGGTGGGCGCAACAACCCGGCTGGGCTTGCTGACCACGCCCCTGCGCGACCGCTTCGGCATCCCGACCCGCCTGCAATTCTACACGATCGACGAATTGGACCTGATCGTCACCCGCGGCGCGCGGCTGATGGGCATCCCGTCAGAACCCGCGGGCACGCGCGAGATCGCGAAACGCGCCCGCGGCACCCCCCGTATCGCCGGTCGCCTGCTGCGCCGAGTCATCGATTTTGCCTTGGTCGAAGGCGACGGCCGGCTGACGCGCGAGATCGCGGACAGCGCCCTGACCCGCCTCGGCGTCGATCATATCGGTCTGGACAGCGCTGACCGCCGCTACCTCACCCTGATGGCCGAGCATTACGGCGGCGGCCCGGTCGGCGTGGAAACGCTGTCGGCGGCCCTGTCCGAAAGCCGCGATGCCATCGAGGAAGTGATCGAGCCCTTCTTGATGCAGCAGGGTCTGGTCAGCCGCACGCCGCGGGGTCGGATGCTGGCGCGGCTGGGCTGGCGGCATCTGGGTCTGGACGCACCACGCCTGCAGGACAGCCTGTTTGATGACTGAGCTTGCGACCCGCATCCGGGCCAGCTTCGCGCGCCAGACAATGATGCAGACGCTGGGCGCGACACTGGCCGCGATCGAACCGGGCAAAGTCACCATCACCGCCCCGATCCTGCCGACCTCGCTCCAGCAGCATGGCGCAGGCCATGCGGGACTGGCCTTCAGCATCGGCGATTCCGCAGCGGGCTATTCCGCGCTGTCGCTGATGCCTGAAGATGCCGAGGTGATGACGGTCGAGATGAAGATCAACCTGATGACCCCCGCCACCGGTGATCACCTGATTGCGGAAGGCCGCGTCATTCGACCCGGTCGCCGTATTCTGGTGGTCGCCGCCGATGTCTGGGCGGTGACCGGCGATATCCGCAAGCATGTCGCGATGCTGCAGGGAACCATGATCCCGGTCTGAAGGAAGGCCGGGGGCGCTGCCCCCTGACCCCCGGGATATTTCGACAAGAGAGATGACAAGGGGCGGCTTTGCGCGCTTCTTTCTTGTCCAAGTATCCTGGGGGAGCGCGGCACGCGCGGGGGCAAAGCCCCCACTACTGCAGACGATTCAATCGCGCCGGGGGTCGGACAGGACCCGATCCTCTTGCGCGATGAAATGTTCCATCATCAGCCGCCACAGGCGTTCCGCCAGATCCGGGTCCAGCCCTTCCTGGACGGCAAAACGGCGGGCATTCGCGGCAACCTCCTCAACCCGACTGTCGATCCGGGCGGGCAGGTTTTCTTGCAATTTGATCCGGGCCGCCTCGTCGATCAGCGACGACCGTTCGGCCAGCAGCGCGATCAGGCGGGCGTCCAGCGCGTCGATCCGGGCACGCAGATCGTGCATCCGGGACTGGGGCGATAGGGTGGGTTCGGGACTGGGCATGTGTCGTGCCGCTCCTTCATGGGCTTTCTGTTGCCGGGCGGTCACGGCATCGGCGATTTTCTGCCGAGATCGGAACTTCCCACCCTGGAACCGGGTCAATCCTTGACCGGTGGCGACAACTGCGCCGCTCGGTTCGGGAAGGAGAGACCGATGAAGGCCGCAAGTGTGATCATCAATCTGGGTTTCGGCTTTGGTCTTGCCTTGGGGGCAGCGATGCTGCTCTGGCTATAACGGGCCGCGACCGAATGAAATCCCCCGGCCAGTGACGACCGGGGGAGATAGGGACAGCTCGCCTTAGCCTTGCGGTTGCGGGGACGGCTCGGCGCTTGCCGGTGCGCTACCCGCACGCGGGATCGCGGTCACCGAAGGGATGGACGAGCCGGGCGTGTCGTCGTCGCCGCCCAGGGCTTCGCCGCGGATGATCTTACCGATATCCTCGCCGGTCAGGGTCTCATATTCCAGAAGCCCCTTGGCCATACGCTCGAATTCCTCGGTCTTTTCGGACAGGATACGGTAAGCGTCCTGATAGCCCTGCTCGATCAGGTCATGGACCTCCTGCTCGATCAGTTCCTTGGTCGCCGCCGAGACCGAGAAACCGCCGGTATTGCCGGAATAGCCCTCATGCGCCTCGGCATAGTCGATATTGCCGACCTTGTCCGACATGCCCCAGCGCATGACCATCGCGCGGGCCAATTGGCTGGCCTGCTGGATGTCACCCGCAGGACCGTTCGAGACGCCCTCTTCGCCGTATTTGATGATCTCGGCCGCCTTGCCCGCCATGGTCATGGCCAGCTTCTGCTTGGCCTCGTCCTTGTGGAAGTTCAGACGGTCCACCTCGGGAAGTGAGACCACCATGCCAAGCGCGCCGCCGCGGGGGATGATCGTCGCCTTGTAGACCGGGTCGCATTTCGGCAGGCTCAGCCCGACGATGGCATGACCGGCCTCGTGGTAGGCGGTCTTTTCTTTCTGTTCAGGCGTCAGGACCATGCTGCGACGCTCGACGCCCAGCATGACCTTGTCCTTGGCATTCTCGAAATCTTCCATCGTGACGAAGCGGCGGCCCAGACGCGCGGCCATCAGCGCGGCCTCGTTCACGAGGTTCATCAGATCCGCACCCGAGAAGCCCGGCGTGCCGCGCGCGATGATGCGCAGGTCGACATCGGGGCCGACGGGGACCTTGCGCGAATGCACGCCAAGAATCTTCTCGCGGCCCTTGATGTCGGGGTTCGGGACATAGATCTGGCGGTCGAAGCGACCGGGGCGCAGCAGCGCAGGGTCCAGCACGTCCTTACGGTTGGTGGCGGCGATGATGATGACGCCTTCATTCGCGTCAAAGCCGTCCATTTCGACCAGAAGCTGGTTCAGGGTCTGTTCGCGTTCATCATTGCCGCCGCCGATGCCCACGCCACGGGCGCGGCCCACGGCGTCGATCTCGTCGATGAAGACGATGCAGGGGGCGGATTTCTTGGCCTGCTCGAACATGTCGCGGACGCGGGATGCGCCGACACCGACAAACATTTCCACGAAATCGGAACCCGAGATGGTGAAGAAGGGCACGCCGGCCTCACCCGCAATGGCGCGGGCCAGCAGGGTTTTACCGGTACCGGGCGGGCCGACCAGCAGCGCGCCTTTCGGGATCTTGCCACCGAGGCGGCTGAATTTCTGCGGGTTGCGCAGGAATTCGACGATCTCTTCCAGTTCTTCCTTGGCCTCGTCGATGCCAGCCACGTCGTCAAACGTCACGCGGCCATGTTTTTCGGTCAGCAGCTTGGCCCGCGATTTGCCGAAGCCCATCGCGCCACCTTTGCCACCGCCCTGCATGCGGTTCATGAAGAAAATCCAGACGCCGATCAGCAGCAGGAAGGGCAGCCAGACGCCCAGAAGCGACATGAAGCCGGATTGTTGCTGGCGTTCGACGCGGACTTCGACGCCCTTGCCGATCAGGCGGTCGGCGATTTCCTCGCCCTGCGGACGGACAGTGGAATACTGTTTTCCGTCCTTGCCGGTGATGCCGATTGTCTCGCCGTCGATAGTGACGGCCGAGACCTGATCTTCATCAACCCGCTGGATAAAGTCAGAATAGCTGATCTGGCGGCTGTTCATTTGCGACGAACCATCGCTGAACAGATTGAACAGCGCCAAAATCATCAGGAACAGCACCACCCAGAAGGCGATATTGCGCGCGTTGCCCAAAGGCAGATCCTCCAAGGGTAGACAGGCTTTGGCCTGAAAATAGGGATTCCGGCGTCAGGTTCAATGAGTATAGAGCAAAGCCCGGAATTCAGGCAGCCCACGAAGTGACCGAACGGCATATTCCGGCTGCGGTTTCAGCAGCGGTGCGGCGATCAGATCGTCGCCCTGCCAGATGCCGGGAGTGGCCGCGGCCTCATCGCGCAGCAGTCCGGACGCACGCCAGTTCAGCTCTGGCAAAAGGTCGTGCCCCAGCGCGCGGACCTGCTGGCCAGACGCAAGGCCCGAGATCTGCCAACGCCCGTCCCACAAGGCCACGCCATCCGCGTCGGCCATGGCAGGGGCGGCACGCAGCGCCGCCGCAGGCTCTCGGTACAGATGCAGCCAGTCGGCCCTTGGCTCGGCAATCACGCCGTCCAGCGTGACACGGGGCGCACGCGCCAAAGCGCCAAGCGCATGCAGCACCGCCTCGCGCCGGGGGGGATAATCCGCACCCGAAACAAATCGCAGCCCTGCGACAAGAAGTCGCCGGCGGATTTCCAAAGGGGCGCGGCGAAACGCGGTCAGGGGCAGCTTCAGCCCGGCATTTCGGGCTTCAGTCCCATCGGCGACCTGTATGGCGAAATCCTGCAAAGCATCCCGCGCCATCGCCATATTCGCGCCGGTCTGGGCCAGTTGCCGTGCGGGCAGGTCCAGCAGCGCCAAGGCCTTGCGGATACGAACGCGGTCGTAATCCTCGTTCTCGTTCGAGGGGTCGTCGATCCAACCCACCCCGCGTCCGGTCAGCCAGTCGCGCAATTCGGCCCGTGACAGGCCCAGCATCGGGCGCAGCCAGCGCATGCCAAAGGCGCTGCGGGTCTCGGCCATGCCCGCCAGCCCGTCCACGCCCGAACCGCGCGCCAAACGCATCAGCAGGGTCTCGGCCTGATCGTCCAGCGTATGACCCAGCAGCACGGCATCCAGATTGTTGCGCTGCGCCCATCCGGCCAGAAGTCGCAACCGGGCATCGCGCGCCGCAGCCATCATATTCCCGGCCTCACTGTCCCGCTGCCAAAGCAGCGTCGCATGGGGAATTCCCAGCGCCGTCGCGGCACGATGCGCCTGACGCGCCTCATCGGCGGCTTCGGGACGCAGGCCGTGATCGACGGTCGCGGCCATCAGCACGCGGCCCTGCCCCCAGCCATGCACCAGATGCATCAGCGCCACGGAATCCCCGCCACCAGACAGGGCGATCCCCAGTCGCGACATATCGCCCGCCAGACGGGTCAGCACATGGCCGATAGATCGGGCAACTGGATCGTTCGGGGGAGTGTCATCGGTCCGTGACGGGCCGGGATCACTGGCCATCGGCCAGATCCGCGGCGGCCTCGGGGTCCATCATTTCGGGATCGGTGGCCAGCTCGCCCTCGAATGCGCTGGCGCATTGGGCATCGGTCATGCGCTTTTCAGCCTCGGCCGCCTGCGGGGCGGCGGGGAAGCGGGCAAGGATTTCCTGCAGATAGAAGCAGCCCTGATCGGCACCGCCCTTGGCGCCCATGGCGCGCGACAGGCCCAGAAGCGAATCCGGCGCCTGCGGGCCGTTCGGATTGGCGGCAAAGCTTTCCAGCCATGCCAGCCCCGCCCCCGACAGATCGCCTGCGGAATCCAGCGCCGCCCCGCGCAGGAACAGCGCCTCGGCGGTCAGCGGACCCCCGGCATGGGCCTGTGCTACGTGTGCGAAGAGATCGGCTGCTTGACGAAAGTCACCTTGACCGAGCACCTCCCGGGCCCGGTCAAAATCAGCCTGCTCCGCCGCAGTGGGGGCCCCGGCCGCAAGGGTGTTTGGGGGGGTGGTGGCGGGCGCGTCAAGCGCGCCCTGCTGGTTCGAGGACGGCAGCGGGGCCGAGCCGCCCTGCTCGCCCAGCGTCGGCGTGGTCAGGCTGCCCAGATCACAGCCTTCTTCCATCTCGCACAGGCGGAACTCGATGTCGCCGATGCGGGTGGTGCCGTCCTTGACGATACGGTCGATGCGGTTTTGCAACTGCTCGGTCTGGCCGGTCAGTTGCTGCAGCCGCGCCTCCATCGCGTTCATGCGGTCGATGGCGCTGTCGCCGCCAGCGGCGGCAAAGCCTGCGGGACCTGCCGCGACCAGCTCGCCGCGCAGGCTTTGCAGGTCCGCCGACAGCTGCGACAGCTCGGCGCGGACATCGGCCAGCGTCTGCTTGTCCTGCGCCGCTGCGGGCAGCGCGGTCAGCGCCAGCCCTGCGGCAAGGATGATGCTACGGAATGCGCCCATCACATGCCCGCCCCGGGGCTGACCACGGTCACCGCGCGGCGGTTCTTGTTGTAGCATTCCTCGGTCGAGCAGACTTCCAGCGGGCGTTCCTTGCCGTAGCTGACGGTGCGCAGACGGCCCGACGTCACCCCCTGCGAGATCAGGTATTCCTGAACCGAGCTGGCACGACGCGCACCAAGGGCAAGGTTGTATTCCCGCGTCCCCTGCTCATCCGCATGACCCTCGATCAGGGCCGAGTAGCCCTGGTTCTGCTTCAGCCAGCCGGCCTGATTGGCCAGCGTGGTACGTGCTTCCGGGGTCAGGGTGGACTGGTCCACCGGGAACAGCACGGTGTCGCCCGCCGTCGCCTTGAAGTGCTCGGGCGTGCCGGGCAGCGTGCCGACGCCCACGCCCTGATTCATCTTGGCATAGGGGTCGTTGACCATGGCACCCTGCTGTGCCGGGCGCGAACACGCCGCCATGGTCAGCAGCGCGCCCATCGCCGCAAATTTCACGAAAGTCTTCATAATCCTGTCCAGTCCCCGCGGTTACGGCAGCAGAGGACCCCAATCCGGGTCCGAAGCCGCCCCATTCAACTTGACCGGTCGCATGTTCCGCCCGGTGATGTCCACCGAATGAAGCCGAGGCTCGCCGTTTCCACCGGGGGTCACGCGGGTAAACATCACGACGCGCCCATTGGGGGCCCAAGACGGGCCCTCGTCAAGGAACGATTCGGTCAGCATTTTTTCTTCCGAGCCATCAGTGCGCATGACGCCGATGTGGAATTTTCCGCCCACCTGCCGGGTGAATGCGATCATGTCGCCGCGCGGCGACCAGACCGGGGTGCCATAGCGCCCGTCGCCAAAGCTGATGCGCTTCGGTTCACCACCGCTGGCCGACATGATGTACAGCTGCGGCACGCCCGAGCGGTCGCTTTCAAAGACGATCTGGCGACCATCCGGGCTGAAGCTGGGCGAGGTCTCGATCGAGGGTGCATTGGTCAGCGCACGCTGCGCACCCGAAGCCGCGTCCATCTGGAAAATGTCGGTATTGCCGTTCTTTTCCAGAGAATAGACGATCCAGCGCCCATCGGGCGAGAAGCGCGGCGCAAAGCTCATCGTGCCCTGCTCGCCGGCCAGCGCCCGCGCGCCCAGTGAGTTCACATCCATCATCATCGCCTGCGGGAAGCCGCTGGCATAGCTGGTGTAAAGCAGGCGCGAACCATCGGGCGAGAAGCGCGGCTTCAGCACCAGCGTGGAATCGTCGGTCAGGTATTTGATATTCGCGCCATCGTAATCCATCACGCCGATGCGTTTGCGGCGCGCGTCCTTGGGACCGCTTTCCTGCACAAAGGCGACGCGGCTATCGAAATAGGGGCCTTCGCCCGTCAGGCGGGCATAGACCTGATCGGCGGCCTTATGCGCGGCGCGGCGCCAGTTCCCGGTCGAGGCGTCGAACTGCATCCCGTCGCCCAGCGGCTGGCCCGCGAAAACGTCGAACAGGCGGAACTTGACGATGACCTTGCCGCCCTCGACCCGGACCGCGCCGGTGATCAGGGCTTGGGCGTTGATCGCCTTCCAGTCCTCATAGGCCACCGGCGCCTCGAAGCTTTCCGGGCGCGCGATATGAGCCGAGGCCGGGATCTCGCGGAACAGGCCGGTGCCGGTCAGGTCGGCGGCGATCAGGCCCTGCACCTTGGCCAGCAATTCGCCCGCGCCGCCCTCGTCGTGGAAGCTGGCGATGGCAAAGGGCATCGGCTCGATCACGCCGTCGGTGATCTCGATCCGCAGCGGCCCGTCCTGCGCGAAGGCCGGCGCGGCAAGGCCAAGACCCGCAAGGGCCATGGCGGAGGTCAGGAAAAGTTTACGCAACATGTGTCGCCCTCGTGAGGTCTGGTTGCAGGGTAAGGCGTCGGGGTCAGGTATGCCATGGCGCTACTTGATCGTCGCGTTTCCACTGGGATTGAAATCGATGATGACATCTTTCCAGCGGTTGTATTTGTCCGCCGGCAGTTTGTAGCCGTTCCTGCCGCACATCAGGATCGCCCGCCGCGCCGCCTCATAGGCCTGCTTGGCGGCAGCTTCCGAGGCGCCGTTATGGTCGATCATCTTCAGCGAGCCCGATTCCGGCTTGCCATCCGCCGACATCGAGAAGCTGACCGAGACCTTGGTCCGGCTGGCTTCGGTCGAAAGCGAGCCACGGTTCCAGCAGGCCTCGACGGCAACACGGAAGCCGTCCTTCTCGCCCTGGCTCAGCGGCGGGCCACTGGCGGCGGCACCGCCCCCGCCTGCCCCGGCAGAGCCCTCTTCCTTCTTCTTCTCTTCGGCTTGGGCGGCCTTTTTCTTGGCGTCGGCAGCAGCCTTGCGCTCGGCTTCAGCCTTTTCCTTGGCCTTGGCCTCGGCTTCGGCCTTTTCGGCAGCCTTCTTCTCGGCGGCGCGTTTTTCCTCGGCGGCCTTCTCGGCAGCGGCCTTTTCTTCGGCCTCTTTCTTGGCCTTGGCTTCAGCGGCGCGTTTCTCGGCCTTCTCGGCGGCAGCCTTCTCAGCGGCGGCAGCTTCGGCAGCGGCAGCGGCCCTAGCCTTCTCGGCGGCCTTCTTCTCGGCGGTCTTCTTCTCGGCGGCAGCCTTTTCCGCTGCTGCCTTCTTGTCGGCTGCTACGGCGGCGTCGGCGGCTTCACGTTCCTCGGTCTCGGCAGCTTCAGCGGCGGCCTGACGGCGCGCGCGTTCCTCGGCAGCAGCGGCATCGCGCGCGGCCTCGGCCTCTTCCTTGCGCTCGGTCTCGCGGCGTTCCTCGCGGGCACGCTCTTCGGCCTGACGCTTGGCGGCGGCCTCCTCGCGGCGGGCAGCGGCGGCCTGTTCGGCGGCGGCTTCCTCGGCCTCGCGGGCCAAGGTCAGCTCGCGCTGACGCGCGGCCTCGGCGGCTTCGCGGCGGGCCTGCACGGCTTCGGCCAACCCCTCGGGGCGACCGTTCGGACGCGCGGATTCGATCGGAGCCTGCTCGGACCGCTGCGGGATCGGTGCCGGAGCCTGCGGCTGCGCCGCCTCACGCGCCGGATTGGGACGCGAGGCACTGGCGGGCAGTTCCGCCGGATCATCCGAGGACGCTGGCTGGTTCGGCTGCGGTGCCAGAGTGGCGACCGCGACGGGACGCGATTGGTTCTGGAAATCCGAAAGGTCCGGCTGCGCCTCGGGACGCTCGGCGGGTGCGGTCAACTCAGCCGAGTTCGCATCCGGGACGGGTGGGCTCGTCGCCTCGGGCGCACCCAGGACGTCCTCATCCGTGGGGGGACGCGGCTGTGCCGGCGTGGTTTCGGCCAGCTCATCCACAGGTCCCCGCCCTGCCGCAGCCGCGGCCAAAGCCTGAAACTCGGCCTCGGACATGGTCGCGACCTCGGCCATGCGGATGGCTTCCAGCGGTTGCGGGCGGAACAGCGCGCCGCCCACGACCGCAAAGCCGAGCAACCCGGCATGCGCGACACCCGAGACCCAGTAGCCGATACGGTCGGAGCGATCCATCGCCCTAGCCTTCGGTATTCTGGCCGTTCATCCGGGGGCCGCCCGAATCCGTCACCAGCACGATATTGTTGAAGCCCGCGGCGTTCAGCGCCCCCATCACCTCCATGATGCGGGAATAGGGGATCGAGCCGTCGGCGCGCAGATAGATCTTGTCGCTCTGGCGCTCCTGCGCCACCGCCTGCAGCCGGGTGATCAGCTCATCCTCGGGGACCTCGGTGGTCATCACCAGAATCGGCCCATCGGGCGTGACCGAGACGCTCAGCGGCTCCTCGGGCTCGGCCGGGACGGATTGCGCGGCGGTCTTGGGCAGCTCCAAAGGCACGCCCACCGTCAGCAGGGGTGCGGCGACCATGAAGATGATCAGCAGCACCAGCATCACGTCCACGAAGGGCGTGACGTTGATTTCGGCCATGGGCTGGGACTTGGCGCGTCCTCGGCCCCGGCGATCCTTTCTGACGACCCCGGCCCCCATCAGTCGTCTTCCAGCTGGCGCGACAGGATGGTCGAAAACTCGTCCGAGAAAGCCTCATAGCCGCCGACGATCCGGTCGGAATCGGCGCTGAGCTTGTTGTAGAAGATCACCGCCGGAATAGCCGCCAGCAGACCCAGCGCGGTGGCGACCAGCGCCTCGGCAATGCCAGGGGCGACGACGGCCAGCGAAGTGTTCTGCGAAATCGCGATTTCCTCGAACGCGGTCTTGATGCCCCAGACCGTGCCGAACAGCCCGATGAAGGGCGCGGTCGAGCCGACCGTGGCAAGAAAGGGCAGCCCGCGGGTCAGGCGGTCGTTTTCGCGGTTGATGGCGACGTTCATGGCGCGGTCGATGCGGGCGGTCGCTCCGGCGATCAGCCCGCCATCGTCACGATGGCTGCGCCGCCACTCGGTCATGCCCGCCGAAAAGATGCGCTCAGCCGCACCCGAGGGCTGATCGCCCACCCGGTCGAACAGGTCGTCCAGCGGCTGGCCCGACCAGAAGGCGCGGTCGAAGCGGTCGGCCTCGCGCTTGGCGGCATTGTACGAGATGAATTTCTGGATGATGATCGCCCAGGCCCAGAACGAGGCCAGGATCAGCATCACCATCACGATCTGGACGGTCAGCGACGCGCGCGCAAACAGCGCGATCAGAGAAAAGTCGACCGGCTGACCGGCTCCGGCGAGTTGTTCCATGAATCAGGCCTGTGATTTTGGCCGCTGCTTCGCGGCTTCTGGCCTTGCGGATTAGCAGCAATGACGCGGCCAGACAAACCCTGCCGCGTCAATTCTGCGTCAGGAACAAGTGCTTTCCGGCCCGCCCAGCCGTGAGGTCACATCTTTGGGCATCCGCACCGGTCGTCCGGCCTCGGTGATACAGACCAAAGTGACCACGGCCGAGAACAGCAGCTGATCGCCGCGCCGCACCTTCTGACACATGATGATCCGCGCCGCGCCCATTTCGTGGATGCTGGATTGCACGGTCAGATCATCGTCGAAACGCGCGGGCGATACGTAATCGGCCTCGATCCGGCGCACGACAAAGACCAGACCGTCGCGCTTCATCGCCGCCTGATCGATCCCCAGATCGCGCAGCCATTCGCTGCGGGCACGCTCGATGAATTTCAGGTAGTTCGCGTAATAGACGATACCCGCAAGGTCGGTATCCTCGTAATAAACGCGGACGGGGAAAAGATGCATGGATCAGCTCCTGACTTTGCGGTCGCGGGGGGGCTTTCCGCCCC
Organism: Paracoccus sp. PAR01; assembly: GCF_014851995.1. NCBI lineage: Bacteria > Pseudomonadati > Pseudomonadota > Alphaproteobacteria > Rhodobacterales > Paracoccaceae > Paracoccus > Paracoccus sp. PAR01. The sequence continues at coordinate 300,108 of NZ_JACVAW010000002.1, forward strand.
CGTCGCCGTCCCGGCGACTCCCCCGGAGGATATTTGACCAAGAAAGAATTGGGGACTAGCGGCGCTGCAACCGTGCGGCAAGGCGCATGGCATGGCTTTGGTCACGCGCCACGACCGGCAGGACCGGATCATAGGCAACGCGGATCAGATCGGCCAGCTCGCGCGAGGGCGTGACATCCTGTGCAAAAGTCAGCAGCGCGCGCATGACCATCATCTCGGCCAATCCGGCGGGGTGGGCGTCGGCAAGGCCCCCGCCCATGTTCACGAAGGTCATGCAGGCGCGAATGCCCCCGTCGCTGTCGAAACGAAAGATGCGGTATTGATCCGCCGTCTGCGCCTTCAATCGCTGCGGCAGGTCCTGCTGCCCGGTCAGCCCGTCCAGATCGGGAATGTCTGACAGTTCGTCCCAGTCACGCACGAAAAAGCTCATCAGGTTCGCGCCCATCTCGGGATCGGTCTCGACCTGAGGATGTCCGGCATGAACCAGCGCCGCCCGCGTCACGTCACGAAAGATGGCCAGCGTCTCGTCCGACAGGCCAAAGATCACCGGCGCGACAGGCCGTCCCCAGCGTGCGCACAGATAATTGCCGTCGCGGGTGAAAAGTGCTGCGATGTCATCGGCGCCGAACATGGCCGTCCTTCTTTCTTGCGGAAATATCCTCGGGGGTGAATTGCGGCGCAGGCCGCAAGAGGGGGCGGACAGCCCCCTCGGACGTTTCAGCCCGCGCGTCAAGCGACGATCGTCGCCTCGGTTGCCGCGCGCAGTTCCGCCTCGGTCACGCCATCGGCGAGATCGACGATTTTCAATCCGCCCTCGACCACGTCGAGAACGCCCAGATTACTGATGATGCGGTTGACTACGGCCTTGCCAGTCAGTGGCAGGGTGCAGGCCTTCAGCACCTTCGATTCACCGGCCTTGTTGGTGTGGTCCATGACCACGACCACGCGCTTGACGCCCGCGACCAGATCCATCGCGCCGCCCATGCCCTTGACCAGCTTGCCGGGGATCATCCAGTTCGCCAGATCGCCCGTCTCCGAGACCTCCATCGCGCCAAGGATCGCCATGGCGATCTTGCCGCCGCGGATCATCGCAAAGCTTTCGGAACTGTCAAAGAAGGCCGTCTGCGGCAGCGCCGTCACGGTCTGCTTGCCCGCATTGATCAGGTCGGGATCCTCCTCGCCTTCAAAGGGGAAAGGCCCGATGCCCAGCATGCCGTTTTCCGATTGCAGCGTGACCTCGACACCCTCGGGGATATAGTTCGCGACCAGCGTCGGGATGCCGATGCCAAGGTTCACATACCAGCCGTCCTGCAATTCCTGCGCGGCGCGGGCGGCCATCTGGTTCCGATCCCAAGGCATCAGACGGCCTCCTTCTTGCGGGTGGTGCGTTGTTCGATGCGCTTTTCATGCTGCCCCTGGATCAGACGGTGCACATAGATGCCGGGCAGATGGATGCTATCGGGGTCAAGGCTGCCGGTGGGCACGATCTCTTCGACCTCGACGATGCAGGTGCGACCGCATTTCGCCGCCGGAACGTTGAAGTTGCGCGCCGTCTTGCGGAAGACCACATTGCCCGAGGCGTCTGCCTTCCAGCCTTTGACGATGGCCAGATCGGCGACAAGGCCGCGTTCAAGGATATAGGTCTCGCCGTCGAAATCCTTGTGCTCCTTGCCATCCGCGATGACCGTGCCGAGACCGGTCTTGGTGTAGAAGCCCGGAATACCCGCGCCACCGGCCCGCATGCGCTCGGCCAAAGTGCCCTGCGGGTTGAACTCCAGCTCCAGCTCGCCCGACAGATACTGGCGCATGAATTCCGCATTCTCGCCGACATAGGACGAGATCATCTTCTTGATCTGGCGCGAGTCGAGCAGGATGCCCAGACCGAACCCATCGACGCCGCAATTGTTGCTGGCGATGGTCAGATCCTTGGTCCCTGCCTTGTGGATCGCGTCGATCAGCAATTCCGGGATGCCGCACAGGCCAAAGCCACCTGCCGCGATCAGCATTCCGTCCCTCAGGACCCCCTCCAGCGCGGCTTCCGCACTGTCATAGATCTTTTTCATCTACCCCTCCGCCTAGGCTTCCGAAATTTGTGGCGGGGATGGGATGCGAAGTCAACGCGCCGCACTGCGGCATGAAAAATCCCGCCCCGAACGCATCAGGTTCGGGGCGGGAGATACCGGGATTGCCGGATTACTCGGCTTTCTTGGTCTTGGTGGCGGCCTTTTTGGCCGGGGCTTTCGCGGCGGTCTTCTTGGCGGCGGGCTTTTTCTCGGTCGTCTTATTCTCGGCGGTTTTGGCCGCAGCCTTCTTCGCCGGTTTCTTGGTCTTGCCAGCCTTCTCGGTGATCAGTTCCAGCGCCCGTTCCAGCGAGACTGCCTCTGGCTCCAGATCGCGCGGCAGGGTCGCGTTGACCTTGCCCCATTTGACATAAGGCCCATAGCGCCCGGCCAGAACCTGCACCGGGCCACCCTCGGGATGCTCGCCCAGTTCGACCAGCGGCGCGGCGGTTGCCGCCCTGCCCCGCACCACCTTCGAGGCCAGAACCTCGACCGCGCGGTTCATGCCGATGGTGAAGACCTCGTCGACATCGGGCAGGTTCACATATTTCGAGCCATGCTTGACGTAAGGCCCGTAGCGGCCAATCCCCGCCTCGACGGCGACGCCATCCTCGGGATGCGCGCCGATCTCGCGCGGCAGCGCCAGCAGCGCCAAGGCGCGCTCCAGATCGACCGAGGCCAGTTCCCAACCCTTCGGGACCGAGGCACGCGGCGGTTTCGGCACTTCCGCCGTCGCCTCACCCCGCTGGACGTAAGGCCCGAAACGGCCATTCTTCAGGCTGATCTCATCGCCATTGTCAGTGCCCAGCACCGCATCGCCCACAACCTCGCCCTCGGGGCTGCTGATCGGACGGGTAAAGCGGCATTCGGGATAATTGGTGCAACCGATAAAGGCCCCCCCGGAACGCGCGGTCTTCAGATGCAGCCGCCCCTTGTGGCACAGCGGGCATTCGCGCGGATCGGTCCCGTCGGCACGGGCCGGATACAGATGCGGTGCCAGCGCCTCGTCGATGGCTTCCAGCACCTCGCCGATGCGCAGCTCGGACGTCCCCTCCAGCGCAGCGGTGAAGTCCTTCCAGAAGCGGCGCAGCACCTCGCGGTAAGCGCGCTCACCCGAGGAGATATCGTCCAGCTCGCCCTCAAGGCTCGAGGTGAAGTCATAGCTGACATAGCGCGGGAAATATTTCAGCAGGAAGATGGTGACCAGCCGCCCCTTATCCTCGGGGATCAGACGGTTCTGTTCCTTGCGGACATAGTCGCGGTCCTGAATCGTCGTGACGATCGACGCATAGGTCGAGGGACGCCCGATCCCCAGCTCTTCCATGCGCTTGACGAGTGTCGCCTCGGTATAGCGCGGAGGGGCTTGGGTGAAATGCTGCTCGGGGGTAATGCCGCGCTTCTCGGCCTTTTCGCCCTCATGGATGGCGGGCAGTCGGCGCGAGTCCTCGTCTTCCTCGTCATCGCGGCCCTGATCATAGACCTTCAGGAAGCCGTCGAACAACATGACCTGCCCATTGGCGCGCAGACCCACCTGAGCATCCGCCGAGGCGATCTCTACCGTCGTGCGCTCCATCCGCGCCGATTCCATCTGGGAGGCAATGGTGCGCTTCCAGATCAGGTCATACAGCGCCTTCTGGTCCTTGTCGGACACCGGCAACTTGTCGGGCGACATGAACATGTCCGTCGGCCGGATGCACTCGTGGGCTTCCTGCGCGTTCTTGGCCTTGTTCTTGTACATGCGCGGGCTGCTCGGAAGATACTCCTCGCCGAAGCGCTTCTTGATCGCGTCGCGGGCGGACATCACCGCCTCGGGGGCCATGTCGATGCCGTCGGTCCGCATATAGGTGATGTGGCCCGCCTCATACAGCCGCTGCGCCGCCGACATGCAGGCCCGTGCGCCAAGGCCCAGCTTGCGGCTGGCCTCCTGCTGCAGGGTCGAGGTCATGAAGGGCGGCCAAGGGTTGCGGCTCGCGGGCTTGGCGGTGACGCTTGCGACCTTCAGATCGCGCGCCGCAATCGCCGAGACCGCCAGCATCGCATCCTTCTCGGTCGCGATGTCGAAACGCTCCAGCTTCTTGCCGCCATAAACCGTCAGCGCCGCATCGAACTGATCGCCGCGCGGGGTCGCCAGTTTTGCATGAACCGACCAATATTCACGGGCCTTGAAGGCCTCGATCTCCATCTCACGGTCAACGATGACCCGCAGGGCGACCGATTGCACCCGGCCCGCGGATTTCGCGCCGGGCAGCTTGCGCCACAGCACCGGGGACAGGTTGAAGCCCACCAGATAATCCAGCGCCCGGCGTGCCAGATAGGCATCGACCAGCGGCTGGTCGATCTGGCGCGGGGCCGCCATCGCTTCGGTCACGGCATTCTTGGTAATGGCGTTGAAGGTCACACGACTGACCTGCGCACCCTTCTTCAGCGCGGGGGCCAAGGTCTCAAGCAGGTGCCACGAAATCGCCTCACCCTCGCGATCGGGGTCGGTGGCGAGGATCAGGTTCGGGTCCGAGGCAAGCGCATCCTTGATCGCCTTGACGTGCTTCTTCGACTCGCTCGCGACTTCCCATTTCATGGCGAAATCGGCTTCGGGATCGACGCTGCCATCCTTGGGCGGCAGGTCCCGCACATGCCCGAACGAGGCCAGAACCGTATAGTCGTCGCCCAGATACTTGTTGATCGTCTTGGCCTTGGCCGGAGATTCGACGACGACGACAGGCATGGATAATCCTTCGCTATGATTCGGGCGGGGAAAATGAGCATAGCCCGGCGCAGTGTCAACGCCGGGCTTTCATCGTTTTGAAAATACCCCACGGGGGTCCGGGGGTGTGAGACCCCCGGCAGCTACCTCAGACGCCGTCGCCGACAAAGGCCTTCTCGACCACGAATTCCTTCGGATCGCTGTTTGCACCCTCGCGCAGACCGAACCCTTCCAGCACTTCCTTGACGTCGACGTTGAAGGCCAGACTGCCGCAGACCATGGCGCGGTCATTCGCCACATCCATGGGCGGAAGATTCAGATCCTCGAATACCTTACCCGAGGTCAGGTTGTCGGTGATCCGGCCCATGAAGGGGCTCTCTTCGCGGGTGGTGGTGGGGTAATACAGCAGGCGATTGGCAAAATCCTCGCCATAGATCTCGCCCAGAAGCGGGTCGTGCTTCAGGTTCTCGACCAGCTCGCGGCCATAGGTCAGTTCCTCGGCGGTACGGCAGGTATGCATCATGATGACCTGCTCGTAGCGCTCATAGGTCTCGGGGTCGCGCATCAGCGAGGCAAAGGGCGCAAGCCCCGTCCCGGTGGCCAGGAACCACATGCGCTTGCCCGGCAGCAGCGCATCCAGCACCAGCGTGCCCACGGGCTTCGGACGCAGGATGATCTCGTCACCCGGCTCGATCAGCTGCAGCTTCGAGGTCAGCGGCCCATCCGGCACCTTGATCGAGTAGAATTCCAGTTCGTCGTCCCAATTGGGCGACGCGATGGAATAGGCGCGCAGGATCGGCTTGCCGTTGTCGCCCGGCAAACCGATCATCACGAACTCGCCCGAGCGGAAGCGCAGGGAAGCCGGCCGCGTCACGCGGAAGGAAAACAGCGTGTCGCTCCAATGCGTGACCGAGGTGACGGTCTGGGCATCGGGCAGGGTCTTGGCGGGTTTAACGGCGGCTTCGGCCACGGAGAGATCCAGTGTCATGTCAGGGTCCGGGTCTATCTAATTCAGGTGGGACCGGGGGAAAACCCCGGCCGTTTCATCCGGCAAGGCGCGAACGGTGATCCCATTGCTGCCAGTCGGCACGGTATAGCCATTGCTCTTGCGGCTGGCGGGCGGCCAGCGCTGCTGGAATCTGCACTTCGTCGAAGCCCACGCGGCGGGCCATCGCATATTGGTCGGCGATCAGACCGCCCACGGCACGCAGCCGCCCGGCGAAACCCTTTTCGCGCAGCAGGCGGGCCAGCGTGAAGCCGCGCCCGTCGCTGAAGGAAGGAAAGCTGATGGCGATCAGATCATGGCCCAGATAGTCACCCAAGGTCGCGGGATCAACATCCGGGGCCAGAATGACCGGCTCGGCCCCGTCATGGGGATGGAAGCCGTCATCGCGGACCAGAAAGAAATCGCTCATGCATTCGCTCCTGTGCGGACCATCTTGCCGCCGATGAAATGGATGCCGCATTCGGTCTTCTGGCTGCCCCGCCAGCGACCGGCACGGGGGTCCTCGCCCGGCTTGATGGGCGAGGTGCAGGGCGCGCAGCCGATCGAGGCAAAGCCCTTGGCGACCAGCGGATGCCGTGGCAGGTTGTTCTCGGCCATATAGTCCTGAACATCCTCGGACCGCCAGTGGGCCAGCGGGTTGATGCGCAGCCGGGCCGGAGGCTCGGCCTCGAAGAACTCCAGCTGCTGACGCTCGCCGCCCTGAAAGCGCTTGCGACCGGTGATCCAGGCGTCGAACTTGGACAGTTCACGCTCCAGCGGAATGGTCTTGCGCAGGTCGCAGCAGGAATCGGTGCTGAACTGATGCAGCGTGCCGTCGGGATCGTTCAACGCGACCTCGCGTTCGGTGGCACGCACCACCTGCACATTGGTCAGCTTCAGCTTTTCCGAGACCTCAAGCTGATAATCCAGGGTTTCCTGAAACAGCATCTGCGTGTCGATGAACAGGATCGGCGTGCCGGGGGCAACGACCGAGACCATGTGCAGCAACACCACCGATTCCGAACCAAAGGACGACACCAGCGTCACCCGGCCCAGATCGGGATCGTTCAGGGCACGCCGCAACACTTCGGTCGCGGCATGATGTTTGTAGCGCTCATTCAGAAGCGCGGCGCGATCGTCCAGGCTCCCATCAAGCATCGGCGGGATACAGCGCCGCCTTGAACGGAGCTGCCCCTACGCGACGATAGGCATCGATGAAGCGCTCCTCAGCAGATTCACGCAGGTCCAGATAGGCGTCGATGATGCGGTCGATGGCCGGGACGACCTCTTCGGCCGGGAAGCCCGCGCCGGGGCGCTGACCGATGGCCGGGATGTCATAGCCGTCGCCGCCCAGCGTGATCTGGTAGTTTTCGACACCGGCCCGGTCCAGACCGAGAATGCCGATATGGCCCAGATGGTGATGGCCGCAGGCGTTGATGCAACCCGAGATACGGATGTCGATCTTGCCGATGTCCTCTTCCAGCTCGCGGGCACGGAAGTGGTCGGCGATATCCTGTGCGATCGGGATCGAACGGGCGGTGGCCAGCGCGCAGTAGTCCATGCCAGGGCAAGCGACGATGTCGCTGATCAGACCGGCATTGGCGGTGGCCAGACCGGCCGCCTTCAGTTCCTGATACAGCGCGAACAGGTCCGATTTGTGGACATGCGGCAGGACGACGTTCTGGTCGTGGCTGATGCGCAGATCATGGTGGCCATAACGCTCGGCCAGATCGGCCAGCAGGTTCATCTGCTCGGCCGAGGCATCGCCCGGCGTCTGACCCGGCGCCTTGAAGGTCACCATGACGCTGGCATAGCCCGGCGCCTTGTGAGCCGACAGGTTGGTGTCGGTCCAGCTGCGGAAGCCGACATTGGCAGCCCGTTGGGCCTCAAGGTCGCCGTCTTCCTGATTGCGGAAGGCCGGGGCGGCATAGACGGCCTTCAGTTCCTGCAGCAGGTCCTGATCGATGCCGGTGAACACGTCGCGGCGGCTGAGGAATTCAGTCTCGATCTCGTCGCGCATCACCTCAAGGCCGCGCTCGGCCACGGTGATCTTGATCCGCGCCTTGTATTTGTTGTCGCGGCGGCCAGCGAGGTTATAGGCCGAGATGATCGCCTCGACATAGGGCAGCAGGTCGGCTTCGGGCAGGAATTCGCGGACGACCTTGCCCAGCAGCGGCGTGCGGCCCAGACCGCCACCGATCCAGACCTGGAAACCCAGCTGACCCTGCTCATTGCGGCGCAGGCGCAGGCCGATGTCATGGGCGGCGATGACGGCGCGGTCCTTCTCGCCGCCGGAAATGGCGATCTTGAACTTGCGCGGCAGGAACTGGAATTCGGCATGGTCGGTCGACCAGGCGCGCAACAGTTCCGCATAGGGGCGCGGATCGGTGACCTCGTCGGCGGCAGCACCGGCAAAGGCATCGGTCGTCACGTTGCGGATGGTGTTCCCCGAGGTCTGGATCGCATGCAGGCCGACATCGGCCAGCGCGTCCAGCATATCCGGGATATCGACCAGCTTCGGCCAGTTGTACTGGATGTTCTGGCGGGTGGTCCAATGGCCATAGCCCTTGTCCCATTTGCTCGCCAGCAGGGCCAACGTGCGCATCTGGTCGGGGCTGATCGTGCCATAGGGAATGGCCACCCGCAGCATATAGGCGTGCAGCTGCAAGTAGACGCCATTCATCAGGCGCAGCGGGCGGAACTCATCCTCGGTCAGGCTGCCATCCAGCCGGCGCTCGACCTGGCTGCGGAACTGCTGCGCCCGATGGCGCAGGTATTCGTTATGCTGGGGGCGGGCGTCAAACATTGCTGGCCTCGAGTTCGGCTTGCTTGCCATGGAAATAGTTGGACGGGCCGCGGCGGCGGAAGGCCTCGCGGAAATGGGTCGGCTCGGGGCGGCCATCAGTGCCGCGCTTGGCCTCGGCCAGATAGGGGCCGACGACGAGATTCGCCTGACCGATCGCGTCGAGCATGGCGAGATCGGCAATGGCCTCATCCTCGAAAAGCTGGGCCTCGCGCGGGTCGGCGGTCCAGCCACCGTCACGCATCCACACGCAATGGCCCATGCGCAGGTCATTCGCGGTGATGACGGCGGGGGTTGCGAACGAGGGGGTGAAGGTCTTGGACATGGCCTTTTGCCTTTCGGATTGGGTCAGTCATATATAGAAAAATCTTCCCTATATTGACGAGTGGGCTGGAAAAATAAGAAACCAGTTCCAGACAAATGGCAGGCAATCAGGACCAAGTTTCGCAATGAGCCAAGAGAGACAAACACCGGCCCGTCTGGACGATACAGATCGTAAAATCCTGTCCCTTTTGCAGGAGGATGCGACTCTGTCGCTGGACGACATCGCAGCCCGCGTGGGGGCGTCCAAGACCCCGGTCTGGAACAGGATTCGCAAACTGCGCGAGGCAGGCGTCATCCGCGGGCAGGTGGCGCTGCTGGACCCCGATTCCCTTGGGCTGGACGCCTGCTTCTTCGTGCTGATCCGCACCAGCGAGCATGACCCAGACTGGGCGCGCCGCTTCCTGTCCGCCGTCCGCGCCCGCCCCGAGGTGATCGAGGCGCATCGTCTGGCCGGCGATATCGACTACATCCTCAAGGTGCGGGTCCGGAACGCCCGCGCCTATGATCGCTTCTATCAGGCGCTGATCTCGGAGGTGAAGATCCACAACGTGACCGCGCTTCTGTCGATGGAAGAGCTGAAGGCCACGACCGCGCTACCGCTGGACTGACCTGCGCAGGTGGCAGCGTCGCAGCGGGTATTTGTAACACGGTGAAATCACAGCCTGGCGCGCGAGATCAGTCCTCGCGCGCGCTGGCAAGTGCGACCGGCAGGGCCTCGGCAAAGGCATCGAGTTCGTGGTCAGGGCCGCAGGAAATACGGATGCAGCGGTCCATCGGCGGAACGCCGGGCATGCGGGCAAAGATACCCTGCGCGGCCAACTGCGCCAGAACCCGGCGCGCGAAATCGCCGCCCTGCCCGCAATCGACCGCGACGAAATTGGTGGCGGATGGCAGAGCACGCAGCCCGTTCGATGCGGCAGTGGCGGCGATGCGGTCGCGGGACTTGCCGACATTTAGCCGGGTCCGCTCCAGCCATTCCTGATCTTGCAGCGCAGCCAAAGCCCCGATCTGGGCGGTGCGATTGATGCCGAAATGGTTGCGAATGCGGTCAAAGCCCGCGATCAGTTCAGCAGGCCCGATTGCATAGCCGATCCGCGCCCCGGCCATGCCATAGGCCTTGGAAAAGGTGCGGAAGCGGATCACCCGGTCATCCTCGGGGTCGATCCGGGGGATCGCGGCCTCGGGGGCGAATTCGGCATAGGCCTCGTCCAGGATCAGCAACGCGCCGTCGGGCAAATGCGACAGCGCCGCCTCGATACGGTCGCCCGTCAGCCAGCTGCCCATCGGATTGTCGGGATTGGCAAAATAGATCAGCCGCGCGCCGGTTTCATGACCCGCTGCGATCAGCGCCTCCAGATCTTCGGCATCGTCACAATAGGGCACCTTGTGCAGGTGCCCGTCGAAACCCGCGACATGGTAGTTGAAGGTCGGATAGGCCCCCTCCGAGGTCACGACCGTCTCTCCGGGGGCCATGACCAGCCGCACCAGCAGGCCCAGAAGTCCGTCGATCCCCTCGCCCAGCATGATGTTTGCGGGCGAAATGCCGTGATGGGCCGCCAGCGCCTCGCGCAGATCATGGCTGTCGGGATCGCCGTATTTCCAGACATCGGCGCTGGCCCGCGCCATCGCCTCGACCGCCTTGGGCGAGGGTCCAAAGCCATTCTCGTTCGCCCCCAGCCTGGCGCGGAAAGGCGCGCCGCGACGACGCTCCAGCGTCTCGGGACCGGTAAAGGGAACGGTGGCCGGCAGGCCTGCGGGGATCGGGGCAAAGCGGAGTCGGTTCATGGCCGCACCAGAAACCGAAACGCCCGCCCCATGCAAGTGGCCACAAGCCTCGACTTCATCGTTTCGGAAATACCCCGGGGGAGTCGCGCGGAACGCGCGGCGGGGGCAGCGCCCCCTGCTGCCCTCAGAAGGCCTTGAAGGTCATCGTCGTCAGGGTGCGCTGGATGAAGGGGATGTCGAACAGGTTTTCGGACAAATAGCGGCCAACATCCTGATCCTCGGGAACATAGATCTTGGCGATCAGGTCAAAATCGCCCGAGGTCGAGTAAAGCTCGCTCGCAATCTCGCGGTCATAGATCGCGTCGGCAACCTCATAGGTCTTGCCGGGCGTGCAACGGAACTGGACGAATACCGGGCGCATGGCGAACCTCCTGCCTTCTTCGCGGCCAAACTAGACCGCGGCCGGCGCCGGGGTCCAGTCCCCGCGCGCATGGCCCCGCCAGAACCGCCGCATCAGCAGGATCGAGGCCACCGTCAGCCCGGCCACCAGTCCCAGCCACAGCCCTGCCGGACCATAGCCCAGCACGAAGGCCAGACCGTAGGCCACCGGAATCCCCACCAGCCAGTAGCTGATCCCGGCGATCACCATGGGCACTCGGGTATCCTGCACACCGCGCAGCAGCCCCAGGCCGATCACCTGCATCGCATCCATCAGCTGGAACAGCGCGGCATAGAACATCAGCCGCGAACCGATCTCGAGCAGCATCGGCGTTTCGGGATGGCTCGCATCCAGATACAAGCCGACCAGCGTGCGCGGGAACAGGATGAACAGCGCCACGGCCAGCATTGCCGCCACTGCGGACACCGCCGTTACCGTCACCGCGGCATCGCGCATCCATTGCCCGTCGCCCCAGCCCTTGGCCTGTCCGATGCGCACGGTTGCGGCATTCGACATGCCCAGATGCAGCATGAAGGTGATCGAGGCCAGTTGCAGCGCGATGCCATGCGCGGCCAGTTGCTGCGTGCCGATCCAGCCCATCATCACGTTCGAGCCGACGAACAGCCCACCTTCCGCCACCATGGTCAGGCCGATCGGCAGACCAAGCACAAAGACCTTGCGCATATCCGCCCAGTCCGGCCGCCAGAAGCGCCGGAACAGATGATATTTGCGCGCGACGGGCAGCCATGCCGCATAGGCGGCAATCGCGGCCAGTTGCAGATACTGTACAAGCACCGCGACGATGGCCGCGCCCTTCACGCCCATCTCGGGGGCGCCCAGATTGCCAAAGATCAGCACCCAGTTCAGGAAGATCACCAAAGGCAGCCCGGCCAGCGTGATCCACAGCACGACCTGGGGCCGCTCCATCGCCGCCAGATAGCTGTTCAGCGTCAATTGGCACAGCACTGCCAGCAGACCAAAGCCCGCGATGCGCAGATAGTCCTGCGCCAGTTCCGCCACGACGGGGGCCTGTCCGATGGCCAGCAGGATCGGGCCCGCATGCCACATCACCGGCAGCACCAGCACCGCATGGATGACCGAGAGCCACAGCGCCATCCGGGCCGAACGGCGGACCTCGACCTCGTCGCCACGCGCAATCGCGGCGGCAATCACGCCCATCACCCCGATGCCGAAACCCATGCCCAGAAAGAACAGGATGTGAAAGAACGAGGTGGCGATGACCAGCGCCGCCAGTTCCTCGACTCCATACCAGCCGACCATAACCGTATCGGCGACGCCGATGGCCATGCGGGCCAGATGGCTACCGACAAGAGGAAGGCCGAGCGCGAGGGTCGCGCGCAGATGCGGGGCGTACCGTTCGAGTGTCATCACTCTGCCTTATCCTTGGGCAAGCTTTGGGGCAAGATGCCCATTTCATGGCCGGATCTCGACCTCGGTGCCGATGGCGGCATGGGCAAAGATTTCCTCGATCTCGGGATTGGTCAGGGCAATGCAACCGGCGGTCCAGTCACCCTTGACCTTGTAGCCCTCGGCGATCTGATTGGGCTGGCCGTGGATCATGATGTCACCACCGGGATCGAAGCCGCCCTTGCGCGCAGCGTCTCGGTGGTGCTTCTGCGGATAATCCAGCCCCAGCGACAGGTGATAGGCGCTTTGCCGGTTCAGCCGGTCGATGCGGAAGATGCCCTCTGGCGTGCGACCGTCGCCCTGCCGGGACTTGTCACCCTCGGGCGAGAAACCCAGCGCGATGTCGAAGCTGCGCGGGCCGCCCTCGCGCTGCCAGACCGTCATCTTGCGCGCAGACTTCTCGATCAGGATACGCTCGACCTTCGAGGCGATGGGGGTCTGGGGTAGCTCAGGCGGGCGCAGGTCCGGCAGATGCAGATCGGGCAGTGCGAAATCCGGCAGATTGAATTTCGGCAACTGAAAGCGTGGCAGACCCGGCAAATGCCAGCCAGTGCCGGTTTGCGGGGGCGCAATCGGCGTACGCGGTTGCGGGGCCCAGAGCAGCCAGAGGCTCCAGACCAGCGCCACCACGCATAGCGCCGAGAAAAGCGCCCCCAGCCGTTTCATTGCAGATCGCCAAAGGCGCGCTTCAGGCGCTCGACAGCCTCGACCACGCGGGCGCGCGGCGTGGCCAGATTGAAGCGCAGATGGCCTTCGCCGCCCTGCCCGAAGCTTGGCCCATGGTTGGCGGCGATCCGCGCCGTGCCCTGAACGCGAGCGGTGAACTCCTCGGGCGTCATGCCGGTCCCGGTGAAGTCGACCCATGCCAGATAGGTCGCCTCAAGCGGCATCGAGCGCAGGCCGGGGATCGCGTTCACGCCTTCGTCGAAGATGCGGCGGTTGCCGTCCAGATATTCGACCAGCGCATCGACCCATTCCGCGCCCTCGGGGGAATAGGCGGCGGCGACCATCGCCGGGCCGAACATCCCCGGCGAGACCCCCTGCGCCATCATCCGGCGCTTCAGCTGCTCGCGAAGCGCCTCATCGGCGACGATCATGTTGCCGATATGGGCGCCCGCGATATTGAAGGTCTTGGTCGCCGCAGTAAGCGTGATCAGACGCGACGCGATCTCTGGTGCAGCCACGGCAGTGACGGTGTGGCGCGGCGCGCCCGGCATGACCAGATCGGCATGGATCTCGTCCGAGACAAGGATCAGGTCATGCGCCTCGCAGAAGGCCGCAATCTCGCGCAGCTCCTGCGCCGACCAGACCCGTCCGCCGGGATTGTGCGGCGAACACAGGATCAGCATCTTCTCGCGACCGGTCATGCGGGCGGCCCAGCCTTCCCAGTCCAGACGATAGGCGCCGTCCTCAAGCTTCAGCGGGAATTCGACCACATCGCGCCCGGCGGCGCGGGTGACGCGGGCGAAAGCGTGATAGACCGGCGTCATCAGGATCACCCCGTCGCCTGCTTGGGTCAGGGCATCGATGCAAATGCCCGTGGCATTCACCAGCCCATGCGCGGTCAACACCCATTCGGGCTGGGTCTGCCAGCCATGGCGCGTTTCCATCCACCAGCGGATTGCCTGCAGATAGGCGTCATTCGCGCTGGGATAGCCATAAACACCATGCGCGGCGATCTGCTCGATGGCGCGCTGGACCGAGGCGGGCGGACGGAAATCCATGTCCGCGACCCACATGGCGATGCCGTCTTCGGGCGAGACCCCGAAGGCCGCCTGCATGTCATCCCACTTGTTGCAATCGGTGCCTACGCGGTCGATCAGCTCGTCGAAGTCGGGTTTCGTCATGGTGTTCCCTTGGATTCTGCCGCGCACAAACATAGCGGCTTGTTGCGCAAGGCCAAGGCTTGCCCTAGATCACAGGCATGACATTGCGCAGCATCCTCCTTCACCCCGATCCGCGGCTGAAAAAGCCCTGCGACTACGTCGCGCGCATCACGCCCGAGATCGAAACCCTGGCCGCCGACATGCTGGCCACCATGTATGACGCACCGGGCGTAGGTCTGGCCGCGCCGCAGATCGGCGTCCTGTCCCGGCTTTTCGTCATGGATTGCGAGAAGGACCCCGAGGCCGAGCCGAAGCCTTTGGTCATGGTCAATCCCGAGATCGACTGGGGCTCCGAGGCGCTGAACACCTATGAGGAAGGCTGCCTGTCGATTCCGGACCACTATGCCGACGTGACCCGCCCCGCCGAGGTCCGCGTCCGCTGGCTGGGTCTGGACGGCAAGACCCATGAGCGCGAGTTCGACGGGCTGTGGGCCACCTGCGCCCAGCACGAGATCGACCATCTGGATGGCCGACTGTTCATCGACTACCTCAGCCCGATGAAGCGTCAGATGATCACCCGCAAGATGGTCAAGCTGAAGCGCGACCGCGCCCGCGCCTGATCCGTCCCCGTTAACGATTTCCGAAAAAGGCGCCGCCGATGACCGTCCGCCCGTTCATTCCCTATTCCGACCGCCGCCTGCATACCGCCGCCGAACCCGTGGCCGAGATCACCGAGACCGTGCGGATGATCTGGGACGACATGATCGACACCATGGACGCGATGCCGGGTGTGGGTCTGGCTGCACCGCAGATCGGGATCATGCAGCGTTTGGCAGTGGTCGATGCCTCGGACAAGCGCGGGCAGGCCGTGCGCATGGCCAATCCCGAGGTGCTGCACGCCTCGGTGCAGCTGCGCCCCCATGACGAGGCCAGCCCGAACCTGCCCGGCGTCTTTGCCCGGATCGAACGTCCCCGCGCCGTCACCGTGCGCTTCATGAACGATCAGGGCGAAATCGAAGAGCGCGATTTCGTCGGATTGTGGGCTACCTCGGTGCAGCACCAGATCGACCACCTGAACGGCAAGGTCTATGTCGACCACCTGTCACCTTTGCGCCGCAAGATGCTGGTCGCGAAATCGGACAAGCTGAACCGACACTGAGCCGCGCTTTCCTTTCGCGAAAACCGCGTCTAACCTGACCGCGGGCGTCCATTTTTGGGCCCGATCCTGATCGAAAAGGGACCGCTGGCCTATGTTTTCGATTCTTCCGTTACTGGCCGGGCTGCTGATGGCGGCCGCCTCTCTGACCCCCTCGCTGATTCCCCGCGACTGGATATTGCAAGGCGTGCTGGCCGGGACCTCGATGGCGGCGGGCTATCTGGTGCTGGTCTTTATGCTGGCCCTGTGGCGGGCGCTGCAGATCCCGTTGCTGCCGCGCCGCTGGGCGACGATCTGCCATGTCGTGCTGGCCATCCCGGTGCTGGCCCTGTTGGTGCGCTGCGTCGCCCTGACCGATGACTGGCAGAACAGCATCCGCTCGCGCATGGAAATGCCGCCGCTGGAGGCCGCGAACACCACCAAGATGATCCTGCTGGCGGCAGCGGTGTTCCTGATCCTGTATTTGCTGGGCCGGGGGATGCAGGGGCTGTTCAACCTGCTGCGCAACCGGCTGGCGCGCTATATCCCCTCGGCCAGCGCGAATGTGCTGGGATTGCTGCTGGCGGCGGTGATCGTGCTGCTGATCACCCGCGACGGCGTGGTCAACTGGGCCTTCCGCATCGCCGACCAATCCTATGCCGCGGCCCAGCACATCACCGACCCGAACACCCCCGCCCCGACCGAGGACTGGCGGGCTGGCGGACCTGCCTCCAAGGTCGATTGGGGGCTGATGGGCAAGCCGGGGCGCGATTTCGTCCTGAGCGGGCCGCGCGCCGCCGCGATCTCGGGCTTTGTCGGGCGTCCGGCGCTTGAGCCGCTGCGGATCTATGTCGGCCTTGCACAGGACAAGTCGCCCGAGGTCCGCGCCCAGATCGCTCTGGACGAGATGATCCGGCTGGGGGCGTTCGAGCGCAAGGTGCTGATCGTCGCCAGCCCGACCGGAACCGGCTGGATGGACCCCGCCAGCTATGACGCGCTGGAATACATGCATGCGGGCGATGTGGCGACGGTGGCGGTGCAGTATTCCTACCTGCAAAGCCCAATGGCGCTGATCTTTGAAACCCGGTCCGGGCTGGATCAGGCGACCGCGACCATGCGCCTGATCTATGAGCATTGGCGGCACATGCCCGACAATGCCCGGCCCCGGCTGTACATGCACGGGATCTCGTTGGGGGCGTGGTCCTCGATGTATTCCTTCAGCCCGTTCCAGATGATGAATGAGCCGATTCAGGGCGCGCTTTGGGTCGGCCCGCCCTTCCCGTCGGAGCTGTGGCGCCAGACCAACAACGCCCGCCGCCCCGGCAGCCCCTTCATCCTGCCCGAAATCGATGACGGCGAAGTCATCCGCTATGCCAGCCAGTTCGCGCCGCCCGACCGCTCGGGCAAGCCATGGGGACGGCTGCGCATCCTGTATCTGCAGCATGCCAGCGACGCGATCGTGTTCTACAACGCCACCTCGCTGTGGCGCGCGCCGGAATGGATGTATGAACCGCCCGCGCCCGATGTCTCGCCTTTCCTCAACTTCACCCCGATCGTGACCCAGCTGCAACTGGCCGTGGACATGGCGGTCTCGACCTCGACCCCGCCGGGCTTCGGCCATACCTATGACGCCGAGGAATATATCGACGGCTGGGTCAGCGTCACCGCGCCCGAGGGTTGGACCCCGGCGGATACCGCGCGGCTGAAGGCGAAATGCGGCAAGGACGGGCTGCTTGGATGCAAAAACGGCTGATCCTGATGGGTGCGGGTGCGGGTGTCGCGATCATTCTGGCCATCCTCGGGCTGAACACGGCACGCAACGCGGCGGGCTGGCAGCCGATCACCCATACCCCCGCCCAGCGTGAGGCGCTGCTGGCCCCGTCATGGCGCATCCTGCATCCCAAGACGCCCGGCCCGCACAAGGCGGCGATCCTGCTGTCGGGCTGCGACGGGGTGCATGACAACATGGATTACTGGGCGCAGGTCCTGCTGGATCAGGACCGCACGGTGATGATCCTTGACAGCCACGCCCCCCGCAAGCTGGACCGCGCGCAGGCATGGCGGGCGATCTGCGCGGGGCAAGTCCTGCCGGGGTCAGAGCGCGCCGGCGATGTCGCCGTGGCCATCGCCGCGTTGCAGCACATGCCGGGGATCGACCCACGGGACACGATGCTGCTGGGGGCCTCGCATGGCGGCTGGACCGCGATGGAACTGATGGCGGGCCTGAGCAGCCCCACTCCACCGCCCGGCCTGACGGAGTGGCCTGAAAAGCGCGCCGAACTGGCCGCACGCATCGGTCCGGTCGTGCTGCTTTACCCCTATTGCGGGCTGCTCAGCCGCGGCGAGGAAGGGCGCTGGCCGCCCGGATCGGCAGGGCTGATGATCCTTGCCGAAAATGACAGCATCACCGACCCAGAGGCCTGCCGCGACATGGCGAACAAGCTGGTCGGCAAGGGCGTCGATCTGCATATGGTGACCCTGCCCGGCATCAATCACGGCTTCGACCAAAGCGAGCGTTCCGCGCTGTCGTCGCTGGAGCTCAACCCGGAAGCGCGGGCCAAGGCGACCACGCTGGTCACGGATTTCCTGCAGGATTTTGCATCCCGCCCCTGATCCGCGCTATGAGGGCCGCGACAACAGGAAGGGCCAAGGCATATGCGCGTCATCTTCATGGGAACCCCGGATTTTTCGGTACCGGCGCTGCGGGCCATCGCCGCACGCCATGAGGTCGTCGCGGTCTATTCCCAGCCGCCCCGCGCCGCCGGTCGCGGGCAGAAGCCCCGCCCCTCGCCCGTCCATCGCGCCGCCGAGGAACTGGGCCTGACCGTCCGCACGCCCGAACGCCTGAAATCCCCCGAGGATCAGGCCGAGTTCGCCGCGCTGAATGCCGATGTCGCGGTGGTCGTGGCCTATGGGCTGATCCTGCCGCAGGCGGTTTTGGATGCACCGCGTCTGGGTTGCGTGAACATTCACGCCTCGTTGCTGCCGCGCTGGCGCGGAGCCGCGCCGATCCATCGCGCGATCATGTCGGGCGACGCGGAAACCGGCGTCGCCATCATGCAGATGGAGGCGGGCCTTGATACCGGCCCGGTGCTGGCCGAAACGCGCACCCCCATCGGCCCCTCGAACACCACCGCCGACCTGCATGACCGCCTGTCCGCAATTGGGGCCGAGCTGATCGTGGATACGCTGGACCGCCTGCCCCTGACCGCCGTGCCCCAGCCCGAGCAAGGCGTGACCTATGCCGCCAAGATCGACAAGGCCGAAGCCCGCATCGACTGGACCCGCCCCGCCACGGATATCGACCGCCAGATTCGCGCCCTGTCGCCCTTTCCCGGCGCATGGTGCCTGATCGGGACCGAGCGGGTAAAGCTGCTGCGCTCGCGCCTGACCGACGGCTCGGGTCGTCCGGGACAGGTGCTGTCGGGCTTCTCGGTCGCCTGCGGCACCGGCGCGATCGAGGTCATCGAGGCGCAGCGCGAAGGCAAGCGCCCGATGCCCGCATCCGAGATCCTGCGCGGCCTGACCCTACCCGACAGCTTGGCCTAACCCCCGGCGATTGCAGCAATTTCATCACAGCCCACCGACGGCGTATCGGGGGCTGGGATGGATTGGCACTTGTCATGCTATCTTCACGCCACACCGAAATCGCAAAGGAGGATTTGCGATGGACGACATGATGCGTGTGATGGCTGCAAATTGGTGGATGGTGCTGCTGCGCGGGATTGCCGCGATCCTGTTCGGGATCGTCACGCTGATCTCGCCGGGCCTGACCTTGTTCGCGCTGCTGATGGTGTTCGGGGCCTATGCGGTCTTTGACGGGGTCATGGCGCTGGTCACCGCCTTTCAGCGCCGGGCCGAGGATGACCGCTGGTGGGCATGGGCGCTGGACGGGGTGCTGTCCATCGCCATCGGCCTCATGGCCCTGTTCTGGACCGGGGCGACGGCACTGGCCTTCATCATCTGGATGGCGATCTGGGGCGTGATCGCGGGCGTCTTCCGCATCGTCGCCGCCATCCGCCTGCGCCACGAGATCGAGGGCGAATGGGCCTTGGCGCTCAGCGGGCTGTTGCTGGTGATCTGGGGCGTGCTGATGGCGACGCTTCCGGCAGCGGGGCTGCTCAGCCTTGCATGGCTGATCGGCACCTTCGCGATCCTGATCGGGCTGTCGCTGGTGGTTCTGGCCTTCCACCTGCGCAAGACAAACGCGGCCTAGGTCCCGCGCGGCTTGGCCCGCGTCGTCGGGTCGGCCTCCAGCGGGTTTTCGGGCCAGGGGTGGCGTGGATAGCGGCCGCGCATGTCCTTGCGCACATCGGCATAGCTGCCGGTCCAGAAGCCCGGCAGGTCGGTGGTGACCGCGATGGGTTTCGCGCCCGGCGACAGCATGGAAATCCGCAGCGCCCGCCCGCCCACGACCGGGTGGCGGGCAACGCCGAACAACTCCTGCAACTTCAGTTCGATCGAGGGGGTCTCGTGGTCGTAATCGATCGGGACCTTGCGGCCCAGGGGCGTCACGAAATGCGCGGGGGCGGCCTGATTCAGCTTTTGCTGTCCGTCCCAGCCGATCCGGGCCTTCAGCGCCTCGGTCAGATCAAGCCCCTTCAGGTCCGAGGCGGTCCGCACCTTGCCCAGCCACGGCAGCAGCCAATCCGCGTCCTCCAGCAGGCTGTCATCATCGACCGGCCCCAGTTCCGGGACCAGCGCGATCCGCGCCCTTAGCCGCGCCGCGCCGGGGGTCCAGCTCAGGCCAATGGCGCGCAAGCCTTCGATGGCGGCGCGGGCCATGGCCTGCGGATCGGGATTGTCCAGCGCACGATCGGCCAGCACCAATGCCCCCAGCCGCTCCTGTCTGCGGGCAAGGATGCGGTTGTCGCGCCGCGACCACTCGACCACCTCGACCATCTCGATCCGCTCGGCGAAAAGGCTGCGGATATCGTCTTCATCGACCGGCACGGCCATGCGGATGCGGGCCTCGCGCGTGTCGCCATCCAGATCAGTGGCGACGATGAAGCGCGCTGCGGCCAGCGTGTCCCCTTCAGGCAGGATCGCGCCCTTTCCGCCCGACAGGACATAGCGCGGCTGGTCGCCCTTGCGCCGCAGCCCGATGCGGTCGGGATAGGCCAAGGCAGCCATCGCGCCCGGCGCAAGGCCCTGCCCCTCGGGGGCCATGCGGCGCAGGCGTTTGGCTTCGTCGCGGATGCGGTGCAGCGTGCCCGCATTGACCGGCCACGGATGGCGGGCCTCATAGTCGCGCGTGTCGCGAATGGCGCGCAGGCGCAGGGTCAGGTCGGCGGGCGCGCCAGTCAGGGGATCACGCTCGCCCATCAGCGCAGCCAGATCGGCAGCATCGCGCCCCGCGACGACCAGCATATGCGCCAGACGCGGATGCAGCGGCAGCGCGACCAAAACCCGGCCATGTTGGGTGATATGCCCCCCAGCATCCAGCGCACCCAGATCGCGCAGCAGCGCCCGCGCCTCGGACAGCGCGCCTTCGGGTGGCGGGGTCAGAAAGGCCAGATCCGCCCCGTCCGAGCCCCAATTGGCCAGTTCCAGCGCCAACCCGGCCAGATCGGCCACGGTGATTTCCGGCGGCGCAAATGCGGGCAGCGCGCCTTCCTCGGCCCGCGCCCACATGCGGTAGCAGATGCCCGGCGCAACCCGGCCGGCACGGCCGCGGCGCTGCTCGGCCTCGGCCCGGCTGACGCGCTCGGTCACCAGTCGCGACATGCCCGAACCCGGATCGAAACGCGCCCGCCGCGCCCGGCCTGCATCGACCACCACCTTGACGCCCGGAATGGTCAGCGAGGTTTCGGCGATCGAGGTCGCCAGCACGATCCGTCGGCGCGTCCCGGCAGGGGCAAGCGCCGCGCGCTGCGCCTTGAAATCCATCGCGCCGAACAATGGCACGATTTCGGCATCAAGGTTCAGCGCGGCAGCAACGCGGCGGATCTCGCCCTCGCCCGGAAGAAAGGCAAGGATGGTGCCGCCGAGATCGCGGGTAGCCGCCTCGGCCTCAGAGATCAGCCGCGCGGCCTCGGGGACCAGACGTGCGCCCACCGGCAAGGGGCGGTCCAGCCAGCGCGTCTCGACCGGATAGGCGCGACCGTCCGAGCGGATCACAGGTGCATCGTCCAGCAGCGCGGCGACCGGCTCGGCATCCAGCGTCGCCGACATCACCACGATGGCCAGATCGGGGCGCAAAGCCTGCCGCGCCTCATAGGTCAGGGCCAGACCCAGATCGGCATTCAGGCTGCGTTCGTGGAATTCATCGAAGATCACGCAGCCCACGCCGGACAGTTCGGGATCGGACTGGATCATCCGGGTCAGGATACCTTCGGTCACGACCTCAATGCGGCGGCCCGGCACAGATTCGCCCCGAATGCGGTAGCCGACGGTCTGGCCAAGCGCCTCGCCCAGTGTTTCGGCCATGCGTTCGGCAGCAGCGCGGGCGGCAAGGCGGCGGGGCTCCAGCATGAGGATGCGGCCCTTCACCGTGGGCAGCAATGCCAAGGGCACGCGCGTCGTCTTGCCCGCGCCGGGCGGCGCCATCAGCACGGCGCGGCCATGCTGTTCCAGCGCGGCGACAAGATCGGGAAGGGCGGCATCGATGGGCAGGATCATGGGGTGCTTATGGCAAAACCGCCCTGCGACGGAAAGGCTTTGGACGCGCGCGGTTTTCTTGCGACATTGCGCCACCCCTACAAAAGCCGCCCCACCCTGCATATCTTGATCGGCGCAGAACCAGACCGGGGACAGGATGGGAATCGCAGACGATCTGATGCAGGGGCTCGGGATTTCCGACCCGGTGATCCGGCTGGGCGTCACGGGCCTGTCGCGGGCGGGCAAGACCGTCTTTATCACCTCGCTGGTGGCAAACCTTCTGGATCGCGGCCGCATGGGCGCGCTGCGGGCGGCTGCCGATGGCTCGCTGAAGGCGGCTTGGCTGCAGCCTCAGCCCGACGATACCGTGCCGCGTTTTGACTATGAGCGGCATCTGGCGGCGATGACCGGCCCCGATCCGCATTGGCCCGAGGGCACGCGCCATGTCAGCCAGCTGCGCCTGTCGCTGCGCACCCAGCCGCGCGGGCTGATCGCAGGCTGGCGCGGACAGCAGGTCGTGCATCTGGATATCGTGGACTATCCGGGCGAATGGCTTCTGGACCTGCGGTTGATGGATCGCGAGTTCGACACATGGTCGGCTGAGGTCTTTGACCGCATGAAGGGCCGCCCCGGCGAGGATGCCTTCCGCGCCGCGCTGAATGGCGCAGACCGCGACAACTTCAATGAATCCGCCGCGCAAGCGCTGGCCGCCGCCTATACCGCCCATCTGCATCTGGCGCGCGATGCGGGTTGGTCGGACTGCACCCCCGGCCGTTTCCTGATGCCCGGAGAGCTTGAGGGCTCTCCCGCGCTGACTTTCACGCCGCTACCGCCCGAGTTTCGTGGCAGCCCGCTGTGGCGCGAATTCTCGCGCCGCTATGGGTCGTACAAATCGCGGGTGGTGAAGCCGTTCTTCCGCGACCATTTCGCCCGGATCGACCGGCAGGTGGTGCTGATGGATGTGCTGGGCGCGATCCATGCCGGGCCGCAGGCGGTCGAGGACATGCGCCGCGCCATGGCCGACATCCTGACCGCCTTTCGTCCCGGTCGCGCTGGCTGGCTGGCGCAGCTTCTGGGCACGCATCGCGTCGGGCGCATTCTTTTTGCCGCGACCAAGGCCGACCATCTGCACCATATCCAGCACCCGCGCCTGACAGCGATTACCGGGGCAATGCTGCGCGAGGCGCGCGACCGCGCCGATTTTTCCGGTGCGCGGACCGAGGCCATGTCCATCGCCTCGCTGCGGACCACGACCGAAGAAACCATCCGCCAGAATGGCGAGGACCTGCCCGCCGTGCGCGGCACGCTGATGGACGGACGGCAGGCGGCCTTCTATCCGGGCGACCTGCCCGCGAACCCGGCCGAGCTTCTGACCCATGCCCGTCAGGGCGGCGAGCACTGGCTGGACGGCGATTACGCGATCATGGACTTCGCCCCCGCCCCCAACACCATCAGGCCGGGCGACGGGCCGCCGCATATCCGGTTGGACCGGGCGGCGGAGTTCCTGTTCGGCGACCAGATTTAAGGAATACGCCATGGCCGAGCCCCCCAAACGCCGCGGTCCCGTCCTGATCGAGATGGGCGAGGCCGCGACCACCGCCCCGCCCTCGGATCAGCCGAGCGGCCCCGAGCCCGTCACCCGCATCGAGACGCCGGACAGCGATCAGCGCACGCGACGCGCGCATCGCGCGGGTTCCGGCGGGGCCGAGGCTCATCCCTCACCCGCCGATGCGCCGATGATCGACGACGGGCTGGGATCGGTGCTGCCGCAGCCGCGCACGATGCAATTGGTGACGCGGCTGGTCGGCGGCGGCCCGACACGGCTGACGCGGTTCTTCATCAATACCGGCGTCGCGTTGTTCAGCTTTCTGCTGTCGGTGGCGGCTTTGCGCTACCTGTCGGACCTGCTGCATACCTATCCGCTGCTGGGCTGGATCGGCATCGCGCTGATGGTCCTGTTCTGCATCGCCGCTTTGGCGATGGCATGGCGGGAATACCGGGCCTGGGCGCGCTTCGCCGCGATCGACGGGATCAACCGGGCCGCCGGGGCGGCCATGGCCTCGGGCGACGTCAAGGCCGCGCAGGACGTGGTCGGGCGGCTGGAGCATCTGTATCGCGGCCGGGATGAACTGGAATGGGGCCGCAAGCGGCTGGCCGAGCACAAGGCCGAGGCCTATGACGCGGCCAGCCTGATCGCCATGGCCGAAACCGAATTGCTGGCACCGCTGGACCAGCAGGCCCGGCGCGAGATCGAGGCCGCGGCCCGCACTGTGGCGGCGGCGACGGCACTGATCCCGCTGGCGCTGGCCGATGTGGTGGCGGCCTTGGCCGCGAACCTGCGGATGATCCGGCGCATGGCCGAGATCTATGGCGGGCGCGCCGGTGCGGTCGGCGGCTGGCGGCTGGCGCGCACGGTGATGACCCATCTGGTCGCGACCGGCGCGGTGGCGGCTGGCGACGACCTGATCCATACCGTTGCGGGGGGCGGTCTGCTGGCGCGTGTCTCGAAGCGTTTTGGCGAGGGCGTGGTGAACGGCGCGCTGACCGCCCGCGTCGGCATTGCCGCGATGGAGGTCTGCCGGCCTCTGCCCTTCATCCAACAACCCCGGCCCAAGGTCGGCAACCTGATCGCACGTGGCCTGAAGGGGCTGTTCGGGGAAGACGATCCGAAGTCCTCGGCCAACTGAGGGCTTGGCGGGGTATTTGTGAAACGATGAAGCCGCAAGGCGTTTGAGCGCGGCCCGGCTTGGGCTATGGACCCTACATGAGATCGCGCCGTTTCGCCCTGATGATGATGGCCGCCGTTCTGGCAATGGGAGTCCTTGCTGGGGCGCGGGATCGTTTCGACGACTGGGTTCAAGCCACCGCATTGCCGCGGCTGGATATTCCCGTCGGCGTCGAGGTCATGGCGCGGGATGGCAGCTTGCTGCGGGCGTTTCAGGTCTCGGATGGGCGCTGGCGGCTGGAGCCGGGCGCGGTCGATCCGCTGTTTCTGGACATGCTGGTGATGTGGGAGGACCGGCGTTTTGCCGATCACTCCGGGATCGACCCGGTGGCAGTGCTGCGCGCGGGCTGGCAGGCCCTGCGGCATGGCCGGGTCGTCTCGGGTGGATCGACCCTGACCATGCAGGTGGCGCGGCTGATCGAGGAAGGACCGACCGGCGAATGGGCCGGAAAGCTGCGACAAGTGCGGCTGGCGTTCGCGCTGGAGCGACGGCTGACGAAGCCTGTGATCATGGATCTGTATCTGCGGCTGGCCCCTTACGGCGCGAATGTCGAGGGGCTGCGCGCGGCCAGCCTGCAATGGTTCGGAAAAGAACCGCGCCGGCTGACCCCCGCCGAAGCCGCGCTTCTGGTGGCACTGCCGCAATCCCCCGAGCGCCGCCGCCCGGACCGCTTTCCGGCGGCTGCGAAATCCGCACGGGACCGGGTTCTGGCGCGGGCGGCGCAGGCGGGCTTGCTGTCCGAAGCCGATGCGCAGGCCGCCATGGCCGAGCCGGTGCCGCGTCAGCGCCGCGCCTTTCCGGCGCTGGCCCCGCTGCTGGCCGAAAGGCTGCGGCGCGAACATCCGGGCGCGCGCCGGATCGAGACCACGATCGATCCCCGCCTGCAACGCCGGGCCGAGGAACTGGCCTCGCGCGCTGTGCGGGGGGCCGGGCGGCGACTGTCGGCGGCGATGGTGTTGGCGGATCATCGGAACGGGGAAATCCTTGCCTCGGTCGGGGCGGCAGACTGGACGGATGGTGGCTCGGCGGGGTTTGTCGACATGACGCGGGCCCTGCGCTCGCCCGGTTCGACGCTGAAGCCCTTTGTCTATGGACTGGCCTTCGACGCGGGACTCGCGCATCCCGAAACGCTGATCGAGGACCGGCCCACCGCCTTTGGCCCGTGGCAGCCGCAGAATTTCGACCGCCAGTTTCGCGGCACGGTCAGCCTGCGGCAGGCGTTGGTGCAATCGCTGAACATTCCCGTCGTCAAGCTGGCCGAGGCGATCGGTCCGAACCGCGTGGTGCAGGGGCTGGAGCGCGGCGGCATCGATCTGCGCCTGCCCGGCGGGACACCCGGACTGGCGCTGGTTCTGGGCGGGGCCGGGGTGACGCTGGAAGATCTGACCACGGGCTATGGCGCGCTGGCGCAAGGCGGGCGCGGGATGCGGCTGTCGGCGCTGCCGGGCGGCGCGCAGGCACTGCCGGTGGCGATGTTCGGGCCGGTCGCGGCATGGCAGGTCGGCAATGTGCTGGCCGGAAACCCCGCGCCGCAGGGGGCGCGGGCGCGGCCCATGGCCTACAAGACCGGCACCTCCTATGGGCATCGCGATGCCTTGGCAGTGGGTTTCGACGGGGCGCATGTCGGTGCGGTCTGGCTGGGACGGCCGGACGGCACCGCGGTACCGGGGGCCTTTGGGGGGGATCTGTCCGCGCCGGTGCTGTTCGACCTGTTCGACGCCCTCCCCCCGGTCGCGCTACCGCCGCCGCCTTCGCAGACACTGACCCTGCCCAACAGCGCCCTGCCCTTGGCCCTGCGCCGCTTTGCCCCCGCAGGCGAGGTCAGCCGGATGGCCGCGCGGCCTTTGGCCCCCGACCGGCTGGCGTTGACCTTCCCCCCAGACGGGGCGGTGATCGAAACATCGGGACCGCTGCTTGCGCGGGCGCGGGGCGGAAAGGGCCCCTGGACCTTTCTTCTCAATGGCTTGCCAAGCAGCGTCGCGTCGGATCGACCGGAAAGCCTGCTGCCAGATCCCGGTCCCGGCTTTGCCCATTTGACCGTCATTGACGCCGCCGGGGCCTCGGCCAGCGCAACGATTCGGCTGCAGCTGCCCGATTTCACGCCACGATAAGCGCTGGAAGGCTTTTCATTGCGCGTGATTGCGACATATTCCCTTCATGTTGCGCATAGATGATCATCTGACGATTCAGGAATGGGAACTCTCCGAGCAGTTCAGCCGCTCGCAGGGGCCGGGAGGCCAGAACGTCAACAAAGTCGAAACCGCGGTCGAACTGCGGTTCGAAGCCGAACGTTCCCCCCACCTGTCCCCCGCCGTCAAGGCGCGCCTGAAGCGGCTGGCCGGACGGCGTTGGACGCAAGAGGGCGCGATCCTGATCCGGGCCGAGGAAACCCGCAGTCAGGCCCGCAACCGCGACATGGCGCGCGAGCGGCTGGCCGAACTGATCCGCGAGGCCCTGATCGCTCCGCGCAAGCGTATCGCGACGCGGCCGACGCTGGGCAGCCAGCGGCGGCGGCTGGCGGCAAAAACACAAAAAGGGACGGTCAAGTCCCTGCGCGGCAAGGTCCGTGAGAATGAGGGGGGAGAGTGAGCAAAACACTGGGCGAAAGGCTAGCCCGCCTTCTGGGCCGCAAGCCGCCGGACATGCAGGTCGCGGCGCTGTGTCTGGACGGCAAGGGCAAGATCCTGCTGGTGACCAGTCGTGGCACCGGTCGCTGGATCGTGCCCAAGGGTTGGCCGATGCCGGGCCGGACGCTGGCCGACGCCGCCATGCAGGAAGCCTGGGAGGAAGCGGGCGTGTGCGGGCGCGTCAACCAGTCCTCGCTGGGCAGCTATCATTATGACAAGCAGCAGGATCATGGCTTTGCCATTCCGGTCGAGGTCCGGGTCTTTGCCCTTGAGGTCGATGAGCTTGCCGATGACTACCCGGAAAAGGACGACCGCAAGCGCCGCTGGTATCGCCCCGAGCGCGCTGCGGAACTGGTCACCGAGAGCGAGTTGAAAAAGCTGCTGCGGGCCTTGCCCGCGCGGCTGGGTCATCAGGCCTGACATGCCCCAGAACGAGCGGGAATACCGCATCCTCGACAAAGATCTGGGACGGGTGACCCATGCCGAGCATGCGGCGCTGGCCTCGGCCCGGCCCATGGTGCGCTTGGGGCTGGCGCTGGTTTTTATCGCGGCGGCGGCAGAATTTGCGGCGGCGGCACTGGCCGGTCAGCCGGCGCTGGGGATCATGGCGGCCTCGGTCGCGGTGGCGATCTATCTGGCGCTGTCGATCGGCGCGAACGACGTGTCGAACGCGCTGTCACCGGCGGTCGGTTCGGGGGCGATCAGTCTGGGCGTGGGTCTGGTGCTGGTCGCGCTGATGGATGTGCTGGGTGCCGTCATGGCCGGAGGCGCGGTCACCCGGACCCTGACCGAAGGGCTGATGGGCGACACGATGGGACAGGGCACGCCCACGGCCAAGATGATGCTGGCGGCGCTGGTCGGCGCGGCGACATGGATCAGCGTTGCCACCCGCCTGAACGCCCCGGTCAGTACCACCCACTCGGTCGTTGGCGCGATTGCCGGGGCGGGCATCGCCACATTCGGTTTCGGCGCGGTCAACTGGGGGGCGATGGCAATCATTGCGATGGGCTGGGTGGTGTCGCCCATCATCTCGGGGCTGCTGGCGGCCCTGATCCTGTCCAGCATGCACCACCATGTTCTGGACAAGGACGACCCGATCCCCTCGGGGCGCCGCTGGCTGACGGCACTGGTCGCGGCAACGGCGGGACTTCTGGTCGCGATGGCGGCGGTGGCGTTTCAGGATCTGGGCTGGCGGATCGTGGCCATTCTGGGCCTGTTGGGCGCGGGCTTGGGGGCCGCCTATGCCCATGTCATGCTCGGTCGCCAGATCCGGCGCGATGCGGGCCAGAAAACCGCGCTCAAGAACCTGCTAGGCGTGCCGCTGGTCGCCGCCGCATTGGTCATGGGCTTTGGCCATGGCGCGAACGACACCTCGAACATCGCGGCCCCGCTGACGATCATCCTGCAAAACATCTCGGACGGGCAAAGCCCACTGCTGGATGCGCAGATGATCCTGCTGCTGTCGGGCATGGGGATCGCGGTCGGCATCCTGCTGTTCGGCAGCCGGCTGGTCAGCATGGTCGGCAGCCGCATCACAAGGCTGAACCCGGCCCGCGCGCTGTGCATTTCACTGGCGACGGCGCTGACGGTGCTGGCTTTCTCGCTGGCGGGGCTGCCGGTCTCGACCACGCATGTCTCGGTTGGCGGCGTCTTTGGTGTCGGCTTCTATCGGGAATGGCGCGACCGGCAAAAGGCCCGGAAACGCGCGCCCATGCCGGACGAGGAATTGCGCCGTCGCCATCTGGTCCGCCGCTCGCATGTGCGCACGATCCTTGGCGCATGGCTGATCACCGTGCCGGTCAACGCGGCGCTGGCGGCGGCACTGGTGCTGGGCCTGGGCCTTTAGCCCGTTCTTTACTTTGCCGCCTGCCGCCCCTATCTCGACATCATGGCCACCAAGTCCGATCCGAATTACAAAATCATCGCCGAGAACCGCCGGGCGCGCTTCGACTATTTCATCGAAAGCGACCTTGAGGTTGGCATCGTCCTGACCGGTTCCGAGGTGAAAAGCCTGCGCACCGGACAATCGAACATTGCCGAAAGCTATGCCTCGGTCGAACAGGGCGAGCTGTGGCTGATCAACGGCTACATCGCCGCCTACAAGCAGGCGGGCGTCTTTGGCCATGAAGAACGGCGGCGGCGCAAGCTGCTGGTCTCACGCAAGGAACTGGCCCGCTTCTGGCAGGCGGTCGGGCGTGAGGGCATGACGCTGATTCCGCTGGTCATGTATTTCAACGACCGCGGCATGGTGAAGCTGAAGATCGGCGTCGCCAAGGGCAAAAAGAACCACGACAAGCGCGAGACCGACGCCAAGCGCGACTGGAACCGCCAGAAACAGCGCCTGCTGAAGCAAGGCTAGCGCCACCAGCCATTGCACGGCCCCGCCCCTGCGGTTACAGGATGGGCGCTTTCGCGTCTGCTCCGGGGGAAGGACCATGCCGACCGATTCCGACAATCCGACGACGCTTGTCTCGACCGCGTGGCTGGCCGCGCATCTGGACGATCCGGGGCTGCGCATCCTTGATGCGACATGGTTTCTGGAACCGGGCCGCGACGCGCAGGCCGAATACGCCGCCTGCCACATTCCCGGCGCGCAGTTTTTCGATCTGGACCGGATCACCGACAGCCGCAGCAGCCTGCCGCATATGGCCCCCCTGCCCGAGACCTTTGCCGAACAGATGGCCGCGCTGGGAATCGGCGATGGCGACCGGGTCGTCGTCTATGACAATTCCCCGGTGCGTTCCGCGGCTCGTGTCTGGTGGACCTTCCGCCTGATGGGTTGGTCCGATGTCGCCGTACTGGATGGCGGCATGGGCAAGTGGCTGGCCGAGGGCCGCGCCACAGCTTCCGCCCCTACCACCCCCACGGCACGCACGCTGACCCCGCATCTGCGCCCGGAACTGGTGCGCGACGTGACGCAGGTTGCTGCCGCCAGCAAGCTTGCCACGCATGAGATCATCGACGCTCGCGGCGAGCCCCGCTTTCGCGGCGAGGCGGCCGAGCCGCGCGCCGGGCTGCGCTCGGGGCATATTCCCGGATCGAAGAACCTGCCCTTTGGCCGGTTGTTCAATGCCGACGGCACGATGAAATCCACGGACGATCTTCGCGCCGAATTCACGGCAGCGGGTATCGACCTGACCAAACCCGCCATCACCACCTGCGGCTCGGGTGTGACGGCGGCGATCCTGTTCCTTGCGCTTGAACGTATCGGACATATGGATCATTCGCTTTACGACGGAAGCTGGGCCGAATGGGGCAGCTTCCCGGACCTTAAAATTGCAACCGGAGACGCGTGATGCTGGGCAATCTGAAACCGCAGGCCCCCGATAAAATCCTGGCCCTGATGGGCGAATTCAAGGCCGATCCCCGCCAGGGCAAGATCGACCTTGGCGTGGGGGTCTACAAGGACGCGACCGGCCATACCCCGATCATGCGCGCCGTACTGGAAGCCGAAAAGCGCATGCTGGCGACCGAAACCACCAAGACCTATGCTGGCCTGTCGGGCGAGCCCGACTTCCAGAAGGCCATGGGCGAGATGATTCTGGCCGACGGCTACAAGCCCGAGACCACCGCCGCGCTGGCCACCGTCGGCGGCACCGGTGCGATCCGTCAGGCGCTGGAACTGGCCCGCATGGCCAATCCCGACCTGCGCGTGTTCGTCAGCGACCCGACCTGGCCGAACCATATCTCGATCATGAATTTCATGGGTCTGCCGGTCGTCACCTATCGCTATTTCGACAATGACACCCGCGCGGTGAACTTCGAGGCGATGGTCGAGGACATCTCGACGGCGAAAAAAGGCGACGTGGTGCTGCTGCATGGCTGCTGCCACAACCCGACCGGCGCGAACCTGAACATCGAGCAATGGGCCGAGGTCGCCTCGATTCTGGAAAAAACCGGTGCGACCCCGCTGATCGACCTTGCCTATCAAGGCTTTGGCGACGGTCTGGAAGAAGACGCGGCAGGCACCCGCCTGATCGCCTCGCGCATTCCGGAAGTGCTGATCGCGGCGTCCTGCAGCAAGAACTTCGGTATCTACCGCGAGCGCACCGGCTGCCTGCTGGCGCTGTGCACCGATAAGGCGACCAAGGATCTGGCACAGGGCGCAATGGCCTTCCTGAACCGCCAGACCTATTCCTTCCCGCCCTTCCACGGCGCCAAGATCGTCGCGACCGTGCTGAACGACGCGGATCTGCGCGCCGACTGGATGGCCGAGCTTGAGGAAGTCCGCGGTGGCATGTTGCGCCTGCGCACGACCCTTGCCAACGAATTGCGCGACCTGTCCGGCTCGGACCGCTTCGGCTTCATCGCCGAGCATCGCGGCATGTTCTCGCGTCTGGGCGCCTCGCCCGAGCAGGTGGCGCTGATGAAGCAGGAGTTCGGCATCTACATGGTGGGTGATTCGCGTCTGAACATCGCCGGTCTGAACGATGAGACCGTGCCGATCCTTGCCCGCGCGATCATCGAAGCCGGCGTCTGATCCAGACCCGCTGAAACGCAAAGCGCGCGCCGATCGGCGCGCGCTTTTTCATTCCGGGATGCGACCGTGCGCCTTCAGCGACGGCCCAACTGGCGGTCGATATAGGTGCGAAGTTCCTCGATCTCGGACTGGCTGTCGCGCAGGTGACCCTTGAGCAACTGCACCTCATTATTGGATTTTCCCAGATCCTCGATCAGCTGGGCCTCGCGCAGTTCCAGCACCCGGATGGCCCGCGCCCGTTCGGCCTCGGCGTCGTGCAGTTTCTGCGCCATGTTGTCCAATTCGTCCATCTGGGTCGGCGTGACCCGGCTGAGTCGCAGGATCAGCCAACTGGCAAGCCAGCCCAGCACAAAGGCGGCAAATAGGATAATAGTCGTGGCGATGATGAATTCATTGCGATTCATGGGCGGCTTTCAGCATTACGGGCCTTAGGTATTATAGTTCTATAGCTGTGCGCGCCGCCCGCGTCATTCGCTGCCGGTAGCATCCGCGGGCGCTTCGCCCTCGGAACCGATCTGCCCTTCGCTATTGTCCGGGAAGGCTGCTTCAAGCGCGGGCACGGTCAGCGCCTCGATCACCTTGACCAGTGCTTCGGGATCGATGGCCGGGGCCGGTTCAGCCGTGGGCTGGGTCGCGTCAGGGGTCGCTGCCGGGGCCTCATCCTTGGCCGCCTCGCCAAGCGCCAGCGGCAGCGCGCCGGTTGCGGCCTCGGCTGTCGCCTGCGCGGTGCGCGCCGCTGTTGCCTCGGCAGTGTCGGTCACGCCGCTGACGTTTTCCGCCGGGACCGTCTCATCGGTCAGGATCGGCTGATCGGACAGCAGCGAGAATTCGATCCGGCGGTTGGCCTCGCGGCCTTCCTCGGTGTCGTTTTCCGAAATCGGGCGGCTTTCGCCATAACCCTTGGCGATCATATGCGACACGTCGATGCCATGTTCCTGCATCGCCGTCAGCACAGCCTGTGCGCGGTTGCGCGACAGTTCGGCGTTCAGCTCCTCAGAGCCCTGCGCGTCGGTATGGCCGCCGATCTCGATCCGGTAGTCGCCGCATTCGGCCATCGTCTCGGCCAAACGGTCCAGCGTCGGCTTGGGATCGCCCGCGATCACCGATTTCGACGGCTCGAAGCCGATTTCGGATTCGTGCATGACGGCGTTCAGCCCGTCCACGCATTCAACGCCGCTGGGAATATGGACCAGCGGATCAAGCCTGCGGTCGTATTGCACCGACAACTCGTAGCGTGCGCCCGCGCCCAGCCGCTGCGACAGGCGCGCGGCCAGCGAATCCGAGGCGCTCTGATTGCCCGAAACCCCTTCAAGCCGGATCAGCGAGGGCGAGACATTGACCGTGCCGCTTTTCAGCGCGGCCAGCGCCTCAAGCGCGGCGATGGTGCGCAGGGTCCAGCCCGAAGGCACGGATTCGTCCACGCGCAGGGCATTGTCGACCTTGCCAAAGCGCGAGCGGGCAAGGCTTTCGACGGCATTGCGCATCCGCTCGTCGCTGACGCGACCGCGCAGGGTGACACCGCTTTGGTCAAGCACGGCACTGAACTCGGCTGGACCTTTCTGGGTCTCGACCTTCTTTTCCAGCTCGCTGGTCAGGCTGAAGGCATCGGGCAGCGCCGATTCCAACCGTCCCGCTGCCTCATCAAAGGTGGCCTGTTCAACCGAAGCCGGGGCGAACAGTGCGACCTGCGTATCCGAGATGGTGACCGATCCCGTCCCCAGCGAGGCGACGGCCTGAATCGCGGGCACGGCAGCTTCGGCCCAATGGGTCGAGGGAGCGCCCAGACCCAGACGGCATTGCGGCGTGCCGGGGATGCCAGCGGCGTTCCCGGCCGCGATGATGCTTTTCATGGCCTCATCGGAATCGGCGGAACAGGCGTCGAAACGCGCGCCCTTCTCATCCTTGACGAAACGCAGGGTAAAGGGGGCGATGACCGGGCGCGGCGCGCTGATCTCGGCGGTCAGCGCGACGTCTTCGGGGCGGGCGCGTTCCAGCGCGGCTTCCAGCGCGGCCTTTTCGCTGGCGCTGTCGGTAATGGCGCGCACCTCGACCTTGCCCGGCACGATCGAGACCTTGGCCCGCTTGGCCAGCTTGGCGGCCTCAAGCCCGAACTCAAATGCGGCGTCCCAGCCCTCGGGCTGGGGGAAGTCGGCGGTCTCGACCAGGTCCGAGACCTCGCCGTTGCCGACCTGCTTTTCCAAAGCCGAGACCATCCCGGCGCGGTCCAGAGTCGCGGGCACCAGCCCGACGATCGAAATGCCCTGATCATTGCGCAGCAGCTCGATGCTGAAATCGGGCGTGCCCAGTTCCTCATGCGCCTTGACCTGCATGGCATCGACGACGCGGGTCGCGCCGACGGTGTTTTCGGCCTGCGTCTTGGCACGGAAGCGCTGGACCTCATCAGGGGCGATGCCGGTCAGATGGACGGTCAGTCCGTCGGACTCTACCTTGACCCAGTCATATCCGGCCTGCCGCATCGCATCGGACACATCCGTCTGCGAGCGGGTTTCCAGAAAATTCGTCGCCGCCTCGGCGCCGAGATAGGACAGACCGCCAGCGGCGATCAGAGCGGCAAGACTTGTAACCACGGCAAAACCGCGGCGTGGCTTGGGATTGGCCATCGGGGGGACCTTCGGGCTGTTTCCGACCTGCCGCCTTTACTGCCGCAGGCGGGAATCTGCAATCAGACCAGCCCCGCAAGGGCAAGAAACAGCGCAACGATCAGCCCGGAATCGCGGTTCGCGCGGAAAAGTCGCAGGCATCCGGCGCTATCCGTCATGTCGAAGCGCTTGAGTTGCCACGAAAGATGCGCAGCGAACCCACCAATCCCCATCAGGGCCAGCACCAAGGCCGGACCTTCGGGACGCGCCGCCAGCACAGATAGCACCAGAAGCGCGGTTGCGGCCACGCCAAAGCGACCAAGCCAGCGTTTCGAATCACGCCCGAACAGGCGCGCCGTGGATTTCACACCGATCAGCGCATCGTCCTCGGCATCCTGATGGGCATAGATCGTGTCGTAAAAGATCGTCCAGGCGATCCCCGCCAGATAGGCCAGCACCGGCGCAGGGGCGATATTGCCCATATGCGCGGCCCAGGCCAGCAGCACACCCCAGTTGAAGGCCAGCCCCAGAAACAGCTGCGGCCACCAGGTGAAGCGCTTGGCAAAGGGATAGATCGCGACCAGCGCCAATGAGGCCACCCCCAGCCAGATCGCCGCCGTGCCCAGCGTCAGCAGGATCACGAAACCCGCCAGACATTGCGCCACCAGCCACAGCACCGCCCCACGTACCGTCACCTGCCCCGAAGGGATCGGACGCGAGCGGGTGCGGCTGACCTTGGCGTCGATGTCGCGGTCGGTGATGTCGTTCCACGTGCAACCCGCACCGCGCATCAGGATCGCCCCCAGCGCACAGACGATGACGATCCACAGGTCGAACCAGGTCGGCGCATCCGCGATCATCGCCAGTCCGACGCCCCACCAGCAGGGCAGCAGCAGCAGCCATGTCCCGATCGGGCGGTCGGCGCGCGACAGCCGCAGCCAAGGCCGCCAGCCGGGCGGTGCATGGCGGTCCACCCAATTGTCGGGCGGCGCATCGGCGACAGTGCGGTGGGCCTCTGGCGTCTGGCGGTCGGTCTGCATTATCCTGCGCCCCATCATGGCGAAAATCAGGCTGTTCATAGATCACCCGCTGGCACAGGGACAAGGCATCGCGCTGTCCTCGGACCAGGCACATTATCTTTCCTCGGTCATGCGGCAGGAGGCAGGGGATGAAATCCTGCTGTTCAACGGCCGCGACGGCGAATGGCTGGCGCGCATTGCCCGGCTGGCCAAGCGCAATGGCGATGTCGTCCCCGAACGCCAGACCGCACCGCAGATGGACCCGCCGGACCTGTGGCTGCTATTCGCGCCGATCAAGAAGACCCGGACCGACTTCATTGTCGAAAAGGCCGCCGAGATGGGCGCCGCGCAGATCGTGCCGGTGCAGACCGACTTCACCAATTCCGAGCGCATCCGTCAGGACCGCCTGCAGGCCCATGCGGTCGAGGCGGCGGAACAATGCGGCGGCACCTATGTCCCCGAGGTCACCGACCTCAGCCCGCTCTCGCGGTTGCTGGACGGCTGGGACGGCACGCGCCGCATCCTTTGGGCCGATGAGGCGATGGTCGGACCCGCCCAGACCCTTGCCGGGCTGACCAAGGGGCCATGGGCCATCCTGATCGGCCCCGAGGGCGGCTTCTCCGAATCGGAACGCGCGCGACTGTCCGCAATGGATTGTGTCACCCGCATATCACTTGGCCCCCGGATCCTGCGCGCTGACACTGCTGCCGTTGCGGCACTTGCGCTTTGGCAGGCGGAACTGGGCGACTGGCGGCGCGATTGAAGCAAGATTTGCGCGCAATTCGCATATTGCGCGCACTAAGCTTGCACAAATAGCCCAAAATTGGTCCGTTGACACAAATTCTTAATGAAAACGCCTGCTTATGCATGCGGCGCATAGGTGGAATGCCCCTACAATCGTGGAATTTCAACTTTGCCCGTCCTATATGCTTGTCATCAGATTGAACGCCCACTTTCAGGGCACTTCCAAACACAGGTGACATCATGTCGGCGATTGACACGAACCGCGTCCATGGCGGGACGCGCTCTTTCGGTATTGGCTCGAAATTTCTGGCGGCGATCGCTGCCTGGAACGATGCGCGCGTGACGCGCAATGAACTGAGCCGTTTGACCGACCGCGAACTGGACGATATCGGCCTAACCCGTGGCGATATCGAAAGCGTCTCGCGCGCCCGCTAAGCTTGGCGGAGAGCGAAGCGAATGAGGCCCCAGGGGATGACCCGCGGGGCCTTTTTCATGCCCAAAACTCAGGCAGAAAAAAGCCCGCCAAACAGGCGGGCCTTTTCATCTTCAGCGACTGACGACCAGCGTCGACCATTCGCCGTAATCGTCGCGACGATCCAGCGCCAGCCCGCCCTTGGCATAGGCGGCTACGACCTCGTCGGCCTGCGTGGTCAGGATGCCCGACAGGATCGCCTTGCCGCCCGGCGCGATCATCTTGGCCATGTCCGGGACCAGATCGATCAGCGGCTGTTTCAGGATATTGGCAAAGACCAGATCGAAGGGCGCGGCGCCCTCGATCAGCGGATGGTCAAAGCCCATCGCCTCGACGCATTCGACACGCCCGTCCAGCCCGTTGGCCATAACATTGGCCTTGGCCACGTCCACGGCCACCGGGTCGATGTCGCCGGCCAGCACAATCACCGGGAACACCCGCGCCGCCGCCATCGCCAGAACGGCGGTGCCGCAACCGACATCGACGATGCGCTGCGGGTTCGCGCCCGCCTCGATCATCCGGTCCAGCGCCAGCAGGCAACCCTTGGTGGTCGAGTGATGCCCGGTGCCAAAGGCCATCGCCGCCTCGATCAGCAGCGATTCGGAACCTTCGGGAATCTTTTCGGCATCATGGCTGCCATGAACGAAGAAGCGCCCGGCCTCGACCGGGGACAGTTCGCGTTTGACATGGGCGACCCAGTCCACCTCGGGCAGTTCCGAGATGATGAAGGGATCGGCACCAAAGGCCGCGGCCATCAGCGCCAGCGACACCTCGTCCGGGCTTTCGGTGAAATACAGACCGACTTCCCAGCGGTCAGAGCCGTCCTCGATCTCAAAGACGCCGCTGCCGACGGGCTCCGGGGTCAGATCCTCGCCCATTTCGGCAAGCGCCTCGGCGGCCTCGCGTCCTGCGGTCTGGGTCAGCGCGGTCCAGGTGGGCATCAGATTTCCTCGGGAGTTGGAGAGGCACAGGCCTGTACGCCCGTGCCACGCAGACCGCAATAGCCGTCCGGGTAACGGTCCAGATATTGCTGGTGATCCTCATGCGCCGGATAGAAGGGTGCGGCGGGCAGGATCTGGGTGGTGATGGCGTGGAAGCCCTCGACGGCAAGGCGGTTGCCGTAATCAGCCTTGCTCAGTTCCGCCGCAGCCTTCTGGCTGTCGTTGAAGTACATGATGACCGAGCGGTATTGCGAACCGACATCATTGCCCTGCCGGTTGCCCTGCGTCGGGTTGTGGTTTTCCCAGAATATCTGCAGCAGACGCTCATAGCTGATGCGAGAGCTGTCATAGATCAGCCGGACAACCTCGGCATGGCCGGTATCGCCGTTGCAGACCTGCTTGTAGGTCGGGTCGGGTACGGTGCCGCCGGCAAAGCCGACCTCGGTCAGCCAGATGCCGTCCTGTTTCCAGAACAGGCGCTCGACACCCCAGTAACAGCCCATCCCGAAGATGGCCTGGTCGAAACCCTTGGGGACCGGCGCGTCCAGCGGACGACCGTAGATAAGGTGGAGGGGAGCGGTCATGGGCGCATCCTTTCAAAAGACTTGCCGTGGATTTAAGCGCGACAATACCTTCGTGCAACGTCACAAGCCCCGCCCCGGTTCGGTTGCGGGCGAAAAGCGAAGGATTGTCATGCGCCCCGGCCCGCTGAACCTGATCACCGACGTCACCGGCCTGCGGGTCGGCAATGCGCGGGATGACGCGCTGCGCTCGGGGGTGACGGTGCTTTTGGGCGATGGGCCACTGGCCTGCGGCGTCAATGTCATGGGCGGCGCCCCCGGCACGCGCGAGACGGAACTGCTGGCCCCGGACAAGCTGGTGCCCGGCATCGATGCGCTGGTGCTGTCGGGTGGCTCGGCCTTTGGCCTTGCGGCCTGCGACGGCGTGTCCGAGGGGTTGCGGGCGATGGGGCGCGGCTTTGCCGTCGGCCCCGTGCGCGTTCCGATCGTGCCGGGGGCGATCGTCTTTGACCTGCTGAATGGCGGCGACAAGGACTGGCAGGCGAATCCCTATCCGACGCTTGGCCGGACCGCCTTGGGGACCGCCGCGACCCATTTCGCTCTGGGCAGCGAGGGCGCAGGCACTGGCGCGATGACGCATCGCTGGAAGGGCGGACTTGGCTCGGCCTCGGCCCGCCTTGATTGCGGGATTACCGTCGGGGCGCTGGTGGTGGTCAATGCCCTGGGTTCGGTGACGGTGGGCCAGTCGCGCCAATTCTGGGCCGCCCCTTGGGAAATCGACGGCGAATTCGGCGGTCTTGGCCTGTCCGGCCCCTACGACGGCCACCATGAGCCGCCCATGTCCAAACGGCTGGGCGAGGCCACGACCATCGCCATCATTGCGACCGATGCGAGCCTGGACAAAGCCGCGCTGACCCGGCTGGCTACCGCCGCACAGGACGGCATGGCCCGCGCCATCGTTCCCAGCCACACCCCCTATGACGGGGATCTGGTCTTTGCCGTCTCGACTGGTGCGCAACCCCTGCCCGACCCGGTGCTGACGCCGTTCCAACTGGGCCATGCCGCCGCATCGGCCCTTGCGCGCGCCATCGCGCGAGGGGTGCATGCGGCCCGTCCGCAGCCGGGCGATCTGCAGCCCTGCTGGAGCGGGACGTAAAAAGGGGACGACGGGAGAGAGATCCGCCGCCCCCAGTCGAGAGACGCCAAGAGGGAAAAACCTGACGCTATCGCCGGAACGCGCGGGAACCCCTTGAGTTCAAAACTTTTTCGTGAACTGCGGGAATTTCAGCCACAGGCTTGCCTTGCGACGGCAAAAGCGCCAGCCTTCAGCGTCCCCTGCCCAGGAGTTGCGCCATGAACAAGCATGTGACCGACCTGAAAATGCTGCTCAAGGACCCCTCGCTTCTTGAGACCCGCGCCTATGTCGCCGGTGAATGGATCGAAGCCGATGACGGCGCCACCTTCGAAGTGACGAATCCGTCCCGTGGCGATGTCATCGCCCAGGTCACCGACCTTGGCCGGGCCGAGGTCAAGCGCGCCATCACCGCCGCCGAGGCCGCGATGAAGCTTTGGGCCGCCCGCACCGCCAAGGACCGCGCGCAGGTCATGCGCAAATGGTTCGACCTGATGATGGAAAATCAGGACGATCTGGGCAAGATCCTGACCGCCGAGATGGGCAAGCCGCTGGCCGAGGCCAAGGGCGAGATCGCCTATGGCGCCAGCTTCATCGAATGGTTCGGCGAAGAGGCCAAGCGCATCTATGGCGAGACCATCCCCGGCCATATGCCCGACAAGCGCCTGACGGTGATCCGCCAGCCGATTGGCGTCGTGGCCTCGATCACGCCGTGGAACTTTCCGAACGCGATGATCACCCGCAAATGCGCCCCGGCCATTGCGGCGGGCTGCGGTTTTGTCGGGCGCCCCGCCTCGGAAACGCCGCTTTCGGCGCTGGCCATGGCGGTGCTGGCCGAACGTGCGGGCATCCCCAAGGGGCTGTTCAGCATCGTGCCCTCGACCAAGGCGTCGGACATCGGCAAGGAATTCTGCGAGAACCCCGCCATCCGCAAGCTGACCTTCACCGGCTCGACCAATACCGGACGCATCCTGCTACGGCAGGCGGCGGATCAGGTGCTGAAATGCTCGATGGAGCTGGGCGGCAATGCCCCCTTCATCGTCTTTGACGACGCCGATCTGGATGCGGCTGTCGAAGGGGCGATGGCCTCGAAATTCCGCAACAATGGCCAGACCTGCGTCTGTGCGAACCGCATCTATGTGCAGGCGGGCGTCTATGACGCCTTTGCCGACAAGCTGGCAGCGGCGGTCGAGAAACTGAATGTCGGCGACGGCCTGACCGAGGGCGTCACCACCGGCCCGCTGATCAACGAAAAGGCCGTCGAAAAGGTGCAGGACCATATTCAGGACGCGCTGGATGGCGGCGCGCAGATCCTGACCGGCGGCCAGCCGATCGAGGGCCTTTTCTTTGAGCCGACCGTGGTCACCGGCATCACCCAGACGATGAAGGTCGCAACCGAGGAAACCTTTGGTCCGCTTGCGCCGCTCTTCCGCTTCGAGACCGAGGAAGAGGCGGTGCGATATGCCAATGACACGATCTTCGGCCTCGCCGCCTATTTCTATGCCCGTGACATCGGTCGCGTGACCCGCGTGCAAGAGGCGCTTGAATACGGCATCGTCGGCGTGAATACCGGCATCATCTCGACCGAGGTCGCACCCTTTGGCGGGGTCAAGCAATCGGGCCTTGGCCGCGAGGGCTCGCGCCACGGGATCGAGGATTATCTGGAAATGAAATACATCTGCCTGTCGGTCTGACTCGGCGGAAATGAAAAACCCCGGAGCAGCGCTCCGGGGTTTCTGGGATCAGTGATCCTCGTCTTCGTCGTGCTCGTCCGCGGCGGGAAGGTTGAAGAAGCTGTCCGCATCAAGGTTTTCCTCGACGGCAGGCTTGTCCTCATCCTTGGTCAGGCCGAAGCCTTCCAGACCGGCAAGGCCGCCCGACAGGCGCGGCTCATCCGACATGGCCAGCGAGGTCTCGGTCGAGAGCAGCTTGCGGCGCTCATCGTCGGTCATCGCGCCGCCTTCCGACGCCTTGCGCTTGGCGGCCTTCTGCACCGCCGAATCCAGCTCGGACTGACGGCACAGACCCAACGCGACCGGGTCGATCGGCTGGATGTTCTGGATGTTCCAATGCGTCCGCTCGCGGATCGAGGCGATGGTCGGCTTGGTCGTGCCCACCAGCTTCGAGATCTGCGCATCGGCCAGTTCCGGGTGGAACTTGACCAGCCACAGGATCGCCGCCGGGCGGTCCTGACGCTTGGACAGCGGGGTGTAGCGCGGACCGCGACGCTTCTCCTCGCCATCGGCGGCGGGGTTGTGCTTCAGGCGCAGCTTGTAGCGGGGGTCCTTCTGACCCTTGTCGATCTCGATCTGGTCGAGCTGGTTCGAGGCGATGGGGTCGAACCCCTTGACGCCGACCGCCACGTCACCATCGGCGATGCCCTGCACCTCAAGCTCGTGCATGCCACAGAAGTCGCCGATCTGTTTGAAGCTGAGAGTCGTGTTGTCGACCAGCCAGACGGCGGTGGCCTTGGCCATCAGCGGCTTATTCATGACCTTCTCCTTAACAATATCTTCTTCGGCCGGGAAAACGGCTGTTGGCAGGTGCCATTCCATTTTCGGGGAGGGGGGATTGACAGGATATATAGGGCTTTGCCAAGCCGGAATAAAGCCTGAATTTCGTGGCGCGGTTGCACCGTTGCCGCTACTCTTGCGACCATGAGATCACTCGCCACGCTTGCCGTTCTGGCCCTGATGGCCGCCCCATTGCATGCCGCCGACAAGGCCGGAGAGTTCGACTATTACGTCCTCTCGCTCAGCTGGTCACCAAGCTGGTGCGACCTTGAGGGCCGCGCCGAAAACTCGGACCAATGCGACGCCGGCCGCAAGCTTGGCTTCACCGTCCACGGGCTTTGGCCGCAATACGAAAAAGGCTGGCCCGCAGACTGCCGGACCAATGCCCGCGACCCCTCGCGCCGCGAAACCCGCGACATGGCCGATATCATGGGTTCGGGTGGATTGGCTTGGTATCAATGGAAAAAACACGGCCGTTGCTCGGGGCTGACCTCGCGCGACTATTTCGCATTGGTGCGCAAGGCCACCGCCCGCGTCCACCTGCCCGAAGTGCTGAACCGCCTGTCGCGCGACGTCACCCTGCCTTCGAAGGTGATCGAGGAGGCCTTTCTTGAAAAAAATCCCGGAATGACGCGCGACGGCATCACGGTGACCTGCCGCGCCAAGGCGCTTCAAGAAGTGCGAATCTGCGTCACCAAGGACCTTGAACCGCGCAGTTGCGCACCCGATGCCCGCCGGGACTGCCAGGGCAGCTTCCTGATGCCCGCGCCGGAATAGCGGCAACCTCGCATTGCCTCCGGCGGGGGTATTTCGGAAACGGAGAAGCGGTTAACCGAATCGCAAGAATTTCGGGCGCAAGCTTGGCCTTGCGGAACAGGCGGGGACGCCGATGACCGCCAAGAGAGAAGCCACACCCCGACCCTTTGCTCCGGCGGGCGGGGTGTGCGCGTTTCTTTCTTGCTTAAATATCCCCGCCGGAGGCTCCGGGCAGCAGCCAGATGTCCGGCCGCTTCATTCCTCGCCCGAGACCTGCAACAGGATCTTGCCGATATGCGCGCCGCCTTCCATGCGGTCATGGGCTTCGCTGGCGCGGGCCAGCGGATAGGAGCTGTCGATCAGCGGGCGGACCGCGCCGGTCTCGACAAACGGCCATAGCTCACGGCACAACTCATGCGCGATACGGGCCTTGGCGGCGTCGGATTGCGGGCGCAGGGTCGAACCGGTGACTGTCAGCCGTCGCATCATGATCTGGGCAAAGTTGATGTCGGCCTTGGCCCCGCCCAAAAAGGCGATCATCACCAGCCGGCCGTCATCGGCCAGCGCCCGAAGATTGCGCGCGATATAGGCTCCGCCCACCATGTCAAGGATCAGGTCGGCCCCACCGGCCTGCGTCAGGATCTCGACGAAATCGGCATCGCGATAATTGATTGCCTGTGCCCCAAGGCGGGTACAGGCGTCGCATTTGTCTGGCGAACCTGCGGTGGCCCAGACCCGAGCGCCCAAGGCGCGCGCGACCTGAATAGCCATCGTCCCGATACCGGACGAGCCACCATGCACAAGGAAGCGTTCCCCGGCCTGCAACCCGCCCCGCGTGACGATGTTGGACCAGACGGTGAATGCGGTTTCCGGCAGGGCTGCGGCCTCGCGCAGGCCAAGTCCCGCGGGGATCGGCAAGGCGTGATCGGCAGGACAGGCTGCGTATTCGGCATAGCCGCCGCCGGGCAGCAACGCGCAAACGCGGTCGCCGACCTTCCAGCGCGACACCCCCGGCCCGATACCCACCACGGTTCCCGCGCATTCAAGGCCCGGCAGATCCGACGCCCCAGCCGGCGGCGCATAAAGCCCCGCGCGTTGAAGCGCGTCCGGGCGGTTCACGCCCGCCCAGGCAACGCGGATCAGGATCTGGCCGTGACCCACGGGGGGGATCGGACGCGTGGCGGGTTTCAGGACTTCGGGGCTGCCCGGTCGGGTGATCTCGACCGCCTGCATCAGATTGGAATTCATGCATCGCCCCCGCCGGGACGGGTCACGTCACGCAGGTGACCGGGACCGCGCGCGCCTGCCGGGCGATGAATCCAACCGGTGGCAAGGCCGGTCAGCGCCGCCATGCCCGGAAGGCCCGCCAACCGGGCCTTGACCTTCTCAAAGCGCATCACGCCATCGATCCGGCGTTCCACGAAGGCGCGGGTTTCGTCCAGCTCGGGCGTCTCGTCGCCCAGCCAGTACAGCACCGTCGCACCATAGACCGTGGAAAGCGTCGCGCGCTTGGAATACCAGTTCACGTCCTCCGAGGTGTCGCCCAGCCCGTCCCACACCGCATCCGAGGTCTCCCAGACCAGTCGCGCACCCAATGCGGCATTCTGTGGCAGGGCGAACAGCACCGCCCCTGCCCGCGCCATTTCGCGATCCGTCAGCCTTAGCCGCTGCATCACCGCATCGACCACACGGTCGCGAAAACGACCCTGCAAGGGCGTCGTGGCCAGCCATGTGCGCAAGGCCGCATCACCCCGGCGATGATAGGCCGCGGCCAGATCCACGCCGCCGCGCGGCAGGTGGACATGCGCAAGACTGGATGAGATGCCGATGTCGCGCGCACCCGCAGCTATGGCCTTGTCGCTCATGCCGTCAAAGACGACATGCTCCAGCGCTGCGTCGAT
This sequence comes from Paracoccus sp. PAR01, assembly GCF_014851995.1. Taxonomy (NCBI): domain Bacteria; kingdom Pseudomonadati; phylum Pseudomonadota; class Alphaproteobacteria; order Rhodobacterales; family Paracoccaceae; genus Paracoccus; species Paracoccus sp. PAR01. Next base: position 344,566 of record NZ_JACVAW010000002.1, read on the forward strand.
CAACCTGTCCCGTTCTGTGGTCATTCTGCTCTCCTGCGGATGGCCGGGGAAAATCTGGACAAAAGCGATTCGCCCTGATATGAGACCGCTTCCTGCAAATCTGCTCAACTTTAACCTAGGAAGGTGGTGACAACCACATGCAGGTAAGTGTTCGCGACAATAACGTCGAACAGGCGCTTCGTGCTCTGAAGAAAAAACTTCAGCGCGAGGGGGTGTTCCGTGAAATGAAGCTCAAGCAGCATTTCGAGAAACCCTCGGTCAAGAAGGCCCGTGAAAAGGCCGAGGCCGTCCGCCGTGCCCGTAAGCTGGCGCGCAAAAAAGCGCAACGCGAAGGCGCACTGTAAGACAAGCGACACGTTTGTTTTCTGGATACCCCCGTGGCCCCGGCTTCGGGGGTTTCCTATATTTCAGACTGGCAGCGCCGTGGTGAAGGCCACGGTCTTCAGCGAAAACGATGAATGCATCTGCGCCACGCCCGGCAACTTGGCCAAACGCTGGCGGTGAATGCGGGCGAAGTCGTCGGTATCCTGCGCGACGACCTTCAGCAGGTAGTCCGCCGATCCGGCCATCAGGTGGCATTCCAGCACATCCGGGATCTTACGCACCGCCTTTTCAAAGGCGTCCAGCAACTCATCCGCCTGCCCGGAGAGGGTGATTTCCACGAATACCGTGGTCGGGCGCTCCAGCTTGCGGGCATCCAGTAGTGCGACATAGCCGCGGATCAGGCCTGTTTCCTCAAGGCGTTGAACCCGTCTGTGGCAGGCGCTGGCAGACAGGCTGACCTCGACCGCCAATTCGGCATTGGTGATGCGCCCGTTGCGCTGCAGGACCGCAAGGATGCGGCGATCCGTGGCGTCGATCTCGATCATCGTGGTCATCCCTGCTGTCTATCCGTCGATCCGGTGTATTTTTCACCAGAGTATCGGCCATCCGCGCAAAAGAAAACGGCGCGTCGGGACGCGCCGCCGGGTATGGGCCTGCGCTCAGGCGCGGGTCGCGCGCAGTTCGTCGCGAATCTGCAGCAGAAGTTCCTCGGAAGTGGGACCGGTCGGCGCGGCTTCCTCGGCCTTTTTCTGGACCACGCTGCGCTGCACCCGGTTCACGGCCTTGACCAGCAGGAAGACCGCCCAAGCGATGATCAGGAAATTGATGATCGCGGACAGGAACGAGCCATAGGCAAAGACCGAGGCCCCGGCATCGCGCGCCGCCTGCAGGCTGGCACCCTCGGGGACATTGCCTTTCAGCACGAAATAATGGCCGCTGAAATCCGTCCCGCCGGTCATCAGGCCGATGATCGGATTGATCAGATCGGCCACCAGCGAGTTCACGATGGCAGTGAAGGCGGCACCGATGATGATACCAACAGCAAGGTCGATGACATTGCCGCGGGCGATGAATTCCTTGAACTCCTTGAGCATCTGCTTACCTTTCCTGAGGCCACTTGCGTTGGCGGGGCCAAGTCCTGGCCCGCATCCATCCTTTGAAGATTGTTCAGGATCGTCCCAAAATGTCTACACTTTCTGATTTTCCGATCACGCGTCGCTGGCCGCCTGTCCGCCCCGACGTGATCCAGCTTTACACGCTGAATACGCCGAACGGCATCAAGACCTCGGTCATGCTGGAGGAGTGCGGGCTGGATTATGACGCCCATCACATCAGCATCGGCAACCCCGAGGATCAGTACACGCCAGAGTTCCTGTCGCTGAACCCCAACAACAAGATCCCGGCGATGATCGACCCGAACGGGCCGGATGGCCAACCGATCGGCCTGTTCGAGACCGGTGCCATGCTGATCTATCTGGGCGACAAGACCGGGAAGTTCCTGCCGCTCGAAGGGGCGGCGCGCTATCACACCCTGCAATGGCTGATGTGGCAGATGGGCGGCGTCGGGCCGATGTTCGGGCAGGTCGGCTTTTTCCACCGCTACAAGGGCAAGGAAATCGAAGACCCCCGTCCCCGCACCCGCTACTACAATGAGGCGCGACGGCTGCTAGGCGTGCTGGACCGCCAGCTGATCGGCAAGGAATGGATCACCGGCGAATATTCCATCGCCGACATGGCCATAGCACCCTGGGTGCGGACTTTGCGCACCAGCTACGATGCCGAGGTCGAGACGGGTCTGGCCGAGATGGCCAATGTCCAGGCCTATCTGGAACGTTTCCTGGCGCGCCCCGCCGTGCAGCGCGGGCTGGTCGTCGGCGCGGCCTGAACCCTTGCGCGCAGCCGCCGAAATTGAGCGGCTGCGCCATCGCGCCCTGAGTCAAGACGCCTTGCGCAGGACCGGACCGGACGCGACAGTCAGGGTGGACATTCCTTGGCATGGCCCGCTGAAATGGCTCGTCGCAACCGCATTTTCCATCCGATCGCCTCGGCCCGCATCCTTGTCGGGCATCGCAGAAGTCCCGGCAGCGACTATGTGCTGGCCACCCTTCTTGCCTTTGTCGCGGGGGCCGCAAATGCCGGAGGGTTCTTTGCGCTGGGGCAATATACCTCGCATATGACGGGGTACCTGTCCCAGATCCCCGACCATCTGGTCGCCGGGGAATTGCCGGTGGCAGCGATCGCGGCGCTTGCCATTGCAGCCTTTGTCACCGGCGCGGGGTTCAGCAGCCTTCTGATCAACTGGGCGCGCATCCGGCTGGGGCGCAGGCAATATGCGCTGCCAATCGCCATTCAGGGGCTGTTCCTGCTGTGCTTTGCCGCTGGCGGCATCCTGCGCGGAACACTGGGCCATCTGTTCGCTCTGGCCTGCCTTTGCTTCATCATGGGCATGCAGAACGCAACCATCACCAAGATTTCCTACGCACGGGTGCGCACGACCCATGCAACCGGCATGATCACCGATATCGGCATTGAGCTGGGCCGGGCGATGTGTCGCCTGCTGCTGCCCACATCGGGTGTCCGGCCCAATGTCGTAAAGCTGAAAATCCTGCTGACCCTGATCGGGGCCTTCCTGCTGGGCGGGATCGTGGGGGCGGCAGGCTATTCGGCCGTCGGCTTCCTCTTTTCCCTGCCGCTGGCGTTTTTGCTGCTGGCGATCTCACTGCCCGCGCTGCCACTTCTAAAACGAAAACGGCCCGCGTGATGCGGGCCGCTTGATCCAGAATTTGCGCGGGCTTAGCTGCGCAGCGTGCCGCCGGTGGCTTTCGTCACCTTTTCGACGATCTTGGCGCTGACGGATTCGATTTCCGCATCCGTCAGGGTCTTGTCGCGCGGTTGCAGGCGGGCGGTGATGGCGATGGACTTCTTGCCCCCCTCCAGCCCGGTGAACTGGTCAAAGACCGAGACACGTTCGATCAGCGCCTTGTCGGCACCGGCTGCGGCATTGACCAGCGTCAGCGCCTCGACCTGCGCATCCACGACGAAGGCAAAGTCGCGCTCGACGGCTTGCAGATCCGACAGGACCAGCGCCGGACGCGAGGGCGTCTTGACCTTGGGCAGCGGGATCGCCGCGATGCGGATGGTGAAGGCGACGACCGTGCCCTTGATGCCGAAATGGCGCAGGATGCGGGGGTGAATCTCGCCAAAGGTGGCCAGCGCATTCGGACCCAGCGCGATATTGCCCGCGCGGCCCGGATGCCACCAGCCGTCCAGCTTGCGGTTGATCTGCGATTTCGCAGGCGCACCGATGGTCTGCAGGATCGCTTCGGCATCGGCCTTGGCGTCGAAGATGTCGACCTTGCGACGCGAGGCAAACGGATCGCGCGCGGCATTCGCGCCGACAAGGATGCCCGACAGATGCAGGTCTTGCTCGCCCGGCTCACCGCCCGAGAAGACCGGGCCGCATTCGAACAGCGACAGGTCCATGAAGCCGCGCGCCTGATTGCGCGCCGCCGCCGCCAGCAGACCGGGCAGCAGGTCGGGGCGCATATGCGTCATCTCGCTGCTGATCGGGTTCTCGATGCGCAGGGCGTCGGTGCCACCGCCGAACAGCTCGGCTTGCGCCTTGTCGATGAAACTGTAGGTCACGCATTCATTGTAACCAAGGCTGGCGGCCATGCGACGGGCCGTCTTTTCGCGGACCTGCAGCGGCGTCAGCACCGGCTGCGGTACGCCCGCCTGCGGACGCGACAAAGGCTGGCCTTGCAGCTTGGTCAGCGAGGCAATGCGGGCAACCTCCTCGACCAGATCGGCGCTGCCCAGCACGTCGGGACGCCAGCCGGGAACAAAGGCCTGATCGCCTTCCAGACGGAAGCCAAGCGCCGTCAGCGTCGCGCGCTGCTCGGCCTCGGGGATCTCCATGCCGACAAGGCTGATGACGCGGGCGGGCTCTAGCGTGTAGCTGCGAGTGGTGTCGGGGACGCTGCCTGCGGTCACAACCTCCGAGGCCTCGCCGCCGCACAGATCAAGGACCATCTGCGTCGCCAGTTCCAGCCCCGGCTGGGTGAAGCTGGGGTCAGCGCCACGCTCGAAACGGTAGCGGGCATCCGAATTGATCTTGAGCGCGCGGCCTGCGGTCGCGATCGCGATCGGGTCCCAGAAGGCGCTTTCAAGGAAGACATCGACAGTTTCGTCCGAGCAGCCGGAATGCTCGCCGCCCATGATGCCGGCGATGCTTTCGGGGCCGTTTTCGTCGGCGATGATCATGGTGCCGGGGGCAAAGGCATAGGTCTTGCCGTCCAGCGCCAGCAGTTCCTCACCCTCAACCGAGGGGCGGACATGCAGGTCGCCCTTGACCTTGGCCGCATCGAAGACATGCAGCGGGCGGTTCAGGTCGAAGGTGAAGAAGTTGGTGATATCGACCAGCGTGTTGATCGGACGCAGGCCGATGGCGGTCAGGCGCATTTGCAGCCATTCCGGCGAGGGGCCATTCTTGACGCCACGGATCAGCCGGCCCGAGAAGAACGGCGCTTTCGCGGCGACTTCCGGCGCGATCACCACCTTGATCGGCGACGGGAAGCTGCCCGGAACGGTCACGTCCTTGACCGCTTTCAGCGTGCCAAGACCACGCGCCGCCAGATCGCGGGCGACGCCATGCACGCCAAGCGCGTCGGGACGGTTCGGGGTGATCTTGATCTCGATGACCGGATCGACCGTTTCGGGGCGGTTCGCGGCCAGCCAGTCGACGAACTTGTCGCCGACCTCGCCCGAGGGCAGTTCGATGATGCCGTTATGCTCTTCGGACAGCTCCAGCTCACGCTCGGACGCCATCATGCCGTGGGATTCGATGCCACGGATCTTGCCGACGCTGAGGGTCACGTCGATGCCGGGGACGTAATCGCCGGGTTTGGCCAGCACGACGGTAATGCCTTCACGGGCATTGGGCGCGCCGCAGACGATCTGCTTTTCGCCCTCATCCGTCATCACGCGGCAGACGCGCAGGCGGTCGGCATCGGGATGCTGGACAGCCTCGATCACCTTGGCGAGGGTGAAGGTCTTCAGCTTGGATGCGGGATCGCTCACGCCTTCGACCTCGAGGCCGAGATCGGTCAGCGCCTCGGTGATCTCATCAAGCGAGGCGGTGGTGTCGAGATGCTCCTTGAGCCAGGAGAAGGTGAATTTCATGGCGCGGCTCCGTCGGGTTTGGCGTCCCTTAGCGCATGGCGCGGCGGAATGGTAGGGTTGTGGACCCCGGCCCCCTGAGACGCTGCGCGGATTCCCTTAAATTGCCCGCGATCCTATTGTTCTACGCTGCCCTCTTCCTATGTTAACAGCGTAAACATCAAGGATGTGAGGCCGATGGACACCCAAAGAGAAATGCTGATCGAACAGAGGGTCGCGAATGACGCGAAGTCGCCGCTGGTGGCTTACCTGCTGGCGATCCTGCTATGGGGCTTCGGTGCGCATCGCATGTATCTGGGCCGCTGGATGAGCGGGCTGGTGATGCTGGCGATGTGGGGGCTGGGCTGGTTGCTGACGCCCGTGCTGATCGGCTGGCCGCTGGTCGGGCTGGTCTGTCTGTGGGCGGTGATCGACCTGTTCCTGATCCCCGGCATGATCCAGTCCGACAAGGACGAGATGCGGCGGCGCATGGGGTCGGGCTGGGTCTGAGACCTGCCGCGTCCGGCGCGGAATATCATTTGCGTTAACGGGCCGACTGCCGGATCATCCGGTGCATGTTGGTCACGTGGCAGGGCATCGTCTATGGTGTCGCCTTCATTGGCGGCACGGTGGCAATTTCGCTGATCACCTATGCCCTGACCCGCCACCTGCTGGCGCCGGGCGAGGCCCCGCATCACCGCGAGATGGCCGGTTCCATCGTCGTCCGTCTGGGCGCGTTGCAGGGGCTGATTCTGGCCTTGGTCTTTGCGCAGGAAATGGAATCCTATCAGCGGCTGGAGGGTGTGCTGTCCTCCGAGGCCAGCGCCGTCGCCGATATCTACAACGATGCCATCCGCTATGAGAGCCCGACCGCCGAGCCGGTCAGGGCGGCGATGCTGCGCTATCTGGACGTGGTGACGACGCAGGAATGGCACGAGGACGGTCCCGGCGGCCAGCTGCTGCCCGAGGGCTGGAACGCATGGGACGCGGCCTATCGCGAGGTTCTGGACCTGATCCCGCAGACACCGCGTCAGGCGGCGCTGCACAACAACATGCTGGCGCGAATCCATGACATTGCCGATGCCCGCGATCAGCGGGATCGCAGCTGGACCCTGCCGACTTTCGCGATCTTCTGGTTTGCGGCTGTATCGGGGATGATCCTGATCTCGGCGGGCTATTACATCTTTCCGCCCGAGCGGCAGATCATCGTGCTGCTGTCGATCTTCAGCGCCTATACCGGGATCGTGCTTTACATGATTTTTGCGTTCTCCAACCCCTATAGTCCGCCCGCCGCGATGCAGCCCGAGGCGCTGGAGGAGTTGCTGTCAGATTTGCGCGCCGGAGGATGAGCGAGGGTGCGCTGAAGCGCACCCTACATCGGCATGGTCACTGCAAGCCGCGGCCATTCTGAACATGGCGTCGGGCCAGTTGGCGGCTCTGCCGACCGCCGGGCAGAGTCCGGGCCGGCATCGGGGCGTGGTCCGCAGCGCGCAGCTCAGGGAACAGCGTGAAGATTTCCTCGGCTGCGACGCGACCGACGAATTTCAGCGCCTGTGCACCGGGATAGAGCGACTCGGTCTGGGCGCCATTCGAGATCACGACCTCATGCTGTTCGAACAGCATATGGATATATTCAACCTCGGGCACGTCATCCGCGACGGTGATACCCGGCACATCCAGCAATTGCCGAGCGGCGACCAGCACCTCGTCCGCACAGAACATCCGCTGCGCGATGCGTGAGCGGACCAGCACGCGATGCTGGGGTGAAACCAGCAGGTCCGAGTTCGGCAAGCCCTCGGCCAATGCTCCGGCTGCGATGCGGATCGGGCGCAGATGCGGCAAGGCTGCAAGCGCCGCAGCGCCGAGGCGGGTCGATCCGATCCAGCGCACCGGCTGCGCGCCGCGATCACGGGTCAGGACGAGGTCACCAGGCGCAAGTTGTTCGATCGCGACGTCGCCCTGCGGGGTGCGGATCAATGTGCCACGGGTGAAGCAGGGCGCGCCGTCGATGACATTGCTGTTCACGCTGAGCGTTCCGACCTCCTGCCCGTCGGCATTCAGGACGACGTAGGAGTAGTTCTTGTAGGCTGGGTCTTCGACATCGTCGATCACCTCTTGGCCCGTCAGCTGCAGTGACCAGCCCTCGGGCAGATTGACGGTCGTGGATTCGATCTCTCCGTCAAAAGGCGAGGAACTGATCTGAATTGTGCCCGAAAAATCCGGGCCGATATTCACGATGATGGTGTCATCCTCACCATTGCCGCCCGCGACGGCCCCGAAAGAGCCCGCGCCGGTCGCATCAACAACGAATTCTGCCATAATCGACTCCGGTCATCTGCTGGAATGTTACAAGACATGGCCGGGGTGGCTGTTCCGCCGATCGGAAAGCCCCTCCCCATGAGGAGGGTGGCATATCGGGGCGGGGTGACAAAGAATTTTTATGTCCGGGTGTTGAGCGGGACGGGTGCGCTGAAGCGCACCCTACGCGTCAGAAATCACGATCCGGCGTTCACCTGATATTAAACGGTGCCGTGGCATGACTGCGAAGTATTTCGCAGCCTCAGGGGGAGCCATGAGCCTGACCGTTCAGCAACAAATGCTTATTGAGCAACGCATCACGAATGAGGCGCCGTCGCCGGTCGTGGCCTACCTGCTGTTGATTTTCTTGGGCGGGTTCGGTGCCCATCGGTTCTATCTGGGCAAGACCGGAACCGCGATCACCATCCTGATCCTGTCGATCCTCGGCTGGCTCACGCTGGTGCTGGGCGTCGGGCTGATCCCGCTGATCGCCGTCGTGATATGGTGGGTGGTGGACATTTTCCTGATCCCTGGCATGGTCCGGGGATGCCAGGAGGTGCTGCGCCAGCGCTATTCGCTGGGCGTGCCACTGGGCCTGTGACCGCCGCGCCCATGAAAGGCGCGGCGGGATGATGAGATTGGCGCGTTTAGCGCGACAACCCGCCCGCCACACTGGGCACATCACCGGCAGCAAAGCCGTAATGGCGCAGCCAGCGCAGATCGGATTCGAAGAAGGCCCGCAGGTCGGGGATACCGTATTTCAGCATGGCGATACGGTCGATGCCCATGCCAAAGGCGAAGCCCTGCCATTCGTTCGGATCGACGCCAGCGGCCGCCAGAACCTTGGGGTGAACCATGCCGGAACCGAGGATCTCCAGCCAGGAATTGCCCTGCCCGATGGTCAGCTTGCCGCCCTCCCAGGAGCAGCGGATATCGACCTCGGCCGAGGGTTCGGTGAAGGGGAAATGACTGGCGCGGAAGCGCAGCTCGACATTGTCGACCTCGAAGAAGGCACGGCAGAATTCCTCCAGCGTCCATTTCAGGTTCGCCATCGAGATGTCCTTGCCAAGGGCAAGACCCTCGACCTGATGGAACATCGGCGAATGGGTCTGGTCCATGTCCATGCGATAGACACGGCCCGGCGCGATGACGCGGATCGGGGCGCCCGTTGCCTGCATGGCGCGGATCTGCACCGGCGAAGTATGGGTGCGCAGGACATGCGGGGGACGCGGGTCATCCTCGGCGCGGGCCATGAAGAAAGTGTCATGTTCCTGCCGGGCGGGGTGCTCGGGCGGGATGTTCAGCGCGTCGAAGTTGAACCAGTCGGATTCGATCTGCGGCCCTTCGGCGACGCGGAAGCCCATATCGGCAAAGATCGCGGTGACTTCCTCGGTGACCTGGCTGACCGGGTGGATGGTCCCCTGCCCGCGCGGACGGCCCGGCAGGGTCACGTCCAGCCATTCCTCTTTCAGGCGCGCGTCCAGTGCCGCGTCCTCCATGCCCTGCTTGCGGGCGCGCAGGGCGGCGTCGATCTCGTCCTTCAGGCGGTTCAGGTCGGCACCACGGGTCTGGCGCTCTTCCGGGGTCATGCGCCCCAATTCCTTCATCATGCCACTGATCTCGCCCTTCTTGCCAAGGGCGCCAAGGCGCACCTGTTCCAGTGCATCGGCATCGGCGGCGGTCGAGATGCGGTCGAGATAGGACTGGCGAAGGGTGATCAGATCGGACATGGCGGCTTTCCTTGCGGTTCCCGCGCGCCTTATCACGCACGGGCGGAATGCGAAAGTGTGCGGGGGTCAGTAGGTCTGGCCGACCAGATCAACGGGACGGCAAAGACGCGTGGCGCGGGGGCCGGCGACGATGGGACGCTCGACCAGCGCAGGGTTCTGCACCATGTGGTCAAGGATGGTCGCATCATCCGCGCCGACCAGCCCGCGCTCGGCGGCGTCGGTGCCCTTGACGCGCAGCGCCTGCGCGGGTGTCAGGCTGGCGGCCTTGAGCAGATCCGCCAAAACCTCGCGGTCCCAGCCCTGCTTGATATAGTCGATGACACGCGGCTCATGCCCGGCATCGCGGATCATCTGCAGCACCTTGCGAGAGGTGCTGCAGTTCGGCTTGTGGTAGATGGTGATCACGTCTTACTTCCAGATCAAGGGATTCACGCCCGGCGCGATTTCGGGATGGTCGCTGACACGGAAGGTCGGGTCGCGGCCCGCGGCGCGCTGGTTCAGATAGTCGCGGGTGACATAGGTGATCGTTCCCGACAGCGCAACGATGGCGAACAGGTTGATTGTCGCCATCAGCCCCATCGAGGCATCGGCAAAGTCAAAGACCGTCTGCACCTTCTGGATTGCGCCCCAGATCACCATGGCAATGACCGCGACGCGCAGGACGACGACTCCGGTCATGTGGTTATGGCCAAGAAAGACCATCGCGTTCTCGGCATAGGCGTAGTTGCCGATGATCGAGGTGAAGGCGAAGAAGAAGATCGCCACCGCCACGAAAGTCTGGCCGAAGCCGCCGAAGTGCTCGGTCAATGCTGCCTGAGTCAGCGCCACGCCCGTCAGTTCCGCCGAAGGGATCGCGCCCGACAGCAGGATCATCACCGCCGTGGCCGAACAGACCATCAGCGTGTCGATGAAAACGCCAAGCGCCTGCACGAAGCCCTGACTTGACGGGTGGTGCGGAACGGGAACCGCAACCGCGGCAATGTTCGGGGCCGAGCCCATGCCCGCCTCGTTCGAGAAAAGGCCGCGTTTGACCCCGTTCATCATGGCCGCCGCGATGCCGCCTGCGGCACCGCCCGCCGCCTCTTGCCAGCCAAAGGCCGAGGCGATGATATGGCCAAAGACGCCGGGAACCTCGGTGATGTTGGCGATCATCACCCATGCTGCCGCCAGCAGATAGGCCCCCGCCATGAACGGCACCATGAACTCGGCCACCCGTGCAATCTGCGGAATGCCGCCAAAGATGATCAGCGCCGACAGCACTGCGACCGCGATGCCGACCACCGCCTTATTGAGGCCGAAAGCCCCCGAGGCAGCCTCGGCGATCGAGTTCGACTGCACGGCGTTGAAGATCAGCCCGAAGGTGACGATGAGCGTCACGGCGAAAATCCCCGCAAGCCACCCCTGCCCCAGTCCCTTCTTGATGTAAAAGGCCGGACCGCCGCGATACATGCCGCCCGGCCCGTGTTCCTTGTAAAGCTGCGCCAGTGTGGATTCGGCATAGGCCGTGGCCATGCCGACCAGCGCGACCATCCACATCCAGAAGATCGCCCCCGGCCCGCCCAGCGTGATTGCCACCGCCACACCCGCGATGTTGCCGGTGCCGACGCGACTGGCGAGACTGACCGTCAACGCCTGAAAGGGCGAGATCCCGTCCTTGTCCGCCGCACGTGATCCCAGCACGCAGCGAAACATTTCCCCAAAATGCAGGATCTGGATGAAGCCGAGGCGAATGGTGAAATAGATACCGACCGCCAGCAGGCCGTAAATCAGAACATATCCCCAGAAAATCGTATTCAGGAAGTCAATGATCGCTGTCATGAGCTTGCTCCTGTCACATGCCCGCGAGTGTGACCCCATCGCGTAAGCCGCGCAAGAATTAGCGTAATTTCACCGTCAACCAGACTCCGCCCTGCGGTCGCAGGGTCAGGATCATCCGCGGCTCGGGCTGGCGTTCGGTCAAGTCGAACCGCAAGCGGGCCAGCAAGGTGGCAAGGATGATCACCGCCTCCTGGATGGCAAAGCTCGCGCCGATACAGATGCGGGGACCGGCGCCAAAAGGCAGGAAAGCAAAGCGGTCGCGGGTGACGCCGGGGGCGAAGCGGTCGGGATCGAAACGGTCGGGATCGTCCCAAAGCAGGTGGTGGCGGTGCAGCGCATAGATGGGCAGCATGATCGTCTCGCCGGGATGGACCTCGCGCCCGCCCAGCCGGTCATGGATCAGCGAGGTTCGCGACAGGAAGGCGGCGGGCGGATACATCCGCAGGGATTCGTCGATGATCTGGCGGATATAGGTCAGCTGCGCCACATCCTGCGCGGTGGCGGCGCGTGCGCCCAGGACCGTGCGGGCCTCGATGGCCGCACGGTCCTGCACCTGCGGATCGAAGGCCAACAGATACAGCGCCCAGGCCAGCGTCAGGGCCGTGGTTTCATGCCCGGCGACGATGAAGGTCAGCAGGTTGTCGCGCAGTTCGGGGATGGACATGGCGCGGTGCGTCTCGGGGTCCTCGCCCGCCCGCAGCAAGTCCAGCAGATCGGGCACCTCGCGTGGACCGGACCGCGCCCGCGCCCGGATCGCGTCATCGGCCACCTGCTTCATCCGCTTCAGGTCATTGCCGGACCGCAGCCGTCCCGGCCGCGGCACCCAGCCCGGCAAGCCGATGATATCCAGAATCGAGAGCCGCGCCGCGCCCGCAATATAGCTGTCGATCGCCTGATGCACCGCGTCGCGCTGAAACCCCTCATCGCCCGAGAAGGTCACGTCCGAGATCACCTCGAAGGTCGCGGCCACGGTTTCGGCAAAGATGTCGACCGGACCGCTGGCAGCGGCAAGGCGGCGGGCACTGGCCTCGGCAGCGGCGGTCATTACCGGGGTCAGGGCCTCGATATGGCGCTGCGCAAAGGCGGGCGCGGCGGCGCGGCGCTGCCAACGCCAATGCGCACCCTCGGCCACGAACAGCGACTGGCCGATCGCGGGTTCCAGAAGCGATTTGGTGATGACCGATTTCGGGTAATCCTCGACCCGGTCCTTCAGCACGATGCGCAGGGCGCCGGGGTCCATGACCATGTGCCAGCGCTTGCCGGTCCGCCCCGAGACCATGGGCTGTCGCGTTGCGATTTCGGGAATCAGTTCAAGGACATTGCGCCGCGCGGTCAGCGCCGAGCCGATGATCCCCAAGGGCCTGCGACCCAGCGCCACACGCGCGGGATAGTGGGATCTCAGAGGGTGGGGTGCGGCGAGATCATGCATGCAACGAAAAACCCGCGCCGGGGGCGCGGGTTTCATCACGTTTCGCCTTTTTCAGACGATGACGATCAGGCAGCAGCCTTGGCTTGTGCAACGACCGCGGCGAAAGCCTCGGGCTCATGCACGGCCAGGTCGGCCAGAACCTTGCGGTCCACTTCGATGCCGGCTTTGGCCAGCGCCGCGATGAAGCGCGAATAGGTCATTTCCGCATCGACCAGACGGACGGCTGCGTTGATCCGCTGGATCCACAGGGCGCGGAAGTTGCGCTTGCGGTTCTTGCGGTCGCGGGTGGCGTACTGGTTCGCCTTGTCGACAGCCTGGGTGGCGGTGCGGAAGTTGCGCGAACGGTTGCCGTAATAGCCTTTCGCCGCGTCAAGAACCTTCTTGTGGCGGGCGTGGGTGACTTTACCCGATTTGACTCGTGCCATGTCCGGTTCTCCTTAGCGGTTGTAGGGCATGTATTTCTTGACGATCTTCGCGTCCGCATCGGACAGGATCATGGTCCCGGTCACATCGCGGATGAATTTCGTCGAGCGCTTGATCATGCCGTGGCGCTTGCCAGCCGGGCCAGCTTTCACTTTGCCCGAGGCCGTCATCGAGAACCGCTTTTTGGCGGCCGATTTGGTCTTCATCTTCGGCATTTTACTCTCCTTGCGGTCAGAGTGAACGCACGACTCGGCAATGCCATATTGGCCGGCCGTGCGGGTGGAAGCGCGCCCTATACGGGGGCGCCAGCGAAAAGGCAAGCCCTATTGGGCAGGAGTTGCAGCCGGGGCCGCAGGATTGGCCGGGGTTTCCGCCGCAGGGGCCGGAGCCTCCGTGACCGGAGCCGCAGCAGGTGCAGCAGGTGCAGCAGCCTCCGGGGCAGCGGCAGGCGCCGCAGCCTCCGGAGCCGGCGGCGCGACATTGCCGCTCGTCACGCGCGACCACGACTGCGCCACGCTGTTCAGGCTAAGCGGGCGGTCATCAAGGACATTGACCCCCAGCAGGACCAGCAGCCCCAGAACCAGCGCAATCGCCGCCCCGCGCGGGGCCTGCGTGCGGGCCAGCGACAGGATCGCCAGCAGCACCGACAGGGCACAAAGGGCGACGCCCGCAAGCAACAGAATATCGATCATCATGCGGTCCCTTGCGCTGGCAGATCCGGTTGAAACAAAGGCTTATTCCGGATCGGTGCGATAGATCAAGCGTTCGTCGCAAGGCGCGATGCGCAGGATGTTGGTGGTCCCGGCCTGATTGAAGGGCACGCCCGCGGTGACGACGATCTGATTGGTCTCATCGGCAAAGCCGAAATCGCGTGCCGCCTTGGCCGCGTTGACCACCGCCTGCTTGAACCGCTCCAGCGAGGGGGTCAGTACGCAATGCGTCCCCCAGGTCAGGCACAGCCGCCGCAGCGTCGGGATCTCCGAGGACATGGCGATAATCGGGACGCGCGGACGTTCACGCGCGATCAGGCTGCCGGTGGTGCCCGATTGGGTAAAGGCGCAAATCGCGGAAATGTCGGTGGTTTCGGCAATCTCGCGCGCCGCGGCAACGATGCCGTCGGCGACGGTCTGGCGCTTGGCCACGCGCGAGCTTTCGATGATGTCGCGATAGGTCGGGTCGCTTTCAACCGAGCGGGCGACGGCGTCCATGGTCAGGACCGCCTCGACCGGATAGGCCCCGGCGGCGCTTTCCGCCGACAGCATGATCGCGTCAGCGCCTTCATAGATGGCGGTTGCCACGTCCGAAACCTCGGCGCGGGTCGGCATCGGGCTTTCGATCATCGATTCCAGCATCTGGGTGGCGACGATCACCGGTTTGGCCGCTGCGCGGCACTGGCGAACCAGTCGCTTCTGGATCGGCGGCACCGAATGGACCGGCAGCTCGACGCCCAGATCGCCCCGCGCCACCATGATCCCGTCCGAGACCTTGAGGATTTCCGAGAATGCGCGGACGGCGGCGGGTTTCTCGATCTTCGACAGGATCGCGGCACGACCCTTGGCCAGCTTGCGGGCCTCGATCACGTCTTCGGGACGCTGGACAAAGGACAGGGCCAGCCAGTCCACGCCCAGTTCACAGGCGAATTCCAGATCGTCGCGGTCCTTGTCCGACAGCGCCGCCAGCGGCAGCACCACGTCGGGCACGTTCACGCCCTTGCGGTTCGAGATCGCGCCACCGGCCGTGACCACGCATTCGGCGAAATCGGGGCCGCATTTTTCAACGCGCAGACGGATCTTGCCGTCATTGACCAGCAACTCCGAACCGGGTTCGAGCGCGGCAAAGATCTCGGGATGGGGCAGTTGCACGCGCTCGGCAGTGCCGGGCGTGGCGTCCAGATCGAAGCGGAAGGCCTGACCATTGGCCAGATCATGCGGCCCGGCGGCAAAGGCGCCCACGCGCAGCTTCGGCCCCTGAAGGTCGGCCAGAACCGCGATCGGGCGGCCCGATTCGGTTTCGACCCGGCGGATGATGTCGTAGCGCGCCTTCTGCTCGGCATGGGTGCCATGGCTCATGTTCAGGCGGAACACATCGGCACCGGCCTCGAACAATTTGCGGATGGTCTCGAAATCGCTGGAGGATGGACCCAGGGTTGCCACGATTTTGACCTTGCGGTGCCGTCTCATCCGTCTCTCCCGTCGGTGTTTGCGCTAGCAAGCGCTGTATACCCATATTGGCCGTGCCACGGCAACTGTGCCAGGGTCAGGGCTTGCACTAAACCTTGCCTCATGCAAGGCCAAGGAACCATGACGGCAGAAGCTTACACCACCATCGGACGCGACCGCATGTCGCGTTGGCTTGTCACCTGCGACCATGCGGCGAACCGTGTTCCCGACTGGATCAATGGCGGGGACCTGGGAATCGACCCTGCGGACATGGCCCGCCACATCGCCTATGACGTGGGCGCGGCGGGGCTGGCGCAACGACTGGCCGAACGGCTGGACGCGCCCGCGATCCTGTCGAATTTCTCGCGTCTGGTGATCGACCCGAACCGGGGCGAGGATGATCCGACCCTGCTGATGCGGATCTATGACGGCACCGTCATCCCCGCCAATCGCCGCATGGACATGGCCGAGCGCGAGCGCCGGCTGGAGCGGCTTTACCGCCCCTACCACGCAGCCTATGCCGATCTGGCCGCCAGCCATCCGCTTCGGGCGATCTGCGCCATCCACAGCTTTACCCGGCAATTGCGCGGTCGGTCGCGCAGGCCATGGGCGGTCGGCGTGCTGTATTCGCATCGGGATGAGCGGCTTGGCCCGGCCCTGATCCGCGAATGCCGCGACAAGGGCTGGATCACCGGCGACAACGAGCCCTATTCCGGCCATCTGGACGGCGATTCCATCGACCGCCATGCGCTGGCCCATGGCCGCCCCAACGTGCTGATCGAGATCTGCAACGATCTGATCGAGGACGAGGCCGGGCAGGATCTTTGGGCCGCCCGGTTGGCCGCGGTGCTTGACGGCTTCCTTGATCGCTGCGGGGTCTGATTTGGCAGCGGCCTGCAAAGGAACCAGCCAAAACGCAACAAGCCAGCGCCAGATGAAGCCGCTGATTATCAGGTGAATTCTGGGATTTGGTGGAGCCGAGGGGAATCGAACCCCTGGCCTCGTCATTGCGAACGACGCGCTCTACCAACTGAGCTACGGCCCCACTTCGGGGCTAATTGGACCGCCCGAATGGGAATGTCAAGACGTTCTCGCGCGCGCAGCAGACTCGGCGAAACGGATCAGATCGGCGGCGGGGCGGGCGCCGGCCTCGCGCGCAATCTCGCGCCCCGAACGGAACAGGATGAAGGCCGGAATACCGCGGATGTTCCAACGTTGGCTGGCCTGCGGATGGGCCTGAGTGTCGATTTTGACCAGCCTCACCCGGCCCTTCAGCGCTTGTGCGGCCTTCTCGAATTCGGGGGCCATGGCGCGGCAGGGACCGCACCAGGGTGCCCAGAAATCGACCAGAAGCGGCATGTCGTCGTTGCGCGCGGCTTTTTGCAGGGTCGCGAAATCGACTGGCTGGGGCTTGGCCGCGATCAGGCCCGCGCCGCAGATCCCGCATTTCGGGCTGGCGGACAGGCGCTCTTCGGGCAGGCGGTTCACCTGTCCGCAGGACAGGCAGGTCAGTTTCACGGCGGGCATCGCGGGTCTCCGGGTCTTTCACCCCAAGATGATCCCGCGATGCCGGATTTCAATGGGCCTTACTCGGCCGCCTCGGCATAGCTTTCCAGCGGCGGGCAGGTGCAGATCAGGTTGCGATCGCCATAGGCGTTGTCGACGCGTCCGACCGGAGGCCAGTACTTGTCCACCCGGAACGCACCCGGCGGGAAGCAACCCTGCTCACGCGAATATTCGCGATCCCAGTCGGCAACCAGATCCTCGACCGTGTGCGGGGCATGGCGCAGGGGCGAGGCCTCGGCGCTGATGCGGCCCTCGGCGACTTCGGTGATCTCGGCCCGGATCGCCTCGAAGGCGGTGATCAGACGGTCAATCTCGGCCTTGGTTTCCGACTCGGTCGGCTCGACCATCAGCGTGCCAGCCACCGGCCAGCTCATCGTCGGCGCGTGGAAACCGTTGTCGATCAGACGTTTGGCGATGTCGTCCACGGTCACGCCATGCGCTTGGAACGGCCGCATGTCGAGGATGCATTCATGCGCCACGCGGCCGCGATTGCCCATGAACAGCACCGGATAGGCCCCGGCCAGACGGCTCGCGATATAGTTCGCGTTCAGGATCGCCACGCGCGTCGCCTGCGTCAGCCCCTCGCCACCCATCATCAGGCAATAGGCCCAGCTGATCAGCAGGATCGAGGCCGAGCCCCAAGGCGCCGCCGAGACCGCACCGATATCGCCGGTGCGCGGATCGGCAGGCAGGAAAGGTGCCAGATGCGACCTCACGCCGATCGGACCCATGCCCGGACCGCCGCCGCCATGCGGGATGGCAAAGGTCTTGTGCAGGTTCAGGTGGCTCACGTCGCCGCCGATTTCTCCGGGCTTCACCAGACCGACCAGCGCGTTCATGTTCGCGCCGTCGATATAGACCTGACCGCCATATTTGTGGGCGATGTCGCAGACCTCGCGCACGGTGTCTTCAAAGACGCCATGGGTCGAAGGATAGGTGATCATCACGGCGGCCAGCCTGTCGCCCGCCTTCGCGGCATGGGCGGCAAAGTCTTCAAGGTCGATATCGCCGTTCGGAGCGGATTTCACCACCACGACCTTCATCCCGCACATCTGCGCCGAGGCCGGGTTCGTGCCATGGGCGGAAACCGGGATCAGGCAGATGTCACGATCCTCGCCGCGCGACTTGTGATAGGCGGCAATGGTCAGCAGGCCCGCATATTCCCCCTGCGCACCCGAGTTAGGCTGCAAGGAAAACGCATCATAGCCGGTGATCTCGCACAGTTTCGCGGACAGATCGGCAAAGACCTCATGGTAGCCCGCAGCCTGATCTTCCGGCGCGAATGGGTGCAGCGCGCCGAATTCGGGCCAGGTGATCGGCATCATCTCGGCGGCGGCGTTCAGCTTCATCGTGCACGAGCCCAGCGGAATCATTGCCCGATCCAGCGCCAGATCGCGATCCGACAGACGACGCATGTAGCGCATCATTTCCGACTCGGCCCGGTTCATGTGGAAGACGGGATGGGTCAGATAGTCGCTGTCACGGATCAGCGTCTCGGGGATCGCTGGCGCGGTCGCGGCGCTGGCCTCATGGGTGATCCCAAAAGCATCCAAAACCCGTGCGATAACACCCGCATCCGTGGTTTCATCGACCGAGATGCCGACCCGGTCGCGGCCCACCTTGCGCAGGTTGATGCCGCGATGGCGGGCAGCGGCCATGATGCCTTGCTGGCCCACCCCGACGCGCACTGTGATCGTGTCGAAGAAGGCATCCGGCTGCACCTCGGCCCCGGCCTCGCGCAGCGCATTGGCCAGCGTCACCGCGTTCAAATGCACGCGCTGCGCAATGGCGCGCAGGCCCACCGGACCATGGAAGACGGCATAGAAGCTGGCCATCACCGCCAGCAGGGCCTGCGCGGTGCAGACGTTGGACGTGGCCTTCTCGCGGCGGATATGCTGCTCGCGGGTCTGCAGGGACAGACGGTAGGCCTTGTTGCCCTTGGCGTCGATCGAGACGCCGACGATGCGACCCGGCATGGCGCGCTTCATCTCGTCGCGGCAGGCCATGAAGCCGGCATGCGGCCCGCCATAGCCCATCGGCACGCCAAAGCGTTGCGCCGAGCCCACGGCGATATCCGCCCCCATCGCGCCCGGCTCCTTCAGCACACACAGCGCCAGCAGGTCGGTGGCGAAAATCGCGACGGCACCGGCGGCATGCAGCGCCGCGCATTCCGCCGTATAGTCGCGAACCTCGCCGAACGTGCCCGGATACTGGAAGATCGCGCCAAACACCGCCTTGGGATCGCATTCCGTCCCGCGGATGATCTCGATGCCGAGCGGTTCGGCCCGCGTCTCGATGACGGAAATCGTCTGCGGATGCAGGTTGTCGCTGACAAAGAACGCCTTCGACTTCGATTTCGCCACGCGCTGCGCCATCGCCATCGCTTCGGCGGCGGCAGTCGCCTCGTCCAGCAAGGACGCGTTCGCCACCGGAAGGCCGGTCAGATCGGCAACCATGGTCTGGTAGTTCAGCAGCGCCTCAAGGCGACCCTGCGCGATCTCGGGCTGGTAGGGCGTATAGGCCGTGTACCAGGCCGGGTTTTCCAGAATGTTGCGCTGGATCGCCGGGGGGGTCACGGTGCCGTAATAGCCCTGCCCGATCAGGCTGGTCATCACGCGGTTGCGTGAGGCGACTTCGCGCATGCGGCCCAGCAGCGCCGCTTCGGAAAGCGCGGGCCAGTCCAGCGGCTTTTCCTGCCGGATGCTCGCGGGCACGGTCTGCTCGATCAGGGTGTCCAGCGTATCCGCGCCGACGACCTTCAGCATGGCCTCCATCTCGGCCGGAGAGGGGCCGATGTGACGGCGGTTGGCAAAATCGTCGGGGTTATAGGTGGTCGGGGTCCAGGTGGCCATCTGCGCCTTCCAGTCAGGTCACGCAACGCCGCGAGCGCGGCTTCTTTCTTGCGGAAATATCCTCGGGGGAGCCCGAGGGGGCAGACAGCCCCCTCGGTTTTCGCCGGGCCGTCAGGCCCGGCAGAGCGGCCTTAGCCGATCAGTTCGTTATAGGCGGCCTCGTCCATGAATTCGGACAGATCGACCGAAGTCGGCTTGATGCGGAAGAACCACGCCCCCAGCGGGTCGTCATTCACCGCGCCAGGCGCATCGGGCAGCGCCTCGTTGATCGCGGTCACGACACCGGCGACCGGGGCCACGATATCGGATGCCGCCTTCACGGATTCGATCACCACGATCTCCTCGCCTGCCTCGACCTCACGGCCGACCTCGGGCAGTTCAATAAAGACGACATCGCCCAGCTGTTCGCTGGCATGGGCGGTGATGCCGACGATGATCTCGTCGCCATCCTGTTTCAGCCATTCGTGGTCTTCGGTGTATTTCAGCATGCCTGGCCTCTCAGCGCTTGTAGCTCGGTTTGTGGAAGGGGAGTGCGGTCAGGGTGACAGGCAGTCGCTTGCCGCGCAATTCCGCGTAAACGGTCGCGCCTTCGGCCAGATCCACCGGCAGGATTGCCATGGCCACCGGCCCGCCGACCGAGGGGCCGAAACCGCCCGAACAGACGGTACCGATGCGCCGGCCACCCTCGGCCGCGTCAAAGATCTCGACACCCTCGCGGATCGGGGCGCGGCCCTCGGGGCGCAGCCCACGACGGCTCATCGCGGGACCGCTGGCCAGTTCGGCCAGCACCGTATCCGCTCCGGGGAAGCCGCCCTCGCGCGCGCCGCCCAAACGGCGGGCCTTGGGGATCGACCAGCCAAGCGCCGCGACGGCAGGCGTCACGCCCGCATCCATGTCGTGGCCGTAAAGCGGCATCCCGGCTTCCAGCCGCAGGCTGTCACGCGCGCCCAGACCGATCGGGGCAACCGCCTCCTGATCCAGAAGCGCGCGGGCGAAATCCTCGGCCCGCTCACCGGGGATCGAGATCTCATAGCCATCCTCGCCGGTATAGCCCGAGCGGCTGACCCACAGCGTCGCGCCGTTCCAGTCGAACTCGGCCACGTCCATGAATTTCATCGCCTCGACGCCGGGAACCAGCTGCGCCAGCACGGCCTCGGCCTCGGGGCCTTGCAGCGCCAGCAGCGCGCGGCCCTCGACCGGTTCGACAGATACGCCCAAGGCTTCCAGCTTGCGCAGATGGGCGATGTCCTGATCGACACAGGCGGCGTTCACGACCAGAAACAGGTGATCGCCCTTGTTGGCAATCATCAGGTCGTCAAGGATGCCACCGGTGACATTGGTAAAGACGCCGTAGCGCTGTCGACCCTGCCCCAGCCCGGCGATGTCGGCGGGGACAAGCGTTTCCAGTGCCAGAGCCACATCCGGCCCGCGCAGGATCACCTGACCCATATGGCTGACATCGAACAGCCCGGCCTTTGCGCGGGTCTGCAGATGTTCACCCATCACGCCCATCGGGTATTGGACCGGCATTTCCCAGCCGGCAAAGGGAACCATCTTCGCGCCCAGCGCGAGATGCAGATCATATAGCTTCGTGCGCCGTAAATCGGCCATGGGCATCCCTCACCTTGCGGACGGAATAATCCCGTCCGTTTCGATGCCCCCTCTGTCCCTACCCCGTCCGGGGCGCCTGAGATCGTTATCCCTTCGGCGGGCGACATGTGCCGCCACTCTCCAGAGTCTTCGTCGGAAAACGGTTCGCTTTGCCTGAGAGTTTACCGGGGCGGTTGCTCCTTCGGCCCTGACTTGCGCCAGTGTCTCCCGATTTCCGACTTTCGGACTAGCCGGGCGGCAGGATTCTGGCAAGAGCCAACCTGCCGCCCAGTGCTTTACATCGAGATGTTCGAGGCCCCGCCATCCAGCAGGATGTTCTGGCCGACGATGAATCGGGCATGCTGGCTGCACAGGAAGGCACAGGTCGCGCCGAAATCCTCGGCCGTGCCATAGCTGTGGGTCGGGATCGTCTGTTCGCGGCGATGACGAGCCTCATCAATGCTGATGCCCTCGGCCTTGGCCACGCCCGCATCAAGGCTGTCGGCGCGATCCGTCGCATGGATACCCGGCAGCAGGTTGTTCACCACCACGCCCGCGGGCGCGACCTGCCGCGACATGCCAGCGACAAAGCCGGTCAGCCCAGCGCGAGCCGTATTCGACAGGCCCAGAATCGCGATCGGGGTGCGCACCGATTGCGAGGTGATGTTGACGACCCGGCCCCAGCCGCGCTCCATCATGCCCGGGACCAGCGCCTGCATCAGCGCCACGGCCGTCAGCATGTTGGCGTCGATAGCCTTGATGAAATCGTCGCGGCTCCAGTCGGTCCATTTGCCGGGCGGCGGCCCGCCCGCATTGTTCACCAGAATGTCGGCCTGACCGCCCAGCGCCTCCAGCACGGCGGCGCGGCCTTCCTCGGTGGTGATGTCGGCGGCCACGGGCGTCACCTTGACGCCGTATTTCGCGGCGATGTCCTTGGCGGTCTGCTCAAGCGCCTCGGCGCCGCGGGCGTTGATGACCAGATCCACCCCGGCCTCGGCCAGTGCCTCGGCGCAGCCACGGCCCAAGCCTTTTGATGCGGCGCAGACCAGCGCGCGCTTGCCCCTGATACCCAGATCCATGCGTTTCCCCCTTTTCTATGGTTGGCGCCAAGGAAACGCGGGGCGCGCGTTTTGTCCAGTTCAGAAGCAGAGGATCTCGGCCTCGGCCTGCGCGCGGCGGTATTCGGCGACCATTTCATTCACCACCGCGCCCTGCCGGAACATGGCCGTCCGTTCACCCGCGACCTGCCGCATGCGCAGCACGGTCTCGGCCTGGACGTAATGCTCATAGGGCAGGATTTCCGCGATATGGTCGATGGCGCAGGAGCATTTGTCCAGCATCTCGCGGGTCTGGCCATTGGTCGCCATGCAGACAAAGACGTAATCCGCCCGCGCATTGGTCGGATAGTCATTGACCGACTGCGCCGAGGCCGACCCCGCCCACAGCGCCATGGCCGCTACCAGATGCGCAATCCGGCTCATTTCAGGACCATTTCGCTGAGATAGGCGGGGCGATCGCCAGCCAGAGGACCGGTCTGCGCGCTCATCTTGCGGATCGGCTTTTTCGGATCGTCCAGCGCAAAGCGCAGCACCAGCGTCTCGAACCCATACATGCGCTGGCTGTTCTTGTCGCCTTTGAAGGGCTGGAAGCTGGCGACGGTCAGGTTGCCGTCCTGCGTCACCTCACCGCCCCGAAACAGCGCATCCTTGAGCCGGTTGCGGATATAGAACGGGCTGCCCCCGGTCAGCGCGGCCATGTCGCGGGCCACGGTTTCCAGAAAGAACGTCACCGAAGGGTCGCCGCCGGTGACCGGAAACGGCCCGATCTTGCGCTTGATGCGGGCGGTGTCCTCGGCCAGTTGCAGCACCGGCTTGCCGTCGGACGGATCGCTGATCTGCGTCATGGTGATCGTGCCCTGCCCCAAGGGCTTGAAGCCCTCGACCTCGGGACCGGTCTGGCTGATCGCCCATTTCAGCGGCGCATCGGTCAATTGCCAGGGGCCGCGTTCGGTGAAAACCAGATCGCCTGCCTTGTCGGCCAGCGCGGGACCTGCGGCCAGAAGGCCGATCAGGACCAGACTGCGGAATATTTTCATGTCAGTGGTTCCTTCCCTCGGGCCGAACCTGCCCCCGCCCCATGCATCGCGAAAGGGCGGCGATCCGGCTCTGATGCTTTGGTCTTAGGCAAGCATGTGCTGCAGTGCCGCCTGCAGTTCATCGGGGCGCAGCGGCTTTTCCAGAACCAGCGCGCCCATCTCCAACCCGGCGCGGCCGATCTCGGGGTCGCGGCGCGCGGTGATGATGATCGCGGGCACCGGTTGACCGACCGCCCGGCGCAGCGCGGCAATGGCCTGCAAGCCGGTATCCCCATTGTCCAGATTGTAATCCGCGATCACCACATCGGGCGGGTCGTCGCCCATTTCGGCCAGCGCCTCGGCCGTGCCGCCGGTCACACGGGCGACCATGCCCAGCCGGTCGCGCAACAGCAGTTGCAGCGCCCGGCGCATGGCCGCGTCATTTTCGACGACCAGCGCCACCCGCCCGCGCAGGCAGGGCCCGGATTGCAGGGCTGCGGGCACGATGACCCGGCTTTCGGGCGTGACCAAAGGCAGGCTGACACGAAACACCGTGCCCCGCCCCGGCTCGCTGTCCATGGCGATCGGATGGCCCAGTTTTGCGCAGGCCCGGCGCACGATCGACAGGCCCAGCCCCATGCCCGGCGCACCGCCGTCGCGGCTGATGCGGTGGAACTCGTTGAAGATCCGGGCGCGGTCATGGGCGGCAATGCCGATGCCGGTGTCGAACACCTCCAGCCAGACCGATTCGCCACGCTTGCGCGCGCCCACCAGAACCCCGCCCTGATCGGTATACTTGATCGCGTTCGAGATCAGGTTCTGCGCGATCCGCCGCAGGAAGGTCGGGTCGCTTTCCACCACCGCCATGGTCGGAATAAAGCGCAGCCGCAGCCCCTTGGCCTGCGCCATTGGCAGGTATTCGACGGCCAGCCGCTGGAACATCTCGCCCAGATGGACAGGTTTGCGCTGGAACTCGATGCGTTGGCTGTCCAGCCGCGAGATGTCGAGCACCGCATGCATCAGCTCCTCGACCGATTCAAAGGCCCCGGCCAGACGCTGCGACAGCTCGGTCTGCAACTCGTCCTGCGCGGTGTCCTGCAGCGCCGACAGGAACAGCTTGGCGGCGGAAAGCGGTTGCAGCAGGTCATGGCTGGCCGCGCGCAGAAAACGGGTCTTGGAGCGGTTGGCCTCTTCGGCAAAGGCGCGGGCGACGGCCAGTTCACGGTTGCGGTCGGACAGGTCGGCCAGGGCCTTTTCCAGATCGCGGGTGCGGGCCTGCACCTCCTGTTCCAGCGCAACGGCGGCCTGAAACATCGACCATGCCGAGCCGCGGCTTTCCTCAAGCCGGTCTATCCGCTCAACCAGCACATCCGAGATGCGCGTCAGCTTTTCGACGCGGCGGGCCTCATTGTCATCGCTGCGCAGGAACATGGCTCAACTTTCCGGCGGCATCAGCGCCATGCCGACAAAGGTCTGGTTCACATGCATGCCGCTATGCTGCTCACCATAGGTGTTGAAGCCGGCGACATGGTAGCGGGCCAGCAGGTCGGACATCTGCTCGGCCATGCCGGCGCGCTCCAGCGCAAGGCGGCGTAGGATGCAGTCGAAGCCCAGCACCATCACCGGCGGGCGGGGCAACGCGTCCAGTGCTTCGGCAAAGCCGCGGGTCATGTCGACGGCATTGCCCAAGGTCAGGATATTCCCCGCCTCGATCCCGGAAAGCAGTTGCAGGCCACCATCCGGGGTCACCGCGCGGATGGCGCGGACATGGTGCCGCCGTCCGGTACGCTGCAACAGGGGATGGCGGGCGAATTCGGTGGTGGTGAGGGCCTCGGGGCGCAGCCCGGCAAGGCGGGCATATTCCTCGGCGGCGGGTTCGGCGTTCAGCTCCCAGATGATGCGGTCATGGGGGTTGGCGGCGGTGACGACGGCGCGATGCTCGGTCGGACGGAAATGCGCAAAGGACACTTCGGCCACGGCGAAATCGGTCTCGACCAGCAAAAAGATTGCGGCCCCCGTCCGCCCCTCGCCCGCGACCATCTGGCAGGAGGGGGCGAAATTCAGCCCCCGCGCCGCCGAGCCGCCAACCACCGGCACCCCCGGGATCGCGGCATCCAGCGTGGCGACCAGCACGTCTTCCTGCCGGGCCTGTGCATCGGCCAGCAGGATACCGAAGCAGGACCGTCCGGCACGCGGCGCGAAATCGGCATGGAAGCGGCGCAGGGTCGCCATCCAATCCGAGACCGGCACATGCGCCTGATCGCGCAGCATGCAGACCCCAGCCCGAAAGCTGTCCGCAGGAAAGCCCAAGGCAATCACGCTATCCGTGCAATAGCCGCTTGGCCCGATCTCACCCGCCGAGGAGCAGCCGACGACTGTGCAGTCCGGCCCCAGCGCCTTTGTCAGTTGGGCACCGACCGCGCCCAAGCCATTCCCCGGATCCCCGAACAGCAGGACCAGCGCCGGATCGACCGGTTGCAGCCGGGCCAGAACCTGCGCGACAATATCCGGGGCATCCGAAGGCACGGATACGGCCACAGGCGGGGCGGGCGCAGGCCCGGTCCGTTTCGGGCGGTCGGTAGGCGCGACACCCGGCCATTGCTCGGGCAGGACGCGGTTCATGCGGGTTCGAACAACCTTACGCTATTGGCCAGCAGCACGGCCTGCGTGCGGCGGCGGGCGTTGATCTTGGACATGATCGCGGTGATGTGGGTCTTGACCGTGGCCTCGGCGATGGACAGCTCGTAGCTGATTTCCTTGTTGGCCTTGCCCTGACAGATCAGCCGCAGGATCTTCATCTGCTGGGGCGTCAGGCTGGCAAAGCGGCGGGCCAGTTCGGCACGGGCGGCGTCTTCCTCGCCCGCATCCTCGGGGACGTAGCTGTCGGGGGTGACCCGTTCGCCCTCCCACATGCGGCGCAGGCTGGCGACCAGCGCCTCTCGCGCCAGGGACTTCGAGACATAGCCCTGCGCCCCTGCCGCCATCGCAGCCGAGATCATCGCATTGTCCAGATCGGCCGAGATCATGGTGATCGGCACATCCGGAATCTGACGACGCAGCATGACCAGCCCTTCGGCCCCGCGCGCATCGGGCAGGTTCACGTCAAGGATCACCGCATCGGGCATGCCCTGATTGCGGATCTGCTCCTGCGCAGCGGACAGGCTGCGCGCGGTGCGGACATTCTTCAGCCCAAAGCTGATCTTCAGCGTCAGCGCGAGAGCATCGCACATCAGCGGGTGGTCTTCGACAATCAGGATCTCGCGCACGCGGTCGACGGGAAGATGCCGTGCCGTGTTGCGGTCCTGCGCATTCGAGGTAGCTGAGTCCACCGTCCTCCTCCCAAAGAACGAGATGGTTGCCGGGCTTCTTCACGCTGCGGCAGTCAAGTAGCATCTTAGGACGATGGGCGCTTGGCGCAAGGCTTATGGCGCGGCTGTCGAAAATCTTCTACGACTTCGGTTGGATTGGTCCCGATTGCGGCACATGCCAGTTTGGGCGCGATTTGGGGGGAGACAGATCATGCAATTCAACAGGCGAACGGCTCTGCTGGGCTTTGCGGCGGTCCTGAGCGGCTTGGCCCTGCCTGCTTGCGCCGCGGATTCGCTGCCGCAGATCCGCATCGGCACGCTGGAAAACGGCACCGTCAACTGGGAGATCCAGACGATCATCAAGCGCGGGCTGGACCGCGAGAACGGCTTCCGGCTGGTTCCGATGATTCTGGCCGGAAACCCCGCCACGCAGGTCGCCATGCAGGGGGGCGAGGTCGAAACCATCGTCTCGGACTGGCTGTGGGTGGCGCAGCAGCGGGCGCGGGGCACGGATTTCACCTTCCTGCCCTATTCGACCGCCGTCGGCGGGCTGATGGTCAAGGGCGACAGTCCTGTGCAGTCTCTGGCCGATCTCAAGGGCAAGAAGATCGGGATCGCCGGTGGCCCGGTCGACAAAAGCTGGCTGATCCTGCGAGCATGGTCGCGTGAGAAGCTGGGTCAGGATATTGCCGAAACCTCCGAACAGGTCTTTGGCGCACCGCCGATGATCCTGAATGCCGCCGAAACCGGCGAGGTCGATGCCGCGATCAATTTCTGGCACTTCCAGGCCAAGATGCGGGCGCGCGGCATGCGCGAGGTGATCTCGGTCGAAACCGCCGCCAAGGATCTGGGGCTGGACCCTTCGACGCCGCTGCTGGGCTATGTGCTGCGCGACAGCTGGATCAAGGCCAATCCGGCGCTGGCAGCGGGGCTGGCCAAGGCCTCGCGCGATGCCAAGCAGGTGCTGCTGACCGACGATGCCGCGTGGCAGGACATACGCAGCTATATGGACGCCAAGGACGATGCCGAATTCGAGGCGCTGAAAGCTGGCTGGCGCGCGGGCGTGCCCAAGCCCGGCCCGGTCAATGCCGAGGACGCGCAGCAAGCCTTCACCGCCATGGCCGAACTGGGCGGGGATGAGCTGACCGGCGGGGTCACCACCCTGCCCGACGGCCTGTTCTGGTCGCCGGAGTAGCCTGTTGACGGATACCGCAAAACCGCGCTCGGCGCTGCTGCCGGGCGTCCTGTCTGTTCTGGCGATGCTGGCGGTCTGGGTGGTCGCCTCCATGCTGACCGACCGCCCCCAGACCCTGCCCCCGCCATGGGAAGTGCTGGCGCGGATCGGTCACCTCGCCTCGACCGGAGAGCTGTGGTTCAACGCCGGGATGACCCTGATGCGGGTGGGCGCGAGCTTCGCGCTGGCCATGGCCGTCGGGCTGGTCATCGGGCTGATGATGGGCCGCAGCCGGGCGCTGGACGATTGGCTGAATCCCGGCCTGATCATCCTGCTGAACGTGCCCGCACTGGTGGTCATCGTGCTGTGCTACATCTGGATCGGCCTGAATGAGACCGCCGCCATCCTTGCCGTCGCCCTGAACAAGATCCCGGTCGTCGCGGTGATGATCCGCGAGGGCACGCGCGCGCTGCGCCCCGATCTGGACGAGATGGCCCGCGCATTCCGCATGACGCGGACGGCGCGACTGCGCCATGTCGTTCTGCCCCAACTGGCACCGCAGATCGCGGCCTCGGCGCGGGCCGGGATCTCGCTCATCTGGAAAATCGTGCTGGTGGTCGAATTTCTGGGCCGCTCGAACGGCGTCGGCTTCAAGATCCACCTGCTGTTTTCCAGCTTCGACGTGACCGGGGTGCTGGCCTGGGCTTTGGCCTTTGTCGCGGTGATGCTGGCAATCGACCTGTTCATTCTGCGCCCATGGGAAAGCCGCGCCAATCGCTGGAGGCAGGATGCGGCTTGAACTGGACGGCAAGAGCTTTGGTCAACGCGAGATTTTGGGCCGGATCACGCTGACGGTCTCGCGTGGGGAAAGGCTGGCGATACTGGGGCCGTCCGGCATCGGAAAGTCGACACTGCTGCGCATTCTTGCCGGCCTGGACAGCCGTTTTCGCGGACAGCTTCAGGGGGGCGACCGGCTGGCGCTGGTGTTTCAGGAACCGGTGCTGCTGCCTTGGCGCGATGCCATCGCCAATATCACCATCCCGACCGGCTGCGACGCCGACACGGCGCGGCACTGGATGGAACAGGTCGGCCTGTCGGGACATGAGACCAAGTTCCCGCGCCAGATGTCACTGGGCCAGCAAAGGCGGCTGGCGCTGGCCCGTGCCTTTGCCGCCGCACCCGACATCCTGCTGGCGGATGAGCCCTTCGCCTCGCTTGATGAGGACACCCGCGCGCGGATGCTGGCCCTGACCGAGGAGTTGCTGACCCGCACCGGGGCCGGGCTGGTCATCGTCACCCATGACGCGACCGAGGCCGAGGCCCTGCGCGCCCGCAGCCTGCGACTGTCGGGCAACCCGGCCGAGCTTCAGAAGGACTGATCCCAGGCCCGGCTTTCGGTGTCGACGGCATGGACCTGAACGGGACCGTCGCCCGGCTGATAGGCAAAGCGGAACACTGGGTCTTCGGAAATCGAGATGCCAGCGCTCATGGTGAACAGCTCGGCCCCATCCTGCTTGACCTCAAGCGTCTGGATGAACTCGGCGGGGATGGTCAGCAGCGTCACCTGATCGCGCTGCAATCCCGAGAAGTTCGGGTGCCGGATCATCAGGGTGCCAATGTCGCGCCCGCTTTCCTCGGCCTTCTTGAAACGCATTTCGCCCATGGTGGCGCGCATCTCGTCCATGCTTTTTCCGGCAGGCGCGGCGCAACCGCCCGAGGCTTTCACATAGCGTCCGGCCATGACCTTGCGCCCATCCGCCAGCGTGGCGATGGCGCGCAGGTCGGAATAGCTGTCGACCCGGACGCGAACCTCGAAATCCAGCGGCATCAGGGCGGGACCAAAGGTGAACTCGGCCGCGACCGGGGCGGGATTGCCGTCAATCACCAGCGTCAGCGCGGTAATCGCGGGCGCGCCCGGCGGCTGGGTCACATGCACCGGCACCAGCGCCGGGTTGTCGGCGCGCTTCGGCGCATCCAGCAGCAGCACGCCGGGGTCGATCGCCGGTTCGTCCTCGGTCCCGATGATGCTGGAACGCAGGTCGTCCCAGATCGGCGAGGGTTCCAGCGGGTTTTCGACCTCGGCCGCCAATCCCAGTTGCGGCAGGCAAAGCAACGCGATCAGCACAAGGCGTCTCATGTCCGTTTCTCCCGCGACATGCGCCGGTAGACCAGCGCGACATCGTCACTGGCGGCATCGGCCTCGGCCTCGGCCCGCAGCCGCGCATTGAAAGGAGAACGCGAACAGACCGGATCGGTTGCCATCGGATCATTGGCCATCGCCATGGCCTGACAACGGCAGCCGCCGTGGTCGATCTCGCGCCGCTCACAACTGGCGCAGGGCTCGGGCAGCCATGCCGTGCCGCGAAAGGCGTTGAAGGCCGGGCCGTTGTGCCAGATTTCGGTCAGCTTGGCATCGCGGATGTTCTGGAACTCCAGCCCCTTGATAGTCTGGGCGGCATGGCAGGGCAGCACAATGCCGTCCGGCGCGATGTTCAGCCCGGTCGAGCCCCAGCCCCCCATGCAGCTTTTCGGGAATGTCGCATGATGGTCGGCAGGAACGTAATCGACGACCATGCGCCCGCGCAGCCGGTGGCGGGCCTGATTGACCACTTCGCGGGCGCGCTGCGCCTGTTCGCGGGTTGGCATCAGCGGACGGCGGTTCAGGTCGGCCCAGCCGTGGAACTGGACGGTCGCGACCTCGATCCGGCGACATCCCAGCCTTTCGGCCAGATCGATCATCTCGGGCAGGCGATCAAGGTTCTGGCGATGCACCACCGCGTTCAGGGTCAGCGGAAAGCCGATCTGGCCGATCCATTCCGCGACCAGCATCTTGCGCGCGAAGCTGCCGCCATAGCCGCTGATCCAGTCGGCCATCTCGGCATCGATCCCCTGCAGGGACAGTTGCACGTGATCGACCAACCCGTCCAACTCGCGCAGGCGCGCCTCGGTCAGACCGATCCCCGAGGTGATCAGGTTCACATACAGCCCGGCTTCGCGGGCGCTGGCGGCAATTTCCGTCAGGTCGCGGCGCGAGGCGGGCTCACCGCCGGACAGATGCACCTGCAGCACCCCCAGATCCGCCGCCTGCCGAAAGATGTCGCCCCATTCCGCTGCCGTAAGTTCGGTCGAGACGCGGGCCAGCTCGACCGGGTTCGAGCAATAGGGACAGGCCAGCGGGCAGCGATGCGTCAGCTCGGCCAGCATTGCCATCGGCAAGCCGACCCGGACCGGATTGCCGCGGATGTCATGCGGAGAGGTTTGCTGGGTCATGGCGTCACCTCGTCAGCCGCGGCCAGAAAGACCATGCGTCGATCGACCAGCCCGGCGATGAATTCATGCACGTCGCCCTCGATCTGCTCGACCGGGGCATTGTAGCGTTCGCACAGCGTCAGGATGACCTCGGCCATGCTGCGCTGCCCGTCCAGTTCCGACAGGATCGCGTCGCCAATCGGATCAAGCTGCATCGCCCGTTCCGGGGCCAGCAGCACGCGGATGCCACGCACGCGGTCATCATAAAGCCGGACCCCCCGCGGCAGATAAGGGACGCAGAGATTGCTGATCCGCGGGCCGGTCATGACACCTCGGCCAAGGCAGGGCCACGCAGCGCCAGCCCTTCGCCGGGTCGCCATGCGCCGGGGGGAATGCGCCCTTCCACATAGCCATGCCACAGCGCATCAAGCTGCGCCCACAGCACATCGGTCTTGAAGGTCAGGGCCGCCGCCGCTGCATCCTGCTTTTCCAGCGTATCGGCATGGTCCAGCACATAGTTCAGCCCGAATTCGACATCCTTGGGCGCCTCGGCCAGACGCTTCTTGAAATAGGCCAGGCTGGCATCATCGGCAAAGTCGTAATGCGCCAGCAGGCCCTCGATCCGTTCGGCATGGATCTTGGGGGCGAACATCTCGGTCAGGGAAGCCGCCACCGCATCCAGCAGCGGCATGTCGCGGACGAAGCGGACATAGGCATCGACGGCAAAGCGGGTGGCGGGCATGACGCCCACCCCGCTGGCGACATAGTCGGGATCAAGCCCCACCGCCTGGGCCAAGGCCAGCCAGCGGCGAATGCCGCCGCCCTCGGTGACGCCGCCATCGTGATCCTCGATGCGACTGCGCCAGATGCGGCGCAGTTGCGGGTCCTCGATCCGGGACATGAAGGCCGCGTCCTTCATCGGGATGCGGGACTGGTACTGCCAGCGATTGATGACCCATGCCCGCACCTCGTCGACCGAGCATTGCCCGCCATGCAGCCGCTTATGGAACGGGTGGCGGTCGTGATAACGCTCGGCCCCGATATGCTTGAGCCGTTCGTGGAAATCGGTACGGGATTGGGGTCCGCGATCGGCAAGCTTCATGGCGTGATCTCCATGCCGTCATGGCCGATCTGCCAGCCAGCAGCCTCGGCGCGGGCGCGCTCGGGACTGGCGGGATCGACCAGCGGGTTTGAATTGTTCAGATGCACATAGATCCGGCATGCGACCGGCACGTCGTTCAGGGCCGACATGCTGCCATCCGCGCCCGAGACCGGGACATGCCCCATGCGCCGCCCGGTCTTGGCACCAAGACCCGCGCGGATCATCTCATCATCGGTCCATAAGGTCCCGTCCATCAGCAGCGCATCGGCGCCCGCGATGCGGTCCTTCAGCCATTCGGGGACGGTGGCGCAGCCGGGGATGTAATAGACGCGCCGACCGCCCGCGCTAAGTTCCACGCCGACCGTTTCCTCACCCATCTGGCCGGTCTCGACCACCTCGCCCTCAAGATACAGGGGCACCTTGCCGGGCACGGCGAACAGCGTCGCGGTGACGCCCGGGACCAGCGTGAAAGGTCGGTCCAGAACGATCTCGCGCCGGGGGACAAGCTGGGGGTTCAGGGCGGCCAGCATCGGGTTGTCCGCCAGCACGCGATGAATGGCGGGCGTGGCGAACAGATCAAAGGCCTGCCCTTCGCGCAGGGTCAGAAGCCCCGCGACATGGTCGATATCGCCATTGGTCACAAGAACCGAGCGGATCGGGGAATGCCGCAGCCCTTCAGGGCGCAACACGGGGCTGGCGGCCAATTGGGTTCGAAGATCGGGCGAGGCATTCACCAGCGCCCAATCGATTCCGTCTGCGGAAATCGCAATCCCGCTCTGGCTCATCGCGGGGATACGCCCCGCGCGCGCGGCTTCGCAGTTCGGACAGCCACAGTTCCACTGCGGCAGCCCTCCACCGGCGCCGGTGCCGAGAATCACGATACGCATGGTTATGGCTTTTGGCGCGACCGGTCCCGACGCGGGCGGAACCGGCCGGAATTACGCTTGTGTCAGATTATCTCAGAACAGGACCGGCTCGTCTTCGGCCGGGGCGTACATGTTGATTTCCATGCCGCAGGAAATTTCCTTCAGCGCGGGTTTGGTCCAAGCCATGAGTTCCTCCCTATCATAGCGCCGCAATTGCGGACCCTGTGATGCTATGCCGATGGTGATTTCAGTCAACCAGCCAAAGGTCTTAGGACATTTCGACCGGCTCACCCGGGACATCTGCCCACAAGCTCCAGTTGGCGCGCCGGGCCATGCCATGCTACTTTCCCCTGCCGCGCGAAACATGGAGGGCGGGTATGTTTCATCTGATGCTGGCCGCCTGTCTGGCGAATGATCCAACCACCTGCGCCGAGCGCCTGTTGCCCGCCGCCGACTCTGCCGACCGCGCCGAATGCCAGCGCCGGGCCGAGCCGATCGCCCGCGACTGGCTGGCCCGACACCCCCGGCTGAAGGGTGGCGAGGCGCGCTGCGTCCCGACCGAGGACCTGCCCGCGCTGGCGATGCAGGAAATCGCTGGCGACCTGTTTTTCCACCAGGGCGCGGTCGATCAGCTTTCGCGGCAGAATCAGGGCCGTATCGCCAACCTCTCGTTCATCGTCGGCGATACCGTCGCAGTGATCGACGCCGGTGGCAGCCGGGCCGAGGGCGAGGCGCTCTATGCCGCGATCCGCAAGGTCACCGACAAGCCGATCAGCCACCTGATCCTGACCCATATGCATCCCGACCACATTCTGGGGGCCGAGGTCTTTGCCGAGGCCGGCGCGCGCATCGTCGCATCCAGCCGCCTGCCCGAGGCGGTGGCCCGCCGCGCCGATGGCTGGATGATCTCGATCCCCAACCAGATCGGGAATCTCGCCTTTCTGGGCACCCAGATCGCCCCGGTCGACCAGAAGCTGACCGCAGCCATGGTGATCCCGCTGGGACCGACCGAGCTGACGGTGACGCCCGAGCCCAGCGGCCATACCGACAATGACCTGATCGTGCAGGACAGCGAATCAGGCGCGCTTTTCACCGGGGATCTGGTGTTTCGCGGGCTGACGCCGTCGCTGGACGGGTCGCTCAAGGGCTGGCTTGACTGGATCGCGGTAGGTCCGCCCGAACCGGCACCCGCGCTGATCGTGCCGGGCCACGGCCCCATCGCAGAAAACTGGGACGAAGCCGTGGCGCCGCAGCAGCAGTATCTGCAGGCGCTGCGCGATACGACCCGCAAGGCCGTCGCGAATGGCATGCCGCTGTCGCAGGCGATCCCCGCCATCGTCAACATGATGAAGCCCTGGTCCGAGGGCTGGGCTGATTTCGCCGCCACCACCGCCCGCAATGCCGCCACCGCCTATTCCCAGATCGAATGGGAATAGGCTGATTGCCCGCATGGGCCGGTGATGCCACAACTATGGGCATTCGGACCGGAGAAGCCCATGCTCGTGCAATCGCCCCGCCATCTTGTCGCCGCCCTTGCCCTTGGCCTGTCGCTGACCGCGCCCGCAATAGCGCAGGATGCGCCGATTCCCGACCGCCGCCTGCAACTTCTGCCCGATGCCGACTTGCCCGGCGGCGATCTGTCACGGATTTTCGACACCACGCTGCAGGCCTGCATTCAGGCCTGTCTGGGTGACGACCAATGCCAGGCGCTGACCTATAACCAGAAGGCGCGGTCCTGCTTCCCCAAATCCGAGGCGGGCGAACCCGCACCCTTTGTCGGGGCCATTTCCGCCCGCGTCGTCGCCACCCCCGATGAGCAGCGCGACCTTGCCCGCGCGCGGGCCGGGGCTGCTGCTTTTCTGTCTACGGCCGATCTGGACGCCGCGCTGCATCAGGCGCGGCTGTGGCCCGCGATGACCCCGACGCAGGGTCCGGGCGATCCCCGTGCCGAAGCCGAAGCCGCCGAGGCAGCAGGCGATCTGGCCGGGGCGGCGCGCAGCCTGTCGCAGATCGTCTCCACCGACGATCTGGCCGAGGACTGGACCAATCTGGCCCGGCTCACGCTCTACACCAGCGATTCGAACGACCGGCAGGCCGCGGGCTCCATCGCCTCGATGGCGGTGAACGGCTATCTTCGCGCCGATTCCGATGCCGTGGCAGGGCGGGCGCTGTCCTGGCTGGCCATGGCGCTGGAGCGTCTGGACCGGGGCCGCGACGGGCTAAGCGCGCTGCGGCTGGCGGCCCAGCTTTCGCCGAACGACCCCGAAATCGCGACCGCATTGGACGAATCCGAGGCCCGGAACGGTTTCCGCGTCACCGACACGCAGGTCGAGCCCGAATCCCGCCTGCCCCGCTTCTGCGCCGTAATGTCGCGCGAGCTGGTCAAGGGCGCCGATTACGTCCCCTATCTGCGCCTGCCCGCCGGTGACCTGACGGTTGAGGCCAGTGGCGACCGGCTGTGCGTTGCCGGACTGACCCATGGGCAGGATGTCGAAATGACCCTGCGCGCGGGCCTGCCTTCGGGCGATGGCGAGAAACTGGCGCGCGACGTGACGCTGAAAGGCTATGTCCGCGACCGCGCGCCCGAGGTGCGCTTTCCGGGCCGCGCCTATGTCCTGCCCGCATCGGGGGACCAGCGCCTGTCGATGGTCACGATCAATGCCGATCGCGTCGATCTGCGCCTGCTGCGGATTTCCGACCGCAACCTGATCCGCACCATGGCCGAGGACATGTTCGCCTCGCCTCTCGACAGCTGGCAGACCGATTATTTCTCGGGGCGGATGGCGCGCGAGGTCTGGAAGGGCTCGGCCGAGGTCGCGCGTCCGGTCGGTCGCGAATCGCTCAATCAGGAACTGACCACCAGTCTTGCCGTGCCCGCCGAGGCCGGGCCGCTTGAGCCGGGAATCTATATCCTTGAGGCCAATGTCTCGGGTCAGGATGTGCAGGACACGGGACTGGCGACGCAATGGTTCGTGATCTCGGATTTCGGGATCTCGACCTTCTCGGGCACGGACGGGCTGACCGTCGCGGTGCGGGGCCTGCGCGACGGCGGTGCCAAGCCGGGGGCCGAAGTCGCGCTGGTCAGCCGCTCGAACGAGGTTCTGGCGCGGGTGGCGAGCGATGCCCAAGGCATCGCCCATTTCGCGCCGGGCCTGAGCTTTGGGACCGGCGGGGCGGAACCTGCGCTGGTCACGGTGACCGATTGGCAAGGCGAGGGCGCGGACCGCGCGCCGCGCGACATGGCCTTCCTGTCGCTGACCGATCCTGAATTCGACCTGTCCGATCGCGGGGTCGAGGGCCAGCCGCCCGCGCCGCCCATCGACATCTTCCTGACGACTGATCGTGGTGCCTATCGCGTGGGCGAAGTCGTGAACGCCACGATCCTTGCCCGCGACGCGCAGGTCCGTGCGCTGGACAAGTTGCCTTTGACGGCGGTGGTCCTGCGCCCCGACGGGGTTGAGCAGGCGCGGC
Organism: Paracoccus sp. PAR01; assembly: GCF_014851995.1. Classification (NCBI taxonomy): domain Bacteria; kingdom Pseudomonadati; phylum Pseudomonadota; class Alphaproteobacteria; order Rhodobacterales; family Paracoccaceae; genus Paracoccus; species Paracoccus sp. PAR01. Next base: position 381,156 of record NZ_JACVAW010000002.1, read on the forward strand.
TGCAGCCCACTGCCGCCGGTGCGGGCGGCAGCACGCTGAACTGGCAGATCCCCGGCAATGCCCCACGTGGAACATGGCGGCTGGAACTGCGCGCCGAAGCTGATGGCCCGGCATTGGCCACCGCCCGCCTGCTGGTCGAGGATTTCCTGCCCGAGCGCATCGACTTTACCCCCCGCCTGCCCGATGGCCCCGCCCGTGCCGGAGGCGAGCTTACCGTCTCGCTTAGCGCGCATTGGCTGTTCGGCGCGCCCGCCGCAAACCTGCCGGTCGAGGGACAGTTGCGCCTTGCCCCCAGCCGCAGCCTTGCCGGTTTCGACGGCTATCAGTTCGGCCGTGCTGACGACGAAACCCAGCCGGTCATGGAAAGCCTGCCCGCGGGCGTGACCGATGCGCAGGGGAATTACAGCCTGCAAGCCAGTCTGCCCCCGGCGACCCAGCTTGGTCCGCGTCCCTTCGACGCGACGGTCATCCTTGATCTGCGCGAAGGCGCGGGCCGCCCGGTCGAGCGGGTGGAATCGCGCATCGTCATGCCTGATGCGCCGATCATCGGCATCCGTCCGCTATTTGAGGGCGATACCGTCGCCGAAAACGCCGAGGCCCGCTTTTCGCTGGTCGCGGTGGCCCCCGACCTGACCCGCACGACCGCCCCGGTCCGCTGGGTGCTGAACCGGATCGATACCGATTACCAATGGTACTCGCTGGACGGGCAATGGAACTGGGAGCCGATCACGACGCGCTCGCGCGTGACCGAAGGCGTGGCTGAGCCCGGCGCGGACCCTGCCGAGATCGCGGTCCCGGTGGAATGGGGCCAATATGAGCTGGTCGCGGAACCTGCCTCGGGCAGCGGCGGCCAAGCTTCGGTCACCTTCAATGCGGGTTGGGGTGCGGTGGCCAATGCCGGGTCGCCCACGCCGGACCGCTTGCAGGTGCTGCTGGATAAGCCCGCCTATCGCAGCGGCGACACCGCGCGGGTCAAGGTGCAGGCCCTGGCCGATGGGATGGGGATTGTCTCGGTCCTGTCGAACCGGCTGGTCGCCATGCAGACCGTGGCGCTGAAGGCCGGTGAAAACACCGTGGACCTGCCGGTGACCGATGATTGGGGCGCCGGCGTCTATGTCACCGTCAGCGCCATCCGCCCCTTGGGCGAGGTCGCGCCGGGCAATCGCGTCCCGGTGCGGGCGCTGGGTCTGGCCCACGCCGCTGTCGATCCGGGGCCGCGAAAGCTGTCCGCCGCGATCGAGGCCCCCAAGGAAACCCGCCCGCGCGGAGTAATCCCGGTGACCCTGAAGGTCGAAGGCGCGGCGGGCCAGACGGTGCAGGCGACCATTGCCGCCGTCGATCAGGGTATCCTGAACCTGACCCGCTTTGCACCGCCCGACCCATCCGGCCATTACTTCGGCCAGCGGCGGCTGGGCGTGGGCCTGCGCGATCTTTATGGGCGGCTGATCCTGCCCTCGGGCGCGCCGGACGGGGCGCTGCGCGAAGGCGGCGACGCCATGTCCGCCAATGCCGACGGCCCGCCCCCGACCGAGAAACTGATGAGCTGGTTCTCTGGCCCCGTCACCATTGCTGCGGACGGCACGGCCAAGGTTGAAATCCCCGTGGGCGATTTCAACGGCGAGGTCCGGGTCATGGCCGTGGTCTGGAGCGATCAGGGCGTCGGTCAGGCCGATACCTCGGTCCTTGTCCGCGACCCGGTGGTGCTGACCGTGACCGCGCCCGCCTTCCTTGCGCCGGGCGATGCCGCGCAGGTCGGACTGCGCCTGACCCATGCCTCGGGCCCGACGGGCGCGATGCGTCTGGCCGTCCAGCAGACTGGCGGCGACGCGCCCGTTCTGGCCAGCCTGCCGCAGCCCGAAGTCACCCTGGCCGAGAAATCCGAGGCTCAGGTCCAGATGCCCATCACCGCCAGCGATGCCGAGGGCGTGGCCAATCTGCGCCTGACCCTGACCACGCCCGACGGCACCCAGCTGACCAAAGACATCGCCATTGCCGTGGCGCTGAACGATCCCGACATCCAGCGGCAGGACCGGCTGAGCGTCGCGCCGGGCAGCAGCGTCACCCTGCCCCCGGACCTGACCGAAGGGCTGATGCCCGGCGCGCTGCTGACCGCAGCCATCGGCCCCTATGCACGGCTGGATGTGGCGGGCGCGCTGGCCCGGCTGGAGCGTTATCCCTATGGCTGCACCGAACAGCTGACCTCGGGCGCGCTGCCGCTGCTGTATCTGCCGCGCCTGTCCGCCATCGAGGGCGTCGGCGCGACGGACACCGACAAGGCCGTCACGGACGCCATCACCCAGATCCTGACCCGGCAGGCCCCGAATGGCGGCTTCGGGTTGTGGCGGGCGGATTCGGGCGATCTGTGGCTAGAGGCCTATACCACCGACTTCCTGTCCCGCGCACGGACGGCGGGTCATCAGGTCCCCGACCGCGCCTTCCGCATGGCGATCGACAATCTGAGAAACCGCGCCAATTACGCCAGCGACCCCAGCGCCTCCTCGCCCGAGGACAATGCCGCGCTGGCTTATGCGCTGGCGGTGCTGGCGCGGGAACGTGCGGCGACGGTGGGCGATCTGCGCTACTATGCCGATACCGCGGCGGCGGCCTTCTCGACGCCGATGGCGGCAGGGCATCTGGGGGCGGCGCTGGCCTCGTATGGCGATCAGGCCCGCGCCGACCGGATGTTCCAGCAGGCGGGCGCGGCGCTGGACCAGTCCACGCCGGAACCGCAGGTCTTCCGCGCCGATTACGGCACGCGCCTGCGCGATGCGACGGCACTGCTGGCTCTGGCCGCCGAGGCCAAGACCCAGGTGATCGACCAGACCGCGCTGACCAGCGACGTGGCCGAGCAGATCGGGAATGCGCAGGATAGCGGACGCAGCCTCTCAACGCAGGAATCGGTCTGGACGGTGCTGGCGGCGCAGGCGCTGTCGCAATCCCCGCCGCAGGCCAGCCTGAACGGCATGGCACTGGACCAGCCCGTGACCAGCCTGCCCGATGCATCCGCAGCCATCGCCAATCCCGGCGATCAGCCGCTGGAGGTGACATTGACCGCCACCGGCAAACCCGCCACCCCGCCGCAGGTCGGTGGGCGCGGCTACCGCATCGCGCGCAGCTACTTCACCATGGAGGGCGAAGCGATCGACCCCACGCAGGTCGCGCAGGGCACGCGCATGGTCGTCCGGCTGGAGGTCACCCCGGAATCCGACGGCGGTGGCCGCCTGATCGTCACCGACCCGCTGCCCGCCGGATGGGAGATCGACAACCCGAACCTGCTGCGGGCGGGCGATGTGTCCTCGCTGGACTGGCTGGACGGCCAGACCGATGCCGAGATGACCGAGTTCCGCTCCGACCGCTTTGCCGCCGCGCTCAGCTGGACCGGGACCGAGCCCTTCCGGTTGGCCTATATCATCCGCGCGGTGACGCAGGGCAGCTTCCGCCACCCCTCGGCCAGCGTCGAGGACATGTATCGCCCCGAGTTCCGGGCCTGGAGCGCCGGGGGTCACGTCACCGTCACGCCGTAAAGGATTTCTTGCCCCATACGACAAGCCGGTCGATACTCCGGGGATCGAGTAAGGAAGGGAGGACGCCTTGCCCGAACACCGACATGAGGATCGCGTCGCGAAAGCCTCGCAATCGCCCGGCGCGGTGACGCGGCTGGCGGCAAGCTGGCGACGTTCGATGGTCAAGCATGGTCTGGACCCGGCAGGTGCGCCCAGCGTGCGCCGGCTGACCCCGCGCGAACTGGCCGAGCGTCGCGAGGCACTGGACGGCTTCATCAACGTCGCCCGCCCGCAGCTGGACCAGCTGTTCCAGCTGGTCTGCCCGACCGGATGCAGCGTGCTGCTGACCGATGCCAGTGGCATCGTGCTGGAACAGCGCGTGACCGAGGCCGATGCGGGCGTTTTCCGCGGCTGGGGCCTGTGCAACGGCGCCGACTGGTCCGAGGCCGCCGAGGGCACCAACGGCATCGGCACCTGCATCATCGAGGGGCGGCAGGTCACCATCCATCGCGACGAACATTTCTATGCCCGCAATACCGGCCTGTCCTGCATGGATGCGCCGATCTGGGGCCCGGACGGGCGGTTGATCGCGGCGCTGGATGTCAGTTCGGCGCGCACCGATACCGAGCGCTGGAACGGGCTGATCGCCGCGCAGGTCGCGCAAAGCGCCCGCCAGATCGAGGCCGCGTTCTTTCGCGCCTCGTTCCCCGGTGCCCGCATCATCACCGCGCAACCGCCCGGCGGGGACGAGGCGATGCTGCTGATCGCCGTCGACAAGGACGATCTGGCCATCGGCGTGAACCGCGCCGCCCGCCGCGCCTTTGGGCTGGAAAAGGAAGGCCAGCTTCGCCCCCGCCCCGCATCGGACCTGTTCGGGCGCGAGGATGAGGCGACCGGCTTTGAAAAGGCCGAACGCGCCGCGCTGATTCGTGCCCTTGCGCGGGCGGAAGGAAACGTCTCGGCGGCAGCACGCGCGCTGGGTGTGGGGCGCGCGACGCTGTACCGGCGCATGTCCCGTCTGGGGATTTCCGAAAATCCGGGCCGACTGTCTCGGTCCTGAAACACATTCCGCGCTGCGGCGTGACCTTGCGTTGATTTGTCTGCGCCTCCGTCACAGGCTTTCCCCAGACCGGCAGGAGGAGCCGGACTGACAGGAGGAAACAATGCCGAACGACCAGACGCATGACTTCAAGGGCGTGAACGTGCTGCCCTTCGCCAAGCGCTACGACAACTTTATCGGTGGCAACTGGGTCGCGCCGAAATCCGGAAAATACTTCACCAACACCACGCCGATCACCGGAGCCGAGATCGGCGAGATCGCGCGTTCCAATGCCGATGACATCGAACTGGCGCTGGACGCGGCCCATGCCGCCAAGGACAAATGGGGCCAAACCCCGGTTGCCGAACGGGCCAATGCGCTGCTGAAGATCGCCGACCGGATGGAGGCGAACCTTGAGCTGCTCGCCACCGCCGAGACCTGGGACAATGGCAAACCCATCCGCGAGACCATGGCCGCCGACGTGCCGCTGGCCATCGACCATTTCCGCTATTTCGCCGGTGTCCTGCGTTCGCAAGAAGGCACGATCTCGGAAATCGACGCCACCACCATCGCCTATCACTTCCACGAGCCGCTGGGCGTCGTCGGCCAGATCATCCCGTGGAACTTCCCGCTGCTGATGGCCTGCTGGAAACTGGCCCCGGCGCTGGCTGCAGGCAACTGCGTGGTGCTGAAACCCGCCGAACAGACCCCGGCCAGCATCATGGTCTGGGCCAACCTGATCGGTGACCTGCTGCCTCCGGGCGTCTTGAACATCGTCAATGGCTTCGGGCTTGAGGCGGGCAAGCCGCTGGCCTCGAACCCGCGGATTTCCAAGATCGCCTTCACCGGGGAAACCACCACCGGCCGCCTGATCATGCAATATGCGGCTGAAAACCTGATCCCGGTGACGCTGGAACTCGGGGGCAAGTCTCCCAACATCTTCTTCGAGGATGTTGCCCGCGAGGATGACGATTTCTTCGACAAGGCACTGGAAGGCTTTGCCATGTTCGCGCTGAACCAGGGCGAGGTCTGCACCTGCCCGTCGCGCGTGCTGATCCAGGAATCGATCTATGACCGGTTCATGGAACGCGCGGTGAAGCGCGTGCAGGCGATCAAGCAGGGCGATCCGCGCGATGCCGCCACCATGATCGGCGCGCAGGCCTCATCCGAGCAGAAGGAAAAGATCCTGTCCTATCTGGACATCGGCAAGAAGGAAGGCGCCGAGGTCCTGATCGGCGGCAAGGCGGCCGATCTGGGCGGCGAGCTGTCCAGCGGCTTCTATATCGAGCCGACGATCTTCCGCGGCCACAACAAGATGCGGATTTTCCAGGAAGAAATCTTTGGCCCGGTGGTGTCGGTCACGACCTTCAAGACCCAGGCCGAAGCCTTGGAAATCGCCAATGACACGCTGTACGGCCTTGGCGCGGGCGTGTGGTCGCGCGATGCCAATACCTGCTACAGCATGGGCCGCGGCATCAAGGCTGGCCGGGTCTGGACCAACTGCTATCACGCCTATCCGGCCCATGCGGCCTTTGGCGGCTACAAGCAGTCCGGCATCGGTCGCGAAACCCACAAGATGATGCTGGATCACTATCAGCAGACCAAGAACATGCTGGTCAGCTACTCTCCCAAGAAGCTCGGCTTCTTCTGAACCGGCAAGCGCATCGGGGCGGGTAATCCGCCCCGGTGCCCTACCCTTTTCCTTCCCGACGATCTTTCCGCAAGGAGCTTACGGTATGGCAAAGACCATGAAGGCCGCGGTGGTCCGCGCATTCGGCAAACCCCTGACCATCGACGAGGTGCCGGTCCCCGAACCCGGCCCCGGCATGATTCAGGTCGCCATACAGGCCTCGGGTGTCTGCCATACCGACTTGCATGCCGCCGAGGGCGACTGGCCGGTCAAGCCCAATCCGCCCTTCATTCCGGGGCATGAGGGCGTGGGCTTTGTCTCTGCCGTGGGCGCGGGCGTGAAGCATGTCAAGGAAGGCGACCGCGTCGGCGTGCCATGGCTTTACACCGCCTGCGGCCATTGCCGCCATTGCCTTGGCGGCTGGGAGACGCTTTGCACCGAGCAGCAGAATACCGGCTATTCGGTCAATGGCGGCTTTGCCGAATATGTCGTGGCCGATCCGAATTACGTGGGCCATCTGCCGAAAGGTATCGACTTTCTGGAAATCGCCCCCGTGCTGTGCGCGGGCGTCACCGTCTACAAGGGGCTGAAGGTCACCGATACCAAGCCCGGCGACTGGGTGGTAATCTCGGGCGTGGGCGGGCTGGGCCATATGGCTGTGCAATATGCCAAGGCGATGGGCCTGAACGTCGCCGCCGTCGATATCGACGATGAAAAACTGGCCTTTGCCCGCAAGCTGGGCGCAACGATCACCGTCAACGCCAAGACCGATATCGACCCCGCCGCCACCATCCGGCGCGAGACCGATGGCGGCGCGCAGGGCGTTCTGGTCACCGCCGTCAGTCCCAAGGCGTTCGAGCAGGCCATCGGCATGACCGCGCGCGGCGGCACCGTGTCGCTGAACGGCCTGCCGCCGGGGAATTTCCCGCTGGATATCTTTGGCATGGTGCTGAACGGGATCACCGTGCGTGGCTCGATCGTCGGAACGCGGCTGGATCTGCAGGAATCTCTGGATTTCGCGGCGCAGGGCAAGGTTCGTGCGACCGTCCACAGTGCCAAACTGGAAGACATCAACGACATCTTCTCGCGCATGCACAAAGGGCAGATCGAGGGCCGCATGGTCCTTGACCTGACCGCCTGAGCCATGGAGGCCTGAACCATGGAGGACCGCGTCACCGCCACCCATGCCGCGCTGCAATTGCTGACCCAGATCGTCGCCGAACACGGGCCGGTGCTGTTCCATCAGTCGGGGGGATGCTGCGACGGGTCATCGCCCATGTGCTACCCGCAAGGCGAGTTTCGCCTGAGCGAGCGGGACGTGAAGCTGGGCGAGATCGGCGGCATGCCCTTTTACATCTCGGCCAGCCAGTATGAGGTGTGGAAGCATACCCGCCTGACCATCGACGCGGTTCCCGGCCGGGGCGGCATGTTCAGTCTGGATAATGGGCGCGAGCAGCGGTTCCTGACCCGCTCGGACCTGTGCGAGATCTGACATCCGGGTTTGCCTGAACCCCGCCCCTGCGCTACAACGCCCCCGCGATACAGGAGGCCATGATGGCGCATAAGGTTTTCATCGACGGCGAAGCTGGCACGACCGGCTTGCAGATCCGCGACCGGCTGATCGGGCGCAAGGATATCGAACTGATCCAGATCGATCCCGCCCGCCGCAAGGATGCCGATGCCCGTCGCGAGGCTTTTGCCAGCGCCGATGTGGCGATCCTGTGCCTGCCCGACGCGGCCGCCAAGGAAGCCGTGGCTTTGGCCGCAGACCTGCCGGTGCGCTTCATCGATGCCTCGACCGCGCATCGCGTTGATCCGGCCTGGGTTTTCGGCTTTGCCGAACTGGCCCCCGGCATGCGCCAGGCGATTGCGGGCGCGAAACTGGTCAGCAATCCCGGCTGCTATTCGACCGGGGCGATCGCGGCGCTTGCCCCGGTGGTCAAGGCCGGGCTGGTCGGCGCGGATGAGGCTTTGTCGATCAATGCGGTGTCGGGCTATACCGGCGGCGGCAAAGAGCTGATCGGCGAATACGAGCGCGGCCAGGCCCCCGCCGCCTTCGTCTATGCACTGGGACAGAAGCACAAGCATCTGCCTGAAATCATGAAATATGTCGGGCTTTCGACACGCCCGGTCTTTTCGCCTTCGGTGGGCAATTTCGCCCAAGGCATGGCGGTGCAGATCCCGCTGCATCTGGACGGCAAGCGTAACCTGACCAACCTGCGCGAGGCGCTTGAGGCGCATTATGCGGGCAGCCGTTTCGTCTCGGTCGTCGATGCCGCGGCGCGGGTCGTGCCGACGGCGCTGAATGACACCAACCGGCTGGAACTGTCGGTGCATGGCGATGCCGAAAACGGCTGCGCGGTGCTGGTGGCGGTGTTGGACAACCTTGGCAAGGGCGCGTCCGGCGCAGCGGTTCAGAACCTGAACATCATGCTAGGCACCGATGAGGCTGCGGGCCTGTAACGGCCTGAGAACATGAAAAAACGGCCTGTGACATCTGTACACAGGCCGTAAACCGCCCGTATGCCGAGCAGCACCGAAAGCTCAGTCGGCCTTGATCTGCCGGGCCTCGTCGATCAGCATGATCGGGATGCCGTCATGGATCGGGAAAGCCAGTCCCGCGGCTTCCGAGATCAGCTCCTGCGCCTTGGCGTCATAGCGCAGGGTGGCATGGGTCACCGGGCAGACCAGCGCCTCAAGCATATGGCGGTCGAAACCGCGTTCGGGGGCGGATGCAGTCGCGTCGCTCATTGGATCCTCTCTTCGTCTTCGCCGCCCCGCAGGGCGTATTCCAGCAGCCCGTCCAGCAATTCGCGACGATCCGCAAGGGTCGGGCTTTCCAGCAGCGCCTGTTTTTCCTCATGCGAGAAGGGCAGCAGCATGGACAGCATGTTGACCAGCGTTTCTTCCTCGGCCGATTCGGCAGCGCTCCAATCCGAGGCCAGCCCGCGCAGATCGGCAAAGCGCCGCAACCGCGTCATCAGGGTGGCGCGGTCATAGCCGGGGGCAGATTCGCCGCGGCTGTCCAGATCCTGCCGGAAATCCTGCCAATCGACCAGCGCCACCCGGTAAGGGCGCTCGCCCTCGGGTTCCTGATGCAGCACCCGGAAGCGCGAGCGCGCCTGAAGCGAGATCATCATCCGCCGGTCCGGCAGTTCCGAAAAGGCGACGATACGACCGGCGCAGCCAATCTGCGACAGCCGCCCCTTGCCGTTCTGCATGGGTTGGATCATGCCGATCAGCCGCTCGGGCGTGGCCAGCACGTCCTCGACCATCTGCAGATAGCGCGGCTCAAAGATCTGCAGGGGCAGCCGCGAGCGCGGCAGCAGGATCGCGCCCCCCAGCGGGAACAGCGGGATCGTCCGTGGCAGGTCCGGGCTGCGCGCCATCTTACAGGAAGATCAGCGACGAGAGCCGCCGGCGACCTTTCTGGGCAATCGGATCGGTGGGCTTCAGCGCATCGAAGATGGTGATGAGCTGGGCCTTGGCCGCGCCGTCATTCCATTCGCGGTCGCGACGGAAACCTTCCAGAAGCTGGTCGATCGCGGCTTCGACCTCACCCCCGGCATGAAGCGCGGTGGCATAGTCGAAACGCGCCTGCTGGTCGGCGGGATCGGCCTCGACCTTGTGGCGCAGATCGTCAAGCGGTCCGGCCGATGCGGCCTGACGCGCCAGTTGCAACTGGGCGCGGGCAGCTTCGACCGGAGCGGCGGTGGCGGCAGCGGCGGGGACATTGGCCAGATCGGCTTCGGCCGCATCCAGATCGCCCGAGGCCAGACGGGCGCGGATCAGCCCGCCCCACGCGATGGCGTTTTCGGGCTCCTCACCGATGATCGCGGCAAAGGTCTCGGCCGCGTCCTCGTTCGCGCCTTCGGTCAGCATGGCCTCGGCCGCTTCCAGCGCATCGGCAAGGCCGCCATCATCGCCGCCCATCTGGGCCAACTTGTCGACGAATTGCTTGATCTGGCTTTGCGGCACGGCGCCCTGGAAACCGTCAACCGGCTGGCCCTGGAAAAAGGCATAGACGGTCGGGATCGACTGCACGCGCATCTGCGCGGCGATCATCTGGTTCTCGTCCACGTTCACCTTGGCCATGCGCACGCGGCCCTTGTGGCGGGCGACCTCGGCCTCCATCTGGGGTCCCAGCGTCTTGCAGGGACCGCACCACGGCGCCCAGAAGTCCACGATGACCGGGACCTCCATGGATTTTTCCACCACCTCGGCCATGAAATTGGCCTCGGTCACGTCGATGATGAAGTCTTCGGTCTTGGGCGCGGGTTGGGCGGCGCCGTCAAAAAGCATGGCCATTGTCTTCCCCAGAAGTTCGGGTGTTTTGCGTCAGGCGCAATATGGTGCCTGATCGGCTCTTGCGAAAGGCCGGATTACAGATCGAAGCTGGCCAGAACCGGGACGTGGTCGCTGGGCTGTTCCCATCCGCGCACAGGGCGCAGGATGCGGCTGGCGTGGCCGGCATTCGCGATATCGGGCGTGGCCCAGATATGGTCCAGACGGCGGCCCTTGTCGGCGGCGTCCCAATCCTTGGCGCGATAGCTCCACCAACTGTAAAGCAGGCCCGAGGGGATGTCCTGACGAGTGATGTCGACCCATTTGCCCGCGTCCTGCGCGGCGCCCAGATGCTCGACCTCAATGGGGGTGTGGCTGACGATCTTCAGCAACTGCTTGTGCGACCAGACGTCATCTTCGCGCGGCGCGATGTTCAGATCGCCCACCATGATCGATTTCGACGGGTTGTCGGCATGGAAGGCGTCGCGCATCTCGGTCAGGAAATCCAGCTTCTGGCCGAATTTCACGTTCTGCTCGCGATCGGGAATGTCGCCGCCGGCAGGGACATAGAAATTGTGGATGGTAACGCCGTTTTCCAGCGTGGCCGCGACATGGCGGGCATGGCCAAGGCTGGCATAGTCACGGTCGCCCGCATCTTCCAGCGGCAGCTTCGACAGGATGGCGACGCCATTATAGCCCTTTTGCCCCCGCGCCACGAGATAGCGGTAGCCAAGCGCGGCAAAGGCCTCGGCCGGAAATTTCTCGATCGGGGTCTTGATCTCTTGCAGGCAGAGGATGTCGGGGGTTTCCTCGGTCAGAAGCCGCGAGACCAGCGCCTCGCGCAGGCGGACCGAATTGATGTTCCAGGTGGCGATGGTGAACATGGGCGCGCTCCTTTGTCGGGGCCGGACCCTAGGGCGGCGGAGCGCCCTTGTCCACCGTTCCGCCACGGGGGACTTCGCGTCCCCCGAACCCCCTGCGGGATATTTGGACAAGAAAGAAGCTGCGCGGGACCGAGAGTGTCGAGAAGTTCTTTCTTGCTTAAATATCCTCGGGGGTGCGGGGGGCGAAGCGCCCTCGCCGCCTAGGCTGAAACCTGCCCTCAGACCACCAACCGGTAGCCACCGGATTCGGTGACCAGCAGGCGCGCGCTGGAGGGATCGGGCTCGATCTTCTGGCGCAGTCGGTAGATATGGGTTTCCAGCGTGTGGGTGGTGACGCCGGCGTTGTAGCCCCAGACCTCGTGCAGCAGCACGTCGCGGGCAACCACGCCATCCTGCGCGCGATAGAGGAACTTCAGGATATTGGTTTCCTTCTCGGTCAGGCGGATCTTGCGGTCCTTCTGATCGATGAGCATCTTCATCGCTGGCTTGAACGTATAGGGGCCAAGCTGGAAGATCGCGTCCTCGGACTGTTCATGGGTACGCAGTTGCGCCCGCAGGCGGGCCAGCAGGACCGGGAACTTGAACGGCTTGGTGATGTAATCGTTCGCGCCGGAATCAAGGCCAAGGATGGTGTCGGCATCGGTGTCATGTCCGGTCAGCATGACGATCGGGCATTTCACGCCCTGCTTGCGCAGGCGCTTGCACAGCTCGCGCCCGTCGGTATCGGGCAGGCCCACATCCAGCACCACGAGGTCAAAGATCGCGCCCTTGGTGCGTTCGACCGCCTCATGGCCCGAGCCCGCCTCGAACACTTCGAAATCTTCGGTCGCGACAAGTTGCTCGGCCAGCGCCTCGCGCAGGTCCTCTTCGTCATCGACCAACAGGATCTTTTTCAGTCCGGCCATTCTTGCCTCCTTTGGCTTTATGTCGGAAACGTGAGGGGACCGGGGGCGGGCGTCCAGCGCATTGCAGCAATTCTCACATGGAGTTGTCGGAAATCGTCCCTATGTTTCAGTTTGTTTCAATCCGGCCCGAGCCATGTCCCTGATCCCTACCCTGATCGAAACCGTTTCGCGCGCGCGCACCGATCTGCGGATCGGTCTGCCGGTCGTGCTGGGGGGCTATCTGGCCGCCGCGATCGAGACCTTGTCGCCCGATCGGCTGGCCCTGATGCGCCAAATGGGCGCGGCGCATCTGGCGCTGACCGCTTGGCGGGCCGGCACGCTGAAGGCGCGGGTTTATGACGGCGATCTGGCGCGGATCGCGCTGCCCCCCGATGCCGATCTGGCCTGGCTGCGATCGATGGCCGATCCGGCGGGCGATCTGATGACACCGATGAAAGGGCCGCTCAACAGCCTGCGCGGCGGCGATGTCGCGGCGCATCGTGCCGCCATCGCGCTGGCGAAATCGGCGGAACTGCTGCCGGCCGTGCTGATGGTTCCGGTGGATAGCGTCCCCGAGGGGCTGACCCGGCTGGAACCCGGCCCGGCGCTGGAGCAACTGGCGCGCGAATCCATCATGGCTCCGGTCGCGGCGGCGCGGCTACCGCTTCTGGCCGCCGAGAATTCGAAGCTGCATATCTTTCGACCCGACGATGGCGAGGCCGAGCATTACGCGGTCGAGATCGGCGCACCGTCCCGCGACAAGCCGGTTTTGGCGCGGCTGCATTCGGCGTGCTTCACCGGCGACGTGCTTGGCAGTCTGAAATGCGACTGCGGTCCGCAACTGCATGCCGCGCTGGGGGCGATGGGTCAGGCGGGCGAGGGCGTGCTGATCTATCTGAACCAGGAGGGACGCGGCATCGGTCTGGCCAACAAGATGCGGGCCTATGCCCTGCAGGCACAGGGCTTTGACACGGTCGAGGCCAATCACCGTCTTGGCTTTGAAGATGACGAGCGCGACTTCCGCATCGGTGCCGGCATCCTGCGGCGCATGGGTTTCAGCAAGGTGCGTCTGATGACCAACAACCCGCGCAAGGTCTCAATGCTGGAGGGCCATTGCATCGCCGTGACCGAGCGCGTGCCGCTGATCACCCCGCGCAATCGCCACAACACCGGCTATCTGGACGTGAAGGCGGAAAAATCGGGGCATCTGCTGTGATCCGGCTGACGCCCATGGGGCTGATGGCGCGGGGCCGGGTTCTGCCCTGTTCGGTCGGGCGCGGCGGCCTGACCGACGCCAAGTGCGAGGGCGACGGCGCCACCCCCTTGGGCGAACATCGCATTGTCGGGTTGCTTTACCGCCCCGACCGGGTGGCGCGGCCTGCGGGTTGGGCGCAACCGATCCTGCCGGGCGATCTGTGGTGCGATGCCTCGGGTCACGCCGATTACAACCAGTTCGTCCGCGCGCCCTTTGCGCCCAGTCACGAGGCTATGCGCCGCGCCGATCCGCTTTACGACATCGTGCTGATTACCGATTGGAACTGGCCGCATGCGCAGGCGGGGCTCGGCTCGGCCATTTTCCTGCATCAATGGCGCAGGCCGGGATTTCCGACCGCAGGCTGCATTGCCATGGCGCGGCGCGATCTGATCTGGCTGGCCGGAGTGATCGAACCCGGTGAGGTTCTGGACATTCCGGCCCTGCCTCGCTGGCCGACGCGGCGGGCCGGGGTACGTTTCGGCAAGGATTGAGCGACGATAAGCCCGCAGCCGGCCATCCGCTTCGGCCTGATGACAAGGCAGCAGCGTTCCCGGTGGCCTGCAACGGATTACTCACTCCGCCGCGATCCGAACCGGGGCGGTGAGGTAAAGCCTTACTTGATATGCACCGCGCCACTGCCCCCGATAGCCGCCCCGGCGACCGCGCCGATCGGCCCTGCAACCAGAGCTCCCGCCGCTGCGCCGGTCGTGGCGCGTGTCGCGGTGTTTGGCCCGCAGGCACCGACGGTGAGCGCCAAGGCACAGATGAGGATGGCGGGCAGTTTCGGCATAGGTATCTCTTTCGTTCTTTTCAGAAGCTCGGTGATCTTCGAGCATTCCGGCGCGGACCGCTATAGATGCCGATTGCGCCGCCAAGGCAATCCCCGGCATTCCCCGATCAGGCAATCTTGATGCCGCTGCTGACCGACGCAGCGGGCTAATCCGTCCAGCACGGCAGCACCTCTCGTCGGCTCAACCTGAGCCTTTCGTCAATGCAACCCAGTCAGGAACTGGTGGATTTTCGGCGCGCTATTGGCAAGATTGGGGCCTGACTCATGATCAATGGCATCGCCCCAATATCCAAAGGGACACAGCGCCGCATGTTCAGACACGCCCTGCATATCGCAAGCATCGCCTTGGTGTTTTTGGCCAGTTCGCCCTCAAGCCCGGCTTTGGCGTCGGATTATTCCGCCGCTGAACTAAGCCGGCTGCTTGACATCCACATCAACTGCCATCTGACGCGCACGCCCGGCGACCGAATTTACCTCGTCGGAGACTATGCCGTCATCACCACCAAACCCGTTCCGGGGCAGTTGCGCACCTTCAAGATCAGGTACCGTGGCAGCGGCTGCGAATACCAGATGCATGGCGAACGCGCACTGGGCGAGCTGGAGACCTTGCAGGACCGCTATGACACCTTTCCAGCTGACCTGCCGATATTGGGCCCTCACTCCAAGCTGTTTAGGGTAACCGCAGCCTTCATCGAAAAGGAGAAATTGACCGACAGCGATGTTTACGCCTTCACAATCAAGGCACTCGATCCGACAAATCGTCCATATGAAGCGACGGTCGAGGCGACCTTTCACAAAGGCAAGATCATAGGCGCTTCAACCTTCGAAACGAATGCGCAAGCCGAACGGAAAGAAAAGATGCTGGAGGTCACCCCACTTCCGGAATGACCCCGTCCTATGCCTCACAGCGGCCCGGTCTGCCATAGCCGGATCTTCAGCCCGCCATGGGCGACGAAGGGGCCGGGCTCAAGGAGCGGCAGGCCGGTGGCGCGGGCGAGTTGCGCGTCGGTGGTGACGATGGCGACTCGCCAGCCCTTGAAGCGGCTGCGCAGGGCCTCGCCCATGGCGGCGTGCAGGCCGAAAAGCGGACCCTTGTTGCCGATCCGCGCGCCGTAGGGCGGGTTGATGATGACAAGGCCGGGCGGGCCTTCGGGTGGCTCGATATCGCCGATCGACAGGTTTCGGAACTCGGTCAGTGCGGAAACGCCGGCGCGTTCGGCATTCTCGGTGCTCATGCGGATGGCGCCGGGGTCGCGGTCGCTGCCGTAAAAGCGCGGCGCGTCGGGCGCGGGCCGCGCCGGGGCGCTGCGCAGCTTTTCCCAGACCTGCGGGTCGAAGCTGGTGAAATGTTCGAATGCGAAGCTGCGCAACCGACCGGGGCGCAGGTTTGCCGCCATCTCGGCCGCCTCGATCACGAACGTCCCCGAGCCGCACATCGGGTCCAGCACCGGCTCTCGCCCGTCGTAGCCGCATTGGCGCAGGAACATCGCCGCCATGGTCTCGCGCATGGGGGCCTTGCCGACGGCCTGCTTATGGCCGCGCTTGTGCAGCGACTCGCCCGAACTGTCGAGGCTGATGGTGCACAGGTCGTCCTCGATGCGGACCTTGATCGTGACCGGCGCGTCATCGGCGATGGTCGCGCCAAGGCTTTCGCGCAGGGCGGTCTCGATCCGCTGGGTGATGGCCCCGGCGTGATAGATGCGGGATTGGCGCGCGGTGGCTTCGACCCGGACGGGGATGTCGGGGCGCAGGAAATCAGCCCAGGGGAAGCGGCGGGCGCGCTTGTCGAGCTGGGCCGGGTGCATCGCCCGGAAGCTGCCGATGCGGACCAGGACGCGGGTGGCGCCACGAATTTCCAGATTGGCGCGCCAGACCTCGGGCCAGCTGCCGGTGAAGGTGACGCCGCCGGGCTGGATTTCCGGGGTGAAACCACGGTCGCGGGCCTCTTGCGCCAAGGGTTCCTCAAGGCCGGGGGTGGCGACAAGGAAGATCTCCATCCGCGACTGGTCGGCAGCGAGGGGCGCAGGTTCGGGCCGGTCCGGGGCGGGTTTGGGGGTCGCCTTGGCGGATGGCTTGGGGGTCTGGGCGGACGGGCGGGGCGCGGCCTGACGGCGCGGGGATCTGGGTCGGGTCGTCATGGGTGAGCGCCTGCGAAAAAAGGGCCTGCATCATGCCCTTTGAGGGCGGCAAAGGCAATGATCCGTCATTGTCGCCAATTGGGTGACAGTATTCCCCTGCCTTCGCCATTTTCCGGAAGAATGCCAAGGGCTAGATTGTCTGCAAGCATTGGGAAAGGAGACAGTCATGGCGACGAGCGATGCCCCCCTTCAGATCGGCCGGGTGGCCCTGACCGTAAACGACCTTGGCAAGGTCGGGGACTTCTATCAGCGGGTGATCGGCCTGCAACGCCTGTCGGGCGATGCCGAGCAGGTCCTGCTGGGCGTGGATGGACAGGCACTGCTGGAACTGCGCGCCGACAAGACCGCGCGCCATCGCCCGAATGAGGCGGGGTTGTTCCACACCGCCTTCCTTTTGCCCGACCGCGCCGCGCTGGGAAGCTGGCTGCGCCATATCGCGGCGGGCGGGATGAAGCTGGACGGGGCTTCGGACCATCTGGTCAGCGAGGCAGTTTATCTGCACGATCCCGAAGGCAACGGAATCGAGGTCTATGTCGACCGCCCCCGCGACAGCTGGACGCGGCGCGGCGAAGAGGTGTTGATGGACACGGTGGCGCTGGACGTGCCCGGCCTTCTGGGCATCGGTGCCGATGATTGGCAGACCGCGCCGAACGGCACCGTGGTTGGCCATGTCCATCTGCAAGTCGGCGATGTGGCCGAGGCCGAGGACTTCTACATGAACAGCCTTGGTCTGGACCGCACCTCGCATCGCTTCGGGGCCAGCTTCTTCTCCAGCGGTGGCTATCACCACCATCTGGCGGGGAATATCTGGAACAGCCGCGGCGCGGGGAAACGCAGCGCGAATGCGACCGGGCTGGCGGAACTGGTGCTGGAGGCCGATCCGGGCGTGCTGGCGGGTCTGGGGGCGAACAGCTTCACCGACCCCTGGGGTACGCGGATCACGGTCGCGGCCAAGGGCTAAGGGCGCCTGGGGGCTCTGCCCCCCGCCTGCCCGACCCCTCAATGGGGTCGGGCAGGCGTCCCCGGGATACTTTCACAAGAAAAAATTCAGACGTGATGCAGGACCAGCGGCCGTCCCCGATGGCTGCCGACCCCGACCGGCGTGTCATAAAGCATCGACAGCGTTTCGCTGGTCAGCACCTCATAGGGGCTGCCCTGTGCCACGATCCGGCCCTGTTTCATCGCCACGACATGATCGGCCCAAGCAGCGGCGTAGTTCACCTCGTGGATGACGGTCACGACGCTTTTGCCGCCGACCCTGACCAATTCACCCAGCCGCGCCATCAGCGAACGCGCATGGGCCATGTCGAGGTTGTTCAGCGGCTCATCCAGCAGCAGCCAGTCGGTTTCCTGCGCCACGGTCATCGCCAGATAGGCACGCTGCGCCTGCCCGCCCGAAATCTCGTCAATGAATCGGTCGGCCAGATCATCCAGCGAAAACGCCGCCAGCGCCTGATTGACGACCTCAAGGTCGCGGGGACGCGGACGGCCCTTGTGATGGGGCCAGCGACCGAAACCGACCAGTTCACGCAGGCGCAGACGGCTGGCGATCGCCGTCTGCTGGCCCAGCACCGCCATCCTCAGCGCCAGTTGATCGGTGGGCGTCCGGCTTAGATCCTCGCCATCCAAGGTGACGCTGCCCGATTGTAGCGGTTCCAGCCGCCCGATCAGCCGCAGCAGCGTCGACTTGCCCGCGCCATTCGGGCCGATCAGCGCGGTCAGCTTGCCCTTTGGCAGGTCGGCGCTGATGTCATGAAGGATCGCCGATTTGCCGATGCGATGCGAAAGGCCGGAGATACGGATCATCGGATGCGTCCCTTGATCAGCAGAAGCAGGAAGAACAGGCCTCCGGCGAATTCGATCACCACCGAGAGGAAGGCGGCCTGACCCAGCACCCGCTCGAACACGGTCTGGCCCAGGATCAGCGTGATCGCGGCGATCATCGCGGAGGCGGGCAGCAGGACCCGGTGACGCGCGCTGTGGGTCAACCCGTGGGTCAGCCCAGCGACGATCAGACCAAAGAAGGTGACCGGACCGATCAGCGCCGTCGAGACCGAAACCAGCAACGCGACAATTGCCAGCGCCGCCAGCACCACCCGGCGATGATGAAGTCCCAGCGAGACCGCCGGATCGCGGCCCAGTCCCAGCACATCCAGCCGTGACGCCATCAGCATTGCCGCCGCCGCGCCGATCAGCGTCAGCGCCCCAGCAGCAGGCAGCAGCGCCGCGTCGATCTTGCTGAAGCTGGCGAAGCTGGCCTGCTGGACCACCGCATATTCATTGGGGTCCAGCACCCGCCCGACAAAGGTGTTGAGAGAGCGGAACAGAATGCCAAGGATCACCCCGGTCAGGATCGTGCGGGGGATGTCGCGCACCCCCTGCCCCAACAGCGTGCCGAACAGGGCCGCCGCCAGCAGCACCATCACCGCGACCTCTCCCGTGAACTTCACTCCTGCGGGCAGCCCGGCGAAACCGGCAATGCCGAAGGCTGCAACCAACAGCGTCTGCATCAGCATGTAAAGCGCATCAAAGCCCATGATCTGCGGCGTCAGCACCCGGTTCGCGGCGACCGTCTGGAACAGGATCGTCGCCATCCCGGTCGAAATCCCGACCAGCAGCAGTCCGACCAGCCGCTCGGTCCGCAGCTTCAGCACGAATGCCCGCGCCTGACCATCGGGCAGGCCCTGCAGCAGCCAGATTGCCGCTGACAGCACCAGCACTCCGGCCAGCACCCAAAGCACGAGCCGTTTATTCATATGCGGGCCGCCTATCCATGCGCGGGCCTGCGGTAGAGCAGCCACAGGAAGATGGCCGCTCCGACCACGCCAAGGATGGTGCCGACGGGGATCTCATAGGGGAAACGGATCAGCCGCCCGATCAGGTCGCAGGTCAGCAGCAGCACCGCGCCGAACACCGCCACCACCGGAATCGAGGCGCGCAGATTGTCGCCCATGATCCGGGCGACGATATTCGGGACGACCAGCCCGACAAAGGGGATCAGCCCGACCGTGGTGATGACCATAGCCGTCACTACCGCGACCACCGCCAGCCCCAGCCGCATCACCGCGCCCGGCGACAGGCCAAGCCCCGTGGCCACGCTGTCGCCAAGCCCGAGGATGGCAAAGCGATCAGCGGCGAACCATGCCAGACCCGCCGCCACGGCCGCGACCCAAAGCAGCTCATACCGCCCGGCCAGCACGCCCGAGAACTCGCCCGACATCAGCCAGCCATTCACATATTGCAGCAGGTCGGTCTGCCAGCCGATGAAGGTGGCGATCGCACCGATCACCCCCGACAGCACCAGCCCTGCGATCGGGACCAGCATCACCTCGCGCACCGGCAGGCGGCGGATGACGGCGACGAACAGCGCCGTGCCCAGCATGGCGGCAAGGCTGGCCGCCACCATCTTGACCCATAGCGGGGAGGCCGGGAACAGGATGGTGACAGCCAGCAGGCCCAATGTCGCGCTTTCGGCGGTCCCCGTGGTTTCGGGGCCGACGAAGCGGTTGCGGACAAGGGCTTGCAGGACCACACCCGCCACCGCCAGCGCCGCGCCGGTCAGGATCACGGCCAGCGTCCGGGGCAGGCGCGATTCCATCAGGACCAGTGCCGCCCAAGGGTCGCGGGTTGCTTCAAGGATGCTGACGCTGGCGGCGCCGATGGTCAGGCTGGCCACGCTCAGGCCAGCCAGAACCAGCATCGCGGCTGGCAGAAGCCTCATCCCTTGGTCAGCGCTGCGGTCAACTCATCCAGCAGGGTGGTGGTCGAGGTATAACCCCCGGCCGAGATATAGGCGTCAGCCGCGTCCAGATAGACGACATGGCCGGATTTCCAGGCATTGGTGCCCTCGACCAGCGGGTTTTTCAGCACGGCCTCGGCGGATTGACCTTCTTCGCCGATGGCGGCACCGCGGTCGATGACGATCAGCCAGTCGGGATTGGCCTGAGCGATGAATTCGTGGCTGATGGCGTCGCCGTGATTGGCGTCCTTGATCGTCTCGACCGCCTCGGGCAGGCCGGTCGCCTGATGGATCCAGCCAAAGCGCGAGGCCTTGCCATAGGCGGCCAGTTTCGGCCCGTTGGTCATGACGATCAGCGCGCTGCCCTTGTCCTTGCCGGCAGCAGTGGCGGCGGCGACCTTGGCGTCAAGGCTGGCGGTCAGCTCGGCGGCCTTGTCCTGACGGTCAAACAGCGTGCCAAAGGCGGTGATGCGGGCTTTCGCGTCGCCCAGCAGATCCTCGCCAATGGTCATGTCGATGGCCGGGGCCACCTGCTCGACCGCAGCCTTTTGCGCGGCAGAGCGGCCGCCGACGACGACCAGATCGGGACCCAGCCCGGCCAGCGCCTCAAGGTTCGGCTCAAACAGCGTGCCGACCGGCGCGGCCTTGTCGGCCAGCGGCTGCAGGTGCTTGACGTACAGCTTTTCCGGCACGCCCGCCGCATCGACGCCAAGCGCCGTCAGCGTATCCAGCGAAGGCAGGTCATAGACCGCGACTTTTTGCGGAACGCCCTTCAGGGCCACATCGCCCTGTGCGGTCGGCACCGACAGATCGGCAGCAAAGGCCGCGGATCCAAGAGAGAATGCAAGGAAAGTCGAAAGGGCGAAGGCGCGCATGTCTGGACCTCTGATGCTTCTGGCCACCGCGTGACCGCGGAGTCGCGGCTTAGCTAGCCTCTGGTCAGGATCAGGTCCAGCCAAAACAAAGTGAAACTGTCGGATTTCCGCCTAGGCCGCACGCCAGCGCCGGTTGGCGCGGGTGAAGCGCAGGAACTGGGGCGGCAAAAAACCCGGCTGGTCCATCGGCGCGACATGGCGTTCGATCAGCAGATCCGACCCGTCGAAATCCAGCACCGCGAATTCGTTCTGAAGGTCGGTTTCGCGCGCGCAAAGCGCCGTCCCGGCCTGAATCTGCAGCATCCCGCGCCCGTCCGGCGGCAAAAACGCCCCCGCCGCCCAGATATGCAGATGCCCGCTCAGCACCAGATCGACGCCCTTCAGTTCGAACAGGGCCAGCGCCTCGGGGGCACCGCGCATCAGGGCCTTGTCGATCTCGGGGCGTTGCTGAAGCGGGTGGTGGAGGGCGACGATATTGATGCAGTCAGGCTCGATCCGATCGGTGACGCGGCGCATCTGGGCGGCGGTGATCTGGCCGCGCTGCCATGCCATCGGATCGACACTGTTCACGCCCTGCACCCGCAGCCGCCCGACATGGCCGACGGGTTCGAGATTCTCGGAAATGTCGCGACGATAACGCAGATAGGGCTGCATCACCCGGTCGTCGAGGCGGTAAAGCGGGATGTCATGGTTGCCGGGCACGGCGAAAAGCGGTGCCTCGATCCGGCGCAGAAAGGCCGCCGCATGGGCGAATTGGGCCGATCGGCCACGATGGGTCAGATCGCCGGTCACCACGACCAGATCGGCGCGGGCCTCGTTGACCCGCTCCAACAGCGGTTCGATCAGGGCGGCGCGCTCAAGGCCGAAATGCAGATCTGACAGATGCACCAGCCGGGTCATGTCGCATCCCGTCCGTTGGACCCCGAGGGCACAAGGACCGCCAAGGCCTGGGGAAGGACGCGCACCGAAAACGGCGAATCCATCCACAGCTTTTCGCCATCATGGGCGACATATTCGTGGCGCGGTTCGGTTTCCAACGTGAATTCCTCGGCGCTGATCAGGTCAAAATCCTGGTAGCGGGCGGATTTGCCAAAGGCCAGCCGCAGGGCCGAGCGGATCAGCGGCCACGGCCTGCGCGCCCGCGCCACCAGCAGCGCCAGCCGCCCCTGCCGGATGTCCTCGGCCCCGTCCAGACCGAAACTGTCCAGCTGGTAGGCACTTTTGGCGACGAAGGCGAGCGCGGTCTTGAAGCGCCGTTCGGTCCCGTTCGCGCGCACCACCAGCCGGATCGGGTGGCGCAGGTTCCACATCGCCACCACCGCCGACCAATAGGCCGCGACACGGGAGCGGCCCCAGCGTTTGTAGATGTCCTCGCGCCGTTTCAGGATCTCGGGATAGGCGCCGAAACTGACATTGTTCAGAAACAGCAGCCCGTTGATCTCGCCGACATGGATGCGGCGAAGATGGGGGGCGTCAAGGACCGCCAGCGCCTGCTCGACCGTCTCGCCGACGCCCAGATCACGGGCGAAATAGTTGAAGGTGCCGCCGGGGATCACCACCATCGCGGCGGGACTGCCCGCGACCGCGCTGGCAATGGCGGCCTGCGTGCCATCGCCACCTGCCGCCACGATCAGGTCGAAGCCCTGACCGATCGCATGACGGGCGATGCCGGTCAGATCGCCGCCCTTTGGTGTGCGGCGAAAATCCAGCCGCGCCACGCGACCCTGCAAACGCTCGCGGATCTGGTCGGCGATGCTGTCCCCCGCCTTGCGCCCCGAACCCTGATTCACGATCACGCAGACATGCGCCTTGGCCAGATCGAAGGCGCTGTCGGATGGGGGCATCGGAACCTCGGGCGTTGGGACATGTCAGGGCCAACACCGCTATCCGCCGGGGGTTCCCGCCGATGGATGGGCGGGGTTCCGCCACCCCTTACAATCCTGACGATTTTACTTGCCCTTTCAGATCGCCTCAGACATGTTCCGCGCGGGAAGCCAGCAGGGGTCATGCGCCCTCTGTTCGCCATTCGCCTGAAACACGGGCGAAACGGCGTATCCGCCACCCGGGAATGTCACGAGCAGGAGAGAGTTCCGCCCCGCAGACCCGGCTGGAGCCAGCCAATTTGCGACCTATTCGCCGCCCCCTGCCGTGCGCCTTTGTCGCCGCGGCAGCGCGCATTTTCATTCGATGAGATCACGCATGAACATCCGTATTACCGATGCTTCCGATGTGGCCGGACTGACCCGAAACCCGTCCCCGGCCTTTGTCTTTCGTGGCAGGGACAATGCCTCGGGCGGGGGGGCGGCGACGCCCCTGCCGCGTGGCACCCGCCATGATCTGGCCGAACGTATCAGCCGCGCCTTTGCCGACGCGCCGCCGGACAGCCTGATCGGTGGGGCCCTGCCCTTTGACCGTGCCGATCAGGATTGCCTGTGGCAATGCCGCGCCGAACCCGCTGCGGCCGAAGCCGTATCGACCATGGGCCTGCCGCTGCAGGACTGGCAGATCAAGGCCCAGCCCCCTGCGTCCGATTATGCCCAATCGGTCGGTCGCGCCCTGCAGTTGATGCAGGACGAATCCGGGCAAACCGACGCCCTGCACAAGATCGTCCTGGCCCGCAGCCTGCTGGTCCGGGCCGGACATGACATCCCGGTCGACGCCCTGCTGCGCCGGTTGGGTCAGGACCCGGCGGTCACCGCGTTCCGGGTGGCGCTGCCGCCGCGGGATGGCCGTCCCGTGGTCCTGTGTGGTGCGACGCCCGAACTGCTGCTGTCGAAATCCGGTGCCGAGATCGCCTCGCATCCCTTGGCCGGTTCGGCCCGGCGCGAGGTCGATCCGGCCATTGACCGGGCGGCGGCCGAGGCGCTGATGGGGTCGGACAAGGATCACCGCGAACATGCCATCGTGGTCGAATACATCATGGACAGCCTGTCGCCGCTTTGCCGCGAGCTGGCGATCCCGCAGGGCACGACCCTGACCTCGACCCGCAGCATGTGGCATCTGGGCACCCGGATCGAAGGGCGGCTGCGGGACATGGATACGCCCTCGGTGGTGCTCGCGTCCCTGCTGCACCCGACCCCGGCGGTCTGCGGTCTGCCGATGGGCCGGGCCGAGTCGCTGATCCGCGAACTGGAACCCGCGCCGCGCGATTTCTATGCCGGCGCGGTCGGCTGGTGCGACGCGCAGGGCGACGGCGCGTGGCATGTCGCCATCCGCTGCGCCGAGATCTGCGGCGCCGAGGCACGGCTTTATGCCGGGGCCGGGATCGTGCCCGGCTCGGACCCCCTGGCCGAAGCCCATGAGACCGGCGCGAAATTCGGTGCCTTCCTTGCTGCCCTTGGCCTGCCCGCGGATGCCGGGCTGGCCGGACTGATCCAATAACGCGAAAGACCCCGACCATGGCCCTTCCCGGCATTGCCCCCTATGCCCTGCCCCGCGCCGCTGACCTGCCGCAGCCGCGCGGGCCGTGGCAGCCGCAACGCGACCGTCTGGCCCTGCTGGTCCATGACATGCAGCGTTATTTCTGCCGCCCCTATCCCGAGGGTGCGCCTCTGGCCCCGATGGTTGCCAATATCGCCCGGCTGATCGCTGCGGCCCGCGCGGCGGGCGTTCCGGTGTTCTACACCGCGCAGAAAGGCAACCAGTTCCGCCCCGACCGCGGCCTTCAGGCCGACCTGTGGGGGCCGGGAATGAGCGCCACCCCCGAGCATGAGGAGATCCTGCCCCAGCTTGCCCCCGAGCAGGGCGACATCGTGCTGCACAAGCACCGCTACAGCGCCTTCCAGCGCTCGAATCTGGAAACGCTGATGCGGGCGCGTGGGCGCGATCAGCTGATGATCTGCGGGATCTATGCCCATATCGGCTGCCTCGCCACCGCGGTCGAGGCGTTCCAGCGCGATATCGAGGCCTTTGCCATAGCCGATGCACAGGCCGATTTCTCGCGCGAGAAGCATGATCTGGCGATGGGCTGGATCGCGGCGACCTGCGGCGTGCCGCTGCTGACCGAACAGGCGCTGGATGTGTTTGCAGGCGAGGTCGCGACATGCGCCTGAGCGGGTTCGAAGGGCATCTGGCCATTGTCACCGGTGCGGCGGGGGGGATCGGTCTGGCCGTGACCCGCGCCCTGCTGGACGCGGGCGCGACGGTGGTGGCGACCGATACCGCCGCCGCGCTCGCGGCTCCGCTGCCGCAAAGCGCGATCCCGCGCGCGCTGGATGTCCGCGACGGCGCTGCGGTCGAGGCATTGGTGGCCGAGGCCGAGGCTGCGCATGGTCCGCTGAAGCTGGGCGTCCATGCGGCGGGGGTGCTGGCCATCGGGCCGCTGGTCGATCTGCCCCAGACCGAATGGGATCGGGTGATCGGCACCAACCTGACCGGAACCTTCAACGTCACCCGCACCTTTGGTCGGGCGATGGCCGGGAACGGTGGCGGCGCACTGGTTGCGGTCAGTTCCAACGCGGCAGGCATCCCGCGCCAGAACATGGGCGCCTATGCGGCGTCCAAGGCGGCGGCGACGATGCTGGTGCGCTGTCTGGGGCTGGAACTGGCGGGGTCAGGCGTGCGCTGCAATATCGTCGCGCCGGGTTCGACCCTGACACCGATGCAGACCGGCATGTGGACCGAGGATGGCGGCGCGGGCGAACGCGCGGTGATCGAGGGCAGTCTGAACGCCTATCGCACCGGCATCCCACTGAAGAAGCTGGCCACCCCCGAGGATATTGCCGGCGCGGTCATGTATCTGCTGTCGGATCAGGCCGGCCATGTCACCATGGCCGACCTTTATGTCGATGGGGGTGCGACGCTGCGCGCTTAACGTCGCGCCGCGATCAGCGCCCACCATGCGTTCAGCGTCGGCTCGCGGGCCAGCTCATCGAAGCTGGCCTCGATGCCGCGCTGCTTCAACTCGGAGGACAGCGTCATCACCGAGATGGAATCGAGCCCGTAAAGCACCAGATTTTCGGTCGGGTCGATCTCGGTCTCGTCCTCGATCAGGGACAGGACACGGGCGGCCAGCCATTCCGGGGAAAGCTCGGCGGTTTCGGTCAGGGTGGTCATGGTCGTCCTTTCAGGCGGTCTCAGGGGTCAAGCTGTCGCGCAGGCGGCGCTTGTCGATTTTACCCACTGCGGTCAGCGGCAGCTGGGCAAGGATGCGGAAACGGTCGGGCAGCTTGTATTCGGCCACGCCCTGTTCCAGCAGCGCCCGGCGCAGCGCGGGCGGGGACAGCTTTTCCACCCCATCGCGCAGGACAAGGAAGGCGCAGCTTTTCTCGCCCAGATGCGGATCGGGGATCGCCACCAGTGCGGCGTGGGTGATGTCGGGATGGCGCAGCAGCAGGTTCTCGATCTCCTCGGCGGCGATCTTTTCCCCGCCCCGGTTGATCTGGTCCTTGATCCGCCCGACGACGCGCAGATAGCCGTTTTCGCGGACCACGACGTCGCCGGAATGATAGAAGCCGTCGGCATCGAAGGCGCGGGCGTTGTGATCGGGGCTGCGGTAATAGCCGCGGAACGTATAGGGGCCGCGCGTGGCCAATGCACCGGGCTGGCCGTCAGGAACCGGGTTGCCACCCTCATCAAGGATGCGGATTTCGTCATCGGGGCTGATCGGGCGGCCCTGCGTGGCAAAGACGATCTGCGAAGGATCGTCCAGCCGGGTGTAGTTCACCAGCCCCTCAGCCATGCCAAAGACCTGCTGCAACCGGCAACCAAGGGTGTCGGGAACGCGGCGGGCCGTGGCCTCGGCAAAGCTTGCGCCGCCGACCAGCATCAGATCCAGCGTCGCAAGCTGGGCGCGGCGGGCCGGATCATCCTCGACGGCGCGCAGCCACAGCGCCACAGCCGGGGGCACCAGCGGGACCATGGTCACGCCTTCACGCGCGATCAGGTCGAAACAGGCCAGCGGCTCGGGGCTGGCTGCCATGACCACGGTGCCCCCGGCATAGAACACCCCCAGCGCGCCGGGCGAGCTGAGCGAGAAGTTATGCGCCGCCGGCAGCGCGCACAGGAAACGGGTGTCCGCGGTCACGCCGCAAATCTCGACGCTGGCCCGGACGCTGTAATCGTAATCGTCATGGGTGCGCGGGATCAGCTTGGGCGTGCCGGTGCTGCCGCCCGAAAGCTGAAAGAAGGCGACCTGATCGGCAGGGGTCGGCCCCGCGCCTTCGGGCAGAGCCGGACCCGAGGCCAGCCAATCGGACAGGCTGCGGGCTGGGTCATCCTCGCCCAGCAGCAGGATCAGGCGGGTGCCGCCCGCGCACAGCTCATCGGCAAAGGCATCGTCGCGAAACAGTTCATGCGCGCGGGCACCGATCACCACGGCGGGCGCGATCTGGCGGGCATAATCCGCCACTTCCAACCGACGGTGACTGAACAGCGCATTGACCGGCGCGACCCCGATCCGCAGCAGGGCAAAGAAGGTGACGTAGAACTCGGCCAGATTGGGCAGTTGCACCAGTGCCGTATCGCCATGACCGAAGCCCTTTGCGGCCAGGCGCCCGGCCAGATGACGCGACTGCCGGTCCAGATCGGCATAGCTCAGCCGTCGGGACCCACAGACGATCGCGGTCGCATCCGGGCGGGTCGCGACCTGCTGGTCCAGCATGCGGGTCAGGGGCTGGCCGATCCAGTAACCGGCCTCGCGATAGCGACGGGCCAGATTGTCGGGCCAGGGCGTGAATTCGATCATCGCGAAAATTCCTGTCCATTGAGCGGCGAAAGACTGCCTGCGCCGCGATCCCCGCTTGACGCGGTGTAATAGTCGAGTATTTTTATATGGCTTTCTCTCTCGAAGCAAGCTGGCCCGCGGTTCGCCGCGGGTCAGCCAGCCAGAACCCCGAAGCCACATTTCCGGGCCACGCCCGCCGGGCGGACAGAATCATGCAAAACAATCAATATATTGAACGCGATTTCGCGCTGACCCTCGCACAGTTGGATTTCTGGGAGGAATTCCGCGCACATCCGGGCGAGGCGGTTTCCACCGTGGCCCATGCCATCGAATTCAGCGGCGCTGTGGACATCGAGGCCCTTGCCCGCGCCATCACCCGCACCATCCTTGAAACGGATGTGCTGGCCCTGCGCTTCACCGCCACAGGCGATGACCAGCCCCGTCAGCGTCTGGACGAGGGCCGCCGCCCGGTCCTGCGCCGGATCGACCTGTCGGCGGATGCCGACCCTCGGGCCTGCGCCATGGCCATGATGCAGGCCGATCTGGAGGCACCTCTGGACCTGCTGACCCAACCCATCGCGGCGGAATGGCTGATCCATCTGGGGTCGGATCATGCGATTTGGTACAATCGCGGCCATCACATCGTACTGGACGGCTATGCGATGGGCCTGATCGAATCGCGTTGCGCCCGGCTTTACGCGGCCGAGGTCGGCGGAACGGATGCTGGTGCGCCCTTTGGCCACTTCCCCGCCTATCTGGCCGAGGAGGATGCCTATCGCGCCAGTCCGCGCCACGACACCGACGGCGCGCATTGGCGTCAGGTCCTGTCCGCCCCGCCAGCACCAATGACGCTGACCAAGGGCTCCGAGGATTACCCGGCCGAAGAGATGTCCCATGAGGAATCGCTCTCGGACCTGCGCGCACCGCTGCTGGCCCGCAGCGCCGAACTGGGCATCGGCTGGCCGGATCTGCTGACCGCGCTTTGCGCGGCATGGGCAGCGCTGCATTTGAAGGACGGCTCGGTCGCGCGGCATGATGACGGGACGCGCGCCGCGCTGCCGGTCTGGCTGCCCTATCTGAGCCGGATGGGCAGCGTCGCGATCTCGATCCCGGCGCTGGTGGTCAATATCCTGCCCTTCGATGTTTCCGTCGAGGCGGATGAGACGGTCCGCGCCACCTTCACCCGGCTGGCAGCGCGGTTGCGCAAGCTGCGCCGCCATGGCCGCTACCGGATCGAGCAGATCGGATTCGATCACGGGTTGGGAACGCAGGAGCGATTCTTCTTCTCTCCGCTGATCAACGTCCTGCCCTTCGATCAGGCCAGTTTGCCCGGATGCCAGACCCAGCGCCATGTCCTGTCGAACGGACCGGGCGACGGATTCAACATCACCATCCGCGCCGACAGCACCGCGCAGGGGCTGGAACTGCGCATGGACGGCGATCCGTCCCTGACCCCGCCAAAGGACTTCCACGAGCATCGTATCTCGCTGCCGGAATTCCTGCGAGAGGCACTGCGCAACGAATCCCAGGACCGCCCGATCGGTGCCCTGAGCCGCCATGCTGAACCGGCCTGATCCGGGCGCATCATCAAAAACGAAATGAAAACATATCAAAAACAATGATCTACAAAGTTTCTTGAAGTTTTTTTTAAGAATTTCGTTTTTTGCTCTTGCGCCCCCCCGCTACCTTCCGTAAATCACCGCTCACCGAAGGGGACGACGGCAGACGAAGCCGGAAGCAACCGACGGAATGGAGTGCGGGCGTAGCTCAGGGGTAGAGCATAACCTTGCCAAGGTTAGGGTCGTGAGTTCGAATCTCATCGCCCGCTCCAAAAAATCTTCCGAAAGGAAGAAAGCAAAAAGCGGCCTTCGGGCCGCTTTTGTTTTTTCCGGACATCGATTTGTGACGGATCAGGCGCTTGACCCGCGCCATGGGGAAAAGCGTATGCTGACCCCTCGCATGGCAGCGCCGCTGACCTTCGACGCCCGCTGACGAGGTTGGGACATGACCGCCACGGATCAGGTGACTTCAAGTAAGCTGGAACAGCTAAGCCTAGCACCGCGGCTGCGACTGCCAACGGGCCGGACGCTGGGCCCTGACGCCGCCCCGGTCGAGATCCTCTTTCACAACTCTGCCGCCCTTGCCCGACTCGCTTCGGGCAATCTGTGCGCCCTGCCGGAGAGATTGTTGACGGCAATATCTCGGTATCGCGCGGGATGCGCGACCTGATGCAGGTGGTCGCGGCCCTCGCCGCCATGCACGGGCTATGCCAGATCCCGCCTCTGCGGCAGCATCTGTGGACCCGGATCAGGTAGGTGCGTCAGACTAGATCGCAGAACACGGGTTGCAGGGCCGAGTCCGGATCGAGCTATCCGACTATCGCGATTTCCAACCGCCCCCTTCGACAAACCGGCCTCGGTCGGCATGTTCGCACATGTCGACCGCGCCAATATGCCGACCTATTGTGCGCGAATCCTCGACCTGCTGCGTCCCAAAGGCATGGCGCTGATTCAAGGCGTCACCTTGACCGGTTAGACGACGCACCGTCGGCGGACGGCTGGAAATGGTCGATACCGAAAACCTGCACCCGCATCGCGCGCGCCGCGGAAATGGTCGGATCGGCTTGAGGCCCATTTGGAGCAGGCCAAGGCCATGCTGCGCCCGACCCAGCCCCCTGGCCGCGCCGCCGAGGTGCTGCGCGCGTTCCGGCTGTATCTGCCCGGCTGCGCCCTTGCCTTTGAACCGGGCTGAACCTCGTTTTTCCAGATCCTGCTGATCCGGCGCGGCTTTCCCGCGCGCGCCCGATCTGCCCGGTCCCGATGCGGCCTATCCGCTCCGGCGCCGTTACATCCGGGGCCAACGCCCAATCTAAGCGCAGCAAAGCAAAACGCCGTCTTGCGCCCCGCCGCCGAAGCAGCTAAACCCCGTCCCATCCTACGACAGCGGCGGGTTGGCGGAGAGGTTACGCAGCGGATTGCAAATCCGTGAAGACCGGTTCGATTCCGGTACCCGCCTCCACTTCCCGATCAAGCACAGGATGTCGCTGCAGTTTCATGGCAGCACGTGGGTCGATTTGCCCAAAGCCTCACCAACTGATTTGCGCTTGAATGCGATCCCATGCGACGGCATCGGCAATGCACCGATACCATGCGGAGAGATCATTTCGTGAAACTTCTGGCTGTTGCTCTGTCCACCGCCGTCATCATCCCACAGATATCGCTGGGCGACCCGGTCTCCCTGATCTGTGAAAACCCCAAACGGGAATATCGGGTGGAATTCGACACTGACCTTCGGTCGGTTTCAGCTAACGACACTCAATATAGCGTCCTCGCTATGGAAGAAACTGCAGAGACAACCGCCGTGGTCGGCCTTACAACCGACGGTGGCCCGACATATCGACTTTATCTACATCCTTACAAGAAGATGGAGTTCTTCTCGGACGGTAAACTGTTCCAGACCGACAACTGTCGGTAGGTCGCTGAGACCCGCTGCCAGCCTTGCCGGCAGCGGGAATCGCATTGGCCGGATCAGCCGCAGTCGATGTTGTAGATCTTGCCCGAAGCATCGAGGCGGAACACGATGCGCAGCGGGTTGTATTCCTGCGGCTCGATGCCGCGATATTCGACCACGCGGAGTTCGCGAGTGATGCCCAGCGACGGGATCACGGTGCCGGGCTGGCCAAGCGCCGAGACATAGTCCTTGGCGTGACAGGCATCGGGCTCGCGCGATTGAAGGCCCGACACGCCGGCAACCGGGGCGATGGGCGCAGGCGCAACCTGCGGGATGGGCTCAGGCGCGGGCGCAGGTGCGCAAGCGGCCAGCGGAGAAAGAGCTGCAAGAAGCAGAAGGGCTCGGTTCATCAAGTTCATCCAAGGGTGCTGAAATTTGGTGGCCGCATCATAGGAAGACGAGCCAGAAAAATGAAGCCGTTGCGACGCATTCCCCCGAGGGCGTGACCTTTCTACGCGCCCTGCCCCCTGAATTCGGACAGGCTGGTACCATAGCAGGCCAGGAACATGCGCACCGCCCCGTCGCAGACTTTGCGCAAAAGCTCGGCATCGATGGCTTCGCGCCCGGCAAACAGCGCGCGATCATGCAGGGTTGTGCTGGCCAGTTCGATCAACTGATCCGCGGCAAGATCGAAATCGGCGATCTCCAACTCGCCGCGCGCGGCGCGATGGCGCAGGTAGCGGACCAGTTGAAGCCGCAGCTGGACCGGGCCCGATTCGTAATATTCGCGGGCGAGCGAGGGGAAGCGGTCCGCCTCGGCGACGCTGACCCGGTACATGGCCAGCCCGAAATCCGAGACGATATGGGCCGAGATCAGTTGCACGATGAAGGGCAGGATCTGGCGCACCGGCAGATCCACCTCGAGCAGCGCGCCGGCATCGGCAGTGTCACGGGCCAGTTCGTTGCGAAAGACCTCGGTGAACATGATCCGCTTGTCGGGGAAATAGCTGTAAAGCGTGGCCTTGGAGACCCCTGCCTCATGCGCGATGTCATCGACGCTTGCGCCTTCGAAACCATCCCTCAGAAAGATCGTCCGCGCACCCTCCAGCACCTGAAGGAACTTGCGCCCTTTCATGACCGAAGTACCCTTCTCCATCAACCGGAGCTCCTTAAAATCTGCCCTTGGGATCAGGGGCTTCCACTCAGAAAAATCACCGGAGCGAACCAGATGGTTCATTTGTAGGCTGATTACCTGAAGTTGCAAAGAGCCACGTGATGGGCCTTTGCATTTCTGTGCGAAAGGGCAGGTTGGAGTTGAGAGACCTCTGGGTGAGTAAGTCGCCCGGCGGACTGACGCCCAGACGCCTGAATCTGGGGGGCTTGGCTGAACTTCCCTGACGAGAGGTCGGCTTCGCTTATCTGCGGAAGGGTTTCATTCTGGAACCGATCGCCACCGGAACATCGAATAACCGGATTGCCTGCACAGCAGCCGACTAAGCCTGCGGCTCACGTTTTCGCGTCGCGATCAACCGATCCTCCAAACCAGATTGAACCTGCAGCGTCTTCAGAACTTCTGCGCGACCGAATTCGCGTTGCGCACGGATACGAGCGGCCTCGAAACCAGGAAGCATCTGTTGCAGGTCCCGCTCGGCTTTCAGAAGCGCCCGGCTGAGCTCTTGCGCAATGGCGTTCGCCAGTCTGGCTTCGCTGACCGAGAAATCCGTCTCGGTATCGTAGAGGCGTTGCAGATCCTGCTCGACCGCCGCGATGCGCAGGCGCGCGGCCTCGACTGTTTGCCGAAATGCCGAGAAGCGCCGCATCTCGATATCCGACTTGAGGCGGGCCAACCGTTCAAGCCGGGTCAGGCCTTGGGTTTGACGACTCATGGGCGTGGTCCTCCGACAGGCAGGTTTGTCCAGCCGCCGCGTGCCTTGCGGCGCATGGCTTCGGCGAAGCGAATGGCGGCGGCGACGGGGGCGAATTGCTCGGTGCTGATTTCATGTCCGATTTCCACGGTCGCGTGCAGCGCCCTTGCGCATGGTGGATCGGACCAGATCGGGACATTGTGCTGGGTCGCGCGCTCGCGGATGCGGTGCGCAACCTCATCCACACCCTTGGCAAGACAGACCGGAGCGCGACCGCTGCCCCGTTTCCATTCCAGAGCAACGGCGTAATGGGTCGGGTTGACGATGACCACGTCGGCCTTTTCGACATCGGCCAGCATCGCGTTCATCACGATGTCGACACCCTTCTGACGGCGTGCAGCCTTGAAATGGGGATCGCCCTCGCTGTCCTTGTATTCGTCCTGCATTTCCTTTCGAGACATCCTCTGGCGGCGCAGAAACTCGAACCGTTTCCACAGCACGTCGATCCCGGCGAAAAGCGCGCCAATGCCGAGCGCGAGGTAAAGCGCCTTGCGGGTCACGTCATCAAGACCAGAGATCCACTGCATTTCGGCCATGGCGTTCGTGGACAGGATCCAGCCCAGAAGCGAACGATAAAGAAACCACCCGCCGGCAGCGACCAGCGACACCTTGCCCAATGAGATCGCAAAGCCGACCAGTCCTGAGCGACCAAACTTCTGACCGGCATTCTTCAGCGGATTTACCCGGTTGATATCGGGCAACAGCTTCTTTGGGGTGACGATGATCGCGCGCTGCACAATCAGGCCGATCAGGACCGGCAGCGCAATGATCGCAAGAATGGCAAGGATCCCCAGCCCTGCCTGCCCGGTCATAGCTCGGGCCAGATCCATGACCGATTTGCCGCGGCCATCCGGCCAAGGCTCGGCCCCAAGTCCCCGCGCCGCCATTGCCGTCCAGTCGGGAACCAGCCAGACGACCGCCAGGCTGAGCGCACCCCACAGACCAAGATAGGTCAGGGCCGATGACAGCTCGGCCGAGCGGGGGATATCCCCTTCCTCGCGTGCCCGGCGCAGCTTGTGCTCGCTGGCATCGAACTGCTTGTCGTCATCATCTTCAGAGCCGCTCAATCCAGCACCTGCTGCATTGAGGAAAGCACCGCCTGCGCCCACAGCGAAACCGTGGCAGGTGCAAGCAAGACCAGAGCGACCAGCGCAAGCAGGATCGCCCCGGGTGCTGCGATGAATGTGACGGGCAATGCCGGCATCACCTTGCTGATCATGCCGGACAGCACCTGAAACAGGTATCCACCCAAGATGAACGGCGCGGCCAGCATCAGCGCCAGCAAGAATCCCTGCCAAAGCATATCGATCGCCACCGGCAGCAAAGTCGTGATCTGCGGCCATTCGCCCACCGCGCGCAGGGCAAAACTGTCCCGCAGCAGCTCGCAAACGGCCAGCGGGAACCCCATGGCCATCAGCACCGCAAGGCCGGCCAGATGCAGCAGATTGCCGATCGGATGGGGCGAATATTCCGTCGCGGCGCCGATCAGCTGCGAAAGCGAGGCGGTTGCCGCGATCGCCGCTGCCGCAACGTCCAGCGCCGCGGAAAACAGCCGAACCAGCATGCCCAGGGCCAGTCCGGTCACCAGCTCGGCAAGGCAAGCCACCCCGAACCATGCGATCGAATTCAACACCGGCGGAATCGCGACCCCCTCGGCCAGAAGCGGCGTCATTGCCATGGCCACCGCGATGCGGATGCGGGCCGGAAGGCCAGGCAACGAGAATCCGGGCATCGCCAGAATGCATGCCTGCACGCGGCAATAGACCAGCAGCATCGCCCCGAACATCGCCGTCATGCGCGGATCATGCAGCAGCTCGGTCACGAGGCGACCGTTCCGCACAGCCGGACGCGGATCGCCGGATCGATCTCATCAAGCCCGATGACCGGCATCGAGATCCCGGCGCTGCCCAGAATCATTCGGATCAGGCGCCGCCGATGGTCGGGCACGGTCAGGACGAACTCTTGCGCGGGTGGCAGGGTCGCCAGCAGTTTGCGCAGCGCCTCGGTCAACTTCTGCTGCAGCTGCGGCAGGGCGGCATTGCCCGAGCGCCCGGCCTCACTTTCGGCGCGGGTCAATTCGGCCTCCCACATCGGATGCAACTGCAGGATCTCTAGCTGGCCGTCGATGGCGGCATATTGCTCGCAGATCTGGCCGCGCATGCGGCGTCGCACCTGTTCATAGATAGCTTCGGGCGAGGCGGCATTGCGGGCCTCATAGACGGCGTCAGTGATCAGCACGAGATTTCGCACGGACAGCCGTTCCTCGAGCATGGCCCGCAGCACCGCCAACAGCAATTCGGGCGAAACCTTGTCGGGGACCATCCCATCAAAGAAACGCTGGTTGACCTGTGCCCGATGCGTGTCCGAGACATCGCAGAGCTCTCGGATCATGCGCTGCATGGTTGTCATCGTCATCAGCAGGGCCAGATTTGTCCGCACGACCTCCATCAGGTGGGTGGACAGCACCTCCATGGGCGTGACGATCGTTGCGCCGCCGATCGCGGCTTCATCCTGATCATCCGGATCGATCCATTTCGCGGGGCTGCCATAGACCGGCTCTCTGATTTCCTCGCTGGGGATATGGCCAAGAACGCTCTCGGCACCCAAGGCCAGCACGCGATCCGGCAGCAGCGTTCCCCGACCCCGCACCACACCTTGCAGCCGGATGACATATTCGCCCGGTCCGAAATCTGTCCCGTCAGTGATGCGGACATCGGGCAGGATCAGCCCAAAGGCACGGGCAATATGCAGCCGCAGATTGGTAATCCTTTGACCAAGTCCCCGTCCTTGATCGAGCGCGCTTGCAATCAGGCCGGGACCAATCTCGACGCTGATTTCCTCGGTATCCAGAACATCGCCGATCTTGTTCTGGATCGGCAGCGGAGCAGGCAGATTGTCTTGCGCAGCATCATTGGCAGGGGCATTCAGGCTGCGCTTGCGGATTACCCAACCAGCCAGCCCACAGGCCGCGGCCAGCGTCACGAACACCCCGACAGGCATGCCGGGGATCATGCCAACGATGAGCATCCCGCCAGCCACGACAGTAGGCACTTGCCAGTTAGACAGCATCTGGCGCGAGAGCAGGTCTGCCGTCGTCTCAGACGCCCCGCCCCGCGACAAAAGCAGCGCCGCAGCCATCGAGGTAATCAGCGCCGGGATCTGCGAAACCAGCCCATCGCCGATCGTCAGCCGGGAATAGGTCGAGAAGGCCTCGGAGACAGGCAGATCATGGACCAGGATGCCTGCCGCAAGCCCGACGAACAGATTGACGACGGTAATCAGCAGACCCGCAATCGCATCGCCCTTGACGAATTTCGACGCCCCGTCGAGCGAGCCAAAGAAGCTGATTTCATTCTGTTCCTGAATGCGACGGCGCTTGGCCTCTTCATGATCGATCGCGCCCGAATTCAGGTCTCCGTCGATTGCCAGTTGCTTACCCGGTAGTGAATCCAGTGCGAACCGTGCCGACACTTCGGCCATCCGGCCCGAACCCTTGGTGATGACCATGAAGTTCACGATCGAGATGACTGCGAACACCGTCAACCCGACAAGAAGCGAACCGCCTGCGACGAATTCCGCAAAGCCGTTGATGACATGGCCCGCGGCCTCGGGGCCATTCTGTCCATGGGTCAGGATCAACCGGGTCGATGAAACATTGAGGGACAGCCGGATCAGCAGCGACACTAGCAGCAACACCGGGAAGGCCTGAAAGTCGGTCGGCTTCTCGACCAGCGCCGCCATCACCAGGATCAGGGTTGCTGTCGCGATGGAAAAGGCGATGCCGACATCAAGGACCGCCGCGGGCAAGGGCAGCACCATGGACAGAACGACAATGACCAGCCCTGCCGTGATCAGCAATGGACGCAGCGACCCCTGCCCGGTCGACGAGGCCTGCACATCGCTCATTCGGCAGTTTCCGGTACATCGGGGGGAGACAGAATCTGCTCAGCGCTCCAGCCGGGGCCGGTCATCAGCCCGGAGCGCCGCAGGAACACCAGCACCGTGATCCGTGCGGCCGGGTCCAACCGCTGCAGACGCAAGGCCATGTCCTTGGGCAGGGGCTCACCGCTCAGCAACCAGCCACGTGCGTCTGCGATCAGTGCCGTCGCCGAATCCTGCTGAACAGAAAGGCCCGCCGCCGCATCGGTTGCCGCGATGATCGCGGCAAGGGTCAGCGCCGCGATCATGAAGCCCTCTTCAGGTCTCGAAGCGCGTTTTCAACATCGCCGAAACTGGGACGAACATGTTCAGGCGCGGTTTGACGGCCGACCTCGACGCATAGGTTGGTCGCATGTTGATGCAGACCGGCCACCAGCACGGATTTGATCACGTCATAGAAGGACTGATCCTGTTTCGTTACCGCCTGCAGGCGCTGCGCGAATGGCGCGACCAACGCATAGGCCAGGAACACCCCCAGGAACGTCCCCACCAAGGCACCGCCGATCATCTTGCCCAGGACCTCGGGTGGCTGGTCGATCGCGCTCATCGTCTTGATCACACCCAGCACCGCCGCCACGATCCCCAGCGCAGGCAGCGCATCGGCCATGTTCTGTAGCGCATGCGGGGCGTGCAGTGCCTCTTCGTTCATCAGATTGATACGCTGGGAAAGCATCTCCTCGACCTGATAGGGGTCGTCGTAGTTCAGGCTGGCCGAGCGCAGCGTGTCGGTGATCAGGGTGACCGCATGTCCATCGGCAAGAATACGGGGAAATGCCTGAAAGATAGGTGAGTTTTCTGGGTCCTCGACATGGCTTTCCAGCTCGATCGGGTTGACGCGCGCAATCCGCAGCAGCTGAAACAGCAGGCACAGAACGTCCTGCAGATCAGATTCACGCCATTTTGGCCCTTTCAGCGAACGACCAATCCCGCCCAGAGACTGCTTGATCACCGAGGTTTCGTTCGACAGCAGGAAAGACCCCAGCGCCGCGCCACCGATCATCATCATCTCATAGGGCAGCGAATGCAGGATCACCCCCAATTTTCCTCCTGCCAGGATGTAGCCGCCAAACACCGTTGCAAAGGTCAGGACGATCCCAATCATGCCAAACATGGCCTACTCCTGTTTCTGATTTGCGCGAGCAACGCCCATGAACGAGGTCAGAACCGCGGCCTGATGCGGCTCGACCGAGGCCATGATCCTTGCTCCGGTTTCCGGCTGCACCCGGACCAAGATCTGTGCCGCGAAATCGGGCGGCAGATTGGCCAGGACCTGCGCGGCCTGTTCCGGCTTCATCTGGTCGTACATGGCGATGATGCGGGTGATCTCGTCGTTCTGGGTCTGATCAACCTGCTGGTTGTGGTCGTTGATGCGTTGACGCAACTTGCGCAACTCGATCAGCTTTTCGGTTAACTGTTTCTCGGCCTCGGCCAGTTCGGTCTTTCGACGGTCGATGTCCTTGATATAGCTCTCGATCCGCAGACCCCGCTGCTGAAGGGTTTCGGCCAGAGCCACAGCCTCGGGGACATCGTCGCAGCCCTTCAGTAGCGCCGCAGGCTCGGCATTCGCGCGTAGTGGCCCGGTTCCCCCAAGCAGGGACACGGCCTGCGCCGCTGCCGCAAGCAGCATAGCAGCACCGAAAACCTGAAGCAGCGGCCTACGCATTGGTCATCTCTCGGGCCGGAGCGCGGCGTTTGCGCCGGAGCCGGCCCGAGCCTACTGCGGTGTTTTCCGCGAATTTCTTTTGCAGCACCCAGAAGGCGCGTTCCTCTTTGGCGCGCTCGATCTCATCGGCCAGCCCCCGCGTGGCGGCCATCGCCTCGGACTTGGCGGCCTGAATCGACCGCTCAAGGCGGCTGATCTCACTGGTCATGAC
The DNA here is from genome assembly GCF_014851995.1 of Paracoccus sp. PAR01. NCBI lineage: Bacteria > Pseudomonadati > Pseudomonadota > Alphaproteobacteria > Rhodobacterales > Paracoccaceae > Paracoccus > Paracoccus sp. PAR01. The sequence goes on from NZ_JACVAW010000002.1 coordinate 420,029, forward strand.
GGCGATGGCCCCGCCAAGCCCGGTTTCCAGATCATTCAGCTTGCGCAACCGCCGCGCGAGCAGGAAGCAGAAGAAGGCCAGACCGACGGAAAACAGCAGAAATCCAGCCTGAAGAAGGTGGGAAACGGTCATTGGATGCGGAACTCCGTAATGAGAATGTCGGTGAAAGCATCCTTTCCAAGGATGTAGATCGCGCGCGTCGCCAACTCGTCGCGGACGATTTCAAGAATCCCGCGCTTTTCGAAGGCAGACGGGTCGATCTCGGCCAGAAAGGTGTTGAAGGCATCGCTCAGCCGCGGCAGCAGCAACTGGATTTCCGCCCGTTTCTCGGGCGTGGTCTCGACCTCGACCGCCATGATCAGTGTTCGCATCTGCGGCCCGGCCAGCGTCACCACGATCTGCGGCATCGAGACGAATTCGATCGCGGGCAGCGGCTTGACCTCATGCTGCGCCTTTCCGGCGGGCAGCAGTGCCATCGGAGACCAGATCCCAAAGAAGCTCGAGGCAAAGCCCGCACCCAGCATCACGGCGATAACAGCGATGAACAGGAACGGCTTGCGGCCGGTTTTCTGAACGGTGTCGGGCGGGGAAAGGGCGGCGTCAGCCATGGTGATTCTCCGTCTTGGCCTCAATCGGATATCACCTGCGGGCTAACCAATTCTTAATCGGCGCCGTGTCAGAAGGGTCTGGTCATGTCACAGGCCGATTCGAAGGACACGCATGCTGAAGCTGCAGGATTACTGGCGTGAAAGAAGTCTGAATCAGCGGGTTACCCTGGTTCTGGCCTTCGTCCTCACGTTTCTGGGGATTGCCGGCGTGTCATGGATGGCCTCGCGCCCGACGCTGGCGCCGCTGTTTTCGGGGCTGGCGCCCGAGCAATCCGGTGCCATCGTTTCCTCGATCGAGGCTTCGGGCATCCGCTTCGAGGTTCGCGGCGACACCATCTGGGTCGAGGAAGGCCGTCGCGACGCGCTGCGGATGACGCTGGCGGGTCAGGGGCTGCCTGCCTCGGGCGGGACCGGGTATGAGATACTGGACGGCATGTCGGGCTTTGGCACTACGTCGCAGATGTTCGACGCCGCCTATTGGCGCGCGAAGGAAGGCGAGTTGGCCCGCACCGTTCTGGCTCTGCCCAACGTGAAATCGGCGCGAGTGCATCTGGCGGTTCCAAATGGCCGTGGCTACCGGCGCGAGGCGCAGGCAAGTTCCTCGATCACGCTGACCACGGACGGCACTCCGATCAGTCGTTCGCAGGCCAAAGCGCTGAAGTTTCTGGTGTCTTCCGGCGTTCCGGGGATGGCTGCAGAGCGGGTCACAGTCATCGACAGTGAACGGGGCGTGATCTCGACCGGCGATGACGCTGCGATGGATGATCGCGCGGGTGAAATGAAGCGCAACGTCGAGCGCATCCTCGAGGCCCATGTCGGCAGCGGGAACGCGGTCGTCGAGCTGAACCTGGATGTGGTGACCGAATCCGAGGTCCTGACCGAACAGCGCTTCGATCCCCAGCAGCGCGCCTTGATTTCGCAAGAGAGCGAAGAACTGGCGGACCAAAGCTCGAATACCGCGCCCGGAACGGTCACCGCGGCATCGAACCTACCGGAAGGGCAGCAGGATGACGGCGACAAAAGCCGTGCGTCACGCTCCGAGACTCGGCAAAGGTCCAACTTCGAAGTCAGCAAGCTGACGCGCGAGGTCAATCGTCAACCCGGCGCCATCCGCCGACTGACCGTTGCCGTCCTTGTCAACGGCATCAACAAACCCGACGAGAGTGGCAACCCACAACTCGTCCCCCGCGAAGCCGGTGATCTTGATGCAATCCGCGAACTGGTCGCCTCGGCCGTCGGCTTTGATGAGGCGCGTGGAGACCAACTTACGGTTAAATCGCTGGCTTTTGCCACGCTGTCCGATGCTGGGACGCTTGCGACAGAGGCCGGGATGCTCTCTCGCCTTGATCTGAACAGCCTGTTGCGTCTGGTTTTGGCTGGCCTTTTCATCCTTGCCTGTGTGGCCTTCGTCCTGCGTCCGATCCGGCGGAATCGCCAGAATGAAGCCCTGCTGGACATGTCCCGACCGACCGAGATTCCTGCGCTGACCGCGCGCGAGATCACCGCAGATCCGGAAATGCCACCGGCCTCGGCCGCCATCCCAGAAATCGACTTCGATCCCGCTGCGATCGGCAATGGCGATCCGGTGCAGCGGCTGAAAGAGCTGATGAAATCCCGCAAGGAGGAAAGCGTAAAGCTGCTTTCGGGATGGATTGAGGCGCGGGAGGATCGGATTTGATTGGCCCGGCGCTACGGTTGGAATCCTTCGCTCGCCCGACAGTGACACCACGATCCCTGACCGAGGCCGATCTGGAGCGGGCCTTGCAGGAAGGCTTTGAGCAAGGCCGTCAGGACGCCCATGCGCGCAGTATCGACCAGCTGTCCGCACAGATCGGCAGGATCAGCGAGCAACTTGCGCAACAGGCGTCTGAATTCGCGCAAATTCGGCAGGATACGCTGCAGGCGATGCTTCCTGTCCTGATCTCGATCGTCGATCAGCTTGGCCCGCGTTATGGTCGTGAAAAACTGATCGAACAGCTTTCGCAGGCCCTGCGGGTCCTGACCGAAGACAGTTCCGGCACAACCGTCAACATCACCTGTTCATCAGGCATAGCAGTTCCGGTCCGCGACTGTATCGCCCAAATCGGTGGTGATTCGATCGTGGTAATCGAGAGCGCGGATAACGGCAGCACTGTGGAACTGAAGGGCGCAGGCGGTCGCGTGCTGATCGAGCCGGATCGGATGATTTCATCCATCCGATCCATCATTCAGGAATTCACACACAAGGAATAGCCATGGACGATTTGGCCGGAATGATTGCAACAGACCAGATTCAGGTCGAAATCACGATCCGTCTGGGCAGGACCCGGATGACCATCGCGGAACTGTCACGCCTGACGCGTGACGATATCGTGACTCTGGATCAGGAGATCTCGGACGGGGTCGAGATCTGCGTGGGCGAAAAGGTGATCGCCCATGGCGAGTTGACCTCGGGCGGGGAAAGCGACAACCGGCTTTGCGTCCGTATTCTTGGGACCGCACAACGGTCATGATCAGGCTGCTTCTGCTGACGATTGCCGTTCTGCTTCCCCAGGTGGGTATCGCACAAGAAACGGCGCCTTGGGGCGAGGTAGCACAGGCAGCCGGCAACGGGGTCGGTCGGCATACGATCACGATTCTGGCCGCGATGACCGCCCTTTCCTTGGCGCCCGGCATTGCGATCATGGTGACCTGCTTTCCCTTCATCGCAACCGTCCTGTCGGTCCTGCGGCAATCAATCGGCCTTTCTCAGGCGCCGCCCAACATGGTCATCGTTTCGCTTGCGATGTTCCTGACCTGGTTCGTCATGAGTCCGGTTTTTACCGAGGCGTGGAATGTTGCAGGGGCACCGCTTCGCGACAACAAGATCACCATCGAACAGGCCTTTGAGCGCGGCATCGTCCCATTCCGCAACTTCATGGAGGCACGCGCCGATCCCGAGACGCTGGAAATGCTGGCCGACCTGTCGCCCGAACCCAAGGGCGGCGTTGCGCGTCTGTCAGTCCTGGTCCCGGCCTTCATGCTGACCGAGATACAGCGCGCCTTCGAGATCGGCTTTCTGGTCTCGCTGCCCTTCCTCATCATCGATCTTGTCGTCTCGGCGGTGCTGATGTCGATGGGGATGATGATGGTTCCGCCGGCCGTGGTCGCCCTGCCGTTCAAGCTGGCATTCTTTGTCGTCGTGGATGGATGGCAACTGGTGGCGACGGCACTGGTGCGCAGTTACCAATAGCGGTCGCGATCAGAAGCAATGTCGCAGAGCGTCATCTGTCGATATCGAGGGGCGATATTCCTGCCCGGCAAAGCAGGGCGGCAAATACGGCAGCCTAGTCGCTGTCAATCTCGGTGCGGAAGGCCGCGCCGAAGCGGTCAAGCCTTGCCAGGTCGAGATAGCGAGACAGATCATCGGGACGATCCTCGGCGATCCGGCGCAGGGTCGAGGTTCCGACGGAAAGCGGCTTTTCCGTCCCGTCCTCGCCACGTTGCAAGCGGATTTGCGCGGCGGACAGCCGGTCAAACAGCTCTGCCGAGGGACGACCTGCCAAAGCTTTCCGGGCCGGATGCATGGGCGCCACCTCGCCAGCGATGACGCGCAGGAATGCCTCACCATAGCTTTCCAGTTTCTTGGCGCCGACGCCATTCACCCGCGCCATCTGGTCCAGCGTCATCGGGCGGGATTGAGCCATCTCGATCAGGGTGCGGTCGGGAAAGATGACATAGGCGGGCACGCGCGCCGCCTCGGCCAAGGCGCGGCGACGGGCCTTGAGCGCGGAAAGAAGGGGCGCGTCCTCCTCATCGACCTGCGTGCGCACGACGACTGCGGGTCGCGTGCGGCTGACCAGATCGCGGCGCAAGGTGACGGTTTCCTCGCCGCGCAGAACGGCATGAGCGGCCGCAGTAATGGCAAGACCGCCATGCCGCTCAGGATCAGGGCGGATCAGGTCGCGGCCCAGCATCTGGCGAACCACGGCCTGCCATTCGCTGCGGGACAGATCCTTGCCAACGCCAAAAGTCGGCAGCCGGTCATGGCCGCGCGCGCTGATGCGCTCGGTCGGGTTGCCGATCAGCAGGTCGATGATATGACCCGCGCCATAGGTTTCGCCGGTGCGCAGAATGGCAGAGAGCACCTTTTGCGCGGCCTGCGTACCATCGAATGTCGCGGGCGGGGCATCGCAGATGTCGCAATTGCCGCAGGCCTCGGCGCTTTCGCCGAAATAGCCCAGCAGCGCGACCCGCCGACAGGTCGCGGACTCGGCCAGTCCCAACAGCGCGTTCAACCGGGCGTGGTCGGCGGCCTTGCGCTCGACCGGGGCAAGACCTTCGTCGACCTGACTGCGGCGCAGGCGGATGTCGTCGGGGCCGTAAAGGGTCAGGGTCTCGGCGGGGGCACCATCGCGGCCGCCGCGACCGATTTCCTGATAATAGGCCTCGATGGATTTCGGCAGATCGGCATGGGCGACCCAGCGGATATCGGGTTTGTCGATGCCCATGCCAAAGGCGACGGTGGCGGTGACGATCAGCCCGTCCTCGCGCTGGAAACGGGTTTCGACGGCGCGGCGGTTATCCGGCTCCATCCCGCCGTGATAGGCGACGGCGGCCAGTCCGGTTTCGTTCAACGCCTGTGCCAGGGTTTCGGTCTTGGCGCGGGTGCCGCAATAGACGATGCCCGATTGCCCGCGTCGGGCCGTGGCGAAATCAAGGATCTGGCGGCGCGGCCCGTCCTTGGGCTGGAAAGCCAGATGGATGTTCGGCCGGTCGAAACCGCGCAGGAAGACCTGCGGCGCGGCGTCGCCAAACAGGCGGGCGACGATCTCATCGCGGGTTTCGGCATCTGCGGTGGCGGTGAAGGCGGCAAGTGGCACCGCAAGCGCGCGGCGCAGCTCGCCCACACGCAGGTAGTCGGGGCGGAAGTCATGGCCCCACTGACTGACGCAATGCGCCTCATCGACAGCGATGGCCTGCACGCCCGCGCGACGCAGCAAGGGCAAGGTCGCGCCCGAGGCCAGCCGTTCCGGTGCGATATACAACAGGCGCAATTCGCGGGCGGACAGCGCGCGCAGCACCTCGGAATTCTCATCCTCGGAATTTCCGCTGGTCAGGGCTGCGGCAGCGACCCCGGCCTCGGTCAGCGCGCGGACCTGATCGCGCATCAAGGCGATCAGCGGTGAAACCACCACCGTCAGCCCGTCCCGCATCAGCGCAGGCAGCTGGTAGCACAGCGACTTCCCCCCGCCCGTCGGCATGATCGCCAGCACGTCGCGACCCGAGGCGACGGCATCGACGATCTCCTCCTGACCCGGACGGAAGCCGTCAAAGCCGAAGACCTGCCGCAGCAGAGGGGCTGCGGACATGCTCAGAACCCGTAGAACCAGCCGGCGTTGTTGATAAGGGCACGCTGGGCGATGATGATCACGATGAAGACCACCAGCGGCGCCAGATCCAGCGATCCGGTGCTGGGCAGGATGCGGCGGACCGGGGCATAGAGCGGCTCAAGCACCCGGTTCAGACCGTTCCAGATCTGCCAGACAAGCGGCTGGCGCAGGTTCAGCACCTGAAAGTTGATCAGCCAGGACATGATGATATGGGCGATCATCACGAACCACACCACGTCAAGTATCAGCATCAGTGCTTCGAACAGCGTGCCCATCATTTCCTCGCCAAATCCATGCCAGCGACAGGTAAGGCAGCACCCGCCCTTGCGCAACCCTGCGCGCCGCTGCGTCCCGATTGACCTTGGCCGATCCAGCGCATAGCCGGGGTTCCATACAAGGAGGGGCGATGTATCCGATCCTGCGCTTTGCCGCCGAGATGCTGAAATACCGCAATGCACCGCGCATTGGCGTGCTTGACCCGCATGTCTCGACCCATCGTTGCTGGCCTTGGGACCTGGACCCCTGGATCGAGCTGAACAACGGCCGCACCCTGACGCTTTACGACCTTGGCCGGGTGCCGATGGCGGTGCGGACCGGCATTATCGGCACCATGCGCGACAATGGCTGGGGCATCACCGTCGCCGGGAACTCGCTGCGCTATCGTCGCCGGGTCAGAGGTTTCGACCGCTTCACCATGGTCTCGCGCACCTTGGGCTGGGACGCGCGCTTCCTGTATATGGAGCAGAGCATCTGGCGCAAAGGCGAATGCTGCAACCACATGCTGCTGCGGGGCGCGATCACCTCGGCCGACGGGATCGTCCCGCCCGCCCGGCTGATGGAGGCCGCTGGCCGCGACACGACCAGCCCGGAACTGCCCGACTGGGTGCAGGCATGGATCGCGGCGGATGCGCAGCGGCCCTGGCCTCCGGTCCTGCCGGATCTGGCATCCGGCGATCCGAAAGACGACTTGCCAGCCTGAGCCGCCATTGGCCATATGCCCGCACAAAGACACAAGGGCGGGACGACCGGCATGCAGCACAAGAAGATCTGGGGCTGGTGGTTCTTTGACTGGGCCAGCCAGCCCTATTCCACCCTGCTGACCACCTTTATCTTTCCGGTCTATTTCGCCGAAATCGCCCGGGCGCATTACACCCAACAGGGCCTGTCGCCCGAGGCCGCCGCCGCCGCCTCGCAATCGCTATGGGGTTACGGGCTGGCAATTTCGGGCTTCATCATCGCGGTGCTGGCCCCGATCCTTGGCGCGGTCGCCGACAATAGCGGGCGCAGGCTGATCTGGGTCTGGGCCTGTTCGGCGCTTTACGTCGCCGGTGCTTGGGGGCTGTGGTTCCTTGCCCCCGATCAGCCCAACCTGATCCCGGTTCTGATCTGCTTTGGCCTTGGCCTGATCGGGATGGAGTTCGCGACGATCTTCACCAATGCCCTGCTACCCGGCCTTGCACCAAGGGAAGAGGTCGGGCGGGTCTCGGGCTCGGGCTTTGCCTTTGGCTATCTGGGCGGGGTGCTGTCGCTGTTTGCGGTGCTGCTTTTGCTGGCCGAAAACGCGCAGACCGGCCTGACGCTGCTGGGCATTCCGCCGATCCTTGGGCTGGACGCGGCGCTGCGCGAGGGAACGCGCGCCGTCGGTCCCTTCACCGCGATCTGGTTTCTGGTCTTCATGATCCCCTTTGCGCTTTGGGTGCGCGAAACGCCGGGACCAAAACGCCCGCTGCGGATCGGGGGCGCGATGCGCGACCTGTGGCAGCTGATCCTTAGCCTTGGCCAGCGCCGCTCGCTGGCGGCATTCCTGCTGTCCTCGATGTTCTCGCGCGATGCGTTGAACGGGCTTTATGCATTCGGCGGGATCTACGCCGCCGCCGTGCTGGGCTGGCCGGTGATCCTGTCGGGGATCTTCGGCATTGTCGCGGCCATGTCGGCCACGGTGATCTGCTGGCTGGGCGGACGGGCCGACCGGCGCTGGGGGCCGAAACCGGTGACGATCATCTGCACGCTGGCCCTGATCTTTGTCTGCGCCATCGTCATCGGCATGGATCGCAGCCAGATCATGGGCTTCCCCCTGCCCGAGGGTTCGCGCCTGCCCGATGCGCTGTTCTTCCTGTGCGGGGCGCTGATCGGCGGCGCGGGCGGCGTCCTGCAGGCCTCGGGGCGCACCCTGGTCGTGCTGCATACCAGCCCCGAACGCGCGACCGAGATCTTTGGCCTTTACGCGCTGTCTGGCAAGGCCACGACTTTCCTTGCACCTTTCCTGATCGCGCTGGTCACGCATTTCAGCGGAAACCTGCGGCTGGGCATCTCTCCGCTGATCGTGATGTTCCTTATTTCGCTGGTTTTGTTACACTGGGTCAAAGCAAGAGGGGAACCCGAGCAGTGATCCGCAAATTCCTGAGCATGCTGGCCTTGTCGCTGGCGGCTGCGCTGCCCGCTGCGGCAGATCCGCTTGCCAAGGATGTCTTTGGCGCGAACCGCGGTCCGACCGGCGGGCGTCCCGCCGCCATCGGCTTCTATTCCAAGGGCTGCGTCACCGGCGCGGTGCAATTGCCGGAAACCGGCCCGACCTGGCAGGCCATGCGCCTGTCGCGCAATCGCAACTGGGGCCATCCCGAGCTGGTGAATTTCGTGATCGGCCTGTCGCAGGCCGCGCGTCAGGCGGGTTGGAAGGGGCTGTATATCGGCGATATGAGCCAGCCTCGCGGGGGCCCGATGGTCACTGGCCATGCCAGCCATCAGATGGGGCTGGATGCCGATATCTGGCTGATGCCGCCGCCCAGCCTGCAACTGTCCCCCGGCCAGCGCGAAGGCATTTCCTCGGTCTCGGTGACGAATGGCAAGGGCACGGCCTTGTCCGGGAACTGGTCGGCCTCACATATGCAGATCATCCGCGCCGCCGCCCGCGATCCGCGGGTCGAGCGCATCTTCATTGATCCGATGGCCAAGGTCGCCATGTGCCAGATGGAGAAGGGCAACCGCAGCTGGCTGCGCAAGGTGCGCCCGATCAACGGCCACCAGTACCATTTCCACGTCCGCCTCAGCTGCCCGGCGGGTTCCGCCTGCCAGCAGCAGGATGCGCCGCCCGCAGGCGACGGCTGCGCCGAGGCCGCCGAATGGATCAAGAACCGCATCGATCCCAGCCGGGTCAAGCCCGTGCCGCCCGATCCCGATTATCGCCACCCCCGCAGCTATCGACTAAGTGAGATGCCCCGCCAATGCCAGGCCGTCGCCACCGCACGTTAAGCCAAGGCGCGACACACCGGGGATGGACAAGGCGAGCCCTCAGCGGGCTCGCACTTGCATTTCTGGGGCTCGCGGTCCTGCTTTCGCATTCCTGCACGGCGGGCTCGGTCAGCCCGGGCACCGGCAACCTGCCCCGCGTCGAGCATGTCGGCACCTATCGCTGGAGCATGTCGGATGCCGATTTCGGCGGCTTTTCTGGCCTTCACATCAATGATGACGGGGCGGGTTTCATCGCGCTTTCCGACCGTGCCACCCTGCGCTGGGGCCGGATCGAGCGGGATGATGCGGGTCGCATCACCAATCTGATCACTCAGGGCCATACCCGGCTGCGGGACAGCGAAGGCCAGAAACTGCAGCCCGGCCTGAAAGGCGACAGCGAGGGGCTGGCCATCGGCCGCGACGGTCGCATCTGGATCAGCTATGAGGGGCTGACCCGCGTGGTGGGCCACGACAGCCCCGACAGCCCCGCGCATCTGCTGCCCCGTATCGACGCGTTTCGCAAGCTGCAGCGCAATTCCTCGCTGGAATCGCTGGCGATCATGGCGGATGACACCTTGCTGACCATCCCGGAGCGCTCGGGCGGCTTGAAGCGCCCCTTCCCGGTCTGGCGCTTTCGCGACGGGAAATGGGACCAGCCCTTCAGCATCCCCCGGCGCGGAGACTTCCTTGCCGTCGATGCCGATGTCGGCCCGGATGGACGACTGTATCTGCTTGAGCGCGATTTCATGGGGCTGCTGGGTTTCCGCAGCCGCGTCCGGCGCTTTGACATGACCGCCGAGGGGCTGTCGCAGGAACAGGTGCTGCTGACCTCATACCCGCTGCAATATGACAATCTTGAGGGGATGTCGGTCTGGGACGATGGCAATGGGATCCGGCTGACCCTGATCGCGGACGACAATTTCCACGCCTTCCAGCAGACCCAGATCGTGGAATACCGCCTGACCGAATAGGCATCGCTGTTGACATGCCCAACCACGCGGGCGTATTCGGCGCTGCCCCAGAAGGCCGGGGCCGAGTCTCCGCTACCTTGTCAAAACGGAATCCGACATGTCCCGTATTCTTCCTGGCGTCATCGCCATGGCCATCGTCGTGGTGGCCTCGAACATTCTGGTCCAGCACCTTTTGGGTAGCTGGCTGACCTGGGGTGCGCTGACCTATCCGGTCGCCTTCCTTGTCACCGACATCATGAACCGCGTTTATGGCCCGGCCGCTGCGCGCAAGGTCGTCTTCGCCGGTTTCGTGACCGGGGTGCTGTGTTCGATCATCGCCGCCGGCATGGACAAGACGACGCTGCGGATTGCCATCGCATCCGGTGCCGCGTTCTTGTCCGCGCAGCTGATGGATATTTCCGTCTTCAACTCGTTGCGGAAATACAACTGGTGGTTGCCGCCACTGGCCGCGACGATTGCCGGTTCGGTGTTCGATACCGCCGTCTTTTTCACCATCGCCTTTTCGGCCACGCTCACACCTTTGTTTCCGGCTGATGACGTTTCCTGGGCAAATGAGCTGGTCCCCCTGCTTGGGCATGGTCCCGCGCAACCGTTGTGGGTTTCTTTGGCAGTTGCCGATTGGATGGTCAAAATGGCGCAGGCAATCCTGGCTCTGGTGCCCTTCCGTATCATCGTCGGAAATTTGATCCAGAAGCGCGCTCAAATGCATTGACTGAGTCCTGATCTGTGGCACGCTAAGATCATACGGCAACACATTGAAAGGAGGTGGTCCAGTGTCGAGAGTGATATTGGAGAGAGGTGTCGGGACAGTCAGGGGGGCCGTGGCCTGAGGGCAGCCCCAAGGGTCGTAAACCCTGACTGGGACGGTGGGCACCAACCCTAACCGGACCATCTCCGTGGATCTCGCGGGTCGTTTCCCAAGGAAGCGGCCCGTTCCCATTGTGCGGGCCCGGTTTCCGGGCCCGCTTTTTTGCCCGAATCTCAGGCCCTGTTTTTCAGGCAATCGCTGCCCGAGTCGCGCGGCCTAGCCCTGCTTCATTTCGTGCAGCAGATCGACCTGGATGCGCTGGATCTCCAGCAGGCGATGCCATTGATGCATCAGGTGGTGGTCAATCTTTTCATGCAGCTGGCGCAGCTCCAGTTCGGTCTTGAGGTTGATCTGATAATCGTTTTCGGCGCGACGGCGGTCCTTGGCCTCTTGCCGACGCTGGCTCATCATGATGACCGGAGCCTGCAGCGCCGCGACGCAGGACAGGACCAGATTCAGCAGGATAAAGGGATAGGGGTCAAAGGGCCGCATCAGCAGGGCCAGCGAGTTCGCGGCCATCCAGATCAGCAGAACCAGCAGAAAGGTCAGGATGAAGGCCCATGAGCCGCCCCAACTGGCAACCCGGTCGGCCATGCGTTCGCCAAAACTCAGGTCCTCGTCTACGTCGTCAGGGGCGTATTGCAGTGTCAGCAGTTCGTTGCGGTTCAGCGCGGCGGCCACCTGTTGCTCAAGCTCGCCCAACTCGCCCGTCTCATCGGCCAGCAGGCGGGTCAGGTAAAGCTGGCGGTATTGCTGCATGCAGTCGGGGCAGATCAGACTGTCTTCGCCCCATCCCACTGTGTTTTCGCGGATCAATGCGGCGATCGAGGGACGGACATGCGCCGCTTCGGTCAAATCCTGCCGCGCGACCTCCCTGCCGCAGACCGAGCAATTCATCATGGCGGATGGGTTGTGGTTCATCTGACGGCCCCAAGCGATGCGGGTCCGACGATAGCCGCTGAACCCGCCCTGCCAATCGGCGCGTCCGGTCGGCCCAGGGAGGGCCGACCGTGATCAGGGTCAGATCCGTTCGATGGCCAGCGCGATGCCCTGACCGCCGCCGATGCACATGGTGATCAGGCCCTTGCTGCCACCGGTGCGGATCAGCTCGTGCATCGTCTTGATGGTGATGATCGCGCCCGTCGCGCCGACCGGATGGCCAAGGGCGATGGCCCCGCCATTCGGGTTCACCTTGGCGGGATCGAGCTCCAGCGTCTTGCTGACCGCAAGCGCCTGCGATGCAAAGGCTTCGTTCGATTCGATCACGTCGAAATCGGCGGCCTTCAGCCCGGTGCGGCGCAGCAGTTCCTGAACCGCCGGGATCGGGCCGATGCCCATGATGTCGGGACGCACGCCCGCGACCGCATAGCCCAGCACCCGGAAAGCGGGCGTCAGACCCGCAGCCCGCGCAGCATCGCCCCGCGCCAGCACCAGCGCCCCCGCCCCGTCATTGATCCCCGAGGCGTTGCCGGCCGTCACCGACCCGTCCTTCTGGAAAGCGGGCCTCAGGCTGGCAAGCTTGTCGAGGCTGGTTTCCTTGGGGTGCTCATCGGTATCGAATGCCACGAGGCCCTTGCGGGTCTTGACCTCGACCGGAACGATCTGGTCCTTGAAACGCCCCTCGGCGATGGCCAGTGCCGCACGACGCTGGCTTTCCAGCGCGAACTCATCCTGCTCCTCGCGCGTCACTCCATATTCCCGCGCGACATTCTCGGCCGTCACGCCCATATGGCCGGTGCCCATCGGGCAGGTCAGCGCGCCGACCATCATGTCCAGCATCTGCACATCGCCCATCTTGGCCCCAAAGCGGGCGGCGGGGACGGCATAAGGGGCGCGGCTCATCGATTCCGCGCCACCGGCCACGGCGAAATCCGCATCGCCCAGCATCAGCGCCTGCGCGGCCGAAACGATGGCCTGCACGCCCGAACCGCAAAGCCGGTTCACGTTCATCGCGGGTGTGGAGTTCGGCACGCCCGCATTCAGCATCGCGACGCGGGACAGGTACATGTCGCGCGGCTCGGTGTTCAGGACATGGCCAAAGACGACGGTACCGATCCGGTCGGCGTCAATCCCGGCGCGCTCGATCGCGGCGCGGGTGACGGTCGTCGCCAGATCGATCGGAGTGATCGCGGCCAGACTGCCGCCGAATCCGCCGATGGCCGTCCGTGCGCCGGACAGGATGACGATTTCATTCTGTGACATGATGGTCCTCCAACCTTTGTTGCCGTGACGCTAAAGCCTTGCGCAGGGCGCCGGAACCCCCCGCCGGTGCTTGCCTACGCCACGTTACTTCCCGAGAATGCGCATATGGAAAACGATCCCCGTCTGAGCCTGAGGCTGCATTTCAACCAAGGCCTGACCTTTGGCCGTGGCAAGGCCGACTTGCTGCAGGCCATCGCCGAGGAAGGCTCAATCTCGGCCGGCGGGCGACGGCTGAAGATGAGCTATCGCCGCGCCTGGGCGCTGGTCGAAGAGATGAACAGCCATTTCCGCACGCCGCTTGTCGACAGCAGCCGGGGAGGCGCCAAGGGCGGAGGCGCCACCCTGACCGAACTGGGCCGAAAGGTGCTGGCTGATTACCGCAGGCTCGAGGAACTGGTCCGCGCCGCGCCCGAGCTTGCCAGCCTGAGCGCCGCTCTCTCCGATATGTCTGACGCGAAATAACGGTTGAGCGATCCGGGGCTTACGGTTATGTCAGTCTGGACATAACGGAAGGAATGCTCCGATGCGCCTACCCTTGATTGCCGCCGCCCTGATCGCCCTGTCGCCCGCGGCCCATGCCGATGAGATCACGATTTTCGCCGCCGCCAGCCTCAAGACCGCGCTGGATGAGATTGCCGCGAAATGGCAGGAATCCCATGACGACAAGGTGGTGATTTCCTATGCGGGCAGCTCGAAACTGGCCCAGCAGATTCAGGCCGGTGCGCCCGCAGACATCTTCATCTCGGCCTCGACCGATTGGATGGATGAGGTGCAGAAATCGGGCAATATAGACGAAGCCACCCGCACCGACATCTTGGGCAATACGCTGGTGCTGGTCGGAACCGGCAAACCGGCAAGCGCCGAGGTCACTGAACTGCCCGCGCTGCTGGGCGATGGCAAGCTGGCCATGGCGCTGGTCAACTCGGTTCCTGCCGGGCAGTATGGCAAGCAATCGCTGGAAAAACTGGGGCTGTGGAGCAAGGTGGAACCGCAAGTCGCGCAAGCCGACAATGTCCGCGCCGCCCTGATGCTGGTCGCGACCGGCGAGGCACCCTTGGGCATCGTCTATGGCTCGGATGCCGTGGCCGAGCCGGGGGTCGGCGTGGTCGGAACCTTCCCCGCCGACAGTCATGACGCCATCATCTATCCCGGCGCGGTGACCAAGAACGCCGACACGCCGCAAGCCGCGGCCTTCCTGCAAAGCCTCAAGGCCGACCCCGCGAAGTCGGTCTTCGAGGCGCAGGGCTTTACCGTCCTGCCATGAGTCTTGCGGACTGGCTTGGCCCGCAGGAATGGCAGGCGGTCGCCCTGTCGCTGCGGGTCTCGCTGGTGGCGACGCTGGCCAGCCTGCCTTTTGCCACCGCCCTCGCCTGGCTGCTGGCGCGGCGCAGCTTTCCGGGACACGGGCTGCTCAGCGGCATCGTCCATTTGCCGCTGATCCTGCCGCCCGTGGTCACTGGCTACCTGCTGCTGATCACCTTTGGCACACAGGGGCCGGTCGGCAGCCTGCTGAAGCCCTTGGGCATCGTCTTCGCCTTTCGCTGGACCGGTGCTGCGCTGGCCGCAGCGATCATGGCCTTTCCGTTGATGGTGCGTGCGATCCGGCTGGGTTTTGAAGCGGTCGATCCCAAGCTGGAACAGGCCGCGGCGACCTTGGGCGCACCGCGCGCTTGGATCTTTGCCACCGTCACCCTGCCCTTGATGATGCCGGCGATCCTTGCCGGGGCGACCTTGGGTTTTGCCAAGGCGATGGGCGAATTCGGGGCAACCATTACCTTTGTCTCGAATATTCCGGGGCAGACCCAGACCCTGCCCTCGGCCATCTACGCCTTTCTTGAAACTCCGGGCGGCGAGGGACCGGCGCTGCGGCTGGTTCTGGTCTCGGTCGTGGTCGCCATGGGCGCGGTGTTGCTGTCGGAAGTGCTGGCAAGACGGGCGGCGCAGCGGATATGAGCCTGTCTGTCGCCTTTCGCCATGGCTTTCCGGGGCTGGATCTGGATGTGGCCTTTGAGGCCCCGGTCGGCGTCACCGCGCTGTTCGGACCGTCGGGTTGCGGGAAAAGCACCACGATCAATGCGATTGCCGGGCTGCTGCGGCCTGATTCCGGGCGTATCGCGCTGGATGGGCGGGTGCTGTTCGATGGCCGCACCAATCTTGCGCCGCAGGAACGCCGCATCGGTTATGTCTTTCAGGATGCGCGGTTGTTTCCACATCTGACGGTGGAACGGAACCTGCGCTACCCCGCCCGCTGGCGGCGCGGCGCGGGCCGCGACTTCGACCGCACCGTCGAGATGCTGGCGCTGGGGCCGCTGCTGCAGCGCCGCCCCGCCACGCTGTCGGGCGGCGAAAAGCAGCGCACCGCGATCGGTCGCGCCTTGCTGTCCGATCCGGCCTTGCTGGTCATGGACGAACCCCTTGCCGCGCTGGACGACAGCCGCAAGGCCGAGATCATGCCTTGGCTGGAGCGCCTGCGAGATGAGGTCCGACTGCCCATCCTTTACGTCAGCCATTCCGTCCCCGAGGTGCTGCGCCTTGCCACGACACTGGTGCTGATGCAGCGCGGCCGCGTCACCCATTCCGGCCCGCTGGAAGCGATTCTGGCCGATCCGCGGCTTGCCCCGGAACTGGGCGCGCGCGAGGCGGGGGCGCTGATCCATGCCACCGTCGAAGGTCATGAACCCGACGGTATGCTGCGGGTCAGGACCGCCGCCGGTCCGATGCTGCTGCAGGAAGTCGAGGCCGCAACCGGTCAGGAATTGCGGCTGCGCGTCCTTGCGCATGAGGTCATCCTGTCACGCGACCCACCGCAAGGACTGTCGGCGCTGAACGTCCTGCCCGCGACGGTCGTGCAGGTCAGCGGCGGGCTGGTGCAACTGACGCTTGGCGATCAACGCATGCTGGCGCAGGTCACGCCCCGCTCGGTCGAGACGCTGGGCTTGGCCCCCGGAGCCGCCTGTTTTGCCATCGTGAAATCGGTCTCGGTCCTGCCCAGCTAGACCAATCGAGCCATTGTCAATTGCACGCGGCGGGCGAATTCCGTTATGCTCGCAGACAAAAACGTGGATGAGGGCAGTATGAACAGGTTTCTGAAGCTCGCGATCGTCGGGCTGGTCGCCTCTTGTGGGGGCGGTGGAAATTACAAGGCGCCTCGCAATCTGGAAAATGCCTGCCTGCTGGCAGCCGAGCGTCCCGCCTATTACCGGGCGATGCAATCGACCCAAAAGCGCTGGGGCATTCCGATCTATGTGCAGATGGCGACCATCCATCAGGAATCGAAATTCATCGGCGATGCCAAGACGCCGCATCGCTATGCGCTGGGAATCATCCCGATGGGACGGCAAAGCTCGGCCTATGGCTATAGTCAGGCGCTGGACGGCACCTGGGACGATTACCGGCGCAAGACCGGCAATCGCGGGGCCAAGCGCGACAATATCCGCGACGCCACCGATTTCATGGGTTGGTACATGAACGACACCACCCGGATTCTGGGGATATCGAAGCAGGACGCCGCCTCGCAATATCTGGCCTATCACGAGGGGCGGTCGGGCTTTAACAATGGCTCGCATCGCAGCAAGCCGTGGCTGATGAGCGTGGCGAACAAGGTCGGCGCGCGGTCGGAACTTTACCGCATGCAGCTGACCGCCTGCCGGTAAATTCAGGCCCGCCGGATCGCGGCGGGCCAGTTCTACTTGATCGCGAATTTCGAAGGCGGGATCGACACACCGGTCCGCATGTCGCCAAGGATGACCGTCGTGCGCTTGCCCGCGTCATCCTTGACCACCCATTGCCGCAATTGCGTCGGGTTGGCCGTGAATACCATCTGGATATTGCCGTATTCGGGATGCGCCGGGTCCTGCGCGGTCACCACGGTGGTGTTCTTCTTCTCGGCATAGCCGGTGACCATCCGCGCCTTGCCCAGATTGATATTGGGACCAAGGATCAGCGACAGCGGGGTTTTCGACAGCGGATATTGCTGCGGCCCGCCACGGGTCTTGCCGTCATAGACCGCCACCTGCCCGGCCGAGGCCAGCACCAGATTCTTGCTGCCCTTGTATTCGAAGCGCACGCGGTTCGGGCGGTGGATATAGACCGTCCCGGTCGAGATGCTGCCATCGGGATTGACCTGAGTGAACGCGGCCTGCGCGGTCTTCAGGCTATTGAGATAATTCGAGATCTCGTTCAGCGGGATCTTATCCGCCAAAGCCGGAAAAGCCATGGCGAGGGCGAGGACGGGCGCGAGGGCGAGCGATCTGATGTTCATGTGCGGAATGATACCGTGTCTCCAATGCGTTGCACATTCACGTTCGCTTGGATGTGCGGGGCAGGAACGCTCGCGGGGGCGTGACCGTTCCCGCTACAGTTTCTGCCCTGCCAGCAGGCGCGGCATCGGGTCCAGCCGTAACCCGGCCGCCTGCCGCATGAAACCCCGCCGCAAGGGCGGCAGCGCATCGACCAGCCCCATGCCCAGTTCACGCGCGGCACGCAGCAATGGATTGCCGTTGGAAAACAGCGCGTTCACCCCGTCCATGCCCAAGGCCAGCGTGGTGGCGTCGGGCCTGCGCCATTCCTGATAGCGGGTCAGAACCGGCTCGGTCCCGATGTCCTCGCCGCGGCGACGCGCGGCGACCAGCACCTCGGCCAGTGACGCCACGTCGCGCAGGCCAAGGTTCAGCCCCTGCCCGGCGATCGGATGGACGCCATGCGCGGCGTCACCGATCAGCGCGATGCGCGGGGCGATGTAATGCTCGGCCAAGGTCAGGTTCAGCGGATACGAGAATCGCGGCCCGGCCAGACTGATCGCGCCAAGGAAATCTCCGAAACGCGGGCGCAGCACCTGCAGGAATTCCGCATCATCCAGATCCAGAATCGCCCGCGCCTCATCCGCGGTTTCCGACCAGACGATCGAACTGCGATTGCCCGGCAAGGGCAGGATCGCCAGCGGCCCGGACGGCATGAAGAACTGATGCGCCGTGCCATTATGGGGCAATTCGTGATCCACCGCCGCCACCAGCGCGATCTGGCCGTAATCATGACCCAGACGCCGAATGCCCGCGCGCTCGGCCACGCCTGACTTGCGACCATCGGCACCGACCAGCAGACTGGCCAAGACTTCGCGCCCGTCCGACAGCGCCACGGTGATGCCGGTCTGTCCCGGCTGCTGCCCGGTGACCGAGACGCCGGACAGATGCGTCACACGCCCCTCCATCGCGGCCAGCAGCGCGCGATACAGGAAGCGGTCCTCCAGCATGTAGCCCAGACGGCCTTCCTCGATCTCGGCGCTGTCGAAATGCAGGCCGAAGGGGCCTGCACCCGCACCGGCAAAACCCTGCGACGCCTCGACCTTCAGGATCGGCTGGGCCTTGTCCGCCAGTCCTTTCCACAGCCCCAGCGCCACCAGCAGCCGCTGCGAGGCCAGGGCCAGTGCATAGGCGCGACCGTCGAATGTGTCGCCCGCGCGGGCATCGGCGGGGCGGTTGTCCACCACGGCGACGTTCAGTCCGGCGCCAGCCAAGGCCAGCGCCAGCGCCGGGCCGTTCAGCCCGCCGCCCGCGATCACGATGTCGAAATCCTTAATCATGGTTTCGCACTATGCGCCCCGGCGGGGTATTGTCCATGCGGCATTGCGATACGCGCGCTGCTGACCCTTGCGCGCCATTGCAGCGCCGGGCCGGGCTGGTTAGCCTGTGCGCCTTGGATCTGAACGGCAAGGGGAACGGGAATGGACTGGCTCAAGGTATCGGCATCGGAACAGGGCCGGGCGATTCTGGCCGGGCTGATCAGCCCCGTGGAACAGACCGAGGCCTATCTGGACGCCGCATCGCGCCATCCCTATGGCGGCAGCATCTATGCCCGCACCACGCCCGCCCGCGCGCGGGCCGAGGCGATCGCCGCCCATGATCGCGCCAAGGCCGGGCTGCGCCGCAGCCTGCTGGACGGTGTGGCGATCAGCTGGAAGGACAATATCGACAGCGCCGGCACCCCGACCGAGGCAGGCTCGCGTCTGCTGGCCGGGCGCACCCCCGAAACCGATGCGGCCATCCTGGCCGAGGCGACGCTGCAAGGGCTGGTCTGTCTGGGCAAGACCCATATGACCGAGTTGGCCTTTTCCGGTCTTGGCCTGAACCCGATGACCCGCACGCCGCCAAACAGCATCGACCCGGCGCTGGCGCCCGGCGGCTCCAGTTCCGGTGCGGCGGTTTCGGTGGCGCTGGGGCTGGCGGCAGCGGCGGTCGGATCGGATACCGGCGGCTCGATTCGCCTGCCTGCGGCGTGGAACGGTCTGGTGGGTTTCAAGCCGACGCATGGCGCGGTCGACAGCCGAGGCGTCGTGCCCCTGTGTTCGCGCTTCGACGTGGCCGGTCCGATTGCCCGCACGGTCGAGGATTGCGCCGCAATCTTTGCCCTGCTGTCCGGCCAACCGGTCCCCGACCTGACGGATGCCGCATCGCACCGCCTGCGGCTTCTGGTGCTGGACGGCGTGCCCTTTGACGACGCCCGCGAAGGTCCGGTCGCCGCCTTCGAGGACGCGGTGGCCCGCCTTGCCGCAGCAGGCGCGCGCATCACCCATGCCACGCCGCCTTGCGTCACCGATGCCATGGCGCTGTCGCCCACGCTTTTCGCCCCCGAGGCCTATGGCGCATGGCGCGACCAGATCGAGGACGCGCCGGAACTGATGTATCCGCCGATCCTCGAACGCTTCCGCGGCGGGCGCGAGGCCAGCGCCGCCGATTTCGTCGCGGGCTGGCAGAAGCTTGACCGGCTGCGGGCCGATTGGGCGCGGCTGGTCGCGGGCTATGACGCGGTGATCCTGCCGACCTCGCCGATTCTGCCGCCCGATACCCAGCGCCTGCTGAACGAACCGGCCTATTTCGCCACCGAAAACATGCTGGCGCTGCGCAATACCCGGATCGGCAACCTGCTGGGTCTGCCCGCAATCACCCTGCCCACCGGCCACCCGGCCTGCGGGCTGATGATGATGGGCCATGCGGGCAAGGACCTGCAGCTTCTGGTTGCAGCGGCCTCGGCCGAGGCCAGCCTGAACTAATCTGCGCAAACTGCGGGAATGTCCCGCGAAACAAGGGGGCTTCGGCCCGAAACTCTGGACGCAATGGGGCTTTGCCGGTATCCTTTTCAGGACACGGGGCGGCACGACCCCGAATGAGAGGCAGTCATGGCACTACCCGAGCGGTTCTCGAACCTGCCGGAATACGCGTTCCCGCGCCTGCGGACGCTGCTTGCGGGCATCGCGCCCGCCGCGGACCCGGTCGTGATGACGATCGGCGAACCCCGCCACGCCGTTCCCGAATTCACCGGGCGGATCATGGCGGAAAGCATTCGCGAATTCGGCAAATACCCCTCGAATGAGGGTATTCCGGAACTGCTCTCGGCGATTTCCGGCTGGATTGGCCGCCGCCACGGGATCGAGGTCGAGCCCGCCCGCATCACCACCGTCAATGGCACGCGCGAGGGGCTGTTCAACGCGGCGCTGGCGCTGTGCCCGGAAAGCAAGGCGGGTCAGCGCCCCGCGATCCTGATTCCGAATCCCTTCTATCAGGTCTATGCCGTGGCCGCCGCCGCCGTCGGGGCCGAGCCGATCTTTGTCCCGGCCACCGCCGAAACCGATTTCCTGCCGCAATTCGACCAACTGGCCCCGGAGCTGCTGGACCGGGTGGCGATTGCCTATCTGTGCTCACCCGCCAATCCGCAGGGTTCCGTTGCCTCAGAAGACTATCTGGAGCGGCTGATCGCCTTGGCCGACCGCCATGATTTCCTGATCTTCTCGGATGAATGCTATTCCGAGATCTGGCGCGACGCCCCTCCGCCCGGCGCATTGGCCGTGGCGACCCGCATGGGGCTGGCCGATCGGGTGGTGATGTTCAACTCGCTGTCGAAACGCTCGAACCTGCCGGGGCTGCGCTCGGGCTTTGCGGCGGGCGGGCGCGAGCAGATCGCGCAATTGCGCCGCCTGCGCAGCTATTCCGGTGCCCCCCTGCCCCTGCCGGTGCAGCGCGTCAGCGCCGCCGCTTGGGCTGATGAGGCGCATGTCGAAGAAAACCGCGCACTTTACCACGCGAAATTCGCCGTGGCTGACCGTGTGCTGGGCAATATGCCGGGCTATGCCGCGCCGCAGGGCGGATTCTTCCTGTGGCTGCGGGTGCCCGAACATGTCGGCACCGGCGAGGACGCGGCCAAGAAGCTGTGGTCCGAGGCAGGCATTCAGGTCCTGCCCGGCGCCTATCTGTCGCGCGATACTGCGGCGGGAAATCCGGGCCGGGACTATATCCGGGTCGCGTTGGTCGATCCGGCCGACCAGACCGAGGCTGCATTGAACCGGCTGAAGAACTGTTTGTACCAAGGGGGTTAACCGCATGGCGAGCTGGCAGGCGAAACACCGCGATCCGCTCTTCGACCAATCCACCCAGGCGGCCCTGAAGCGCCGCGGCAACGAATTGATGGGTGCGCTTCTGGTCGTGCTGGGCGTGGTGATCGTGATGATGTTCGCCAGCTATTCGCCCGACGATCCCAGCTACCTTTCCGCCACGGATGAGCCCGCGCAGAACCTGCTGGGCCGTCCGGGGGCCACGCTGTCCTCGGCGCTGATCACCCTGCTGGGCTGGACGTGGATCCTGCCGGCGATCGGCGTCATGGGCTGGGGTCTGCGCATGATGCTGCATCGCGGGGCCGAACGCTGCCTGCGGGCGATCTATCTGGCGCCCGCGCTGCTTTTGACCTGCAGCTATGCCGCCACCCTAACCCCGCCCGACACATGGCCGCATGCCTTCGGGCTGGGCGGCAATGCCGGCGATGCGGTCATGGGCGGCTTGCTGTCGATGATGCCGCTGAAGGCGTCGATCTCGATCCGCATTCTTGCGCTGCTGACCGCAGGCGGCATGATCGCGCTGACCGTTTACGGCTTGGGCTTCAACCGGGCCGAGCTTTCCGTCACCACCCGCTTCCTGCGCGACGGGCTGGTGACGGCGCGGCTGCTGCTGCTGTTGGCGATCGACCGGACCCTGCGCTTTGGCATGGGCACCGCGCATCAGATGAAGGCCCGCTCCGAGGCCCGCCGCGCCCGTCTGGCCGAGGCAAGCTCCGCCAGCCTGCCTGCCGATTCCCGCGCCGCACCCGCGCCGCGCCGCCGTGCCCCGCCGCCGGTCCATGGCGATTATGCGCCCGAGCCCGAGTTGATCGAGCCCGAAACCCATTACGCCGATGACGACATGCCGCCCTCGGATGACGAGATCTCGGCCCGCATCACCGATGTGCTGCGCCAGCGTTCCGAACACCCGGTCGAGAAGGGCTCGGTCCTGTCCGCGGTGACGGCCAAGCTGACCGGGACCCGCCCCGCGCCCGAGCGTATCGAGCCGCCGCTGACCGACGATGAGGATGAGGACGACGAGGACGCCTATATCCCCGCGCCCGCGCCCACCCGCGCCGCAGCGCCACAGAAGCGTCCGCAATCCCGCCCCTCGGATTTCGCCGCGAATGACTACGAACATCCGCCCCTGTCGCTGCTGGCCTCGGCCTCGACCGTCGAGCGCCACCAGCTTCCGCCCGAGGCGCTGGCCGAGAATGCCCGCCTGCTCGAGGAGGTGCTGGATGATTACGGCGTCAAGGGACAGATCACCGATGTTCGCCCCGGTCCCGTCGTCACGCTATATGAACTGGAACCGGCACCGGGCCTGAAGGCCAGCCGCGTGATCGGTCTGGCCGATGACATCGCGCGCTCGATGTCGGCGCTGTCGGCGCGGGTGTCGACCGTGCCGGGCCGTTCGGTCATCGGGATCGAATTGCCGAACATCCGCCGCGAGAAAGTCGTGCTGCGCGAGTTGCTCTCGGCCCCGTCCTATGCCGACGGCACCCAGCCGCTGCCTTTGGCGCTTGGCAAGGATATCGGCGGCGGCCCGGTCGTGGCCAACCTGGCCAAGATGCCCCACCTGCTGATCGCAGGGACCACCGGCTCGGGGAAATCCGTCGCGATCAACACCATGATCCTGTCGCTTCTCTACAAGCTCACGCCCGAGGAATGCCGGTTGATCATGATCGACCCCAAGATGCTGGAACTGTCGGTCTATGACGGCATCCCCCATCTGCTCTCGCCCGTCGTTACCGATCCGAAAAAGGCCGTCGTCGCGCTGAAATGGGTCGTCGGCGAGATGGAGGAACGCTATCGCCGCATGTCCAAGATGGGCGTGCGCAATATCGAGGGCTATAATGGCCGCGTCCGCGAGGCGCTGGACAAGTCCGAGATGTTCAAGCGCACCGTCCAGACCGGCTTCGACGAGGATACCGGCGAGCCGATCTTCGAGACCGAGGAATTCCAGCCCGAGACCTTCCCCTATATCGTCGTCATCGTCGACGAGATGGCCGATCTGATGATGGTCGCGGGCAAAGAAATCGAGGCCTGCATCCAGCGTCTGGCACAGATGGCGCGGGCCTCGGGCATCCACCTGATCATGGCGACGCAGCGCCCCTCCGTCGATGTCATCACCGGCACGATCAAGGCAAACTTCCCGACCCGGATTTCCTTCCAGGTCACTTCGAAAATCGACAGCCGCACCATTCTGGGCGAACAGGGGGCCGAACAGCTTCTGGGCCAGGGCGACATGCTCTACATGGCCGGGGGCTCGAAAATCACCCGCGTCCACGGCCCCTTCGTTTCGGACGAGGAAGTCGAAGAGGTCGTGAACCACCTGAAATCCTTCGGCCCGCCCAGCTACATGTCCGGCGTCGTCGAAGGCCCGGACGAGGAACGCGCCGACAGCATCGATCAAGTGCTGGGCCTGTCCTCGGGCGAAGGTGGCGATGCCGAGCTTTACGATCTGGCCGTGGCGATCGTCGCCAAGGACCGCAAATGCTCGACCAGCTACATCCAGCGCAAGCTTGCCATCGGCTATAACAAGGCCGCGCGACTGGTTGAACAAATGGAGGAACAGGGCGTCGTCACCCCCGCGAACCATGTCGGCAAGCGCGAAGTCCTCGTCCCCGAGGTCTGATCCCCGACCGATGTAAGAGGCGCCAAAAGAAAAAGGCCGGGCTCGATGCCCGGCCTTTTTCTTGCCTGCACTCAGGCTCAGTAATCGCGGTCGTAGAACAGGCCCAGCGTGCTTTCACCATCGCTGGCCACCGACCCCCGCGCCGTCAGGCTTTTCGACAGGTCGAGGTTCAGGTTCAGCTTGGTCTTGCCCTCGTCGCCCACCTGCACGTCGGTATAGACGTTCTCGGACAGGTATTTCCCCGCCCGGACCGAGACCCGACCCTGATCGTCGGTGGTCAGGTCCAGATCGTCCAGACCCGTCGACTTCCTCAGCCGCGCAACAATGCCGTCACCCCCCTGCCCCGCCAGCGTGGCGATGGCACTGGCCAGCTGCGCCGCCTGCAACCCGCTGATATTGTCCAGACCCCGCCCGAACAGCAGCTGCGACAGCACCTCCTCCTCGGGCATTTCCGGCGAGGATTCGAATGTGATGTCGGGATTGCGCAGATCGCCGTCGATGATGATGCGGGCGGTCATGGTGTCTTGTTCGGACTCGGCGACCAACCGGATCACCGGGATCAGGCTGCCCTGCATCTCGATCAGCCCTTCGGTCAGGTCGAAGCGCTTGCCCAGCAGATCGACCCGTCCCCGGATCAGCTCCAGTGAGCCGATCGGGATCGGCTGGCGGGCATTGCCGGTCAGGCGGATCTCGCCGCCCAACTCGGCATCGACGCCACGACCGCGGACAAACACCTGATCGGGTGCCGACAGCACCAGATCAAAGCGGGCCGGCACCGCCGGAGGCGTCGCGGGCGGCGCGCTCATCCCCACCTGGCGCGAAGCATCGCTGGGGAATTCCAGCAACCCCGCCTTGGCGCGGGTCTGACGCTGCGGCGGTCGCTCGCTGCGATGGATGATGATGGGAATGGCCCTTGCCCCGCCAAGCCCCGTCGAGGGGATGCGGAACTCGGTATGGCCAAGGTTGATGCGGCCCTGAACCAGCGGTCCCGCCCTTTGCGAGCCGCCGATATGGATCGTGCCACTGGCCTGCGTCTGGTACAGGTTCGGGTCGCGCAGCACGACATCCATCACGCGCACGTCCAGATCCATGGCGCGGTCACCGGTCAGCGTAATCGGACCGCGCACGCTGATCGAACCTCCGGCCTCGACATTGCCGTTGATATCGACATTGATCCGGCCCGCATTGAAATCGGCATTGGCATTCAGATTGTCGACAGCCAGCCCCAGCCGAGGCTCGGCCAGACGGCCATTGGCCAGCCCGACCCGCCCGCTCAGCGCCTCAAGCGAAGGCGCGCCATTCATGCGCAGATCGAAATTCAGCGGTCCCTCGATGCTGCGGGTGCGCAGGAAGGGGTTCGCCGCCGCCGCGTTGCTGGTTCCCTCGACCCGGAGATCCATGGTCGAGCCATCCGCCGCCGCCGTGCCGCTGATCCGGGCGGTAGTATCACCCGGCGCGGTGGCGTTCAGGTTCACGTCATAGCCGGTGCCGGTATTGCGAATGCGGCCCTTGACCTCGGCCGGGCCGGGGAAACCCGCGACCAGCAGACCAAGATCGCTCAGCCTTGCGTCAAGGTTCACGCCCTCGGTCGGGCTGCCATCGCCGGTGATGCGCAGTTGCGGGTTATCGGCCTGCAACCGGTTGATGGTGAAGCTGCCATCGGCACGCTGGTTGGCGGCCAGATCAAAGCGTGTCTCGCCCGCCAGAACCGCATCGGCCTTGGGATTGCCGATGGCAAGCCCGCGCGCCGAGCCATTGGCGGTGATCGCCCGCGCCCCGCCCTGCTGATCGGCCACCGTGGCCTGCATGCGCACCGCGCCACGGAAGCCGCGACCCAGAAAGCGCAGATCATCGGCGCGGAGGTCGGCGCGCAGATCGGTCGCGCCCGCCCCCACCCTGCCGGTGGCCGCCATGTTCAGTCTGGGATTTTCCACCCGCGCCGTCTCAATCGCAAAGACGCCATTGCGCTCGGTACCGCGAACGGCAAGCCGGGTTTCCCCGGCCAGCGCGCCATCGACCTGCGCCTGCCCGAAGGACAGGTTGCGCCCGGTCCCGGTTACGTCCAGAAGCCGCGCCCCGGTGCCATCATCCTTGAAACTGCCCTGCGCCACCAGCGACCCGCGCCAGCCGCGCCCGAAGCTGGCCAAAGACTTGATGTCCACATTCCCGGTCATGTTGGTCCCGGTCTCGGCGATCCTGCCCTGCACCTTGGCAGTCATCTGCTGGTTCAACAGATCGAAACGCTCGACGGTGATTTCCTTGCCGCGCTGCTGAACTGTCAGCTTCAGGTCGGTCGCACCGGTCAGCGCGCCATCCACATCCTGCTGGCCAAAGCGCAGGTCCTTGCCCTGCCCGGTCAGGTCCAGCCGCCTTGTATCCCCTTGCTGCGAGGCCGTGCCCTCGGCGGTGAACCCGCCCGAGAAGCCGCGACCCAGCACCGCCAGATCGGGCATCGACAGCTTCAGATTGCCGTCCAGCGCCGTCTGGCTGAACCGGCCCGAGCCCTCGACCGTGGCCTGCGGGTTCGACAGGGCGAATTTCTGCAACTCATAGGCGCCGTTTACCTGCATCAGGTCGATGTTCAGCTGGGTCTGGCCCTTGAACAGCCCGTCCACCTCGGGGATGCCAAGGATCAGGTCCTGCCCCTGACCGGTCACATTCAGCAGGCGCTGCCGCGCTGCGCCGGTCAGCTTCAGATCGGTACTAAGCGCGCCCGCATATTTCGGATCGGCCACCGACAGGTCCGGCATCACCACATGGGCGGTCACGTCACTGGCCCAGCTGCTGATAAAGCCCTGTGCCTCGGCGGTCAGGTTCTGGGCATTGACGCGCAGATGGCGCAGCTGGATGCCCGAACCGTCACGCTTGGCGCTGAGTTCGATGCGCGACGCCCCAGCCAGCATCCGGTCGGCCTGCTCCTGCCCGACGCTGATATCGTTGCCCTCGATGCTGGCATCGACATCGAAAGCCTTGCTCAGCAGGACATAGCGCCCCTTCAGATGCACATCGGCCTTACCGCCCAGATCGCGTTCGGCGATCTTGGACAGCGTGGTGATGTTCAGATGCTGGGCGGTGATGTCGCCCGCAAGCGCGATCCCGGTGCGCAGCCCGGACACGTCCAGCGCGCCTTGCAGCCGGAACTCATCGCCATTGATGTTCATCCCCCACAGCTTCATCGCATTGCCGGGGGTGAAGGCAAAGTTGAGACCGCCGTTCAGCGTGTCCCCGATCGCATCGGCTAGGCCGGGATTGCTGGGCTGGATGTCATCCGCGCCAAAGGCAACCCAGCCGCGCACCTCTTGCAGCGCCTGTTCGGGGGTCAGGTTCACCCGCCCACGCCCGTCCAGCCGAACCTCGGACAGGCTCAGGTCCGGTCGCTTGAAGTCGCCGACACGCCCGCTCAGGCTCCAGCCCGAGCCCTGTTTCGCATCATATTGCAGGCGGATATTGCCCGAACTGACGGTGGTCTGCGCCTGACCGAAGGGGACGGTCACCGGCAGCTGTGTCGCCCCGGCATCGCTGCCCAGCAGCAGCGTCAGGTTGGCGCTTTGTGGCGCGCCCTTGCTGTTCATCTCGACCGCGCCTTGCAGGTCCAATGCCCCGGTCGAGATCTTCAGCTCGGGGATGACCAGCCGTCCATCCTGCCCGCGCCAGCCATCGGCACGGATCACCGATTGCCCGGCAAAGAATTCCTGCCGGCCCGGCGCGATCAGCGGCGCGACATCGCCGGTCAACTCGGCGTGAAAGGCGATGCCCTGCGCTTCGCCGCGCGCCTCTTCGCGCGTCGAGACCTTGCCCGCCACGCGCGGCTGGCCGTCGGTATCCAGCTTGATATCGGCGTCGAAATTCGACACCGGGCCGTTGCCGGTGATCTCGGCCCGGACGGCGGGACGGCCGTTCATCCGCACGATATTGGTGAACAGCCCGTTCGCATCCTCGTCCAGCTTCAGGTCCAGCTTCAGGATGCGGGTTTCGTTGGAAAACGAGGTGACCAGCCCGAATTGGCCGCGCGGACCGTCGACGCGGTTGATGGTCAGGTTGGTGTCGCCCTCGCCGCCCTCAAGGTTCATCGCGCCCGAGACCGACAGAACCGCTTCCTGACCGATGATCGGCTGGCCCAGTTCGACCCGACCGATATTGAGCTTGGCGATATGCACGCCCACCGGCAGTTGCGGCAGCGAGAATTCCCGCGCCTCGGGGGCGGGGGCGGCGTCATCTCCGCCTGCGGGCAGACGCGGCAGGATCACGCGATCCGCGGACAATTCGTCGATATTGACCCGCCCGCGCAGCAATGCCGCCCGGTGCCACTGCATCGCGCCATTTTCCAGCGTGATCCAGACGCCGTTATCATCGGCGATGGTCATCCGGGTAAATGTCGCGCGCGAGGACAGTGCCCCCTGGAATCCCTCGATCACCACCTGACGCCCGGCGCCCGACAGCTTTTCCTCAAGGAAGCGAGTGATGAAGCCCCGGTCATCCTCGACCTCTTCCGAGATCTGGGCGGCGCTGTCGTCGGTCGTCCCGGTCTCCTGCGCCATGGCCGCAAGCGGCGTCATGGCAGCCAGCCAGATCACGACAAGAAGGCGGGGGATCAGATCATGCAGTTTCATCAGAAGGCCTGCCCCAATCCGATGTAAAGCTGAGTGCCGGCATCGTCGTCTTTGTAACCGCCACCCAGCGGATGGGCGATGTCAAAGCGCATCGGGCCGATCGGCGTGTCGTAGCGCAGGCCCGCCCCGGCCCCGGCATGCCAGCCGCTGCCACCGGAAAAACCGCTTTCCTCCCAGACGCGCCCGGCATCGACAAAGGCCACCACGCCGATTTTTTCGCGGACACGGACCCGGGCCTCGGCATTCAGGACGGCGATGCTCATGCCGCCGGTCTTGACGAAGCCATCCTTGCCCGGAATCACCTCGACGCCCAGCGATTCAAAGGGCTGCCCCCTCACGGTGCCACCCCCGCCCGAGAAGAACAGGTAATCGCGTGGCGTTTCCTCAAGCTCGGAGCCCAGCACCGTGCCCAGCCGCGACCGCCCCGCCAGCGTCACCCGGTCATCCGCGCCAAAGCTGTAATAGCCGCGACCTTCGGCAACGACCTGCGCCCCGGTCCCGGTCTCGTCCTGCAGACCGACGAAGGGCGTGGTCGAGCCGAACAACCAGAAGCCGCGCTTGGCATCGGTGGATTCGTCACGCCGGTCCCATGTCACCGACATCGGCAGGGCGAACAGCCGGAAATCCGTGCGGCCTGAATCGTCATCGACCTGCAGGGCGCGGAACTGCAACGCGATATCGGCGGTCAGCTCATCGTCATGCATATAGGTGAAGCCCAGACCAAAGGTCCCGGTCTTCTGGTCGTAATCTTCCTCATCCTCGCTGGTGACCTGCGCGGCGACATAGCCGGTGATGTCGGGATGCAATGTCGCCGGGCGGTCGATACGCACGCCCAGCTTGTAATCCATCCCGGTCAGTTGCGAGCCGATATCCTCGATATCGGCATCGATGCGCAGCCGTTCGCCACCGCGCATCAGGTTGCGGTGCATCCAGTAGCCGGTCAGCCGCATGCCATCGATGCTGGAATATTCAAAGCCGCCGCCGATCCGGCGCAGCTTTTGTTCAGTGACCAGCAGATCGACATCCAGCGAGTTGTCGGCATTGACGTAATCGGCCTCGGTCAGGGTGATCGCGGAAAACACGCCCGAGCGGCGCAGGCGTTTTCGGACATCCTCAAGCTTTTCCGGGTCGAAACGCTCGCCCTCGGGGAAACCCGCGATCTTGCGCAAGCGGCGCGGGTCCATGCGCTGATAGCCGCGCATCTTCATCTCGCCAAAGGTCAGCGACGGGCCGGGCACCAGGCGGATATCGCTTTCGATCAGATTGGTGTCATGATCGGCGATGATCTCGGTCTGGGCCACGTCGGCTTTCGCATGGCCGACATTGCGCCAACCCTCGACCGCCGAGGTCGCCGCCGTCTTCATGTCGCCGGTGCGGGCGATTTCACCCCTGCGGTAATCGGGCGGCAATTCGGTTCCCGGCGCAACGGGGGCGATATCGGCGCGGCTGTAGCGGAAGCGCGGGCCGGGATCGATCGTGACCTGCACCTTGCGCACGATATGCGGCGCGTCCAGCGGCGCAACCGTCGCGGCCTCGACCCCGTCCAGCAGAATGTTGATGGTGACCGAGTAATAACCCTGATCGTAGAGCACCCCAAGGATGCGGGCATAATCGCCGCGCGCAGCGGCCAGCATGTCCTGCCCGGTGACGCGCCCCTCGTTCTGGGCGGAGATCAGCAACGAGGTATTGCGGATCGCCGGCGGCAGATCCTCGTTCGAGCCGGCGACCGAGATATTGATATCGACCGGAGAGGTCTCATTCCCCTTCTTCCCGCCGAACAGCCCGGAAAATGGCGATGACGACGCAGAGGACGGTGACGAAGAGGACGAGCCTGCGGATTGGGCCAGCGCCTGATCCGTCCCCGCTGACAGCACGAATGCGGCAGCGGTGCCTGCCTTCAGAAGTCGTCTCATCCCCATCCGCCCTTTTTTGGTCGTTTTGGGGAGTTTTGCAGTCAAATCGCTGTGAAATCCAGCTTCATGGGCCGGATGAGCGGAAATCTTCACGCAATGGCGGAAAGACACCCGTGAAGTGCGGCCATGTCGTCACGGATCATGCCGATCGGCACCGCAGCGGGGATCTGCGCCATCAACGGATCGGACAGATAGGCCGCCTCAAAGATCTCCAGCCGCTGTGCCGCGCTGCGCGCGACGCTGCCCGCCAGGAACATCCCGTCCATCGGCATGAACTGCAGCGCCAGTTCGCGGCAGATCAGGCCGAACAGCCGCGCGTACAGATCGCAGGTCGCCTGAGCAGCCGCATCACCGGCACCCGCTGCCTCGACCACGGTTTCGGCGCGGCCCGGCACGGTCCCGGTCATTTGCGCATGCAGACGCGCCAACCCGCGCCCGGCGAACAGTTCCTCGACGGAATCGAAGGGTGCGGCGCGATCGCCCAGCACCTCGACCAGCGGGGTCCAGACTGACAGCGGCAGGCGGGTATGGCCCACCTCATGTTCGAAACAGGCGATGGCGCCGCCGGGCATGACCTTGACGGCGCAGACGTTGAAGCCGGTCCCCGCGTTCACCACCAGCCGCTGGCCGTTCAGTGCCTCGGCCTTGGGGCCTTCGCGCAGGAAACCCGCCGCATCCCCCGACAGCGAGGGCGTGGCATAGCCAAGCGCGGTCAGGTCGTTGATCAACCGGGCGCGGCCCGCGCCGGTCATCTCGATCAGGCGCTTCTCGCTGAAATTCCAGTCGCGATTGGTCAGGCGGGCCTGCCCCTGCGAGACGGGACCGGCAACGGCGACGCAGACGGCCTCGATCCGGGGATTGCCTTCGCGTTCAAGGAACAGACGCACGACCTCGTCGAAGTCGGGATGATCGTCGCCACGGAACCGGGTGATGCTGCCGGTATAGATGCCCTCATCGGTCCGCGCCAATGCCAGACGGGCATTCGTGCCACCCACATCCGCCAGCAAGATCGCCATGTCCTGTCCCCTTCTCGCATCAGGTCTTGGCCGCCTTCTTAGGGGATTGCGGCCAGTCATGCTAGCGCTCGCATGAAGCCGTTTCCGTGGTTTGCGGGAACTTCGCCACGCTTTCGTCTGTTATTTGTCCAGATCGAACGCGCAAGCGAGAGGTTAAGAACGATGCTGAACCCGATCCGCAAGACGAATACGGCGCTGCTGGCGATGCTGCTGGCCCTAACCAGCCTGTCGGCCCATGCCGCCACCACCTCACGCGAGGAAAACCTTGCCAATCCGCGCGGCTGGTCGGCCGTGGCCGGGATGGAGCCGCAAGCCGTGCGCGAAATGGCCCGCCGCCTGCCGCTGTCGGAACAGGCCAGCGGCGACCAGCCGTGGTGCGGCCATGATGCCGAGATCGCACAGACACTTAGCGATGATTTCGGCGAAAGCCGGATCGCGACCAATGCCAACGATACCGCGCTATGGGGCTCGGATCTGATGGGGACATGGACCGTGGTGCTGGAGCGCCCGGATGCCACCAGCTGCGTCATCGCCTCGGGGATCGGCTTCAGCGATGCGCAAAGCCCGCAATCCTATTTCACCAAGGCAGGCCTTGGCAGCTGATCGGGCGATTTGCAGGAAATCGCGGTAAATGATATTGGGCGCGGCAACTTCCCCTTCTTGAGGCATTGCCGTGACCGATTACATCATCCGAGACATCAGCCTGGCCGATTACGGGCGCAAGGAACTGGACATCGCCGAAACCGAAATGCCGGGCCTGATGGCGCTGCGCGCTCAGTTCGGTGCCAGCCAGCCGCTGAAGGGCGCACGCATCGCCGGTTCGCTGCACATGACCGTGCAGACCGCCGTCCTGATCGAAACGCTGACCGCCCTTGGCGCCGAAGTCCGCTGGGCGTCGTGCAACATCTATTCGACGCAGGACCATGCCGCCGCCGCCATCGCTGCCGCCGGCATCCCGGTCTATGCCATCAAGGGCGAGACCCTGACCGATTACTGGACCTATACCGACCAGATCTTCCAGTTCGGCGAAGGCACCGCGAACATGATTCTGGACGATGGCGGCGATGCCACCATGTATGTCCTGATGGGCGCGCGTGTCGAAGCCGGCGAAACCGACCTGATCGCCGTCCCGACCTCGGAAGAGGAAGAGTGCCTGTTCGCGCAGATCAAGAAACGTCTTGCGCAGTCGCCGGGCTGGTTCACCCAGCAGCGTGCCGCGCTGCAGGGCGTTTCCGAGGAGACCACCACCGGCGTCCATCGTCTGTACGATCTGCACAAGAAGGGCCAGCTGCCCTTCCCGGCGATCAACGTCAATGACAGCGTGACCAAGTCGAAATTCGACAACAAATACGGCTGCAAGGAATCGCTGGTCGACGGTATCCGCCGCGCCACCGACGTGATGATGGCGGGCAAGGTCGCCGTCGTCTGCGGCTATGGCGATGTGGGCAAGGGCTCGGCCGCTTCGCTGCGCGGCGCAGGCGCCCGCGTGAAGGTAACCGAGGTCGATCCGATCTGCGCGCTGCAAGCCGCGATGGACGGGTTCGAGGTCGTGCTGCTGGAAGACGTCGCCGCGACGGCGGATATCTTCGTCACCACCACCGGCAATAAGGACATCATCCGCATCGAGCATATGCGCGAGATGAAGGACATGGCCATTGTCGGCAATATCGGCCATTTCGACAACGAGATCCAAGTCGCCGCGCTGAAAAACCACAAATGGACCAATATCAAGGACCAGGTGGACATGATCGAGATGCCCTCGGGCAATCGCATCATCCTGCTGAGCCAAGGCCGCCTGCTGAACCTGGGCAACGCCACCGGTCACCCGTCCTTCGTGATGTCCGCCAGCTTCACCAACCAGGTGCTGGCCCAGATCGAGCTGTGGACCAAGGGCGACGAATACCAGCCCGGCGTCTATATCCTGCCCAAGCATCTGGATGAGCAGGTCGCCCGCCTGCATCTGGACCGGATCGGCGTCAAGCTGACCACGCTGACAAAGGAACAGGCCGACTATATCGGTGTCACGCCCGAGGGCCCGTTCAAGGCCGAGCACTACCGCTACTAAGGGCCAAACCCCCGGTTTTGGTTGCTATTTGTCTGCAGCCAGCTACGCTTCCCCCGGAAGGATCACTTTTCGGGGGAAGACAAATGAGCAAACGGGACGACCTGATCGCGAAATACGCCGCCGACATGAAGGACAAGCTGGGCCTCTCGCCTGACCTGGACCTGCTAACCAAGGTGGTGATCGGCTGCGGTCCTTCGATCTACAGCGCCGATGCCGAAACCGTCGCGGCCAGCGACCCCGCCGAGCTTGAGCGGATCAAGAACAATTACCTGATGAAGAAGCTGGGCCTGCCCGACGGGCCGGCACTGATGGACGCGATCAATGCGGTCGTGACCAAATACGGCAGCGCCAACCGCAACAAGTATCGC
Organism: Paracoccus sp. PAR01; assembly: GCF_014851995.1. NCBI lineage: Bacteria > Pseudomonadati > Pseudomonadota > Alphaproteobacteria > Rhodobacterales > Paracoccaceae > Paracoccus > Paracoccus sp. PAR01. The sequence goes on from NZ_JACVAW010000002.1 coordinate 454,166, forward strand.
GCGGTGGTCTATTACCTGCTTTGCACGCATTTCGGCAAAGAATCCGCCTACGCCTGACCGACGGGCGGGCAACCGCCAATCCAGCCCTTGCGGCGCGGCGGGGACAGGCCAGTCCCTGCCCGCTTTGCGATTCCGGTCAAGTTCGCGCTATCCTTCTCATTCGGGCACTGGCAAATCCGCATAAGCTGTTCTTTTATGCATTAACCGCACGCTCCGGGCTGTCGTTTCCCGACATCCGGCCCCAGACTTACGGACCAAGAAAGGTTTTTCAGATGTTCCGCCGCCTGACGAGTTCCGCTCTGGCCCTGACGGCCATGACCGCACCCGCACTCGCCGATGTCACGCCCGAGCAGGTCTGGCAGTCCTGGATCGATTACTACGAGTCCGTGGGCTATTCCGTGGCCGAAGGCAGCCGGGACAAGGCCGGAAGCACCCTGACCGTGCATGACGTGCTGATCGCTGGCGGTGCCGATACCGGGCGCATGAGCATGAAGCTGCCGCAGGTCGTGCTGACCGATGACGGCAATGGCAAGGTCAGCACCGTCTTTGCCGAGGAGCTGTCCGTCAATCTTGAGGGTGAGGAACCCGAAGGCAGCAACTATGCGATCCCGATGACGGTCCGCATTCCCGGCAACCGCATCACCACCTCGGGCGCGCCCGAGGACATGACGCATGAATTCGACTATCCGACGATCGACCTGACGACGACCACGATCACCACGGAAGGCACGCAGACCCCGCTGCCGATGAATTTCGCGCTGACCAATTCCACCGGCACCTTCCATGTCGTTTCGGGCACCCCGAACAAATACGACTATGCCATGAATACCGAGGCGCTGACCTTCAACGGCGACGTCACCGACGATCAGGACGGCAAGGTCAAGTTCGCGGGCAGCCTCGACGGGTTGAAAAGCCAGGGCAGCATGTCGGCCCCCGGCGACTTCACCAATATGGAAGAGGAAATGGACGCCGCGCTCAAGGCCGGGCTGGCCATGGACGGCAATTTCGAGGCGGGCGCCGTCAACGCGACCTTCGACTATTCCGGCATGGACGAGAACGGCCAGCCCTCGACCGGCACCGGAACCTATCAGGGCAAGGGCTTTGACGCCGCCTTCTCGCTGTCGCAGGACGGCATGGGCTACCGGGTTGGCTCGAAGGCGATGGATTTCAGCCTGACCTCGCCGCAGATCCCCTTCCCCGTCAGCTATGCGATCGAAAGCGGCAGCATGGACCTGAAGCTGCCGGTCTCGCAACGCGAGGAAGCGCAGCCCTTCAGCTTTGCCTATGCTTTGACCGGCGTGACCATGGCCGAGGACATCTGGAAGATGTTCGACCCGCAGGCCAGCCTGCCGCGGACCCCGGCCTCGCTTGAACTGGACCTGAGCGGGCTGATGAAGGTCACGCGCGACCTGTTCGCCATGCCCGAAGCGGATGAAACCGTCCCGGCGGACGACACCGACAGCGCGACGGCCGAGGGCGTTGCCCCCGACGCCCCCGCCGATGATGCACAGGCCGAGGCCGAAACTGACGCAATGGACGATGAAGTCGCCGCCGAGCCCTCGGGCTTTGAGCCGGTCGAGATGCGGATCAACAAGTTCGCGCTGGATCTGCTGGGCGCCAAGGCCAATGCCACCGGTGAACTGAAGGCGACCGATGGCGGCAGCCTTGAGGCTCCGATCGGGCAGATCCATGCCGAATATGAGGGCGTGAATACGCTGGTCGATACGCTGGGCAGCATTGGCCTGATCCCGCAGGACCAGATGATGGGTGTGCGCATGATGCTGGCGATGTTCGCCAAGCCCGTGGAGGGCAGCACCGACAAGATGGCCACCGACCTTGAGTTCAAGGAAGGCGGCGCGATCTTTGCCAACGGTCAGCAGATCAAGTAAGACCCCGCCGGAGCAGGCCCGCGCCATGCTCCGGCAGGATTCGACGGGGTTCGGACCCGGTTCCGGGCCCCGTCTGCCATATAAGGAGCAGCCATGTCCGAATTTGCCCGCCTTCAGTCCCTGACCGAACAGCTTCTGTCCGCCGCGCGACAGGCCGGGGCCGATCAGGCCGATGCGGTCGCGGTCAGCGCAGCGGCTGTCTCGGTCGATGTGCGCGCGGGCAAGCTGGAACATGCCGAACGCGCCGAAGGGGTCGAAATCGGCCTGCGCGTGCTGCTGGGCGGGCGTCAGGCCTGTGTGTCGGCCTCGGATCACTCCGCGCGCACGATTCAGGAAATCGCCGCCCGCGCCGTCGCCATGGCCCGCGAAACCCCGATCGATGACAATCTTGGTCTGGCCGAGATCGATCAACTGACCCGCGACACCGATAGCAGCCGGCTGGACCTTTACGATCACGGGGCCGATCCGACCCCGGAAGCCTTGCAGGACGCTGCCCTGCGCGCCGAAGCGGCGGCGCTGGCTGTCGACGGCGTGTCCAAGATCGAATCCGCCTCGGCCTCGCATTCGCGCCGGCAGATGTGGATTTCCGCGACCAACGGCTTTTCGGCCGGGCTGGGGCGCAGCGGGCATGGGCTGTCCACCATTGCCATTACCGGTGAGGGCACGGGGATGGAGCGCGACTGGGCCGGGGAATCCCGCGTCCACCTGTCCGATATGCCCGAACCCGAGGAAATCGGCCGTCTGGCCGCCGAACGCACCGTGGATCGGCGCGGGGCAAAAAAGCCCCCGACTGGGGCATTTCCGATCCTTTACGACGAACGCGTCGCCTCGGGGCTGATCGGACATCTGGTCAGCGCGGTGAATGGCGCGGCAGTGGCGCGCGGCGCAAGCTGGCTGCGCGATGCGCTTGGCGAACAGGTGCTGCCCGCCGGATTCGACCTGATCGAACTGCCGCATCTGGCGCGCATGGGCGGCTCGCGCATTTTCGACGCCGAGGGCCTGCCGACCGCAGACCGTGCGCTGGTTCGCGACGGCGTGCTGCAGGGCTGGACGCTGGATCTGGCGACGGCGCGCAAGCTGGGGATGGAATCGACCGCCAGCGCCATGCGCGGCGCGGGCAGTCCGCCCTCTCCGGGCGTGACCAACCTTGCGCTGACCCCCGGCACAAGCACGCGCGACGAGCTGATCCGCGACATGGGCCGCGGGCTGATCGTGACCTCGATGCTGGGGGCCTCGATCAACTCGACCACCGGGGATTATTCGCGCGGGGCCAGCGGCTTCTGGGTCGAAAACGGACAGATCACCCATGCCGTCAACGAATGCACCATCGCGGGCAACCTGCGTGACATGCTGATGCATGTGACGGCCGCCAATGACCTGCGCGACTGGCGCGCGATGCGCGTGCCCAGCCTTCTGGTCGAAGGGATGACCCTTGCCGGCGAATGATCTTGCGCTGCTGGAACAGGCCGCGCACGAGGCCGGTGAGATCGCGCTGCGCTATTGGCGCAACGACCCGCAGTCATGGGAAAAGGACGCAGGCGCCGGCCCGGTCAGCGAGGCCGATCTGGCCGTCAACGCCCATCTTGAACAGCTTCTGCGCACCGCCCGCCCGCATTACGGCTGGCTGAGCGAGGAATCGGCCGACGATGCCTCGCGGCTGGATGCCGAGCATTGCTTCATCATCGACCCGATCGACGGGACACGGGCGTTTCTGGCCGGGCAGGAGGGGTTTTCCCATTCCCTTGCCATCGCCACCGGCGACCGGGTGACCGCCGCCGTCGTCCATCTGCCTGCCCGCGACATGACCTACAGCGCCCATGTGCATGGTCCCGCCTTGCTCAACGGGCAGCCGATGACGCCCCGCGATCATGACATCGACGGCGCGACGGTTCTGGCATCGAAGCCCAGCCTTGACCCGGTGTTCTGGCAAGGCCGCGTGCCGCCGATCCGGCGCGAATTCCGGCCTTCGCTGGCATGGCGGTTGTGCCTTGTCGCCGAGGGGCAGTTCAACGCGACCCTGTCGACCCGCGCCGCATGGGAATGGGACATTGCCGCAGGCAGCCTGATCGCCGAACGCGCGGGCTGTATCGCCACCGAGATTTCCGGCCGCGAGATGCGCTTCAACACCGCCCGCGCCCTGTCTGACGGGCTGCTGATCGCGCCGCCGCGCCTGCATGGCCAATTGATCGCAGCTTTGGGCGAGGCACCCGAGGCACGGGCCCGAACTTGATGCCCCCTTGCCGCGCGGCTATGAAGGTAGCGACAGCACGATGACAGGGCCCGCGCATGCGCCGCATTCCTCCCGCGACCCGCGACCGGCTCGCTGACGAAATCACCTTCCACCCCGCCAATGCCGAGGCCCGCCTGCTGCGCGAGGCGTTGGGACGATTCGCCACCGGCGTCACCGTGGTCACGACCCAAGGCAGCCGGGGACCGATGGGAATGACGGTGAACAGCTTCAGCAGCGTCTCGCTTGAGCCGCCGCTGGTGCTGTGGTGCCCGGCGCGGACCTCGACCCGGCATCAGGGCTTTGTCGAGGCACAGCATTGGGCGGTGCATATCCTTGGGGCCGAGCAGTTGGACACCTGCCTGCGCTTCACCCGAGGCGGCGCGCAGTTCGACGGGCTGGACCATCTGCTGAACGATCAGGGCGTGCCGGTGATTCCCGGCGTCGCGGCGCGGTTCGACTGCCAAACCCATGCCGCGCATGAGGCGGGCGATCATACGGTGATGGTGGGGCGCGTGCTGCGGGTGACCGTGGCGGGGCCGGGCGATCACCCGCTGGTCTTTGCCGCCGGACGTTTCGGCCAGTTCGATCCCGAGGAAAGCTGACTCAGCTGCCTTCCAGCGGCGGCAGCGGCTGCGAGAAGATGTCGTCGATATTCGACGGCGGCGCGGACGAGGTCCGCAGCGAATTGCCCGGCCCGCCCAGCACCGCGATCTGACGCGCCAGCTGCGCAATGGCCAGCGATTGCGCGCGCGCGACCGTCGCCGGGCTGGCCGCCCCGCCTTCACCCATCGGTACATGGATGTCGAAATTGCGCGCCTGATTGGCCCCGCCCGAGCGGCTGTCGCCGACGAAATAGCGTCCCGCCAGACGATAGGTCCCGTCCGATTGCGCCAGCGCCTTTTCCACCCGCACTTCTAGGGTGCGACGCGGCGGCTCGGCCAGGGGCCAGGGCTCTCCGATCACGGTTGCGCCGGACAGGTCCGAAATCGCCCGCGCCAAAGTTTGGGTAAAGGCGCGCTGCGGATTGTCGGCCCAAAGCTGCTTGGTGTTCGAGCGCACCGCCCCGTCGGCGCTTTGCCAGCTGACCTCGCCGGCCGAGGCATAATCGGGCAGCGATACGTCCTTCAACTCGGTCGTGCCCAAACGGTTCGGCAGCCGTTCGCCGGTGGTTGGCGGGTCGATCAGGAAGCGGGCGGTCTTTTCGCCACTCGAACAGCCCGCCAATGCGGCCAGCAGGATTGAGGCGATCACGTATTGGCGCATCTTACCGTCCCAGAATGAAGGCTTGCGGATTGCGTTCGATGGTGCGGGCAAGGCTGCCAAAGGAATTGGCCGCGCGCCGCATCTCGCGCATCAGATTGATCGATTCATTGTTGAAGGCCGAGCGGTCGCCATAGGCCGCGATCACGCTTTCCGCCCGTGCCGCCAGCGCTTCCAGCCGCGCCGAAAGCTGCGGCAGGCGCTGTGCCGAGGTAGACACGCTGTCTGCCGCCGTCTTGGCCGAGGCCAAGGCCTCGTTCAGGCTGCCCGCCGCATTGCCGTCGCGCAGATCGGTCAGCAGCCCCGAGGCCGCCTTCAGCGTATCGGACAGGTTCTTGGGCAACTGCCCGGCATCCTCGGTGCCGATCATCGCGCGGACATCCTTCAGAATGCCCTCGGCCTCGGTCGAGATGGCGGCAAAATCGACCTCGCCGACCTTGGTTGCGGCCTTGTCGATTTCCTCGACCATGGCCGGCACCTCGGCGGCGGCCAGCTTGACCGCCTCGGCGGCGGCGGCGGCCTCGTCCACCATCTTGCGGATCTGGCCCGCCGCACCGGATTCGCGCAATTCGGTGGCGATCTGGCGCATCTCGCCGCTGGTGGCCTTGGCATCGTCCAGGGTGCCGCGCAGCGCCGAGGGAATGGCGCGGGTATCCTCGCTGCTGACCAGAGCGGTAACCGAATTCATCATGTCGGTCACGGATTTCAGCGCCTCCTCGATCGGCAGCTGGCCCACCCGCGACAGGAAGCCCTGCGCGGTCTGCGAGAAATCCGAAACCTGACCCGGCACCGACGGAATGACCGGATAGGGCTGGGCAGTCAGGTCCAGTTCGGCGGGTTCGGCCTCGGGCAGGCTGACCAGTTCGACCTCAAGCGAGGTCCCAAAGAAACCGGCGCTGGTGATACGGGCGCGCAGGCCCTGCCGGACCTGTTCGGCCATGAATTCCTGTGCGCGTTCCGGCGTGACTTCGCCGCTCAGGCCAAGACGTTCGGGGGTGACGGCCAGGGTCACTTCCTGATCGACCTGCTCGGCCCCGGCCTCGCCCGGAACCACCTTGGCGGCCAGATTGGTGACCCGACCGACGGTCAGGCCCATATATTGGACATTCGCCCCGGTCTCGAGCCCCTTGACGGATTCGTCGACCAACATGGTCAGACGCAAGGCATTCGAGGTGTCGGTATAAAGATTGGCCCGCGCCGAGGCCTCATCGGCCTGCATTTCGAAACGGTGGCCGTTCTTGATCGGCTGCCCACCCGAGGTCAGCGTGGCGAACTCCGCCCCGCCCTGCAGCACCGTCGCCAGCGAGTTCACGTTCAGCGCCACCCCCTGCGCCCCGAAGGACACCGAGAAACCCGACGTGTCCCAGAACACGGTATTGCTGGTCAGCCGCGCGTCATGGGGGGCAGCGATAAAGACATCGGCCAAGACGCCCTCATCGTCTTCGGCCAGCCGCAGGTTCTGCATCTGCCCGACCGGGATACCGCGGAACAGCACCGGGGCACCCTCGGTCATCCCACGCGAGCGGTCGGCATGCAGGACGATCAGCGTGCCCCTTTCGCCGGGATTGGTCAGTGGCGGCCGCTCAAGCCCCTGGAATTCGGTCAGTTGTCCGGTTGCCTTGTCGTCCCAGTAACCCTCTATAAAGGCCCCGGTCAGCACCGTGTCCAAACGCGAGATGCCCTGCGCCGAGACCTGCGGCCGCACGATCCAGAACTGCGCGTCCTGATCGATGAAAGGCGCCAGATCCTTGTCGACGCGGATCTGGACGCGGACCTGCTGCAGATCCTCGGTGAAGCGGACGGATTCGACCTTGCCCACGGTAATCTCGCGGAATTTCAACGCGGTCTCGCCGGGGATGATGCCGGTCGCGTCCTTGAAATCCACGGTGACCAGCGTGCCCCGGCTGGCCAGCATGTTCCAGCCGACGCCCAGGGTGACGATCAGCGCGATGATCGGAACCAGCCAGATCAGCGACGAGCCCGCCCTTGCGGCGCGCGCGGCAGTCTTGCGGACAGGTTCGGCTGGCTTCAAGGCGGCATTCTGGCCGTCAGGCGAAGGAGTCTCGGTCATATGTCAGTTCAGTCCTTGCGGCTTCGCAGCGGCAATCCTCGCCAGATCAACCTTGGATCAAAGCTTTGCGCAGAAAGCATCGTGAAAGCAACAGATAGCGCGAAGCAGACCGCCGCCGGGCCGGGATGGATCGAGGCGACGAATCCCAGTTGCACCAGCGCCGAAAGGATCGCGACGACAAAGACGTCGATCATCGACCAGCGCCCGATGAACTCGACCACCTCATACAGCCCCAGCCGCCAATGCGCGTCATGGACCGTAGCCGGACGGCCTGCAACCCGCGCCAGCCAGGCGATCGCGATGAACTTGCCGATCGGCACGACGATCGAAGCGACAAAGACCACGCCGCCGACGAACCAGTTGCCGTAATGCAGCAGCTCAACCACGCCACCCAGAATGGTGGATTCGGTGTTCCCGCGCAGCCCGCCAAAGGTCGAGGTCTTGAGCATCGGGAACAGGTTGGCCGGGATATAGAAGATCAACCCAGCGATCAGCCATGCCCAGACCGCGCTGAGCGAGCGGCGGTCTGGGGGGACCAGTTCGGCCCCGCAACGCTGGCAATGGGTTTCCGCCTCGGGCCAGACGCGACCGCAGCTGCGGCAGCCGATCAACCCCGCACGATGCGCCGTCATGATCGGGGTGGCGTGATCCTCATTCATTTCGCGACGGTCCTTGCCAGTTCACGCCCGTCGGTGGCCATGCCGCCATCCTCGATGGCATCCCAGATCGTGGTCGCGCTGGTAAAGACATTGCTGGCCGCATTGACCACGATCAGGCCGCAAAACGCCCAGAAGGCCGGGCCAAGGCTGATATTGGCAAGCCCCCCGACCTTGACCAGCGCCAGCGTGGTGCCAATGACGAAGATCTCGGCCATCGACCAGGGGCGCAGGCTCTCGGACAGGCGGAAGGCGCCGACGGCATGGGTATAGGGCGCGCGGCCGCGCGACAGCGGCAGCAGCGTATAGACCAGCAGCAGGGCGCGCAGCACCGGCAGGCCGATGATCGTCGCCATCAGCGCCACGGTCAGCGGCATCAGCGCGCCATGTGAAAACGCCATCGCCACCCCGAACAGCGAGGTCTCGTTGCCAAATCCCATGCGCGAGATTTCGAGGAAGGGAAAGAACACCGCCCCCACCATCAGCACCAGCGAGGTGACCGACAGCGCGATGATCCGGGTGAACGCCCCCGCCCGAGGGCTGGCCAGCAGCGCATTGCAGCGCACGCAGCGAGCTGTCTCACCGGGTTGCAGGTCATGCTCAACATGCAGCGCATCGCAGCGCGGACAGGCGACAAGCCCCGCACCCGTGGTCAGATCATAATCGCCTTCGACATTCATCGCCCAAGAATATGCCCTGCCCCGCCGCAATCAAGGCAAACCGGTATTCCTACGCCGCGGAATTTCGGGCGAATTGCCGCAATTAACCCGATCTTAGCGTCTGAGGCTTACTCCCTGACAGACTCGCGGGGAAAAGGTGTCACATGGGTGCAAAGCCAGGCGGTAGCCCGATCATCATCAAAAGGGTGCAGGCAAGCAGCGGTGGCAGTCACCACGGCGGCGCATGGAAAGTCGCCTATGCCGATTTCGTCACCGCGATGATGGCGTTCTTTCTGCTGATGTGGCTGCTGAATGCGACCACCGAAAAGCAGCGTCAGGGTCTGGCCGAATATTTCAACCCGACCATCGTGCAGTCCAGCAAGGGCGGCGCGCATGGACCCTTTGGCGGCGACCTGCAGAACGAGGATACGAATTCCGGCAGGGGCCTGGGATCTTCGCGCGATACGAAGGGTGGTCAGGCGCGCGACGCCGAATTCGACGCGATGGTGAAACATGTGCAGGACGCGCTGACCGGACGCGGGGCGGAATCGATGCAGCGGGTCAATCTGCTGAAACATGTCGTCACCCGCATGACCGATGAAGGGTTGGTGATCGAACTGACCGACTTGCTGGATGAGCCGCTTTTCGTCGAGGACAGCGCTCAGCCCAGCCCCGAGCTACGCGAACTGGCCGGGATTCTGGCCGGGGTGCTTGGCCGGGTCAAAAATCAGCTGGCCATCACCGGTCACGTCCGCACCTATCCCGAGCTTCTGGTTCATTCGCCGGTCTGGGCGCTGTCGGACGCACGCGCCCACGCGGTCCGCAACCTGCTGGAAGGCGCGGGTCTGAACGAAAAACGCATTCTGCGGGTGGCGGCCTTTGCCGATCGCCGCAACCGCTCGATCAACCCGATGGACCCGGCGAACAACCGGATCGAAGTGATTTTACTTAGATAGGCCGGAAATACAGCGCACCCGTTAGGGCATTCTTTACCGGCGGCACCCCAGACTGAAGCCAACTCGACTCAGACAGGATCACCCGAATGTCGATTTCCTCTGCTCTCAGCGCCGGTGTGTCCGGCCTCGCCGCGAACTCCGCCCGGCTTGCCGGTATCTCGGACAATATCGCGAACTCCAGCACCTACGGCTATCGCCGCGTATCGACGGAATTCGAAAGCGTCGTGATCGGCGGATCGGGCAGCGGCGGCCAATACACGGCGGGCGGTGTTCTGGCCCAGTCCGGTCGTGTCGTCGATCAGCGTGGCAGTCTGGTCGGGACCAGCAACGCGCTGGACCTCGCGATTACCGGGCGGGGCATGCTGCCGGTGATGAGCATGACCGAGATGAACAACCTTGGCAGCGGCAATGCTCCGCTGACCCTGACCCGGACCGGAGCCTTCCGGACCGATGCCGAAGGGGTGCTGCGGACATCCTCGGGACTTGTGCTGATGGGCTGGCCCGCCAACCGCGACGGGACCCTTCCTTCGGTGCCGCGCGACTCGACCTCGGCGCTGCGGCCGATCGTTCTGAATGCCAATGACACCTATGCCGAACCAACGACCGCGATCAGCGTCGGCTTCAACCTGCCGGCCGAGGCGACGGTGGGCGGATCGACCGCAACCACATCTTCGACCACGATCGAGTATTTCGACAATCTCGGCGCGTCACGGTCGCTGAACATGAGCTTTGTCCCGACCGTCGGCGCGGCTGGCAGCGGTCGCTCGAACTCCTGGACGATGGAGATCAGGGACATGGCGGTCACTGACGATCCGGCAACTGTGGCGGATGAGACCCTTGTCGGCTCCTATACGCTGGACTTCAACGACGCCCCCGGTGGGCCGCTGGGCTCGGTGACGACACTGTCAGGCGGTGCCTATGATCCGGCGACCGGGCAGTTGACGGTCAACGCAGCGCATGGCCCGATCACCATCACCATCGGCACGCCGGGCGGTGCGAGCGGGTTGACCCAGATCAGCTCGGATTTCTCGCCCACCAACATCACCAAGAACGGTACGGCCGCAGGCGTGCTGACCGCGGTCGAGGTCGATGAGAACGGCTACCTGCGCGGGACGTACGACAACGGAATGACCCGGCTGCTGTTTCAGATCCCGCTGGTCGATGTGCCCAATCCCAACGGCCTGATCGCGCTGGACAACCAGTCCTATCAGGTCTCGCCGGAATCGGGCTCGTTCTTCCTGTGGAACGCGGGTGACGGGCCGACCGGTTCGGTGGCGGGCTATGCGCGCGAAAGCTCGACCACCGATGTGGCGGCCGAGTTGACCGACCTGATCCAGACCCAGCGGGCCTATTCGTCCAACGCCAAAATCATCACCACCGTCGACGAGATGCTGCAGGAAACCACCAACCTCAAGCGTTAAGGGCAATCCCCTGAAGAAGGACTGATCCCGTGAGCCTTTCATCAGCAATCTCGAATTCGCTGTCCGGTCTGACCGCGACATCGCGCGCTACCGAGATCGTTTCGACCAACATCTCGAACAAGTCGGTGGCCGGATACGCACGGCGCGAACTTGACCTGTCATCGCGGGTCTATGCGGCAAATGGCGGCGGCGTCGCAATCGACGGCGTCCGTCGGATGGTGAATGCGGGATTGCTTGGCGACAGCCGGATCTCGATGGCGAATGCCGCCGGATCATCCGCCGTCGCCAGCTTTCATGCCACGATGGAGACCAGCTTTGGCACGGCAAATGACAACACGTCACTGGTCACCTATCTGACGACGCTGGACACTGCCATCGTCTCGGCCACCGCCCGACCGGACGGCGATGTCCGCCTGCAAGGGGTACTGGATGCCGCCACCGAACTGGCAGGCAAAATTGGCGGCATCGCCCAAGGCATCTCGGATGCAAGGATTACGGCGGACAAGTCGATCGCGAATGACGTCGGACGGCTGAACACTGCACTGGAGCGGGTCGCCGAGTTGAACCGGCAGATCACGTCGTTCTCGGCGCAGGGACAGGACCCGTCCTCGCTCGTCGATGCGCGGCAGGCGGTGCTGGACGATATTTCCAGCATTGTCCCCATCGTTGAAGTCACGCGCGAAAATGGCCGCGTTGCGATCTTCACCAAAGGGGGCGGGACGCTTCTGGACGGGACGACCCCGGCAAAGATCGAGTTCACTGCGGCTGGCACGATCACCCCCGACATGACAGTCGAAAATGGTGCGCTTGGCACCGTCTCGGTGAATGGCAAAGCGCTCAGCCAGTCTGAAATGCGGATTTTCTCGGGCGGCTCACTCACGGCCAGTTTCGAAATAAGGGACAAGCTTGCCCCGGCCTATCAGGAACAGATCGACGCATTCGCGCGCGAGATCTACGACCGCTTCGCAGACCCCTCGCTGGACCTCAGCCTGACCGTGGGCGAGCACGGCCTGTTCGCAGATGGACAGTCCGACTTTACCGCTGGTACCGAACGTGGTCTGGCCAACCGGCTGTCGGTCGCGGCCGAGATGGACCCGGCCCAAGGCGGGCAGTTGTGGCGAATTCGGGCCGGCAGGAACGCCACTGACGCCGGTGATGCTGGCGAAAGCGGGCTGCTATTGCGGATGAGCGCGGCGCTGTCCGAAAATCGCAGTCCCGCGTCCTCGGCACTGCCCGGCGCGCCCAAGTCGCTGCTTGGGATCGCGTCGGATATCGCCTCGCAAGCCGCCAGTCTTCGCCTGCGCAGCGACACTGCCAGCGTTCAGGACCAGACCCGTTCAGAAGGTCTTCGTACCGCACTTTTGGCAGAGGGCGTCGATACCGACACCGAAATGCAGGCCCTGCTGACGCTTGAGCGGGCCTACTCGGCCAATGCCAAGGTCCTGCAGACCGCCAGCAACATGCTCGACGAACTTCTGAGGCTGACATGACCCAATTCAATTCGATCAGCGATCTGGCCCGTTCCTATCAGTTGCGCCTGTCCCAGACGGCGATCAAGTCGCGGCTGAGTGCGATCTGGCAAGAGGCGACGACGGGCATCAAATCCGACATTCCTCAGGCGCTGCGGGGTGACCTGAACCGGATCTCGCAGATCGAGAACCGGCTGACCACGCTCAAGGATTATTCAAACAATCTCAGCGAGGCTCAGGGCGTCCTGTCGGCCATGCAGACGGCATTGGGCAGTATCCAGAGCATCGTGTCAGAAACCGGGACGGTACTCATGTCAGATGCGATTGTCGCCTCGCCCGCGACGCTGGGCGTGTATCTGGACAAGGCGCCGGCCGATCTGAAGACCGCGTTGAATGCGCTCAATACCTCTGTCGGGGGTCGGTTCGTGTTCTCGGGCAGTCGCACCGATCAGCCCGCGATGGTCAGCTATGACGACCTGCTGAGCGATCTGACCACCGCGATCGGTGGAGCGACCTCGGTCAGCGGAGTTATTGCCGCGATAGATACGTTCTTTGACGCGCCTGCGGGCGGCGGAGGATTTTCGGATCAGGCCTTTACCGGCAATGACCAAGGCAACTTTTCGATCGCCATTTCGCCGGGACGGAATGTCGAGCCCAAGATTACCGGTAATTCGACCGAGCTTCGAACCGTTCTGAAAGGCCTCGCAACGATGGCCTATCTGGCCCAGAATGACACGCTGGATCATGAGACCCGCCGCGAAATCTCGCGCCAAGCGGGTCGGATGATGGTCGAGGGCGAGATGCAGATGACCTCGGCGCGCACCGTTCTGGGTGTGCAGCAGGAAGCTGCCGCCAAGGCACAGACCACCAATGAGGCCGAAAGCTCGGCGCTGGCGCTGGCGCGCAACACGCTCATTGCGGCAGACCCCTATGAGGCCGCCGCCGCGATGAGCGAACTCGAGTCCAACCTTGAGACGCTCTATGCGGTGACCGCGCGTCTGTCGAAGCTCAGCCTGACGGATTACCTGTGATGCGCGTTGCCCTTCTGGTCATCTTGGCTGCGCTTTGGGGGGCAATGGGGCAGGCAGCACCTGTGCGGATCAAGGATCTGGCCAACGTCGAAGGTGTCCGGGGCAACGATCTTGTCGGCTATGGGCTGGTGGTCGGTCTTAACGGATCGGGTGACAGTCTGCGAAACTCGCCCTTCACCGAAGAAATTATGGCCGGGCTGCTTGAGCGATTGGGCGTGAATGTCACGGATGAGGCGTTCCGACCCAAGAATGTGGCTGCTGTCATCGTGACGGCGACGCTGCCGCCTTTCGCCCGGTCAGGATCGCAGATCGGTGTCAATGTCGCCGCTATCGGGGATGCGAAAAGCCTGCTTGGTGGGACTTTGGTGATGACACCGCTGAACGCGGCCGATGGCGAAATCTACGCGGTTGCACAGGGCTCCGTCCTGGCCGGGGGGGTTGAGGCCAGCGGCGAGGCCGCCTCGGTCGTCCAGGGTGTGCCAACCACAGGCACGATACCGTCGGGTGCCAGGGTCGAACGCGAGGTGGCCTTTGATTTTTCGCAGATGACCAATATTCGCCTAGCCCTGCGCAACCCCGACTTCACCACGGCAGCGCGGGTTGAGGCCGCGATCAACCGCGATCTTGGATCAGGTCTGGCGGAACTGATCGACTCGGGCACAATCGCCATCGATTCATCGACGCTGGGCAAGGTGAACCCTGCCCGACTGATTGGCCGGATCGAGAATATCTCGGTCGAACCCGAAAATTCCGCCCGTGTTGTCATCGACCACAAGTCGGGGACGATCGTGATCGGCGAAGATGTCCGCATCGATCGCGTCGCCGTGTCGCAGGGAAACCTGACCCTGAGGGTCCGCGAAGCACCGATCGTGTCCCAGCCAAACCCCTTTGCGCCCGGCGATACAGTGGTCCTGCCCCGCAGTCAGGCCGAGATCACACAGGAACCCGGTATCGGCTTTGCCGAAGTCTCGGGCGAAACCTCGCTATCGGATGTGGTCGCCGGATTGAACGCACTAGGGATCAGGCCGCGCGACATGATCGACGTGCTAAAGGCCATTCATGCAGCCGGTGCGCTGCATGCGGAGTTCATCGTCAACTAGGGCGATCTGTCCCACTTTCCCCATCGCCCGTGGGCGTTTCGGTACTTACCCCATTCTTTCGCTGGCATAGCTTCCGGGTGATGCGGGGAAGATGACGGTCTTGTTGCCGTTGAGGAAGGACCGGCGATGGATATGGGCATGGATGGCGCGGG